>NZ_JCAUAU010000002.1:0-771473 GCF_059692135.1 Paenibacillus sp. J22R160 | reverse complement strand
TGCGCTACTTGGCGCAACGATCACAACCGGTACTCTGGCTGCCGTCCTTGGAACAACCATCACTGCTGGTACACTCACGGCTGTGGAAAGCGCGACGATTGCCGGCGGTACGCTGAATGCGCTACTTGGCGCAACGATCACAACCGGTACTCTGGCTGCCGTCCTTGGAACAACCATCACTGCTGGTACACTCACGGCTGTGGAAAGCGCGACGATTGCCGGCGGTACACTTAATGCGCTACTTGGCGCGACGATCACGACAGGTACTCTGTCTGCGGTTCTTGGAGCAACGATCACAGCAGGTACGTTAAACAGCGTCACCTCGATCTCTCAAAAAAGCTTTACGGAAACTAGCACTACCGGAGTAGTTGCTACAAATACTTTAACTCCGCTCTCTGCGGTAACGACATCAAATCTGGGTACGTATTCTTACTTTGTTTACAACACAGGCCCAGCAGCCAATACTGTGGATCTCTATGTCGAAATCAGCGCGAACGGTTCGAACTGGGCTACCGATTCATCTCGTCTTGCAGTAGCAGGCGGAGCAGCAACGGTCCTGGTTCCCACCAGATTCCTCAAATATACCCGTCTATCCTACCAGGCTGCCTCAGGTACAACTCTTGATGTTTTCTTTAATGCACAAGGAACTTAATTTCTAAGGAGTACTAGGAAACTATGTGCTCCCTTCTTCAGGAGGAATCAAAAACATGTCCAGCGATCTGCTTGGCGTTCATCTTATCGTTCGTGACGAAGAAGATTGCATTGCCCGCTGCCTGAGGAGTATTTGCCCGATTACGGATGAATTGATTATCGTCGACACGGGCTCGACCGATAGAACTGTAGATGTGGCCCGCTCTTTTGGAGCGACGGTGTTTTCCATGGCGTGGGGAGATGATTTTTCAAGTGCAAGAAACTTTGCGCTATCGAAAGCGACCACACAATGGGTTTTAATCCTTGATGCTGATGAGCAACTTGTCGAAGGGGCCGATCGCCTGCGTGAATTTCTGGTACAAACGGATTCGGATCTCTTATCTGTGGAAATTGAAAACCGATTTGGAGACCATGCATGGGAACGTTTAAAAACATGTCAGACTAGAGTGTTCCGTAGAGAAAAAGGATATCGGTTCCATGGCGCCATTCACGAACAAATCGTTATGCCGGATTCCCATCATTCGTCATCAGCAGTATTATCTCCTTTGAAATTCGTGCATGATGGATACTTGCCCCAAGTCATTGAAAAAAAGCAAAAAGCGGTGCGAAATCTGCGCATTCTCGAAAAAGTAGTGGAGGAACGGCCTGAAGACCCTTTTCATCTCTACAATTTAGGCGTTACCTACTGCCAGTTGAAAAACGTTGAGAAAGCAACCGTACTCTTTGCGTTAGCTCGCTCTCGTGTGCCGGAGCAGGCTCCATTCCGCCCAACTCTCATTCGCGATAGCGCGAAAGTGTGGTTGGAACTGAATCGGTGGGAGGATGCTACTGAACTACTTCACATCGAAAGCTACCGGTATCCCGATTACGCGGACCTGCATCATCTGCTCGGAGAGGCCCTTGAGCACTCGGGACGGTTGCAGGAAGCTCTTGAAAGTTACTTGAAAGCTACTAAAGCGGCTCAAGAGGCTCAAGAGACTACAACCTATGTATCCGAGGCCGGAATGGGTTCCTTCCTGACTTATTGCGCCATGGCGCGTGTCTCCCGAAAATTCGGGGACGTGCAGCAGGCAAGTGCGCTATACCGAAAATGCGTAGACGATCATCCCGAGTTCGATCCCGCACTGTGGGAATGGGCAGATGTTTTGCAACAGCTAGAAGTATCGGATGAACAGATCATGGGGCTTTTTTCTACGATTATGGATGCCGGCAGGATTGAGAACCGGAACCGGCTTGCTCGTCTTTTGGCTGCAATCGGTGCATATCCTCAGGCTCTGGAGCTTCTTCAAACCTCAGGTTTTATGGAATCCTGCGACCGGCAATTGCTACTTGAGTGTCTGATGCAAACTGGCCGATATCGCGATGCATATAAGAAAATGGACGCGGAACCGAACCATGTGAAAGAGTTCAGACGGAAGCGGTGCATGGATCTGGCATTATGCAGATGGAGTGAGGAGCTGGAATTGCCTTACCGATTTTATAAACAATTAACGCCGGAAGAACAGCAATCGTTCGAATATTTAGAACACCATATATTAAAAATGGGTAGTGGCCCATACGCGAATGACGATCCCAACTTTCTCCCCCTTTTAGAGGAATTGATTGAACGAGCGGTCCAGCTTAAAATGATTCCGATTGCAGACCAGCTTGTCAGTCTGTCTGAGCCTTTGTCACTGATTATGTCCAAGTTACTGTACCGATACGGGTTCATTCTTTACGCTGCCGACCGTCTTCTCACACTTATGAAAACGGGAGAGCTGGATACAGAAGGTTTATATATGATCGCGGAAATCCTCTATACCAAGGGGCATTACAGCAATGCCGCAACAATGCTTGATAAGGTGTTGGCACAAACTCCGGATCACGAAAATGCAAGGATCGGGATTTCGCTTTGTTACTTGCAACTGGCACGAAACGTACTGTTGGAAAGTTTGGAAAGGGCTCCCCACCACTCGGTTTTACAACTCGACTTAGGGCGGATCGATACGAGCATTCGAATGCTGAACGCAACAGGCTGGCATACGGATTGGAATGCTGCCCAAAGGAGGAATTTACGTGCAGCACCTCCGGATATCGCTATGTATGATCGTTAAGGACGAAGCGGAACATTTACCCCGTTGTCTGAAGAGTGTGGACGGCATTGCCGACGAAATCATCATAGTGGATACCGGATCTACAGATCATACAGTAGAAATCGCCCAATCGTTCGGGGCTCGCGTCATCATTTCTCCTTGGCGGAACGACTTTTCCTTTGCACGTAATGTCGGGTTGAACGTTGCAACGGGTCATTGGATTTTATTTTTGGACGCCGATGAAGAAATTGAACCGGCTGATAAAGAGAAGCTGCTCATATGCGCACAACACCCCGAATATGCGGGTTTTTTTCTGCAAATTCATAACTATGTAGGAACTGGACTTCAAGGAACATCCATCAATCCCGTATTGCGCATGTTCCGCAACGCCCCGGAGCATCGGTTCGAGGGACGCATTCACGAACAGATTGGTCCCAGCATATTTCTGCATAATCCGAATGATTCCCTTCATATGAGCGGGGTAAAAATTCATCACTACGGATATAAAAACGAAGTCGTCTTGAAAAAAAACAAGGTGAATCGAAATCTACAGCTGCTTCTCGAAACGTTAGCGGAATTCCCAGATGATCCTTTTCATCTATATAATATCGGAGTTGAATATTTACGGTCAGGGCAGTCCGAACGTGCCTTGGAGGTCTTTCGCAGATCACGAGCCAAAGCGTCTCCTAGTCTAAGCTATACGCATCTGCTTTATAAGTGCGAAGCGCGCTGTCTCCAGGCACTTCAGAGAATTGAGGAAGCAGTCAAAGTATGTGCTGAAGGGTTTGAGCGGTATCCGAAGTATACGGATCTCCTTCATATAAAAGGTATTTTCGAAATGGAGCTTGGCCGGACGAATGAGGCTAGAATGTCGCTATTCGCGGCTTACAAGCTGGGTCCCCCGCCGGAAGGATATCATACTGAGGAAGGAATTGGGACGTATCAAACGTGCTATGCGCTTGGATTGCTGCATGAAACATTGCGGGATTACCTCCCTTCCGCCAATTGGTATGCGGAGGCGATACACCATAAACCGAGCTTGAATCCTCCGTTATACAGGTTATTCCGGTTTATGAAATGCAGAGGGCGCGAGTACGAATTATCTTCTTTATTTAAGCAGCAAATCCGTGTTGCAACACCGGAAGCAGCACTCCAAATCATTGCTTTTCTGATGGAAAGCGGCTGTTACCACACTGTTGCAGGGCTGCTAAAAGACTGGGGCAAGTTACTTACCATGAGTCACTCGGTCAAAATCCAATTCTCATTAAAACTGCTTACTGGCGATATTGACGGCTTGAAGAGTCTTTTGCACCGCACGCAAAGCACGAGCCATTCGCAAATTGCCTTAGTCCGGGAAAAGATGAAGGATTGGATATCCTGGATTTCCGACGGAAAGAGACGGGATGGACTGCCTGAAGATGTCCCCCCGGAGGAACTACCGTTTGCGGTCAAAGCCGCTTTTGCCAGCGGAAAAACGCCGGTCGCATTATCCGTAATTAACGAGTGGAAGAACAAATTGAACCTTCAGGAACCTTCGGACCCGTTACAGGCACAGCAGCTAATCCGTACGATGGTATTTTTGGCTGATACCCATCTGGCAAACATCAAATCGGACTCTAAGCATTACGGGTTGGTCTTGAGTTCACGGCTCGCGGCCCCGTTCGAAGATGGATTTTAGGAGGAAACCAAGTGGAACAAATGTCTGCATTATCCTTATGTATGGTTGTTCGCGATGAAGCAGATCACTTGGATCGCTGTCTTTCTTCCGTTTCTCGTTTAGTTAATGAAATCATTGTGGTCGATACGGGCTCATTGGACCGAAGCAAAGAAATTGCATTAGGTCACAATGCCGTTGTTATCGAATTCCCTTGGAATGGAGACTTTGCTGAAGCCCGCAATGCCGGTATCTGTAGGGCAACGGGCCGCTGGATTTTGGTTCTGGACGCGGATGAAGAGCTTGGAGATACTGACACCGTCGCTCTGAACTTTTTGCTAAATCAGACAGAACTATTCGGCTGTTATGTAAAAATGATTAACTATATCGGAAAGCAACCAGGAGAAGAATATATAACAGACGCCGTATGCCGACTGTTCCGAAACGACTCCCGCATTTTTTACGGCGGGAGAATTCACGAGGATATCGTGCCTTCGATTACAGCCATATCCGGTGCTCGAATCGCTTATGCTCCTTTGACGGTGCTTCATTATGGATATCTGGATTCCATCATCGAGAAAAAGCGAAAAAACGAACGGAATTTGGCGATTTTGCGGGATATTCTCGAACAGGATCCCGAGGATCTGCGGATGCAGTACGCGCTAGGGACCGAATATTTTCAGGTCGGCGACTATGATCGCGCTCTGGTCACTTTCTCCCCTCTCATCCCTCGAATCCCGGTGAACGCAGGATTTATGTCTGATCTAGTACTGAAAACCGCGTTTTCCCTCAGAGAAATCGGCAAACCGGAAGAGGCGGAACTCTTGGTCGACGAAGCGCTTTTGTTCTATCCCGATTATTCGGATCTGTTGGAGCTTAAAGCAACACTTTGTTTGGATAAAGGGAAGCTGGCAGAAGGGTTGGAAGTAATCGGTCAAGCGATGCGATGCGCCGAAAGATCGTTACAATATACGACTTCATCCGGTTCAGGAACGTATCGCAGCCATTACTTGGCAGGAACGATTCACGAGCGGCTGTTTCTCTGGCAAGACGCGATGGACCATTACCGGAAGGCATTGGCCTATCATCCGGGCTACGGACCTGCTTGGCATCGTCTGGCCGTTACCGCCCTATTATTGGGAGAAGAGGAGGAATTATTGAACCTCCTTTCAATCTGCAATAGTGATCGAATTCGAGCGCTCGTTCATACGTTATTGTTAGAAACAGCCATAGATATCAGAAATGTCGATTTTGCCTTGAAATTGTGGAGACAGCCAGGCTTCGCGTCCCCCAATCCGATTCTCCTGGCTATTTGGCTAACGCAGACAGGCGAAGATGAGCAAGCCCGTTCTCTTCTAGAGCAATTGCTGGCAATTCCGCAATACAACACAGACGCTGAGCTTTACCTCTGGGCTCTCACGATGAAGGATGACGATACCATGTCGGACTTGAACGGAGTAAAGGAACTTTCAAGCGCTTCTTTTCAGCGCCGTCAGCTCGCGCTGCTGCGTTGCGGCGCATGGGGAGCATTTCTCTCCCTCAGTACATCCAACTCCGGACTCTCCCTGCTTCCTGCCTTATTCATGTATGGCTTTCTAGCCGCCCCACCTGTCTATCAACGTAAACTGATCGATATTTGCCTACACCAGGCGGATACAATGGAATACGCCGAGCTGATCACTGCTGCTGTTTTCGCGCATTCTCTTGGTTTTTTCAACCTTTCTCGTGAATGGTTTTCCAAGGCTCGCGATCAAAAGCCCGAGCGCTTCGAACCGGTTATAGGAATGGCTAACAGCTATGTTGACGTATCGAAGAAATTCGGGCTTCTAATCGCACCCCTGCTAACAAAAGTACCACTTTGTCTGATCGTTTACTGACAACAATACGGCCCTATACGGCTACTCACAGATGATCGGAGGCAGACACTTGAAAACAAGTATTATCATTGCGACCCGTAATAAGCTTGACTATACAAAATGGTGTATAGAAAGCATCCGAACTTACACGCAAGCTGGTACTTATGAGCTCATCGTCGTAGATAATCATTCCACCGACGGATCAGTGGAATGGATCAAAGAGCAGCCGGATATCCGGTATCTATTGAATGAACAGAACCTGGGATTTACGAAAGCATGCAATCAAGGAATTGAAATATCAGCTGGCGACAATATTTTATTGCTAAATAACGATACGATTGTTACAACGAATTGGCTGAACAATTTGGTTGTCTGTTTGTATAGCGACGCAAAAATCGGGGCAGTTGGCAGTATCACAAATAACTGCTCATACTATCAGTCGATTGCCGTTTCATATCGAACAATCGAAGAATTGCAGCAATTCGCGAAAGCACTGAACGTAAGTGACCCGCAGAAATGGGAGGAGCGCTTAAAGCTCATCGCATTTTGTTTGCTTTTTAAAAAGGACGTCGTTAATTCAATCGGTTCCCTTGATGAGATATTTACTCCCGGAAACTATGAAGATGATGACTATTCATACCGTATTCGTAAGGCCGGATATTGCTTAATGCTCTGTAAGGATTCGTTTATTCACCATTTTGGAAGCACATCATGGAAAGATGATGCCGATAAATTTGATTCCTTGCTCTCGACCAACCGGCAGAAATTTAAGGAAAAGTGGGGATATATCTCGGATTATGCCTACGAAATTCGGTTTGATTTCGTTGAAATGATTCAAAAACCGGAAAATGCTTGCCTACGAGTTTTGGAGATCAATTGTAAGGGCGGAGGCACTCTTCTTCAGTTGAAGAATCGCTTCAAGCATGCGAAGCTTTATGGGATAGAATGGGATCCTTTTGAGGCGGACAGTGCCGCATTATTTGCGGACGTACAGGTGGATGAACCGCTTATAGCGTTTGAGCAGTTTCCAGAGAAGTTTTTCGATGTAATCCTTCTTCCATACGAGCTCCGAAACGATTCGTCTGTCATTGAATTACTTAGCAGCGTACAAAAATGCATGAAACCGGAGGGCCAAGTAATCGGCGCTTTTTCAAACCTTCTTCATTTCAGCGTTTTGAAGAAACTGATCGAAGGTAACTTGGAAGAACATAAACTTGCCTATTTCAAGCTGCCTGAAGTGATTCGTTTATTTCGTGATGCGGGCTTTAATGAACTGGTCGTCAGAGGAAACGAGCCGCCGAAATCGGCTGAAGATGAAGCTTATATTGCCCAGATGGCTTCCCTTGGGAGAAGCGAGACCCCAACCTACCATATCGTTAATTTCATCGTTTCTGCTCATCCGCGTGCTGAAATCAGCGAAAATACCGAGGATATTTTTGATATGGAACAAAATGATGTTCCTTTTACCGGAGAACGCATAGTTATCAACAAAGTCGTCAAGGAGAACTTCAGTCAAGTATTGGAAGAGCATTTGGCGCGTTATGAACTCGCCGCCAGGTATGTTGATGGGAAAATCGTACTTGATGCTGCCTGTGGAGCGGGTTATGGTTCAGTGATGCTACAGCAGGCGGGAGCACAGACTGTAATCGGCGTGGACATCTCAGAAGACTGCGTGCAGCATGCAAGAAAGAGTTACAGCAGAGATAACGTTCAATTTATAACGGGTGATGTTCAGGCGCTGATTGCCGAGGATAAAACGTTTGATGTTGTCGTATCTTTTGAGACCATCGAACACCTTCCTTGTGGAGCAGCATGGATAAAGGAGTCTGCGAGGGTTCTTAAAGATGACGGAATATTCATCGTTTCGACTCCCAATCGTTATGTTACCAACCCGGGGACATTCTTAGATGAACAACCGCTGAATCCTCATCATCTATTTGAATACAGCACGAATGAATTAATTGGCGAATTGCTGGTGTATTACGATATTGTCCACATGTATGGGCAGACGGTTGCTCACGACCACACCGGATTTTTTGGCAAGGTAATGAGGCAAGCCAGAAATATGGATTTGAATATTGTGCCCCGAACGATAAGAGCGGTTAAAGAAACTGAGCTTCTTCATCTGGCTGAGATCAAAGACGGTCAAGCGATGTATCATGTAGTCGTATGCAGGAAGAAAATCACCTGCTCTTAGGACGCGAATTTTTCGGTAGATACACATTGTCGCCGCCGGTGATGATCCTATTTTTCTTGCGGTCGACAATGTAGTAAAATCCTTATTCACTTTCGTTCTCAACATGGTTCGCCACAGTTATTTCGTTTTGTTATACACGCCGAGTTTTCCATATGATTTCCTCGTTGGAGCTTGGATCTGTTGAGCTGTCAGGAACGAATACCTGCTTAATGTCAGACTAGGTTGTTTTTCATCTTGAAGAGCTGATTGTGATCTCGAGCTGTGCTCAACTTAAATAGGAATAGTAATCCATATCCAAGCTCATAATAAAGCAAAGATATTACTGAGAGGTGTGTTTCTAATTCCAGTAAATTTATACTCGGTTTTGAAGGATACCATCAAATCGAATGATTTGGTGCAATCTGTGCATACTATTCATGGTAAACGGATTCACTTTACATATTGCAAAGCGATTGTAGACCAGAAACTTATTCACCACGAATTATTACATCGCTTTCAAATTTCAGAGACAGAAATAAACGGTCTTCTGGCATTAAAAAGCTTGATTCCATTAGAAAATGTCTCGTTATCTTCTAACGTGAACGAGGTTTCACAAAGTTTGGTTAAAGGCTTCATTTATGTTCAAATTGAACCTGATTTGAATGAAGGGCTTTTAATCCCTATTGCGGATCTACAACGCGGGTATCGGGGTAATAATGAAGCCGATAACGAATACAGCGTAATTGGCCCGAAAGTCGGGTTTGTGGAAGATATAGATACTAACCTAAATTTACTTCGTAAAGAGATAATTTCTGAGAATTTACGATTTGAGGAGCACATCCTAGGTTCACTATCACAAACAAGAGTAGCGATTGTTTATATGGACGGTATTTGCAACCCACAGTATGTAAACACCGTAAGACAAAGATTATTAGATGCTGATTTTGATGTGGTATTTGATAGTTCTATTCTTGACCAAGTCATAACGGATAACGCAAATTCGCCATTCCCTTTATTTATGTCAACGGAACGTGTAGACAAGATAAAATTTAATCTTCTTAACGGCCAAGTTGCGATATTAAGCGGTGGATCTCCATATATAATATCCGGACCTAGCACCATGTTTGATTTTTTCGCCTCACCCGAGGATTATTATCTGCCATGGGTTATAGGTTCTTTTTTTCGAAGCATAAGGTTCTTGGGAGTTGCCTTCTCTATTCTTGCCTCTCCCTCCTATGTTGCCGTGTTAACCTTTCATTATTCCGGCATACCGCAATCTCTTCTAGGCCCGATTATTGAATCTAGAGCGAATGTTCCCTTCGCGCCGTTTCTTGAAGTATTGCTCTTAGAATTAACCGTGGAACTATTACGTGAAGCTGGCGCCAGATTGCCAACCAAAGTCGGACAAACGTTGGGTATTGTAGGCGGTATCGTACTCGGAGAAGCTGCCGTGCAAGCCTCTCTAACGAGCAATATATTAATTATCATTGTTTCTCTTTCTGCTCTATCCTCATTTGCTACACCTAGCTTTAAAATGGCTAATACAATACGCTTTCTAAGATATCCATTGATATGCTTAGCGGCAGCATTGGGGGGGTTAGGCATAACGATTGGGCTCTTACTACTTTTAGGCCATCTGTTGAGATTGAAATCGTTGGGTAATCCCTACATTGTTCCCTTGTTCCCATTTCGTTTCCGTGAATTCACAGATAGTTTTATTCGCTCCTCCCTCAGCCTTACTTTTAATCGACCTCGTTATTTACGCCCACTTTCGTTGAGAAGATATAAGGAAAGAAAAGCTAAGGATAATAATAACGATTACAATAACGAATAAATTACTAAGTAAAGGAACTAGAGTTATGAAAAGATATTTCTCCCTTCTATTCTTTTGTTTCCTTTTCTCGGGATGCGCAAAAGAACAAATTATTGATCGAGTTAAGCTCATAACAACCATTGGACTCGACTTGCAAGGGGAAACATTTAGCGTGAGTGCCTCCTATTCTGCATTTGAAAAGAAAGCGAAATTGTTTTTGCTTAATGGAGAAGCTACATCGTTTAATGAGGCACTTACATCTTTCACTTCACAATCGGATCACAAGATTGCAATCGGTCAATTGCAGACAATAGTAATTAGTGAAAAAACGGCAAGAAGAGGCATTTCAGAGCTTGCCGGCTCCATTGTTCGAGATCCCCTCATAAGTAATCTCTCTACACTTGTTTTAACAACAAATCAGGCTAGTGATATTTTAGCAGAAACTTTAAAATATCCACCCGTCTATTTATCTAATCTGATCAAACAAAATATGAAGAACGGGAATACACCTTCCACAAATAGCCATATATTTCTTAATCAATACTTTGGAGAAGGACAAGATATTTTTTTGCCCGTTTTGGTTAAAGACTCTGATGATGTTTTGCAATTAAACGGTGTAGGAGTATTTCATGGTGATAAATTAAAACTTATGCTCACAGATAAAAAAGGCTTACTCATTAAGCTCCTTAAAGACGATAAAGTCGACATACAATCAAGCACATATAACTTTAAAAGTGATCAAAACGAGCAAATTACATATAAAATTATTTACTCGAAACATAAAATGATCGTAGAAAATGAACATGCCTTCATTTCACTTCATCTCGATATTTACCTTGGAAAATATCCTTCAACCTTAAATGCTTTTGAAAACAACAACGATATGCTTAATTTGAAGAAAGAAATCGAAAATAACTTAAACGCGGAAATTAAAGGCATGCTGGAAGATTTCCAAAAGAATCTTGTGGATCCCATTGGGATAGGCAATCTTCATAGTATTCACCAAAGGAACTGGAATGAGAAGGAATTTACTACTCAAATTTACCCAAACATAAAATTTGATGTGCAGACAGAAGTTAAAATATTAACATTGGGAGTTGGGCATTAGTGCAGAAAATGGTAAAGGATAACTACTTAGTTTCCGGTTTCTTTGTATTTTTCCTCATCCATGCTTCTATAGTCGGGGTCGGTGCTTTAAGTTTTCAACATTTCATTTTTGAATTTGCAGGCAACGATGCTTGGATCTCGGTTCTTGCGATGGGGTTAAGTCTTCATGTTATCATTTGGATGATATTTAAGATGCTCGGTAATCCAGCCAAAGATGTCATCGACTTACATCGCATCCTATTTGGTAAATTCCTAGGGAATGCGATTTCACTAATTATCGTTGGATACTATTTTATTTTAGCTTTAACTGTCTTTCGCGGCTATATTGAAATCATACAAATTTGGATATATCCCGAACTTAGAACGTGGGTTTTGGGCATCTTACTCATCGGTGTCATTTATTACGCCGTTTCTGGAGGATTTCGTGTCATATCCGGCTTTTGTTTTTTTGGGGTCATTTTCTCCTGGCTGCTGCCATTGTTATTGTACTTCAATATTAAATATGGACATTTTATTAATGTTTTGCCCATGTTTGATCATTCAATCAAAGATTTGCTCATGTCTTCTAAAAACTCAGGCATCCTATTTATAGGATTTGAAGGTTTACTCATTTATTTTCCATTTATCAAAGCTCCCGAGAAAAATGTAAAATGGGCTCATCTCAGTTTAATTTTAATCACACTTAAGTACGCCGTACTCATTTTTGTGACCATCATGTATTTTAGTAAGGGGCTATTAAGGCATACCTACTGGCCATCATTGGTAATGATTAAAGTAATTGAGTTTTCAGTTGTTGCAAGAATTGAAATTGTTTTCATATGTATCTGGTTTATGATTATTATCCCCATGCTTTGTCTCTCGATTTGGAGTTGTACTCGAATTATAAAGAGAGTTACGAATCTTAAACCCACACTGTCACTACTTCTGATCCTTATAGCACTCTTCCTGGCCACTCTTCCGTTTAACGATCGTGTTAAGATTGAGTGGTTGGGAAAAAATGTAGTTGAGATTGGATTCTATTGTATTTATGTGTATATTCCACTGCTTTTTATCCTTTCCATGATTCACAGCAAAATATCAAAGAAAAAAACAAAGATGATGCAATTCGAGTAATCCCTTGAGGGTAGAATAGTCTTGTTATGACCGGTAATGGCCGAAGGCTTCCATACTCGGCAGCCATTAAATCGTCAATAAGAATTCGCTAATTTGACATCAAAGTTTGATTGCTGTTCGACAAAAGCGCTTATAATGGAGCCATTACCATGTGATAGGAAAGGAGATCTTCGAATTAAATGAGCGAAAACCACCATACACCGCGGCCAGCTAGCAACAAAAATTATACGGCTGCCATCGTCACCATCTCATTGGTCGCAAATATCGTTATTTTACTCTTATTCTTCTCACCGATTGGCTACAAAGGAGAGATCGATTTCGACCTTACCATCTTTCCAAGAATCAATGGGGTATTGAACAGCTTCACCTTTATCTTCCTGCTAGCCGCTTTGATTGCGATCCTACGGAAGAACGTAAATCTTCACAAAGGGTTCATTCTCGCCGCCTTCTCTTCTACACTATTGTTCCTTGTTTCCTACTTAACGTTCCATTACATGTCTTTGGAGACGGCGAAGTTCGGTGGTGAAGGCATTATCCGGCCGATTTATTTCTTCATTCTGATCTCTCACAGCATTCTGGCTGCTATCATCGTGCCGCTCGCCTTGTTCACTCTCGTATGGGGATGGACAAACCAGCTGCATAAACATCGCAGAATTGCCCGTTGGACGATGCCAATATGGCTATATGTCAGCTTAACCGGGGTTGTCGTGTTCCTAATGATGGAACCGTATTATTAAAGGCAATCGAGAATTTGAATTCAGAATTTTCAATTTTCGTGACGATCCAACCTATATCTTCTACTAAATAACTATCATCCTCCGTTAAAGTCTAATGAATCTATAAATTCAATTGGATCTTTTAGTCTTATGGACTTAGAAGAATATTCGCCTAACTTATTTATTACCTTCGGTTTGATTCGATTTTCAAAGTTATCATTCCAGATAAACATGTTTCTGAATATTTCAAAAGATGGTTTATAATTTGATTTTTCTATTCTAAGTAACTGTAGGATGTATCTTCTGATTATTCGATACTTTCGTTGCGAATAATCAGTATCCAAAAATATGATTAAATCCGCATTATGAAAACTGTGGAAAACCCATTCGTTATAATGAGCCCCCTCTATAATCCAAGTATTCGAACCAATAATTGAGCTCAACAATTGATCTCTCTCTTCATCAGTTCTTTTAATGTCTCGTGGTTTATGTCTCTTCCAAACAACATTATCCAATTCATAATGCGGTATTCTCAGTTTATTTGATAGATTTTTAGCTAATGTTGTT
Source organism: Paenibacillus sp. J22R160 (assembly GCF_059692135.1). Classification (NCBI taxonomy): domain Bacteria; kingdom Bacillati; phylum Bacillota; class Bacilli; order Caryophanales; family Paenibacillaceae; genus Paenibacillus; species Paenibacillus sp. J22R160. The sequence goes on along the minus strand of NZ_JCAUAU010000002.1, from coordinate 757,748 downwards.
TTACCACTTCCGACGGAACCTATAATATGTACTTTATTCAAGGGGATTTTATTAAAATTACTCATTCAATCTACCCTCCAATTTGGAACATGACTATGACTCGCACGATTAGAAATTGCTATTTCACGAAAGCGACAAAGATTTTTGACAGAATCATGAGTGTTTGTTGAAGCTAAGCACATGAACGACACCAATATGGTAACCTAAACCTATAGAAGTTAACTTACCGGGAAGGGTGTGTTAGAGACATGCAAATCCAAAGCAACACGGTTAGCATCCAAACAGTTCCGATCTCAATCACGAAGGTACTATTTGAAACGATTAAGATTGGTATTATAAAGTCGAACCTTATCGCCATGATCGCAGGGCTCAGTATGGCGTTGTTCGTACATGGAATACCTCTAATCGATAAGATCGGCAACATGACGTTGGCACTAATTGGATCTTCCATGGTAATTGGAGCGGCCGGTATTTTTAATAATTTATACGACCGTGATATCGATCGCATGATGGAAAGGACGAAAAACAGGCCAACTGTTTCTGGCATCATTGATATTAGAAGCGGTCTGATCATTGGTATTTATTTCGCGGTCGGCGGTCTTGTAGCACTCTATATTGCTTCGCCGCTATCTGCTTTCGTAGGCTTTCTGGGGCTGTTCTTATATGTCGTGCCTTATACAATGTGGACAAAACGCAGAACCATCTATAATACCGAAGTTGGGAGCTTGTCTGGGGCGATTCCGCCGTTGATCGGTTGGGCCGCGATCTCACCAGATATTTTACATCCCAATGCTATTGCCTTATTTCTACTGATGGTTATTTGGCAGATGCCTCATTTCTACGCAATCGGGATTAGGCGCATGGAGGAGTATCGAGCGGCTAACATCCCGATGCTGCCGGTTGTCAAGGGTATTCGTAGAACTTACGTACAGATGAACGTATATCTGGTTGCTCTGTTCCTATGCAGCTTTTTGTTCTGGTCCTTTAATCCTTACATTGCTGTAGCAAATGCACTCCTGAGCCTGATCTGGTTGATTCTGAGCATCAACGGATATCAACGGAAGCAGGAGGACAAGTGGGCCCGTTCGATGTTCATTTTCTCGCTTAATCACATCACAGTACTTATGATGATGATTGTTATCTATTCCCTAGGTGTTCCTTTGTTATTTCGGTAATAATATGACGGAATCCTTCCAGCTGTAAAATCACATTAATAATTTCGAAACCGCTCATCCGAAATACGGATGAGCGGTTTTTTACATACTGCTTATTCTGTTCCTCTATATTTGATCGTAAAGATACTATTTTTTATAGCTGCAATCCGAATCTTTTGAGCTCGATCAGTATTCCTTCTAGCTCCCTACCCTTCTCTGTCAGAGTATATTCCACACGGGGCGGAACCTCCGGGTAGACAGCCCTATCCACGATCCCGTGTTCCTCCAAATCCCTTAACCTCAGTGATAATGTCTTGGGACTGATGCCTTCCATCGAGCGAAGCAGATCGCTGAAGCGCAGCGTGTTATCTAGCAATAAATCCCGAACGATCAGTATGGTCCATTTGGTTCCAATGACGGCCAGTGTTTTCTCTATAGGACAAGCTTCACCGGGTATTCCTCTATCCAACACGACGATCTCTTCTGACTTTAACATTGAGCTGCCTCCCTGCTTATACGTTTTTTTCTAATCGTAGCACAAAAGTATCTTTAGGGAAACTATATGAATAAATAACCACTACTTCCCAAAATGAAGTTAATGCATTTATAATAATTTTGAGCCAAACAAGGCAATTTCATATACAAGGAGTTATAGACAATGAAAATTTTAATTGTAAACGGACATGAATCCTACCGTGAGGGAGACGGCCGGTTGAACCGCACCTTGATGGACAAGATGGTCTCAGTATTAAGTGAAAACAATGAAGTCCGAACGACTATTTTACAGGACGGATACGATCCCGAAGCAGAACAGCTGGCCTATGCCTGGGCCGAACTAGTGATCTACCAAACGCCTGTCTATTGGTTCAGCGTACCTGGGCTGCTCAAAACTTATATGGACAAGGTTTTTGCTTACGGGGTGTTTTACCAAGGATCAGAGATTTACGGACAAGGTGGGATGATGACCGGGAAAGCTTATATGCTTTCAACGACCTGGAACGCTCCGGGGCAGGCTTTCAGCGATCCGGACGGATTTTTCAACAGACTAAGCGTGGACGAGGTGCTGGAGCATGTGCATCGTACGCACAGATACATCGGTATGAGCGCTTTGCCGGGCTTCAGCTGCAATGATGTACATAAAAATCCGCAGATTGAAGTCTGGAGCCAGCAGCTAGAAGATCATCTGCGGAGAACGCTGCAATAGATGCAGTCAGGCTGTTCAACTTTACTTCGCAGAACCCATTCTGCGAAGTAAGTTTTCCATATTCCTTCACACCACGTTCGTGCCAATAGATAATAAGACTAGTTCCTCCTTGACTCACATAAAATATGAAAAAATCCAATCCAAACCTTCTCTTTATTAGCCTTAACACTTTCTGTAAAGTTGCTTTAGAGGGATAACCGAATGTTTAAGGATTTTTCATTTCGGACAAGGGAAAGGGGATTCACTATGCTTGGGATATTAGGAATATCTGGCCTTTCTTTTTTGCTTGTAGCGTTATTTACACCACTACTCATATGGGTCTTGCGCACCCTGAATCTTATTCAACCAATTCGCTCCCAGCTCCCCCCCGACCATCAAGCTAAGCAGGGGACGCCGCTAATGGCTGGCCTCATTTTACTTATCGGTGTGGCAACGTCCTTGCAATTCCACCCTGCACCCATGATGATTTTTTTGTGTGTTTCCTTTCTCTTATTCAGCTCAGTTGGTTTTATGGATGATTTCAAAAAGGCAGCGCAGCAAGATCCATCTGGCATTTCGGGACGGACCAAATTAGTGTTTCAATTTGCATTTACCGGAATTCTGCTAATCGTTTTGTTCTATTCATTTAAACTGACGAGCGATATATCTTTGATCAATGGTTTTCAGCTTCACTTGCCCGTATACGCATACATAGTTATTATGTTATTTTTTGTGGTTGGATCAGCTAATGCTATCAACTTTACAGACGGTTTAGACGGGCTATTGATTAACGTTGCAATTCCGACTTACTTTTTCTTCTTTCTAATCTCGAGTAAACAGGAAGTACAAATATTTTCCCTCGTAATGATTAGCTGCCTGCTTGGATTATTATTCTATAATATTTACCCTGCCAAAGCATTTATGGGCGATACCGGATCGCTTGCCATTGGAGGTTCACTCTCCATCCTAGCGATAATTGAGAAGGTAGAGATATTAATTCCCGTCCTGTTTTCAGTTTATCTAGTTGAGCAATTCTCGGTTATCATACAAGTTTGGTACTATAAACGCACGAAATTACGACTATTTAAAATGGCACCGATTCATTATCATTTCAGTTTGAAGTATGGCTGGAGCGAGAATAAGATCGTCATGATATTTGGTTTCATTTCTTGGGTGTCTGCTCTTTTATGTTGGTTTATTTGGAAATATGCCCTCTAGGCTAGCAATTGGCCTTTGCCATGGTGTGCTCTAGCAATCCTTAAGAGGAATAGAAAATTCAACATAAAAAGGATGATTTTCTTTATTCAAGCATAACTCAATTCTTTGCTTGAAATTCTTCCAATTAACCATCTCCAATGCTGTTTCGATTGGAAAAAATCCTACATCTAAAGACTCAGGGGTAGTTGTTAATTCTCCTCCGACAGGCCTGCCAAGAAATAAAGTGTTACATATGCAAGCGCCGACATTTTGAAAAACACCACAAAACTTTGTCACTTCTATATCTATACCGCTCTCTTCCTTGGTTTCTCTTATTGCTGCATCTTTCAGTGATTCACCTTCTTCAACCTGCCCTCCAGGCATTTCCCATCCTCTTTTGGGTCCTTTTATCAATAGTATTTCGTTATGCTCATTGATTACAATCGCTGCCGCGGAAACTATATGTTTTGGAACCATAGCGTTGTCCTCCTTATTAATGAATCTAATTTACTATTAACTCCCAATTGTTATATTTTTCCGGTATCGGAGTTGTTTAGGATATGCATAATCCAAAGGAGCATTGTGATACATGACTAAACCAACCTTTCCATCTTTCGTTCAAATTCAGATATTTCATAATAATTATAGCAATTAATTCATTCATTAATGACTGATGATATCCTGATGACTCGGTAATAAAAAAGGGAGTTTCCGAAGAGACTGCGGTAGTCGGAGGGATCAGGTGGTATAGCTATTGCTAAATGACCATTATATATAACTGATCGGAATGATAAAAACAGCCATCCCGCAATAAGGATGGCTGTTCATGAATAATTGTTTTATTCGAATCGATAAGTCCAGAATCGCTCTGTTCCGAAACGCGCCTGGATTTCCGGATCTGATAATTTCTTGTTGCCTAACAATTCGGCGGCTTGAAACTGGGATTTATGGGCTTGAATAGACGCCATCTTCTGTTTCAAGAAACCTTTAACGTCGTTAACAATATCGGGCTTACCGATCTCTTGTTCGTGATTGTTGGCGAATGCCATGCCATGCACGGTCGGCCTTCGATCGGCAGGCATTCTGACGATTGTCCGGATTACCGCCGCCCCGCATGCGTTGTGATCGGGATGAACGCTTAGCGTCGGATGGAAAGTTATGACCAACGAAGGATTCAGCTCTTTAATGAGCGCTTCGATACTTCCGTCCAACTCCGCCTTGTCCTCGAATTCGATCATTTTATCGTGAAATCCGAGCATTCTGATATCCCGGATGCCGATGGCACGGCATGAAGCTTCCAGTTCCTGCTTGCGTATGACAGGTAAAGTGACCCGGTTGGCGAATGGCGGTATGCCCATGTTACGGCCCATTTCACCTAAAGTTAAACAAGCGTAAGTAACTTCCGATCCTTGACCGAGATGCATAGCAAGCGTACCTGATGCACTGAACGCTTCGTCGTCTGGATGCGGAAGTACAACTAAGATGTGTCGTTCCATATTTATTCGAATCCCCCTTTACCTTAGAACGGTTCCCTGCTCAATTGCAATGCCACGACGAGTTTTCCCGCCGAATCATGACCTGCTAGGATAAGCTTTTCGGAATCCGTTTCTTCATAGTGGGTAAGCCCCTCGGAATAAACCCAGCCTTGCTCCGTTTTCAAGCCGACGCGATAAGGTCCGTCCCCGGAAATCGATCCGTGGGAATAACGAATGACGGCATTCGAAATAAAGGTCGCGGCCGGATGTTTCGTACGATCCAGATGCGCGGCGTAAGCACCCGTAGTCATCTCAAGATGGATATATAAATCCTGATCGATAAGGATATCGATAAACTGCTGGATTTTCGTTTTGTCGATAAGCTGCATTTACTTTCCTCCAATCGCGTTAATTCTATCGGTCTCCGAATAAGCTTGTCCGATATGACTATTTTAACATACCTGTACATCGAATCCACGTTCTTACGTATTTGGAATTTACCAAAGTTCTTGTAAACAGTCGCGAATGGTATCAGGTTCTTGCCATAAATAAAAAATGCCGCATAATATGCGGCATTTTTTGAAAGCTAATTATCTCAGTGGCTTAAATGCCTTGCGAAGCTCGTCCACGAATAGCTTGGGCTGTTCCCATGCTGCGAAGTGACCACCTTTAGGTAGTCTGTTGTAATAGATAAGGTTAGGATATGCTTTCTCCACCCAGCTCTTCGGCGCTTGATAAAGCTCGTCAGGAAAGGCGCTTACGGCAACCGGCAACGTGACGCCTTTGATGCTGAAGAAAGGATATTTGTTCTCCCAATAGAGGCGCGCTGATGAAATAGGCGTGTTTGTCAGCCAATAAAGTGTAATATTGTTAAGAATATCGTCTCGCGAAAGACCTTCTGGCTTTCCGTCAAACGCATTTGCAATGAGTTCCAAACTCTTCGCATCATGGTCAAGCATGAAGGCCGCTAAGCCGACAGGCGAATCTGCTAGTCCGGTCAACGTCTGTGGACGTGAACCCATTATCTGCGAATAGGCAAGCTGCGTGTTGAAAAATGCTAATTGCTCACATGCGCGCTTCTCATCACCAGAAAGACCTGGGGGACATCCTTTACCGTCCTGAAGCGCCTTTTGAATTTCGGCAGGAACTGCACCAGGCATATTAGTATGAATACCAATCAGTCCCTGCGGCTTCTGTACTCCCATCAAATCAGCGATCATAGCCCCCCAATCGCCGCCTTGCGCCACATAATTCGTGTATCCCAATCGATTCATAAGTTCTCCGTATGCTTTTGCGATTCGGTCAGGACCCCATCCGGTTGCAGTCGGCTTACTTGAGAAGCCGTGGCCAGGCATTGAAGGAATAACGACATCGAATGCGTCCGATGCCTTTCCGCCATAGGCTGTAGGATTCGTAAGTGGATCAATAACTTTCAGCATCTCGATTATCGAACCTGGCCAGCCGTGCATAAGAATGATCGGTAAAGCATCTTTATGCTTGGAACGAACGTGAATGAACTGGATGTCCTCCCCATCGATATTGGTGATGAACATCGGTAAAGTATTCAATTTCTCCTGGATCTTGAACCAGTTATAATCATTTGCCCAATAATCCGCAAGTTTCTGCATAGTGGCCAGCGGCACGCCTTGTGTTTGATCCGAGACTGTTTCCTTATCAGGCCATCTTGTCGCAAGTATGCGCCTGCGTAATTCAACAAGTTCACTTTCCGGAAAATGTACGTGAAACGGACGAATGGCGCTCTTGTCTGTTGTCGATTCTTGAGGGGCTGCGTCCGCCTTTCCGTCAGCTTCTTTGGTAATCGGAATGCAAGAAGTCAATCCTACAGTCAGTGTTATAATCATTGCTGAACGAAAAAAAGTTGTGCTGAGCTTCATGAAGTAACGCTCCTTTTGGAAATCAATGTGCCGATCTATCATTAAGTTCCATCCGAATTACGTTTATTATGCGGAGATCGTGAAATAAACCCTGTAAATCTTTCAGCATCCTCATAAGCTATTGAGCCTTTCCTTGTAAGTATTTGCAGGTCATTGCAGCCAATAAGCTGCTGTTTCGTTATATGAAAAACTTGGTTATAAGACCATGTATGGGTATCACAGAAGTATGATTTGCCGACCTTGCACGATCCTCACTAAAATTTATTTAGCATGGAAGGAGCCCTTAAACATGGCAACAACAACGCCGAAAAATTTAATTCCTCCCCAGCATCAAAATCAGCAACCAGGCATCGAATCGCAAATGAACCCGCAGCCCGAGTTTGACAATACCGCTTATAAGGCGGCAGGCAAGCTGAAGGACAAAGTCGCACTAATCACCGGAGGCGACAGCGGCATCGGTCGCGCCATTGCGCTCGCCTATGCAAAGGAAGGCGCTGACGTCGTGCTTGTCTACCTGAATGAGCATGGAGACGCAGAGGAAACCAAGCGTCACGTCGAGAAATCAGGTCGTAAATGCCTGCATATCGCAGGCGATATCGGCGACGAAGGCTTCTGCCGGCAACTGATTAATCAAGCGGTGCAAAAATTCGGCAAGCTCGATATTCTCGTGAACAATGCCGCCGAGCAGCACCCGCAGGAAAGGATTGAGGATATTACAAGCGAGCAGCTGGAGAGAACATTTCGAACGAACATCTTCTCTTTTTTTTACTTAACGAAAGCAGCCATCAAGCATTTGAAAGCCGGCAGCGCCATCATCAACACGGCTTCGGTCACGGCTTATCACGGGCATGAGCAGCTGCTTGATTATTCGGCCACGAAAGGAGCTATCGTGGCGTTCACCCGCTCACTATCGCTTCAGTTAAATGCCAAAGGTATACGTGTTAACGCAGTAGCGCCGGGTCCAATCTGGACACCGCTCATTCCTTCTACGTTTACAGAGCAGGAGGTTGCTGCCTTTGGTTCACAAACTCCGATGAAACGCGCTGGTCAACCAAGCGAACTTGCCGCGAGCTACGTTTTCCTAGCCAGCGAAGATTCGTCATATATGGCCGGTCAGGTGCTCCATGTGAACGGCGGTACAATCGTTAATGGATAATCGGGTATTGCTTGCTCCCTCTATCCGCTTGTTGCACAAAAAGACCTGGCTAATGGAAGTAATGGCCAGGTCTTTTTGCTATCTATTTAGCTCAGATCAATTAAATCTTGCACACGCCGTCTTCCCCGCAAATACCGCCCTGTGAATCGCCAATTGACACATTCTCAATCATCTGCAAAGGATGTTCTTCTCTCCAGACTTGTTCAATTGCTTCGAGGAACGCATCGCTTCCCCTTACCCCGGAAACGGCATACTTATCATTAAATATATAGAACGGCGTTCCAGTGATTCCCCTCCTGGACCCATTCTGGCGCTCCTTCTCGACCGTATCCTTGTAACGATTACTAGACAGCATGGCTAGTACTTCACTAGTATCAAGACCGCTCTCGCCAGCAAGCTTGGCAAGTGTCGCATGATCGCCAATATCCATCGCATCGGTAAAGTAGGCCTTATATACCGCAGCCATCCAATCCGCTGATTTGCCCTGTTCCTGCGCAAAAACACCTACGCGAAGAGCATCTGTCGTATTGGATGGAATCAATGTGTCAAGATTATAAGTGAGACCGATATTTTTGCCCATCTGGACCACCGCTTTATTTCCTTCTTTTACATAGTCGGGAGACATTCCGCCGCCATGAACCTCGGCGGTCCATTCATAATAATTTTTGCCGGTATTGCTTGGAGCATTGGGGAATAGCTGGAATGGTCTGTAGATGACTTCTACTTGACCCTTTTGACCAAATTGTTCTAGAGCTGTATCCAAATTCGTTTTACCAATATAGCACAACGGGCACATGACATCCGACCAAACCTCGATTTTCATGATCTCTCCGCCTCTCTTCTGTTCATTTAAATAGCTGGACATGTGAATCATTTAATTAATTTGACGACAAGTGTTGATTAACTCACATGTATTGATTTAAATTATATAGAAACCACTCGATATCTCAATCGTCAAAAAAGTGATTTATGTCATGTAATCGACGCATTGTTCAAATCTGTTCAGAATCTTAAGCTGAGGGGAGATCATGACGCGGTGTCTAAAGTAGACAGGAGAACAGTCAAGACGAGGGAAGCAATTAATCAAGCTCTGATTGAATTGATGTCTGAGAAAGACTTTGATACGATTACGATCAACGACATTTCGAATAGAGCCAATATTCATAGGGGCACAGTATATCTTCATTATTCGGACAAGTATGATTTGCTCGACAAAGCAATAAAAGATCATTTGAGCAATATGTTGAAATTTTGCATTCTCTCAATGCCTCCAGAAGAGAAATTGGATCTTGAACATTCTCTTCTGTCGATGTTTCATTATTTTGAAGCGCATTTTTCATTTTATTTCACAGTCTTAACCAACAAGGGTACACCTTGTTTTCGGGAGCAATTAATTCTTCTAGTCAAAAACGGAATGATTGAACGATTGAAAATAAGTGGGAATTACGAGGAAGGCAATAAAGAGGTTGCCGTTCAATTTATGTTATCTGCATACGTGGGCGTCGTGGAATGGTGGATTAAAAACAATATGCCCCTGTCTCCGCAGACCGTTTCCGAGCAGCTATGGGATATGTTAGAAAAAAATTATATGCAAAAAATCCCACCAACAGGCGGGACGATTGATTTCTAATCATCAGATCCTACTCTTACTCATCCCATTTGGAATTTAGGACATGATGGCAAAAGTTAGGGCGTTTATATCCCGGAAGAAGCAGCTCGCACACATCAGCGTTAATCGTGCCGTATGTCGTTTCCGGTTTATGTTTGAAGCCTTCCAAGAAGGCATGTAAGATGTTGTGTTTGAAGCGGTTGCGAGGAAAAGCCTCGACGACTAGCTGCCGTGCTTCTGCTGAAAGGAGATCGAAGTTCTTCCCGACCACATCATAACCGACGCCAAAATTCATAAGCGCCACTTCAGTTTCCTTATATTCGACGATTCCGATGGTTGTATGCAGGGCAACAGCATCCCATACAAGCCGAATGGAATCTTCCGGGACACCGCGACTTTTAAGAAAATCACGGGCAGCATTAGCCCCATCGACCTCAAAGCGTTTGTCCGTGCTTCGGAATGCGGGAGTAAGACCGATATCGTGGAAAAGCGAACTGATATAAAGCAATTCTGCATCGTATTTCACTTGATTCAAGTTACCCTTCATAGATGCAAAAAGAAATACCCGGTTCGAGTGGTTCCACAGAAGGTCGTCACTATGCTCACGCAATAATTCAGCAGCTTCAACGGCTAGTTTACTATCGGGAATCTTTATATTAGCGACAAGATTCGTCATGGGCAACTTCCCCCCTCATTAATTGTTAACCTAATTATCGGACTTTATCGATTCAAGTTCAATACGTTAGTTTCTATCATAATAATAGATCAACTGAATGGAAACTTGGCATACTGCTCAATCTCGGCGAGCAATCCGCTCGCTTCCTTTCCATATTTCTCAATTATGGGACCAAATATGCCGAACAATTCACCCCAATACTGTTCAATGCCGTTTTTCAATTAAAATTATTAATCACCTATATATCCGGACCCTAGCAAGGCCTGGTAGCTCAAAATGAGCTACCCTTTCATTTTTTAAACTATTGCTTATGTTAATAAAGCACTACTTTAAAATATCAAGACCAATAACTTTCATGTCATCAGCATCGACGACTAGGCACAACCTACAGCTGAAGGAAGCAAAGAAGCGAACAGCAATTGAGTTTCTTAAATCATCTTGAAATACCCATCCAGTTGGCGATAAAGCCAGTCGTTCATTCCGTTGTACATATCCTTCTTCGACCCAATGGAGTAGTGAATCTGTTCCAATTAATTTCGTAGGCTCTAATTTATCAGGCAACACAATAAAATACCTGCATGTTCTACTCATCTTATGAGGCCCAAGTAAGTTTCTATCGCTACTTCGATAAAAGTCTTTTATTAAAGGAGACAGTTCGCCTCTTTGCTCCATAGATCTAAACATCTCTTCTGAATCATTTTTTAATTGCTCCATAATGATTGTTTCTAAGCAATTTTCAAAGAAAACAGCTTTTACAACCTCATAGTGGGGAACTAGTTCCTTCAGAATCAAATTATGGACCTCTTCGTTTACCACATTAAGCTGAACGGATGTATTGCCTGGTAGTAGAACACTGGATGCATTAAGAAATTGAGCAAAAACAGTCATATTACTAATTGACTTATCACTGTTCAATTTTTCGATTTTAAATGGCCTATGAACCAACATTGAGTTTTCAACGTCACGATCGAATAACTCTTCTATAGAAATTTCTTTCACCCATGTGAGCATAAATTCTCCTCATATAATGATGCCCATTCTAAAAAGCTTGTGATTGTTCATACTTACTTCCACCAGGTAATTTTCATCACTATATCTATGAAATTCCCTGTCTTTTTCCATAGTTTATACTTCTTATTGTCATATTGATTCTCAAAACCAAGTTGTTTCATAACCGAGTTTAATAGTATGGCGATATCAGAAGTATTTAAGTGGGTTTCTATTTCGGAATCTCTTGTACAAGTGACTTACCCTAAAACTGTAAATTGATACTACAACAAGCCCAATCACCCATATAACAGTCCATGCAGCATGTATACCAAACCTTTCAGAAAATAGCTACTGTCTACAATGGAATTTACTTCCGATTAAATTAACCATTTGCTTTCTTTACTTCCTTAAGCTGATAATACAGGCCGCTCGAATCTGACCATTCCGCGAAAAGCACATGCTCATGATGCGGAATTCCGCTAAGCTGCAGAAGCTGCTCCACCCAAATCCTGTCTCGCCCGAAGCGCTTCAATGTATCTTCATTGATGCTCCCGTTTTCAATGATATATGCGGGAAGGCTGACGCTGCCCTGCAGGTCTTTGGCATTGCCGCTGATCTCTTCCGGGTCCTTCTGGCGCAGCACGCTGATGCTGCCGTTCGTCTCGAACAAGGCATAAGCCACTTCGCGCAGCGAGAAAATATTATTTTCCCGAAGCAGCATGCCCAATTGGGCGAAATCGAGATTATTGCGCTTCATCGCCTTGAAATCGACCACGCCTTCCCGAATAATCAAATCGGGCGTTCCCGCGGCATAGCGGGACAATCTGGGGAATAGTGCGATAAACTTTTCCAACCCAAGCGCTAGAAGTGTCCAGATAATCAGAGCGAAAAGTAGATGGCTAAGATGAATTTCATCATCATAAATCGTATTGCCGACCAACTCGCTGAGCATTAAAGAGGAAACGAAATCAAAGGCGGTCAATTGGGAGATCTCTTTTTTTCCCAGCAGTCTGGTCATGATCAAAAGACCGATCAAAGCAACTGTGAGCTTGACACCGATACTTACATAAAGATTAGCATCCACCTTCATCGTTCCCTTCGGAGTATCCATTAAGCAGAAATCTTACCATGCTTGCTCTCTTTCAAAAGTAGGCGGATACCGCCCAAGCTAATCCGCCTACGACCGTGACGCAGGCCCAAAAAATGCCGTAACCCCTCCGGAACGAACGATTTGCGATTGCAATTCGTAGCAAATACTCGTTCACGATGATTAGGATGATTCCGATAAGCGCATATCCTCCCCAAATCGAAAGCAGTCTAATAGCTGACTCTCCGGTATCGTTGAAAAGAAAAGCGACTGCGAGCAGCAGTATCGCGCCGAGCGTTGCGAGCACTAATATGGTACGGGTAAAGTATGCCAGTAGCTTCATGTTTGCCTCCATAAAAAGCAAGTATTTGAATGTTCTTGTAAATTTAACCGATAAAACTTACTTAAACTTCACTATGTTTTTTAAAACAACATCATCAGATATTTGGTCGATACAAATTTATTACATCCTTCAATGCAGCTGCAGCCGCCCCTCTAGGACTGGATGAACCTCCGATCGTACAAACAGCCCCCATTGAATCCGTATGAAAAATGATACCTTTATTAGTGCCGTCAACAGCTGACAACATATGCCCAGGGCCGATTTCTGTAGGAGCGATGATGATTTGGACTTTCCCATCCTGTTTATATGCTTTGGCAAGGAGCTTAAATTTCGTCCCCCTCCGTTTAGATTCGGCTATTTGCTCTTTTGTAATACGGTCAATCCCCTGTATCGACAGATCCTCAAGTGAGTAACGAGTACCAAGTAAATCATTAGATAATAAAAGAATTTTACAAGCGCTATCTATCCCTTTTACATCCAAATCCGAATTTGTTTCCGCTACGCCTTTCTGCTGAGCAGACCGTAATGCCTCTTCAAAAGAAAGTCCTTCTTCATGCATACGGCTTAAAATATAATTTGTCGTCCCGTTAAGGATCCCTTCAATTCCAACAATTTCGCTTCCTGCTAAACTAATCTCACCAATATCCTTTGTTGGTAATGCTGCTGCAGTTGCTGCACTATATTTAATCCTTACATTGTTGGCTTTTGCCACCTCGAAAACGGTATCATAACGTGCAACAAGCGCACCTTTGGAAATGGCTACAACATCTATTCGTTTACTGAATGCTGTTAAAATGTTGGTAAGCCCCGGCTCGCCACTTTCTACATCCGTAGGAGTAGCTTCTACCAATACATCCGCATTAACATAACTGTTCGTTAGCGGTATGCCAAAATTCTGAGCATAATCCGATAACGATCTGGAGCCTAGCTCGGCCTCAGACAGCACATGGATGTTCAACCCTTCCTCCGAACTAATAAAACCATCCCGTCCTCCTAACGCTACTAACCTTAAGTCAAGATTGTATTTTTCTTTAATAATTTCTGATTTCTCTCTTAGAAGACGAATAAATTCTCTGCCTACGGTGCCAAAACCTGTTAGTACAATATTTTTTTTGATCATATACACTCCCCTTTTCTGCTCCCTTTATTTCTAATTTTCATTTATGCTTTTTCTTTGTCCTTCTGGAGTTAATTCAATATCATTCGTCAGTTTCCTGCTCGTTAAGCCAGCTACTTGAATGAACAAAATGAGGAACCGCAGCTGGGCAGGCTCCTTCCCCTTCTGAGCTGGAAAGACTGAAGGAATAAAACAAAAAAAGCAAGGCAGAGAGTACTCTGCTTTGCTTCTTTTTACTGATATTCTTATCATATTTTAGGTTAACCACGTTATTCAGCCTGCTAGACACTTAACGCTTCATACCTTTTTGCCTGTTACTTTTACAGTAAAAATACTCAGGATAATGGTAAGAATCACATATGTCCAAAATCCATGAATTTCAAATCCCGGTAAATACTTATCAAGCAGCCATAACTTTATTGGTGTCAGTACAAGTGAAGCTGCAATTAACAGCGGAGTAGTTAAACAACCAATTCCAATGACGATGGAAATCATTGAAACTGCTAATAATAAACCGTAAATCAAACTGATAACAAACATAAGCACTGTTGCAAGTATCAATGTTTTTGTATCTGATATGGATATATACGAATTGAAGTAATGGCTCCCACACCAAAAAACAAGAAGCGTAACCAGTAAGTTAAGTATGTTTCTCAAATACAGTCCTCCTTACTATCTACTGATAAAATTAGTCTTTCATCACCTACTATATGAAAATTTCTTTCGTCGCATGATTACTTAATAAACCAAAACAGGAGTTGCCTTATGCAAGCTCCTTCGTAATCGTTATAAAACCCATCGGAATATATCTCTCATCGTAGTGTACATTTTTTAGAATATATCTCCATCAATCATAAATGATGACATACTGCTGTCAGCTTTTATGAATTATACTACATTTATAACTAAAAAGAGGTTTTACTATGGAGGCACTATTTCAATGATGGAAATTGAAAATCTAATTCCAGCAAAATCGAGAAAAAATTTGAGGATTTGGCTTCAAGATAATTCTAAGACTAAGAAATCTTGCTGGGTCTTGGTTAGTATGACTTCACTCCCTGATACGTTGTTATATTTGGACGCGGTCGAGGAAGCTTTGTGCTTTGGATGGATCGATGGCGTCAAAAAGAAAATATCTGAAACTGAGATGGCTCAAAGACTATCTCCTAGAAGCAAAAAAAGCTCATGGACTGAATTAAACAAAGAACGAGTCCGCCGCCTCGAAAAGTTGGGGTTAATGAGTGACGAAGGAAGAATGGTTCTTCCTGATATGGACTACAATTCTTTTAGAATAGATAGAGTTATAGAACAAAAACTACAAGAGGAACAGCAAACATATGATAATTTCATGTCATTTCCTGATCTATATAAAAGAGTTCGGATCGACACGATACAAAGCAATAAGAATCAGCCAGAGCTATTTAAGAGCAGGTTAGACAAATTCATAGCAAACACGAGAGAAAACGAAATTTATGGTCAATGGCATGATCATGGACGTCTTCTAGATTATTAAGATGCTCTGGGGTATTTTTCCTGATTCTTATTCATATCAGAACTTTTGCATGGTCGTTCTGAACTCGAAGGCCATCTTGGAAATCTGTTCGGCCGTTGCCGTGACTTGCTCAATGCAAGCCGTCTTTTCCTGCAACTGTTGGACGCTCTCCGACGATTCGTTAACGGCGATGTGAATCGACTGCATCTGGCTGATCATGTCCTGCATCACGATGGCCACACGACCTTTTCTACTCCCGAGACGGCCTAAACGACACTCTCAACTAACATCCTGCTGCTTTTCACACGGTGAGACGGTCTTTTGCGCACTCTCAGCTTCCTTTTACTGCCACATGGGCACTTTCTTTCCACCGAGACGGCCTAATCAGCGCTCTCAGCCAAATCTAGCTACTTTTGACGCGTTGAGACGGTCTTTTACGCGCTCTCGGCCGACTTTCACTGCCACACGAGCACTGGTTGCAAATCAAATATGAAAATTACATATAAATAAATCAAAAAAGCTGCAGCACCTTGTCCACAGCTTAGGAATCTTTAAATCCATTTTGAAAAATCATCACACTTCACCCAACTGAACAGGTTGAACCAAAACCAATATCTGATTCGGCCCTGTACGTTTCATAACCCGATATCCTGTGTTTGAAGTGGTAGCAATCCCTTGATCATTAGGCTTACAAAATCCCTTAGGATGGCATGTCCCGTCGTCTCGAACAAGAATTTGGCCTAATAGACCTACAGCGACCCATTCCAGCCTCTTCGACCTTGCCGCGTAATCTTGCGCAGAATCATACTCGGGATTAATAATTGGACGGGATTCCCTCCGTTCGGGAACGATTATTCTCCCTTCTTGATCGATCACTGCAGGTATGAGAACATCCTGCAGCAGCACCCTGCCCCATTCATCCGTCTTAAATTTGTCCTTCCATCTCAATTCCCCGCTATTGGCCAAGAAAGAAGGGTTTGCACTCGTTATACCCAACAGATAATCATCATTCGATTTCGCTTTTCGTATTCGATCACCATCTCCATCCAAAGTCACCATGTAACCGGCATCTATAGGCTGGCCATCAATGGTTTCAAACATCTCTGCGAAGTCTGCGCCGCCTCCAAACCAACCGACATCCGCAAAACCCTTCCCATTATTAGTGCCTGAACCAATGATTTTTGCCGCCAGATTGTTTCCTGTACCATCATTATTGAGACCATTGGCTAAAAACCAGGAGAAATCGGTGTCCGCTTTTCCGGTTGTTCCCATAATATGGGCACCTACATGTCCATTGGTACTTGTCTGAATCCCTTCTGCATGGGAACCAGTTCCGCTGGCCGTTGTTAAAATCCCCTCTGCATGGGAATTTAGCCCGCTTGCGATCGTACCGGCACCTTCTGCATGCGAGACAGGTCCACTTGCTTGCGTGCCATTTCCTTCGGCATGTGACGCAACACCGCTCGCGATCGAAGAACTTCCTTCTGCATGCGAAGCCTCTCCACTTGCAGTAGTTCCTTCTCCTTCGGCATGGGAAGCCACTCCACTCGCTGTTGTGCCTTGACCTTCAGCATGTGAGGCAATTCCACTCGCTGTTGTGGTAAACCCTTCTGCATGCGATATCCTTCCACTGGCCGTAGTCAACCGTCCTTCCGCATGCGAAGCTAATCCGCTGGCTGTTGTATTAAACCCTTCCGCATGGGAAGCGTCGCCAATTGCTCTTGCAATTTGTCCTTCCGCATGACCTGCGAAACCACTTGCAATTGACTCCACACCTTCAGCATGGGAACCATCCCCGCTTGCAGTGACAACTACACCTTCCGCGTGTGCAGCCAGACCACTTGCTATAGTTCCAAGACCTTCGGCATGGGAAGAATTTCCGCTAGCTAGATTAGGGAAAGGTCTGCCAACAGAATCCACGCCCCCTCCTTCAACATGCGCGGCCCTTCCGCTCGCTGTATTCCCTTCACCTTCCGCATGCGCATATAAGCCAGTTAGCGTTGTATTTGTTTTCGTCCCCTCTGTGTGCGAAGCTACGCCATTCGCAACTGTTTTATATCCCTCAGCATGAGAAGCGAAACCAATAGATTTCGTGCAAGAACCCTCAGCCAATGAACACGGACCTATAGATTGCGTATTACAACCAGGAGTAAACGACCAACCAGGGGGACCTTGTGGTCCTGCTGGTCCTCGAGGCCCTCGAGGTCCCGCGGGTCCTGGAGGACAGGAGCAACATCTATCTTTATTTTTTTCTTTGTTCTTATCTTTGTTTGACATAAGCCACCTCCAAAAAAATACTAAATAATACATTTTATTTTCAAACAGCCATGTACGCATCCATCACTTGCAGGTGGAAACTAGTGGAATTTCTCTGATCTCGTTCCTATCTTCCTCATAGTTAAGAGACCCACAGCAAAAGCTGAGAGTCTCTACCAACAGATAAGCATACTTTAGAAGAGCCTCCGCTTACGCCTGACCGTAAGAAGCTTGCAGGTGTATAGACAGCCGAATTTGGCATTAAATGGATGATTAATTCACTCCAAAGATAGGCAGAATATTGTTGTTCAAAATTACTCTGAGGGGTGGGATCCTGCATGACAAATACTCAAAACAACCAACAAGAAAAGCATGTTAAACAACAAGATGACAACAAACCAAATCAAAGTAGCAGAAAAGATAAAAAGAAAAATTAATACCATGCTATAAGTTAAAAGGCAAAAAAGCCTGAGGGTACTTACCCTCGGGCTTTTGTTTTGCTCCATTTTTGCCAATTACCATACAAATGTCATCGTAACAATAACCAATAAAATGAAAAGAACCAAAATTGCAGCTGCGCTCGTACTACCTGCTGTATACCCCATAGTTCATATCCTCCTCTTAATCATACAAATGCAATAAGTTGTAAGACCTTACAAGCTGACTGAAGTTAGAATGATAACCAGTAAGATGAAAAGAACAAGGATGATTGCAGACGAAGTATACCCTCCACCACAGTTTCCAGTAGATGTCAAAGCTCCGTAACCCATAAAGAGATCCTCCTCTTGTGAAAAGTTGTAACGACTTTATAGAGTACGAACCTATTAGTTCAATTGCTTGGACGTATTAACCAGATCCATTTACCTGTATGGCGTACACTTTCGCGCTTTTTCAAATCTTTCAATGATATTTGATATCGCGCTGATGCTGATCGGCTTGCTGATGTAAGCATCCATACCTTCAGATAGATATTTCTCACTATCGCCTTTAATTGCATTAGCTGTCACTGCCACAATACACGGTCTTTTCTTACCTTTATTCTGTTCATGGATTAACTTCGTTGCCGTTAATCCATCCATCCAAGGCATTTGAATATCCATAAAGATAATATCGTAAGGATAACGCTTGACAGCTTCTACGGCTTCTTCTCCATTATGTACTAGGGTCGCTTTGTGTCCGAGCTTCTCTAACATTTTCTTTAACACATGTTGATTCACTTCATTGTCTTCTGCTATTAGAATTTTTAAGGATTGTTCCGTTGAATTTTCGGCAATGTCATCTTCTTCGCTCCTCAAGTCATATTGCAATGAGTCTGAATGATTCAATGGGACCCGAAAGTTGGCTGTGAACAAGAACGTTGATCCAGTCTGATCCTTGGAAGCTTCATGCCAGATTTGACCATCCATGAGCTCAACAAGCTTTTTACAAATAGCTAATCCTAAACCTGTACCCTCTGTTTTCCGAGTCATAAAATGATCTACTTGATAAAAGGGATCAAATAAATGACCTACCTGATCTTTGGGTACACCGATACCTGTATCACGGATTGCAAATTGAAGGCGCACCGAATCCAGTTCCTGCGACACCGTTTCGACGCTGATCGAAATCGCTCCATTAGGCGTGAACTTTATGGCATTGCTGAGTAAATTCATCAGAACTTGTCTTAACTTAGTAATATCTCCATGAACCCAATTAGGAACCTTAGGACAGACGGATGTCGTGATCTCCAGATTTTTCTCAAGAGCCTTAGGCATCACCATATACATCGTTTCTGATAAAATAATCCTCACATTCAAAGGTTCTTCCAATAAGTCAGTCTTGCCAGATTCAATTTTGGAGAAGTCCAGAATATCGTTGATAATCGTGAGCAGCGTGTCGCCACTCTTTTTAATAATTTGTACATATTCAATCTGCTCTTCATCCAATTTCGTCTCTAAGAGCACATCCGTCATACCGATAACTCCGTTCATAGGCGTCCGGATTTCATGACTCATCATAGCTAAAAACTCGCTTTTAGCCTTATTCGTCTTTTCAGCGGCTTCTTTCTCAATGATCAACTTCTTTTGTTCCGTCATGTCTTTCGCTATGATGTAAAAGCCCATAGTCTGAGTCTGGATGATGATTGGAGCCAGCGTTACCAGCACTTCAACGGAATGTCCATCCTTGTGTTGAATGAGCGTGATGTCTTTTTCAACTTTTTCGATATCTGCATGATTGTTTAAAGCCAAAAGCAAATTCGTTGAATTGTTCTCGCCAATTAATCTGGACATTCCATTGCCGATTAACTCTTCAATCAGATATCCGGTCATCTGCTGTACCACAATATTGCCATTCATAATAATGCCGTCCAAACCAAAAGAAATAATGGCATCGTGGTTGTATTTCTTTAAAGACGTATACCGTTCGATACTCTCCTGCAACTTTAGCTCTGCTAGCTTGTTCTTGGTCACATCGATAAATTGGGCAATAAAATACAAGGGCTTCCCGTCATGATCATCACGAACTAATGAAACATGCACGGAGGTCCAAATGATACTGCCATTTTTACTAAAGTACCGATTTTCTAATTCAAATGAAGGAATGAGCCCTTCTAATAATTCTGCTATTAAAATCCTAGTGCTAATTTTATCATCTGGATGTCGGAGATCTTCTAGTGTAAAGTTCATGAGTTCTTCTTCGGAATAACCAAAAATTCTGCAAACTGCCGGGTTAACATGCATCCACTTTCGGTCCATAGAGATTAAAGCGATCCCAATCGGAGCATTTAGATATATATGTCCAAATAAAGCTTGGGGATTAAATGACTTTAAATCCTGCATCCATGATTCCTCCTTTGAAGTATAGGATATGAATAATTATAACAAAAAAAGAGTACCCCCGTCCCTCGAGAACACTCTTTCTTTGATTTCTTGACACACGTTCTTATTGAGGAGACCTGCTCCTAGGTCGCCATTCGACACTTTACTGCAGTAGTCCAGCAGATTTCAGCCAAGTTTCCGCCACATCCCGAGCCTGGAGTCCTTCAAGATCCACCTTGGCGTTTAATTCGGACATTACTTTCTCATTGAGTTTGCCGGCGAGTAGATTAAGAGTCTGCTCTAGCTCCGGATGAGCCTTTAAAGCGTCCATGCGAATTATAGGAGCGGCATAATAGGGTGGGAAAAACTGTTTGTCGTCTGTGAGCACCGAAAGATGAAAAGCGGGAATGCGTCCGTCTGTGGAGTAGGCGTCATTCACGTCGACCTTCCCGTCTCTTACGGCAGCATAAGTAATGCCTGGATCCAGACCCTTCGTCTCCTTGAAGTTTAATTGGTATGTAGTTTGCAGGCCTTTGTACCCGTCTGGCCTTTCCAGAAACTCGTGCGTGGCTCCAAGAACCAGACTAGGCGCCTGTTTCGATAATTCCGAGAAAGAAGTGATGCCGAGCTGCTGAGCCTTGTCGCTCCTCATTGCCAACGTATACGTGTTATTGAAACCGAATGGCTGCAGCCAAGTGACATTGAATTGTTGCTCGTAAGCTTCCTTTACTTTTTGGTAGGTTAGTTCGGGATTTCCACCGATCGGTTGTTCCTTAAGCACAGCCGTCCATCCTGTTCCGGTGTATTCCGGATACACATCGATATCGCCACCAATAAGCGCGCTGTGAGTTACTTCCGAGCCTCCTAAGTACGTTTTGCGAACTGCTTTTAAATCCGTCTTCGCTTCAATCAGAGAAGCCATCATATGGACCAGGATATCTTGTTCCGTGAAGTTTTTGCCGCCTACGACTACGGTACTAGCGCCGTTTGACTGCCCTAAACGCGATACTAAATCGGCTGCCAATGCCAAAACCAACACCGTGCCGAGCGCGATTTCCAAGCCTTTGATCAACTTCGGTCTCCGTGTTTTTTTCCGGAGTCCGCGAGGAGTCAATGCCTTCTCCATCCGGCCTAAGAAGTAATCGAACAGTAGCGCCATAAGCGCGGCCGGAATCGTGCCTGCCAAAATTAGTTCTGAATTGACAGTGGAGATCCCGCGAAAAATCAAATCACCTAATCCACCAGCCCCAATCAGCGATGCGAGCGTGGCGACACCAATAATCATGACTGTCGCTGTTCGGATGCCGGCCATAATGACGTTAAGTGCAAGTGGCAGCTCCACCTTCCACATCACCTGCATGCTCGTCATGCCCATGCCGATTCCAGCTTCCTTGATAGGCTTTTCTACATTCATAATTCCCGTATATGTGTTCCTGAGTATCGGCAAAAGAGCGTACACCGTCAAGGCTACGATGGCCGGAGTAAAACCGATCCCGAGTAAGGGAATCATGAAACCTAACAAGGCCAAGCTAGGGATCGTCTGGAACAGGGAGGCTACCCCAATGACAGGTGCGGCCAATCTAGGCAACCGGGTCAATAACAGACCGGTGGGAATCGAGATTACGATCGCAATGATCAAAGCAATTAGAGAAATCTGTATATGTTCCAACGTGGCGCGTAAGATATCTTCTTTTCGGTTTAAAAATACTTCCCAGAGATTCATAGCTACCTCCGCATCAGAGTTGTTTCAACAAAGCATTAATTAAACTTGAATTCGTGACCAACCCTGCAACTTGTCCTTGTCCATTAACGATCGGCAGGCTGTTAATACTGTGCAGCTTCATGATCTCCACGGCTTCTGCGACGCCAGTGCCGAGGGGAGCGGAGGGCGTTTCGGATTTCATAATATCCTCAAGGATAAGATCCTCTTGTAGAAACTGTTCCTCCAATATCTCTTTCGAGACAATGCCTTTTAGAACCCGGTTCTTATCAATCACAAGCAGCCCGTTTACGCGGTGCTGTCTCATCAGCTTCGCTGCAAATGCCAATCCTCTCGTTAGATAGACCGTCACGGGATTGGGCAGCATGACGTCTTCGACTGTCAGCTTCTCTGAGTGGCTTAAGCGCTCTTCGCCGATAAAGGTACGGACGAAATCGTTACGGGGGCGCCTGATGAGGCGTTCTGGCGTATCCGCCTGGACGATCTCCCCGCTTTGCATAAGTACGATCCGGTCAGCGATCTTCAGCGCCTCGTCCATATCGTGGGAGACGAAGACAATCGTCTTCCTTACTTCCTCCTGCAGCCGGATCAGTTCATCTTGAAGCTGCTCTCTGCTGATCGGATCAAGCGCACTGAACGGCTCATCCATCAAAATAATGGAAGGCTCCGCAGCCATTGCGCGGATGACGCCGATTCTTTGCTGCTGCCCCCCGCTTAACTCCGCCGGATAACGGTTCTTGTAAAAGTTCGGGTCGAGCCCGACCATATCCATTAATTCGTCAGTTCTTCGTTCATAGACACCCTTATCCATTTTCTTCAATCTCGGTACGATTTCAACGTTATCCTTGATTCTCATATGCGGAAAGAGGCCGATATGTTGAATAACATACCCGATATTTCTACGGAGCTCGATCGGATTTATCTTCGAAATGTCTTGCCCGTCAACCAAGATAGTGCCCGAGGTGGGCTCAACCAGACGATTGATCATTTTCATCGTCGTTGTTTTCCCGCATCCGCTCGGTCCGATCAAGGTGACTAACTCTCCCTCCTTTATTTCCAAATTGATCCCATTCAGCGCCGTAGCACCATCCTTGTATTTTTTCACAACGTTGTTGAACTTTATCAAGGAAGACACCTCTATTTCCGATTTCTTCATGTATAGGTAAACTTTGATCTTATGATGTCCAAAATCCCATTACAAATGTATGGGAGTGCCTTGTATCGGCAAAATCCAAACTGTTTTCATCATTTGTGCCGTGGCGATGCGGAGTTTAAAACGTAAACTATACTATCTCCGTAATGAAAGGATAAATCCAATGAAAATTTCAAAAGCCTACATTTCGCAAGCGCTGCGTCACCGCATGTCGGGCAACACTTCAGTCAATGATGGCCACCGCCATGCTTTCAACAATTTTACAGGCATGTTTATTCGAGACGATGGCAGTCACCGTCATACCTTTTCGGGAACGACTGCGATGGCGGATGGCCACCGTCACCGGTATTCGGGCATTACCGGACTTGCGATTGGCACGGGTATCAACCATTTTCATCGCTTTCGGATCCAAACAGCCATAGCACAAGGTCACCGCCATATCATCTCAGGCAGAACGACTGGGCTCGTCCGCGTCGGCGGCATTTTGGGTCATAAATTGATCGTAGAAAAGGTCGTTCGCGTACGCGCTTAATGAATATCGATGGCTCAAAAAAAAAATCAAAGGGGCGAGCCCCTTTGATTTTTTTATTTAACCAGCCATATTATTGACAGAGTGCTTGGTATCAAATACAGAAATGTGATCTACTTTTCCGCTTGATTTAGGAATAATAAATTTCAGTTGAAACACATCGGATGCTTTGTAAATATAAATCGTGTCATCCCCGTTTACCTTCGTATCCGCAGGCTTTCCAAGCGCTTGTTCAATTTGTTTCAAAGTTAGTGTTTGCAGCTTTGAATCACTGGAACGAATATCGATGATTTGACCGCCCTTATTGAAGCCAATGACGGCATTTTTCTTGGAGTAAGTCGCATATATACCAACTCCCACCGCTTCTGTGCTATCTGCTTTCCCCCAAGCTTTCTCCACATCATCGATGAGTTTTGTTTCTGCAGCAAACTCAATGCCAGCCACCTTGCCTACCTTTGCTAATTCAAGCATATCTTTAATTTGCTTAGTAACGGTCGTTGTTTCTGACGATACTGGTTTTACATTTACGCTGCCGCTAGGTGTTGATGTCGGAGTTGCGCTTGGTGCAGTTAAAGGTGTTGATGTAGGTTCAATTGATGGACTAGATGTAGGTGTAGTGCTGGCTATTGGAGGAGCCGCGCTCGCAGCTGGTTTTTCAGTTGATGTACATGCCGTGAACATAAGCATACTCGCAATTAACATTGGATATGCCGCTGCTTTTTTACTATAACTCTTCATAATTTGCCTTCTCTCTTAAATGTTTAAGTGTTTAAGTACTTACAGTATCTAGACGATACTCAGATAACTATTGTTGCAAAATATTTTTTGCTAAATAAGAAGATAAAGAAAAAACTGCCATTTAGGGGGATTTGACTGTGACTATTTACTTTGTGCTCGGGATCGGAGTTGATTGAACAACCATATCTCATTGATTGCCGCTATCACTCATTCCATTTTTACATGTACCTGAAAATTTACTTTTAAATTCGGATAATAGTCTTCCCTCCAGTTTATTAAGTCATTATAAGGAATTTGATTACGGAAATATTGGCCAAATCCGTAAATATCCGTTTTAATTTTTTGGGCTTGTTCGAACAAATCGTAAAATCGCTTTTCGATCAGTTTCTCAAGTCCCCTTTGTATTTGATCATTCGTGACCCCTGCTTTTTTTTCTAAAACGTCTATTTTTAAAGATAAATCGCTCGTCACCATAAGCTCTTCCGTTTTCTTTGACGGTTTAATTTGTAATGAGCTTTCTTTTATCATAATGCTCGCGTAGCCCAGATTCTCAACCTTTCCTTCACCATGTTTCTTCTGTAACGCATTAACAAGTTGATTTTCACTTGGGCTAATTTGTTCCATTATTCTCCCGTTTTTCAATACGGCGGAACCTTCAAATCTTAATAAAGTATCTTTTCCGGAATTTACAACCGGTATGGCTATATCATTTGTATATGAAAACAAACTCCGATAAACTTCCCAAATGCGGGTGGTCGAGATTTCCGGTGCCCAATCCGTCCCTTTATAAAAATAGTCAATGATAGAGGTTGCATGAGCATCAAGTTTATCATTAATAGATGAAAACATTTTCTCGATATCTTCATCTGTAATGGCTAGCAACGCTATAGATGGTAATTCCTTAGATTTCATTAAAAACTTAATGACTTCACTTATATCTTCTTTTTCATCTGCCAAATTGCTTTGGATGATAATTAATCGTACTTGTTTATAGTACAAGGCATCTTCCGAATTTGTTTTTAGTTGTTCCAGAACACTTGAAACGTTTGCACCATTTTGGGTTACTGTCCTTGACAATTTGCTGCCTTTTTCCGTTACTGGAATATACAAGGTCACTTTGTAGTTGTCATCGTTTTCTTTGTGAATCCCGATGATTAAAGGAATGTCACGCTTATCTATTTCTTTAATATCCCAACAGCCGGAGAGAAGTGTTAAAGCCATAAGAACAACAACACTTTTAAAAAGATTATTTTTTTTCATAACCCAACCTACCCCTACCGGCTAAGACACCATAGATTAAAATGGTAATTGGAAAAACAACGATAGAAAAAACATTAGCACCTGCACTCCATAAAGCGATTTTATCAACCCAGACCATATTCGGAACGGATATAGCGAATATTAATGCAATAAGGGAAAAGGCGCAAATCCAATAAGAAGCCCTGCTTCTTTTCCAACTGAACAATTTCTTGGTGACTTGACCAATCATCCACAGTAGCACGGCATTTAAAATAATTGTGAAACCGACCATGGACAGACCGAAAAACATGGTTTGCTGGTTAAACACAAACCAATTCATATCAACGGAATCCGCCGCTTCCTTGGCAGGGAATAGAAATGTATCTACTGTTTCTTGCCCAAAAATAAAGAGCGGAATATATACAACAGCTAGATAGAAGCCAACCACATATGCCCATACCCCAAAAAGTTGGCCGAATGTCAGATTGGTTTCCGGAGGCACAAATCCTAAAAATATAGACGAGAATCCCATCAGATAGAGAAAATTTATATTCGTTACAAAATTAAGATTTGGCGGCAAAATCGGCAAAGCGTTCCTATAATCAAAATTTACAATCGAAGAAGAAATAACAAAAATCACCATAACATTAACGATGAAGAAAATGAAAACGGAAGAACGTAATATGGTACCTAAACCTTTTATAGCTGTATACGTTGAAATGAAGAGGAGAAGAAACATGATAGCCCAAATAGGTGTCCGAATTAAAAAAATCGCCCCAATGACTTCCGCATGGTGGCGAAAACTCATCGCAGCCAGAGCAGTCACATTGAGTACATAGGGGATTAGAATAATGAAAGCAACCCATCTGCCCATTTTCAAATAAATATCAATCATATCTTTTTTGGGAAAATAATCTAACCCTTTCTTGTAGATCATCATTAAGATCAGTTGTAAGAATCCGTAACAAAGAATCACTCCCCAATGGCCGGTTTTTGTCAACTTATATATGAGACTAGGATACTGCAAATAGCCGAATCCCATATGCATGATAATTAAAACCAATCCAAGCTGTAACCTTGAAGTCACTTCGTGTCGCCCTTTCCTTCTATGCGAAATGTCACATACGGTATATCGCATGACGTTAAACTCGTCAAATAGATGCAAACAAAAGTTAAACCAGCAAATAAACCAAAAATTCCGTATATAGATGCCAAAACTAAAATGGGATACTTTAAAGCACGAATGTACAAGGAATTTTGCACGCCAACTACGGTTGAACTTGCAATTAGCATCGCAGTAATCACGATAACTAATAAATTACTGACTAATTTCGCTTCAACCATCGCCTGGCCAAGTATGATTCCTCCAACCATAGTAATCGCAGGACCTACGCTTTTCGGGAGTCTCACAATCGCTTCAATGATTAAATCGACGATTACGACCATTGTAAGGGTTTCAATTATGGGTGTTAATGGAATACCTTCTCTACTTTCTGAGATAAACAAGGCGAGATCGATTTTTAAGACATCAGGATTAACAGAAGTTAAGGCAACATATAAAGCGGGAAGTACCAGTGTAGCTAAGGCGCCTAGTCCTCTTAGAATTCGAATCATTAATGACAAGCCATAAGGGAAATTGCGGTCGTTTACCGTACTCAACATATCCAAAAAAAGATGAGGAAAAACAAGCGCGTAGGGATAATTGTCTAGAAATAGTACAATTCTGTTCTTTTTTAATGAATCGATAGCTTGATTCGGAATTTCAGTTGAGAATAGATAGCTGACAGGGTTAAATTTACGTTGTCCAAAATGCTTATTGAGGTCATCAATTGTATCAATATCTGTTTCAATTTGTTTTAACTGCTGGTCAACTTTTTCAATAAGAGCACTTGGAGCTTTTCCTTTAATGTACAGCATAGAAATCCTTCGCTTACCAAGTTCTCCAACTTGATAAGAACTATGACACAAACGATCTGTGCTCAACCACTTTCGAAGCAACCCTAAGTTAGTATCAAGATTCTCAACAAAGGCATCCAAAGGACCAAAAACGGTGCTTTCATTCTTGGGCTGATCAATACTTCGACATAGGTTGCGGTAAATTGGTTCCACTACGGCATTGCGATTGCTTGCTGATACGAGTACTAATTTGCCTTCTACAATAGCTTTGGGTATTTGTTCTAATTCAACATCAAGCAGATCACTAAGGTTGGTGAATAGTTCATTAACTGAAGATGAGTTATTCGCCATTTGTCGAATATATAAATTTGTATCAGTGAAATCTATCAGCGAATTAAATCCCATAAGGAAAATGGCTGTTTGATCAAATTGTTCTTCCTGAATGAAAAAATCATCATGATCGGCGAATATGGATTTAATTTCCTCAACTACATTTAGCATAAATTAAACCCCTAATTTCAGACGTGGTATTAGTTTAAGCTGTGAATGGGATTTTTATACAGGTAAGAATGATTGTAAATAGGAACAAGCTCTTCCCTACACGCCATTTTATATTTTTACTCAAATTAGGGAATATTACTTATAATTTGAAGTGTGGGGGTCTAGAATTGGAACAACGTTTAGTGTTAACTGAAAAATCCATGCATGTGGCTTTACATCAATTTATTTTCCCTTTTTCCATCAATCGAAACTCTCAAATCCGCTTTAAAGAACAATTGCAGAAAGATGAATTTATGCCTTTTTTTATTTGGGAGACGAAGCAAGAAGATATGTATTATGGACCAGGCTACCAAGTGTCCCACCGGGAAATGGAACGGTATTATCTACCTTTCACAAGCAGCTTCTTATATCCCCATGAGGAGGATAATGAGGAGGGCTTCAGGCGTTATTCCAAACAAATGAATTTAGATTGTTCCCTTCACTCCCCATATTACAACTTACCTTTTAAAATTCATTCTGTTGACGTCATTTTTTGCCCATTTGATCTTGGGTTTATCACCATTCGAACGGAGCTAAAATGCGAGGATATCAATTATTCATTGGCGCTGGAATTTGCAAAGCGTTTTAGAGTACTTCAAAATATGAACAAGCAAGATGACGAATCCTACATTCAATATGACAATACGACTTTTAAAGAAAGTGAAACGTTTATTTTTCATATTTTAGGGCCAAATAGCTCAGCGTTTTTGGACAATGGACGATTGGACGAGGTCTACTTTCAGAAGCTGCCATTCTTTCTTGATGAATGCATGTATGTAGAATGTTTCTATTCGTTAGTTGAAGGCTCAGACATCTCTCTAGTGGACATTTATCGAGCTGCACGAATCGACGGGTTGGATAAAGAAGGCAAACCTTTTATCGGTGCAACAAATTTGAATTATATAAAGTCATATAGCGAGCTCCACACTTATGACAGATGGGGTCCTGACACTTTTTTTATAACAGATGAAAATGCATTTTCTTGTATAACGAAACAATCTCATCCTACAGCGGTCAAAATAGCCAATAAAATGTACGGCGAGTATTACTATGGCCTATTACTTAATTTGTTTCACAAAATCGTGCTTCTTAAAATATCAAACCAGTACTCACAAGTTCGTCTGGAGCAAAATCAGGGAAAAATTGAAGAACTAATTCGTTCCATTACGGATTTTTCTGCAAAGTATTATTTTATTGAAGTCGTTTCTCAGTCCCAAGGTAAAGAGATCTTTCTTCAGCTGCGCAAGTTCTATGGGAACGATGATCTTTTTGTTGAGGTAAAACGGACTCTGACCGATTTATTTGAATATCAGTCCAATTATACGAATAAACGTGCGAGTTATTTGCTTCGCATTTTAACGATCTATACGGTGATAAGCGGCATTTACGGCATGAACCAGGTCATTGAAGATTTAAAAGGACCAATTAACTGGAGAAAAATGCAGGATTATTCGGTTTTTCAGTATTTTGCTTTAATAGTAGCTGTATCAGGAATTCTCATCGGAATTAGTTTAGCCATTGATTCTCTGCGGCAACTAATAAAAAAGCGCAAATATTAAAATAGCGGCAGTCTAAGACTATTATTTACTAGTCCAAGGCTGCCGCTGTTTTTATAGTTAGGTTCCGTAGAATTCCTTTATTTTTTACCTACATTCTCATTATCAAAGAAAGAAGTGTCTACGATCCTCGCATAAATATAAGGATTTAAATTATGGCTTTGTACATGGATTTTGATTCTTTCCAGTCCCTCTACCTTAAACTCAAGACGCTTGATATTATCTTTTGGACTCACCGATTGCGTCTCTAGAACGGTTGTGGCAGCGTTACCTGCATTATCCGCAGCGTTATAAAGCGAAAATTCCACGTCATGTTCGCCAGGGTTAATGACAGCAACATCTAGCACGAGGCGCTTGTATTTACGGTCAATTGTAAAATACGCATCCCCATATTGGTCGATTTTCAAAACTTGTTGGAACTGCTTCTCTTTAACTAGCGTTTCTTTAGGGTCTTTGGATGAAACCATGTAGACGTTGTCAATCTCCATCGGTACTGCAAAAATCGGCGTTGCTTCTCCGGGCTTGCCGCCTATGTAAATTTTCTGAGTAGTTGCATCGTAGTCGATCGGTATTTTGAGGGCTTCAGCTAGAGCGCGGACCGGCAAGTAGTTACTTCCGTCATAATGGATCGCTGTAAGTTGTTTTCCATCAACATCTTTGGGCTGCCATAAATCTCCATTCAGTACAAACGAAACACCTCGGTTAAAAAAGGCATTGATCGGTTCCAGATTGACAGCCGCATAGGCAGAACCAATGGAACTGGTAAAGATAAGAACAAAGAATAATAAAATTTTTGCAACTTTCGTTTTCTTACCACTCATTTTCATAAAACTCACTCCTCTCAAAGGTTACAAACCAACAACCAGAATATGGAAAGCCTTTGAATTAAGCATACGACCGATTGATTTTGAAGACAAGGGCTTTACAAAATATTTGAAACCGCTACCGTGACGGTTAACGCTCTACTGTTTTGAAATAATCATATATTTTCTCTAATTTGTGCTGATGATTGCCTCGAGGACTTTCCATACTGCCAAATTCAAAAAACTTGACCTTTTTGATCCCAACATAGTTAAACAGTGCTTTTTTCATTAATACTTTGTGAGCGTTATTTAGCCAATACAACGGATACAGAACGGGTCCCTTCATACTTGAAATACACACCACTGACTTCCCCTTCAGAAGCCCTTCCGGCAGCAAGCCTCCCTTATCCTTATAGGCAAATCCCGAAGCAAACATCTGGTCTATATATCCCATTAGCATTGCTGGAGGTCGTCCCCACCAGATTGGATATACAAAAACGATTTTCTCAGCCCACTCGAGTTGTTCCCTGTAGATAGCAAGATCAGGATCGGCGTGCATATCCCTCCTACGTTTATGTTCATTGAAAACCAGGATCGGATTGAATCCTTCCTCATATAGATCCAATACCTTCACTTCACTTATTTTCGGATTCTTAGCGCTCCCCTGGACGACCTTCTGCAAAAATGCATAACTCAAACTTTGATGATTTGGATGCGTGTAAATAATCAATGTTTTCATTGTAACTCTCCTTTACTTGTCTTTTGATAAGTAAATCGTAGCACACGTCAATTTTAGTTGTCAAATGATAATTGTTAATTGATAATTAATCTGTTATTATTTTTGTATGAGGTGATCATGTGGACAAGAATGTACTGTTTCAGAAATTCGTGACCTTCACGGCCGCAGTCCACCAAGTAACGCATGATTTGACGAAAGATGTGAGATCAGAATCGCTTACACCCGTTCAATATAAGATTCTAGAATACATTGCCGTTAGCCAGCCCGTTACACTTAGCGAAATCAGTGACTGTATGCATATGTCCATGCCAAACACAAGCCGTGAGCTTAGGAAATTGAGTGAAAAACAATTGTGTGAAAAGATTGCCGATGCCGAAGATCGACGCAAGCAGTCTATCCGACTTTCAAACGAAGGAAATGCCATGATGGGCGAAATTTTTCAGCGTTTAGAATCCCAATTCGTCGAGAGAATCGGAACTGTCACCGATGACGAGTTGAAAGAGATCGAACGTGCGCTGGATGTTCTGATGAGCAGGGTATTTTATTGAATTGAAAAAACCAGCAAACTTAAGTTTGCTGGTTTTTTCATCTGGTGTCATACACCACGGTACGGGCAAACTCGAATAGCGCTTGGATCGCTGGTAAATTCAGTGAAGGCAGGCTCCTAACTGCTTGTTTCAAGCTTACGGTATTTGTTGGAATACATCATCTTTTGCGTGTATAATATCAAACAGGAAATGATTATTTAGTAGAAAAGGAAGTGCTCACTCTGGATAAATACGACGATTTATTAATGACTTTGCTACAGGAAGAAGATGAACTCCAGTTTTCCGTTTTCACGAATGAAACTGCTTACAGGGTTGGCAACAGGATTATAGAAAAGGCGCTGCGAGAGAATAAAAAAATTGTCGTCGATATCCGAAGAAACCATGAGTTGTTATTTTACAGCAGAATGGACGGCACGTCTTCTCATAACGATGAATGGGTGTCATGGAAAAATAACGTCGTCCATCACTTCGGGCATAGTTCCTATTATATGCACGTATTTCTGAAATCGACCGCTTCAACGGTGGAAGCCTCCGGACTCAATTCGAATGACTTCAAGGCTGAGGGTGGCGCTTTCCCTTTATTTTTGAAAGATGAAGGCATTGTAGGCTCAATTTCGGTATCAGGACTGCCTGGTGAGGAAGATCACAACATGGTTACTTCTGTATTAAAGGAATTTCTCTTAGGGAACTAATCAATGTAGGCAATGCATCTATATCCATCTAACAAAAGATTTATTAACCACTTTCACATTGTTATCCTTAGCCCATTTAATAATATCTTCAATGCCTCTCTCTTCATCTCTTGAAAAACGAAAACACATATGAATAGGGACTAACTTTTTACCAAATGGCTTTAATCCAATAACGGGTTTGAAATAACCCATCTTCATTATTTTTTGAACATCCTTAGCTTCAACTGTACGCCCATTTAAAGAGATTTTCTCACGATATAAGCACAACTCTTTTGGTTTCTTCAATGCTCTATACAACGTCAATGATAAAATAACTATACTCAGGAGAAACACCATAACCGAGGGGATAGTTTCCCTCATAGTAGATATTCCGTTTAATATGTCAATTATATAGGGCAATTGAATCAGACAAATAAATGCCGTGCCGATAATGACTCTAATCCCAGTAGGATTTTTCACAAAATACTTTATTTGATCCATTTTCTGCCTCCCCAACTAGCCAGCTCAAGCTTTATCAAAGCTTAAAACTAGCCCCCAAATAAAATATCCATAATAGTCCCTAACTTTCCTGACTTATGTCCTTTTAGTACATCCGGATTATAAATTTCTACAAAGCCACAATTCAAGCAAGAAACAAATAAAAAATGATTATATTCGATATCAAATATCTTACTAAAACCAGTGCCACTCATCGCAACTTCTTTGACAGAACATTCCTGAGTTCCACACTTAGCACACTTGAATTTATTAATAATAGCATCCTCAATGCTAAGTTCCTCAACATCAACGCTGTAATTCTCGTTTATTGAGTCCGTTTCATCTTCTAAATGTTCTGGTAGAACTTCTTGCTTACAACTTGGGCAAACGTTACCTTTCAAATCAATGAGTTGATTACACCATGGGCATTCAATCATAGATCTCCATTCCTTTCTAACTTTCCAAAAGTATCACCCGCAGCTCATATCACAAATTAATTTTAACACATATTGGAAGTATGCTACCCGTTTACATTACTTTCCAAGCAATGAAAAAGAAAACAAGCTGGGATCAGCTTGTTTCATTAACTTAAAACTTAGCTATGGCGTTTCCCAGATGCCCCCCAACACAATCTTTATTTCTGCTGAAAAGCCACTGGTTGATGCTTACTTCGCTTCTCTTTCAGAATGAAAGTAAGAGGAATCGCCACGATACAAATAAATACGGCGATCAGGAATACATCCTGAACCGCTAGCGTCATGCCCTGATCCTGTATGAAAGAGGCGCTTGCCGTCGCGTCAACTCCTATTTCCTTCTGATGAGCTATTGACTTTGCAGCAAGAAGGGAGCTGAACACGCCAATCGAAAGCGCCCCCGTTGCTTGCCTCACCCAGTTCGTCACGGACGAGGCGTGCCCCGACTTCTCCTTAGAAATGGACGACATTCCCGCGTTCATGACTGGCATGAAAGCTAGCGAAATCCCGACATAACGAATTGTCATCCAGCCGGCGATATATACATGGGAGGCATGCAAGCTAATATGGCTCAGCTCCCAATTAGACGCAATTAACAAGATTATACCGCTCATTATGAGAAGAAAAGGTCCCGTTCGGCTATACAGCTTACCGACAACGGGGGAACAGAGTGCCATGACCAGTGAACCGGGCAGCAGTACGAGCGCTGTAACCAGCGGGGTAGAATGCTGGACGTCCTGCACAAACACGGGAATTAATAGAGTGCCCGAGTACAGCGAAGCGGTAATAATGCAGTTTATGATCAAGCTATACGTAAAACGGCTCGTTCGGAACACGCTAAGGTTAAGCAGAGGATTAGCAACGCGCAGTTCCCTGCGGACAAAGTAGATTAGCGCTGCCACTCCGACAAGCAAACAGACGAGCGTTTTCCAATTCGTCCAGCCCCACCCGTTTCCTTCGGTAAACGAAAGAATGATAAACGAGCTGCTGAGCAGCACGGTAATAAATCCCGGAAAATCAAACGTCTTCGACGCGTTGATACTATGATAAGGCAAGCATTTGAACGCGACGGCTACAGCTGCAATTCCAAGAGGCAAATTAAGCAAAAATAACGACTGCCAACCGAAATATTCCGTCAGCAAGCCTCCCAAGGTCGGACCGCATGCAGGCGCCAGCATGGAGGACAGGCTCCATAGGCTCATCGCGAACGGTTGTCTGTCTTTTTCGATAAACTGATAAATCATTGTTAAAGTCGTCGGAATAATTAAGCCGCTGAACACACCCTGAAGCGTACGGAAAAGTATCAGCGTATCGATGCTCCAGGCCACCGTGCATAGAGCGGAGAACAGTGTAAATCCCGACAACGCGAAAATATACAGCCGCTTATAGCTGAATCGGTCACCGAAATAGCCCACAATCGGAGCGACAACTCCCGTAGCAAGTAAAAAGCCGGTAATCATCCACTGAACCTTGCCGAGCTCAGCATCGAAATCTTTCATAAAAACCGGGAACGCCACATTGATCGTGGTCGAACTGAGAATGGACATAAAATTCCCGAAAAAGATAGCTAAAATAATGAACCAAAACGCCGATCGACCGGATGAGCTGTTTGTCACTTCGACTCCCCTTTTCACTGATAACGAATGGCTTATTTAGGATTTGATTGTATGATGCAATTATTTGTTAATATATGTATTATACAACTACACGCCTATTAGTCAATAAAAGCTGCTCAATCATCTTGCACTTTCTGAGCCATTTTCGGTTCTCTAAATGAACAATAATTGCCAACAATAAGACCAATTAACCCAAAGAGAACACTCCTGCCGCGGCAGAACTGCTCCCTGTTGGGTTTTGTTTCGCTAACCACATGTTAATTACTGGAATGATTTTATCACGTTTCTTTCCAGTTTCCTGTCTAACATGGATCTTATGTCTCTAACGAGTTGAACAGATGCCTCTATTTCTACTTTCCTTGTTGAGACACTTTCAACACTACAACCAATTGGAATTCCTTTCTCCAAAGCAAAATCTAAAATCTCTTCGAAAATTCCAAGAGACAATCTAAGTGATTTGTCCAGCACATCTTTTGAATATATTAATTCATTCTCTAGCCAAGTCGGTATGCTTATCCCTAACCATTTCATGAATTCTAACGTTTTTTCGGAACCGCACGGTGCTAGATTGAATAAAATGGGCACCATTTCCAATCCATTATTTGTATAGTAATAATAGTAATCGGATAAGAAATTTTTCGAGGCCTCCACATTATAGGTTGCTTGTGATACAAAAAAGGAGCATCCATTTTGGGACTTATGATGAACTCGGATGTGCTCATCATTTTTTTTCATATGCCGTTCAGGGATGACAACTCCCCCAAAAGTTAAATTGTTATTTAACCCCTTACTTAGGTTATAAGCGTCAGAGAGATCCAAGTTAATCTCTTGCTTACTTGAAGACGCACCTACGTACACGGAATATCTATCCCGATCCATGTCGGCTTTTACCCATTTGACGAACTGATCTTCACTATACCTTCCCACGCAACGATAAATGATTTGGGGAACTCGCAAATGATTTAAATATTCATCGCTATAAGTTGCAGGATCCATCGTTGGCAAATAAGGAAATGGCCTTTGCTGTTCAACTCGATCCGTTTCTTCCTGCACATCATAAAGAATTAATGCATCTATATCGAGATCATTTATTCTTTCAACTTGCTTCTGAGCAATCTCTGCTACCTTATCTGACGTATTCGTTATCTTCGGAGGCGTCATGCCATAGGTCAAAATACCCGCCTCTTTACCTAATATTTTATCTTTTAGCATATTCCCTTTACCCTCCAGTACTATAGTCCCCCAAACCAGTCCCCCAAACCCATCTTCACTATAAAAGTAATGATAGCACTGACTATGGACTAAAAGGTAACTTCTAAATCCTATATCCTGCTATAGTTTAAAGCTATAACAAATGCACCTTTCGTTATTCCAAGCTGGCGCTGCAGGAGCTAATGAACTCGCTCCGCGGCATTCCGTTCGGACGACCAGGTTTGCCCGAAGAAGTAGCAGATCTAGCCGCCTTCTTGGTTTCCGATCGCGCAGACTCCATTACAGACAGCGAATATGTCATTGATGGCGGTATGTTGCCAACCGTTTAATCGTACAAACACAGAAAAGGAAATGACTCCAAATAGGATTCATCTCCTTTTCTGCTTACATAGCTTATTCCTGTATCTTTACTGACTTCCAATACTCCCACGCATTTAAATACTCCTCTAAATCATGCGGATGGAATCTTATGCAAATCCCTATTCGACAATAAAGTTGAAAGATGACTTCTTCAATCAATGTTGATCTATGCATCGGCTCATGATCAAGCAATTCAAAAGCTGCCGTCAAGGTTTCTAAGTTCAGATCATCCGGCGAAGAGCAAAAAGCGTAAGTAAAATCGTATATTCTAGGACCAATCATCGGCGATGGGTCAATAACACCAACCAGTGTGGATTCATCAAAGACAAAATTATGTACACCGGTATCTCCATGCAGCAAATATCTTACTTTTTCATTCTCATTCTTCGATATGTTCTCACATATTAATTCTACCCTACTGTAATCTTCACCCGATAAAAGGTTGCCCCAGTCCTTTCTCGTATCCACTAAGCTCCGATAGTTCCACTCACGCCAAGATTGAATTGAAGATCCTAGCCTTCCCCATTTGTCCATATCTGCACATTTTTCGTAGTTATTGAAAAGTTCTTTGACTAAGATCGTCAGCCAATTTATTTTTGAACCACGGTTATAATGCGTCGTACCTTTCATGTACGAATACACGATATATGCTTTTGCAGGATCAGTAATTTGAATTTCCGGAAAAAGTTTAACGTGCACGTAAGCTCCTAGAAACTGTTCAGTCAAAGCAATTTGATGCGGATGGTCAATTTTCAGAACATATTTTACTTCGTCATGCTCAGAAAGAAAGTAAACAATACCATCAGTAGTACCAGTCTTAATATTAGTTGCACTAATATTGTTATCAACAATGCCTTTTTCAAAAAGAGTAGTAATGATGCTGTTAACATCTGTTTTTTCTAACATGATCCAATCCCCCTCGAACCTACGTTTAGGTAACATACAATTTCATCCTTTTATTCTCTTAAATAATAGGGTGCTATCGAAAGGGGATACAAGATAATGTTTTGTTTTACAGAAACTATAAGCATAACGGACTATTGTTCTAATACTTTTACCCCTGCAACTCTATCTCTACTTAGCTTGCATCCCCGCAGCAAAGATCTCCAAAAAGTTGCCGATAGCCTTTTCATTACGTCTGTAATATGTCCATTGGCCATAGCGACGAGACTCCAACAATCCGATTTTCTGCATAGAGGACAAGTAGGAGGATATTACGGACTGTGCCAACCCAGATTTCTGCTGAATGCTTCCCACGCAGACTCCCCCAGGAAATTCAACTTTGATCACATTTGGCAAATCCTTACTCAATTTGTCCGGCTCACTCAG
This sequence comes from Paenibacillus sp. J22R160, assembly GCF_059692135.1. Lineage (NCBI taxonomy): Bacteria > Bacillati > Bacillota > Bacilli > Caryophanales > Paenibacillaceae > Paenibacillus > Paenibacillus sp. J22R160. The sequence goes on along the minus strand of NZ_JCAUAU010000002.1, from coordinate 719,700 downwards.
CCAGCAAAGGATGTTGAGCCGGGTCTCATTAGACAAAGCCTTCAGCACGGCAAGCATATCTTCATTTTTCATTACACGACACTCTTTTCTAGTTTGGTTATTCTCGTACCGCTTTACTGCTTCTGAATTGGCGGTATGCCGCTGATATACACATCAAAACTCCTGTTGTGACAAAACACCTGTTGGAAAACCCCAAGTCCCCCATGTTGGGAATATAAGTGGCATCAACGAGACACCAAAGGCAACAGGAACAGGCGCTTTAAACAATTTACAAAGAATGAGTGTAATCAAAACATTTATGACACCAACCCAAATGATTGAATCTGCTAGTATGTGTGGGACCCCGACTGAAAGAACGGCCGTTATCGTCAAGACGGCTAGACGGGCAGGAATCATTTTCCATTTAAAATTTTCAGTATGAAACACTTCAAAAATGAGTGCAAATACCGGTGGAACCACGATAACTGCTAGGTTTGTCGCGAATGCTAGTCCAATCCAAAGAGCTAAAATAAGGGTTATGATTACCGTATCTGTTTTCTTGCGAAACTTTTGTGGACCATCAGGCAACTTTTCTGAATATCTCATTCTAAAAGCGGCTAACATAATCACAAACGTGAAAACAGCCGTTGTTGTTGCAAAAACATAGTCGTGCAAGCCTAAAAAAATCGGCAGCAATGTTGCAGGAATCGTGGGTCCAAAATTCACGCGAAATATATGCATGAGAATGACAATAACCACAAGACCCAGCCATATTTTCGATTGTGGCGAAAGGGATATTTCGTTCATAGCGGTACCCAGGAATGCGCCTAAGGTTGGAGCAAGCCACAAGTGAACTGGCTTCTTAATCCAATGTGCGACTGGAAACACCATAACCCCCATCGCCATTCCAGCGATTTCCGGGAAGAGTATATCTTTTTGTTGAAGAACTACTGCAGCAACAAGCATGAGAATAATTAATATATATGCTGACAAAAACCTTTTAGATAGTAAAGTATTCAAAATCATATCCATCGTTCTCCTTTTCGACACAAGTACATTTCTCTACAAATCTGTCATGGTCCTTTGTCAATGAGATTATCGTTCTTTATCAGTATGATTTTTTTATTATTCTTCCAATCGAACTCAATAAAATACTCATCTAATGGCCAACCACACTTTTCCCTTCCTATTTATTAACAACAGGCCAAAGATTGATTTCTAAATCCTTTGGCCTGTTCTACGGCTAAAAGAAATCCTTCAATTATCCTTTAAGTAAATTCCCGTTAAATAGCACCTTTATTGTGCGGAAAAAAAGAATTACCAAAACGATATTAAGTAAAACTAGAATGACTGCGGAAATCCCGATGAGCAGCCAGGAATTCACGAACATCGCATATTGCAAAGCGGCATTGCTGAGAGCAGCTAGTGGAAAGCTTACTCCCCACCACGAGGCTCCAAATGGGATCGATTTTTTGAATACTTTGAAAAACAAAACGATAAACAAGAACAAACCAAAGTAAAACAAGATGGACGCGAACTGATCAATGCGATGCTCAAAGTTCACATAACCAAGAAAACCAACCTCGAACGGCGCAATCATGATAATCATGGAGGGGGTTAATCCTGCATGCAGTGGATCATGATGAATCAATCTAGACAAGATCATGGTAAGAAAAATTAACGCAACAATTCCGCCGATCGCCAGCGACAGCATATTAACTTCATGTGCCCATGGGAACGGCATAGACCCGCCGGCAACCGCAATATCAATGGTCCCTACACCGGGAATCAACCACGCAGGAACGGCATGTCCCGGTTCATGATTTCCGTTCAGCAAGCGTGCAACGATGATATAACTAAGCGCTAATGTCGTTACGGTACCGATTATCCAAATCACTTGTGCCGAAATCGGACTATAAGTACCTATCACGGAAGATAGTAATAGAATTGCAATCGTGATTGTTCCGAAAAAATTACCCGTGATGGGATGCATAAATTCAGCTTTAACTTTCTGCGGGTATAGAACACATTTTGAAATATAAGCTATGCTTAAAATGATAAACACTAGAACGGCAATAATCCCAATGGTATCTGCGACTACTAGTGAAGTACCGAATAGCTTACTTGCTTGTCTCCAAGCCAATGCTAGTCCTGAAATTCCCATAACCGACGCAAATAGATTAACGGGTAAGAATTGTATGGAACCGATGCTTCTTTGTTTCTGTACGGCAGTTATGGTTTGCATGAATAATTATCACTACTTTCGTTTGATTTTACCTATTGAAAGGTAGTTAATTTGATAAATAGTTAATTGATCTTGCACTTTAAAGGGATACGTTGTATAAATGATAAAATCACTCCTCTCTCCAACATACGTTTCATTATTGATGAATGGATGAGAAGTATCAATATTCGATATTCTATTGTTATCATTCATGAAATGAATCATTTCCACATCGTACATACTACTATTTGTCTAGATGAACATAAAAGTGAGGTCGTCCAATGGAGTTTCGACAACTCGAATATTTTTCGGCAATTTGTGAAGAATTGCATTTCACTAGGGCTTCAGAGAAACTGGGCATGAGTCAGCCGACCCTGAGTCATCATATTAAGATGCTTGAGGATGAGCTCGGGGTTCCATTATTTGACCGAATCGGTAAAAAAATTGCGATAACTGAAGCAGGTAAAATTCTTTTAAACGAATGCAAAGTGATATTCTCATCGTTGAAGAATGTCAAAGTGCAAATTATGGAGCTCCAAAAGGTTACACGCGGCACTTTATCCATAGGAGCACTCCCTGGAGAGCTCACTCAGCTCGTTTCGTCTTTGTTGATCGATTTTCACAATATATATCCTGACGTGCAAATTAAAATCGTTAATTTCGATGATATTGTGGAAAGAGTCATTCAAAATCAGATCGATCTGGCCATTACCATTCTTCCTATCGAAGATGAACGCATTGTCAAATATCCCTTATACAAAGAAGATATTTATTTGACAGTTTCTAAGGACCATTCTTTGGCCGACCGAGAAAGTATTAACTTTGACGAAATCAGCAAATATCCGTTCATCATGTTTCCTCAAACTCACAAATGCCGTCAAATTATTGATCTAACCAGCAGCACCTCTGGCTTTAATATTGAACCAATCATCGAAACGACCGCGATCGAAACCATTATGGGCCTTGTCAAAGCTGGTGCCGGAGTGACTGCCCTCTCCAGGACGTATTTGAATTTGTATAACGACACACAGTTAAAAGCCATAAAAATCGTGAATCCAACCTTAAGCAGAGAAATAGCTATCATCCACCATAAGGATAAATATATAAGCCAAGCTACTCATTTATTTATGGACTTATTATCAAATCATATTGTCGAGTTAAAGCTCGCAGAGAAAGCTGCCGTACACAGTTAGGGCCGATGAATAAAGTAATTTCCACACGAAAAATATGGAGCCACCTCTAGGTGGTTTTTTTGCATGACAAATTAAATGGCGGCTTGAGGAGCTGGTGCAACAATAAAGCTCGATTTCTCACTTTACCGTCCTTCATGACCATTACATATTAATAAAATAAAATAGCATTATCTAACTCTATATCATGATGAAGTGTTTTCATGATATCACGACGTCCTTTCCGCTAATCATTGGGCTCAATTAATTATTTCAACAAATTGTAAATGGCTTGTGCCGCTTCCGCACGGGCGGTTGGCGATCTTTTTCCATGACACATATATAGCGAAATTATGATATTATTGGAATAAATTCAAAGATAAATTAGGGGAAATGATCCAATAAGGAGTAACTAGTGAACAATTCGAGATTATCGCAACTGTTACTAACAAAATCCAAACGATACCACATTATACTTACTGCCTTTGTCATATTGCTTGTTTTGTTAATTAGTTACAATCAAAGGGATTTTCTACTTCCCCATTATTATCATTACGAACAACTGAAGACCACTAACGGAGTCGTATTACATACAATTCAGACTGCCCCGGATAATATCCGACTTCAAGCAATCGATACGAATGTAACAAAAACGCCATTCTACGGCATTAACGGGGGATTTTTCTGGGAAGGAGCTCTATTAAGCATTGCGGTTATTAACGATCAACCTCTGCAAGGATTGCCTGGCGATTATGGTTCTGGCTGGTTCAACACTGGCATTGATACTAACTTAAGACGTGGGACACTCGTTTGGGATGACGTCACTAAACACTTCTCGATTCAAGTAGTCACGCATGCCGGGGAGTTGAACGTCACAGATAAGCACCATTATTGGGCCCAGGGTGGTGTCAGTATGAGGCTTAATGATAGCTTGGGTTGGGAGAATGATATGATTAAAGAAGAGATGCCTGCTTATGACGAAAGTCGTATGCGTACGGCAATTGTTTATGACAATCAAGAGAACATTTATATGATTGTGACACCTACAAACTGTACGATAGCAGAGTTCCGAGCAGCCATTCTTGATAAGTTTGGTGACCGAAAATTAGTTGACGGCATCTATTTGGACGGTGATGGTTCCTCCCAAATGCAGTGTCGCTATATCCGATTAAAAGGTGATCAACGCCAAGTTTATCAAATGCTAACGCTGATCAAATGACGTTGTAGTTTCCAATCTATTCAGCGATCTTGAATTTACTAAACTCTTCTTTCACACTTTCCATTTGAGAAATATGTCGTTCGGCATGCTGACAGGAAATATAGACCATTAGTTTTGTAGCTGCTTTTTCTGATGCTTCCTCATAAGGATTGCGGTGAAGAGGTAGCAAATTGAAGTAACTATGAACATTTTAAAAATACTAGGTGTCATTGCTAAATAAAGGCTTATTGGAAGTGACCAGAAGAATGCAATGAACATCATGAAACGCTTATTAATTATTGAGCCTATCAACGCTACACATGCTGGGGCCAAAAGAAGCCAGCCCGTTCTTATTAAAACATCATTAGTTGGTTCTGAATTGTATGGGTTGTAGAAATTAAGAACTAGCCAGAGCGTTATCGATATGAATGACGAAAATATACCTAAATATAGCGAATACTTCACCTTTGTCCTCCTTTTAGATTAGGAGCTAATTACTCTTCAACATATTACCACATAATGGAACTTTACAGCAGAGAAACATACGAATCATTTCACTATGGTCGGCGCAGCAAATAAAATCGGGATAGAAGGACGGTTAAAGCAACCATCCTTCTATCCCGATTAATTGTATTAAGTTATTACAATATTTCAATATACCCTTCTGTTCCATGCACGCGAATTCGCTGCCCGTCTTTTATCAGTTTAGTAGCATTTTCTACGCCAACAACTGCCGGCAAGCCATATTCACGCGCGATTACAGCTCCATGAGTCATCAGTCCACCAACTTCCGTGACTAGGCCTTTTATAGATACAAATAAAGGTGTCCAGCCAGGATCGGTAAAGGATGTGACTAATATATCTCCATCTTCAAGATTAGCCTCTTCCATGTTTAAAATGACACGTGCTCTGCCCTCTATAACTCCGGAAGAAACGGCTAGACCTACAATGGCATTGGCTGGTAGATTTTCTCGTTTGTACTGACCTGCAATGATTTCACCTTCAGACGTGATTACACGTGGGGGAGTTAGCTTTTCAAAAAATTTGTAATCGTCTTTTCGTTTGCTTATTAGCTGATAATCCAGTTTGTTTGTACGTACGACTTCGTGAAGTTCTTGAAAAGTGAGATAGTAGATATCTTCTTTATCATGAATAATGCTAGCTTGTACGAGCTGTTCGGCCTCTTTCAGCAATGCCAGCTTATATATGAAGTAGCGATTAATCATGCCGTATTTTGGATATTCACGATAACCGATGAAATTCCGAATTAAGCTGATCATTCGTTTGGTCTCTTCGGCTTTTTCTTGGCCATCCGGCAATTGTTTCAATCGATCTAATAGCTCTTGTTCTTTGTCCAAAGCTTCCTGTCGCCCTTGCTCAAATCTCATCTTGCCCGCATTAGGTTCAAAATTTTTGATATTACCCAGAATCATTGAGACAAGTGTACTTGGTTTTTCACTCCAACGGGTTTTCGTCACATCGATTTCTCCAGCGCATCGCATTCCGTATTTGCTAAGATAAGCATTGATCGCGTCCTTGGTTTCCTGTCCACCATCTAATTTAACGAGATCATCCAAAAAACTATCGTCTTTTACATGTTGCAAGTACTCAATTACTTCTGGAAAAGGACGAATCACATCCGCGACATCCAATAGCGCTAAGCCCATTTCCGAAGTAATATTGTTATCCACTGACTGAGTAAGCGTGTCTGCAACATTTTTTTCACCTAACCACTCATGCATTTTTTCATTGATCAATGATGAAGTATTCATTGCAGCCATAAATACACTTGTGCTTTGTGGGTCAAATAAAATCTTCTTTAATTGTTGAAAATCTTCTAGAATAAAATCGAATAACTCCACTCCTGATTTCGACTGGATGTTTTGCTTTAACACTTCAAGGGATGTTTGACTCTTCTTAATCAAATCTGAAACGATTGATGGATCGGATTCAATTTGTGTCGAAGATGGCATAGCTATATTGCTTTTATTGGGGCTTTGTTTATTTTCATCATCTGGAGACGATTTTATGAAATCTCCCCGATTTATTACGGTCATAAGTGCGTCTTTTATGAGCGGATCGGATTGTCCCGCCATATGAAGTAGGTTTTCTCTGCTGGTGGGCGAAGCCAGATGATTGGTGACATCAACGAACAACCTCCCACCAGCTTTGCGCATAGGTGCAGGAGTCGTTAATAAGTAAAAAGACAATCCCAATGGTTTAATGGGATCGGTCATCATTTGTTGATGCCCAACAGATAAATAAACGTGATTTTCTTCGTCATTCGCTTCAGGGATCGGGAATAAGGTCGTGATAGGCCGGCTCTGGACAATATGGAACGCATCATCCACCAAACACCATTCGATATCCTGTGGGAAACCAAAATAAGCTTCGATCTTTCTTCCTAGACGTGCTAGCTGTAAAATATGTTGATCAGTAAGCGTTTGAGTCTTTTGCAGATCTGCATCGAGCTGCTGCGTCTCTGTTCCGCCTTCTGTTCGTCCATAGATAGCCAATTTTTTGGCAGATATCCTCTTATCGACGATTTCCTCGTCCTTTACTCTATAATTATCGGCAGAGACTAAGCCAGAGACCAGCGCTTCTCCAAGTCCGTAACTGGCATCGATGGATAACAGCTTCCGGCTAGAAGTAATGGGATCTGCAGTAAATAATATTCCTGAAGCCTGTGGGAAAACCATCCTCTGAACGATAACGGATAAATAAACTTGGCTGTGATCAAATCCATTTTGCATACGATAGATGACCGCGCGGTCTGTATATAGGGAAGCCCAACACTTGCTGATATGCTGCAAGATTGCTTCTTTACCGATGATATTTAAATAGGTGTCTTGTTGACCAGCAAAAGAGGCTTGTGGTAAATCTTCAGCAGTTGCACTAGAACGCACCGCATAAGCATGCTCTTCACCAAACTTAGTAAGATAATGCGCTACTACTTTCACAACATCAGAAGGAATTTCTACTTCACTAATGAGTTGTCTAATCTTCCTGCTGATTTCACCAATTTGATCTCGATCTTCTATTTTCAGTGTGTTTAGTCGCTCCAACAGACCATGATAAGTATCGTTTTGCTCAATTGCTTTTTGAAATCCCACAGTTGTAACGCAGAATCCTTCTGGTACCTGTATGTCTTGAATTTTTGACAATTCCCCTAAATTTAACCCTTTTCCGCCAACGAGCGAAAGCTGTGTATTCTCCATTTCTTGAAAATCGATAACTAAAGAACCCATTCAACATCTCTCCTAACCATTAAATTAAATAAACATTTGACAAGAGTTTGCCGACATGGTACACTTAAATTGTAAGATGAAATATTTATGACCTTATACATAAGATCAGTCGTGATCTGATTATATCATCGTGTGCGTTTTTATGCAATAAAGAAGAACCTGATATTTTATTCAGGTTCTTTTTTGATTTTCCCCAAGTATTAATTGGAAATGTCTTATCTCGTCGGTACAAGTACGACCCGCTGCCCGGAATAAGCAGAGTCGTCCCATATTTCTTCTACTTTGGATAGCGGAAAAGATACCGAATTCACTTTAAGCTTGCCGTCCGCAATTACCTCGATCAGAGATGGATTTTCAGCCACATATCCGGATGTTGAGACTGAACCTTGGCCGCTGCCTAGCAAACTAAAGTTGGCAGATCGAAGCGCGACGGAAGGCACCGCAGCCGTAGGACCTGCAACAGAACCAATCTGAATCCAAGATAATGCCCGGCTCCGATCGGATCTATTCGTCAACAATGGAATCATCGCAAGCTCTGCTGGTTTTCCCCACAAATAGTCGATCACGACATCGACTTAAGAGGCCATCTCCCCCAGTTGATTAGCAGCTTCCTCCGGATCACCCGCAAGAGAAACTGTAACATCAACCCCCAAATACTTTTAAAATTATTCGCCCAGGAAAATCACGTATTTCATTATTTAATTCGGTTCATGTGTGAGTGAGCGGCCTCTAAGTAAACTAACGAACAATAAAATAATCGGTAATCCTACGATGAAAATGGGGAAAATGTATATAATCCATACCATTTTCGCAAAATCCAAAAGACCTATGACATTGGCAGGTATTAAGGAAATCGTGAAAACGACTATTGCAACAAATCCGATGAGTACCCGCCAGTTCTTGATGCCTAGCAATTGTGCGGTTCCATAGCTGTTGATAAACAAGTAGATAGCTAACTTTACGAAAACGCTGAAAATCCAGATAAACATAATCCAGACATCCATATTTTGAATAAATTCTAAATAATTAATAAATCGAACCATACTAAAATATGGATAAATTAGTGTTGACCCTATATTGGTTCCAAAAGTCATAATAACAAAAATTGCTGCAAATACAGCAATCAAGGATGGAATGCAAATCGCAAGCAGCGCGGGTTTAAGCATCTTTTTCGAATTCACAATAAAAGGTGTTAGCATCATAATCATCATAGACTCTCCTAGAAATGATGCATTCACGAATGAGCCCTTCAGAATAGCTAATACCCCTGAGTCTGCAAAGATAGGTAAAATAAGATCTGGGTGCAGATTCGTTAAATTTAATCCAAAAGTAATGATAATGCCAACCAGAAGTAAGGGGCCAGCCATTTCACTAAAGCGAGCTATTGCTTCGATGTTTCCTGCGTAGTTTATGTAAACCATCGCAGCGACCATCAGTGCCGCGATAACCCAGATCGGCGTATCATGGAAAAGAAATTGCTTGATAAATAAGGAGAATATTCGCAATATATCTGCAGATACTGAAAACCACACCAAAATATACAGCACAGCTATTAACTTCCCTACCCACTTTCCACAAAGCTTTTGTGCAAACTCGACCAGAGTGTAAGAAGAATGCCGCTGGCTAACGAGCACCAATACTAGTGTCACGACGAGTCCAATTAAGCCTGCTACTAGTAATGAGATCCATGCATCTTGTCTAGCCATCTCGATTGTAGGAGATACAGTGAGCCAAATACTCATTGAAATTTCTAAAGTTGTGAGCATCCAAAACAACTGCCAAGGCGTGATTTTCACTTTCTATCTCCTAATCCCGGGATGCGCTTGCCAATATCTCCCGTATTCTGAATTTTCAATTTTACACTCACCGTTACTTCAACTGTCGGGAATATCTGATCCCACCTGTTACGCAGTTCTTTCCACTGGTAAGGATGTTCTCTATGAATGACTTCACCGATTCCAATCACATCCTGACCATGCTGAAGCTGCATTTTCTTAATCGTTTCTTCTACTTTCTTTGCTTTAATTTCATTTAGCTTACGTTCCAACGGAATGCGTTCTGACGATACAGAAAGATCAATATCTGTGTTGTTCTCAAGGACTCTTCCTATTCCCTCTAGTTTCACGTAAGCTTTGATAGTATTGCCATTTATTTCTGTTCGAATGGATCTTTTTAAATTGGATTCGTATAAAGATATGCTGCCTTCCTCCATCTCTTCCGTAAGAAATTGTTCTTTCAGCACACCTTTAACCCAGAACATTTCCAGTGATTCCCTCCCGCTCACTTTCCCAACCATTGCCAAACTTTTATTAAAAATAGCTACGGATTTAACTTCCATGATTTCATGTTTCTCTTGTTCATTATTCGGTGTAATTTCAACCATCGGCATGGATGGCCGGATGCCATCTCGTCCTATATCGAGTAAGACATCTCGTAAGGCCGTATCCCCTAAACGGCAGAATCGATCTTGATCAACAGCCACAATCGCTGAGAATTGACTAAAAGGACTATTGATTTTTAATACATCTTTTCCTTCTCCATTATTCACAACGAAAATATCCGTGCGCATACGTGTATCTGTATTTCGAGTAAATTGATCCATAATTTCAACTAATCCTTTTTTTGCCAGCTTTTCTCCAATGAAAATGGACCTTCGGTGTCCAAGGAAAACCCTCCGGGGAAGCTTGTCTTGAATTTGTTGTGTCAAATCTACAATGGTGGTTCCTGACGCTGTAAGCACAATGTTTGCTCTTTGTTGGGATTCCCCTCCCCCTTTGCTGCTTTTAAAATCAGCGGGAACAGCAACTTGAGCACTTTTGGTAAGTTTACCGTTATCTGATAAATCTAGGGCTGTTCCAATCCAAAAAGCATAATCATTAATTTCATTTCTGTCCCAACATCCTGAAATTAGCATTGTTACTATCATCCACAAGAGTAAACACATTTTCTTCATTGTTTTCGCTGCCCCGATACGTATCGTCTATTCATTCTTATTAGCGTATCCTTCCAGAATTTTTGCCCAATAGGTGCTGCCGGTGCCAAATAAGGAACGCCGAATGACTTAAGCGATACAAGATGAATTAAGATGAACATGACCCCGATGGCAACACCATACAGACCTAAGAATCCACCTAATACTAGCAGCGGAAACCGTAGAATTCGAAACGGCAATGCTAAGCTGTAGCTCGGAAAAGCAAACGATGCAATGCCCGTACCCGCAACGATCATTACGATAGGAGCTGAGATGAATCCAGCTTGCACAGCTGCTTCACCAATAACTAGCGCCCCTACGATGCTCACTGCTGAACCGATGGCTTTAGGCAAGCGAAGTCCAGCTTCCCGCAATCCTTCGAACATCAATTCCATCAATAATGTTTCGATTACGGTTGGAAACGGAATACCTTCTCTAGATACCGAAATACTAAGCATTAGAGCAAGCGGAATCATCTGGGGATGGAACGTTGTAAGCGCAACATATACGGAGGGAAGTAAGCAAGACATAATGGCTAGTAAGAACCGTATAAGTCTGACTGCTGAGACATATAAAAAGCGCTCATAATGGTCTTCAGCTGCTTGAAAACCTGACCAAAATGTCATTGGCAATAATAAAGCATTGGGAGAACCGTCGACGATAATGGCTACTCTGCCCGCCAATAGACTCGCGGATACGGTGTCTGGACGCTCAGTGTTTTGAATTTGCGGGAAAAAGGATAAGGACTTGTCCTCGATAAATTCTTCAATATATCCAGAGTCCAGCAGTTGATTCGTATGAAAAGAATGAAGTCTTCTTCTGACTTCTTTAAGCAACTCGGGTTTGACCTGCTCTTCGATATAGGCAACGACAAACTCCGTATTGGTCAGATCTCCTGCTTGATGCATTTCAAACTTTAAAGTGGGGTGACTTATTTTCCTTCGAATCAAACTTATATTTGTTTTCAGATTTTCGGTAAATCCTTCACGCGGGCCGCGAATAGACGCTTCATTAGAGGGTTCATTAATCGCGCGTTGTTTGAAATCAGTCAGATCAGCTAAATATGCAAAAGGCTTTCCGTCAAGAAAAACGGCCGTACAGCCTTTCAAGACCTTTGCTACAATTTCCGATAAGTGATAAACAGTTGTATACTGCTCCAATCGATCAGAATCGCGACTAATCATGCATGCCGAAATAATCTGTTCCAATCTATCCGAGTCCGTCATCTCTTGAATATAAACGAGTAGAATATTCGAGTGATCCGTAAGCTTTAATGGTCTATATACGATATCCGCACAATTTTGAAAAATATGTAGTAATGCATCGTAATTGATCTGTACATTTTCGTTAACATCCATTGAAATGCTTTGCTCCATGCCCATACCCCCTTCCCGAATTCGCTTCTTATTTTGTGTGGTTTTATGTTGATTTATTCCAAAAAATAGAAAAAGAAGCATTGCTCATAACTCGCAGCAATGCTTCTATCGTCTGTCTTATTACAACGAATTTATCAAAATCTTTCTGACATCTTCTTTATTCAGAGGAACATAGCTGCCGATTGTATCGGTGGCCATGGCACTTTTCAACATCAATTCAATTTCTTTATCGTCTACTCCGAAGTCAGAAAGCTTAGTTGGTGCTCCGATAGATTTCCAGAAACGCTTGAGAGACTCGATCGTCTCCGCTGCTAATTCACCTTCTGTTTTTCCTTCTGGTGCCAAATCGAATACTCTCACACCCAATTGTGCGATTTTGTCTGGACGAATGGCTGCGACATGCTCCATCCAATGCGGGAAGAGAATAGCAAGCCCTCCACCATGCGGAATATCATGGACGGCTGATACGGCATGTTCGATTTCATGTGTCGCCCAGTCGGTTTTTACGCCCATTGAGGTTATTCCGTTCAGAGCAAATGTTCCATTGAGCATCATGATTTCGCGATATTCGTAATTGTTCAAATCTTTCACAAGTTTTGGTGCCGTCTCAATGACTGTGAGCAGAATCCCTTCTCCGATTCTTTCCTGCAGCGGTGCATTGTTGGAAGCATGGAAATACTGTTCGAAGACATGCGACATGATATCGACGGTGCCATAAATCGTTTGATCTAAGGGAACGGAAGCGGTAAGTTCTGGATCTAGGATACTAAACCTAGGATAGGTGTGAATGGAGCCAAAGTAGCGTTTCTCATTTTCTTCCCAGTTCGTAATGACGGAGTTTCCATTCATCTCAGAGCCCGTTGCCGCCAACGTCAAGACGGTACCTATCGGAATAGCGTTGGACGGAGCAGCAACCTTCCTCGTCACGATGTCCCATACGTTACCATTGTACGGCGCGCCAGCGGCAATTGCCTTGGCGCAATCAATCACACTGCCCCCGCCTACAGCAAGAATAAAATCAAGCTGATTCTCTTTAATTAAGGTAATCCCCTTATTAACAGTCGTGAGTCTTGGATTGGGTTCCACGCCTGGCAGTTCAACGATGAAAGCGTCAAATTCCTTCAGTTCATGAATAACCTTATCGTAAAGACCGCTTTTTTTTATACTTCCACCGCCGTACAAAAATAAAACGCGTTTGCCATAAGCCGGAATTTCTTTTCTCAAATTGCTTAATTGACCTTTTCCAAATAATATCTTCGTCGGATTCTGAAATTGAAACGAGTTCATCTTCGTCCCGGCCCCTTTCTTAAATGATTGCATCAACCATACACGCAAATAACCTAAATTTCCGTTCATCTACTAGTATTCCCATGTGCTGTTTTATTCAATTCACTTAAATTAAGCAAGTATTTTTTGCTGCACATCATTCATCGCTTAGCATCTTTTCTTTTTCAGTTAGATGAGAGATTCGTTCTCAATCTCGTAGTTCGACGCATATCCAAGCACCGATGCATCATATCATTTTCAACGACAACAGACACTTGAAATTTGGATTACAAATTCCCCTTTTAAATCATAGTTAAAGAACTGCTGATACGGGGGGATAAAAATAATTTTGCCATTATTAACGGCACCAGGCACTCCGATTGCAATGGAACGAAGCCTTGGATATTTCTCGATTAACGTTTCAATTAGGTCCCCCAGCAGCTCGGCATCTTGTTGTATTACGCTTGGCTTTGTCCCTTGCTCTTTGACCTCCCCAATACAGTTGAAAATCGAATAATTTGTTTCGTTCTTCTCAATAAAAATGGCTAACTGCCTTTAAACCAATCTTTTCCTATTACAACTAGCCAACGAAATAACTCCGTTATAGGTGTTTGTTCCACATCATAAAAGCGCTCTGGCTCTTTGTCATTTCCCCCCAATGCCACTGAGAATTGTGCTTCTTGAATATAACGGTGTCGGTAAAAGTCACGTCCTTTAATAATCGTCCTATCTTTATATACCTCAACATACAAACCTTCGCTTTCGTCTGGCCCCAAAGATTTTTCGCCGCCGTGATCGTTGTCTGTCCAGGGCTGCTCCACGGACGATGAATTGACCATTGTAAATTTATCCCGCAATAGCGTATCCGGCAACTTCAACTCCCAATGGGTGTGGCCAGAGAAGAAAATCACCTGAGGGTAATCCGATAGTATTTTTTTCAATTCCTCATGTTGAACGATCGCTCTGTTATTCGTACAGCAGAAATGCGTGCCCGCCACACTATAAGGAAATGGTTGATGTAAAAAAACGAAAACTGGTTTTTTGGCATCAACATCTGCCTTCAATTTCGTACTCAACCAGTCCAACTGCTTTTGCGAGAGGTAGGCATCTTCCAAGTTGGCCTCACTCGATTGACGATATTGCTCTGATCCAAGAAATATAAAATGGTACCCCTGAATGATCCGATCATAGTAGACTTGTTTTTCTCCCGTAAGCTGTAAGAATCGGTGTATGGAGGCTTGCTCCGACTCCTTGTTCGGGAATGTATCCGCGTTCCAAACTTTGTTTGGATCAAACCACGCTTGATAGAACTCATGATTCCCAATTGTCAAAGCAATGTTCTTCGGATGCGGATTTGAGTTCAACAATTCATTTAATTTGTCATAGTCAGATGACATTCCGTTTGTTAAATCCCCATTGATGATGAGGGCATCGGAATTCGGATTCAGCTCATTTAAATCACGCAGTGCGGCTGCGAACTTGTGATGGGACTGCTTATCCCAAGCTTGCACATGAATATCGCTAATAACGGGGAAGGACAGTTGAGGCTTTTCCTCTTCCTTCGTATTGAGGGGAACAGTGAATAAAGCAAGCGACAATCCTAATCTCAATAAACCTCTCTTCACTCCTACCACACTCCATTTCCTTCCATTATGGTATTTACTATGAATTAACCATAATTCTTGAATGTAAGCAGGAGATTTGGCACAGCTAAAGATTATATGAACGATTTGAAGCACTTCACATCATTTTCACGCAAGTCGACAGCATCCGACACTAGCTGGTGCGAGCAAAATAAAAAAGCTTGATTTCTCAAGCTTTCTTTAACTAAGTTTATAATTATCGCGTATCCGATCACATGGTCCGAAAAAAGCGCACCTAAGTATCAACAGTAGTCAACCTTTCGTGGCTTGTAGCGAAAATGTGAGTGGAATATGGTTGGCGGAGTCTTTCCATCGCCACTGTCCGTCCTCGCCTTGTGCCATGAATGGCAATCGTTGATTACTACCATGGGAAAACTCATGGAGATAGTCCAAGCGAAGTCCTGCGGCTATCAAAGCATTCAATATATCACTGAAACTGTAGCTCCAGACATACTCGACACCTCGTTGATTAGCCCCTGGATCAGAATGTGGTACAAGTCCCTCGATCCGAATGGGTTCCTCCGTGTGAAAGTATGGATAGCGTGTGAGCAAATCGGCCACATCGGCAGCATCATCAAAGACATTGAGAAACGGATGCTCCTCCTGTAGGTATAATACCCCGCCAGGTCTGAGGAAATGCGCGATAATCTTCGCCCACCGATCTAGATCAGAGAGCCAAAACAAGACACCGCCTGACGTAAAAACGATATCGAACTTATCATCGAGTATCTTTGGCAGTTCATAAATGTCCGTGCAGAGAAAGCGCGCGTCCAGCCCTGTTTCTTTGCTCAAACACTCGGCGAGTGCAATCGCATCCTCTGAGAAATCTACCCCTGTAACCTGTGCACCGAGACGAGCCCAGGAAAGCGTATCCAAACCAAAGTGACACTGGAGGTGCAGCAACGACTTACCTGCCACATCGCGCAGTTCCTCCCGTTCAATCGGACCTAGGGTAGACTTGCCTGCCTTGAACCCTGCGATATCATATCTGGCTGTACTGGCGGCATTGACGGCGGTGCGGACGTTCCAGTGCGCTCGGTTCTGTTCCGTATAATCGGTCATGGATGAATCGCTCCTCTGACGTTCAGTCTTTGGCTGGCAACAGTTTAGAAGAAACTTGAAGGATTGGATGTATAACAAGAATATACAGAGAGCTCGTTCCAGTATGTCTGTTCTTTATTTCTTTCGCCCAATTACTCTCGTGACCGTGGCTTCGAGCATCCGTGGTCTGTTCCCTTCCACGTAATAGAGGCTGCCATTATACCGGCAGCCTCGTTCTGTATACGTTAATTTATGCTAATGCATGTTCACATTAAAACGCCCAGGGTTGTGTCGTCGTCGAGAGCTCCTCTCCTGACTCGATTGCCGCCTGCATCAGGATAGACAAATAATGATCCTGCATCGCCTCTTCCAACCCATAGCATGCTGGCCCACCTTGCACATAGTCCGCCATCTTAGCCAAACTCGTAGCAATGGCGATTTCATCGTCAGATAAACGCCCAGGAATGAACGGATTTTCATACACCCACTCATCATTAGCGGTAATCCCTCGGTGATAATACCCTTCTAGGTTACCATTATGTCCTGTATCGACTCTTCGGAGTTCGCCCTGGATTGGTGTCCTGAAATCACGCAAATACCGGAACGTTTCGTTCATTAATTCTCCGCGGCTTCCGCGAACGAGTACTCGATTACTGCGAATCCAAGAGAAATACTGATCCCCTGTAAAATCAAACAGAGCCAGTTTGTCTCCAAAACGAAGTGTAACGATATCCTGTACGGAATCACCGATCACTTCACTTTCGGGGGGTCCATAACGCCCCGGGCCTTTCACGAGATTGGACGTAAACCTCTGCCCCCTGATGACAGCGTTCTCGAATTCTATGCCTAGCATTTTTCGGATCAGACTGATTCCATGATAGCCGTGAGCGGCCGAGACTTGTACTTGTGAAACGTCACCGAGTTTACCCGACCTCGCGAAAGCAATATGTGCAGCATGCATCGGTTGATATAGATACTGTTCGGCTACCTGTACGCGCCCTTTCAGCTTTCGGAGCGACTCGTACAAGGCAATCATGCCAGGGATGTCCCTAGCCGGAGGTGTCTCTGTCAATACCGGAATGCCCCGCTCTGCCAGCTCCAGTGTACAGGAAGGCGCAGCATCCCATGGCACAGAAACTACCGCAAACATGAGCGACCCGCTTGAAGCAAAAGATTCCATATCACGATAGGTTTTCACACCCCATTCATCCTCAATCTCCTTGCCGCGTTCCTCGTCACGGACAAGCATCGCCTTGACAGCGAATCGCTGCGGCAATGCCTTTGCAATACGTAAATAAAAATCAGCTCTCCACCCTCTACCAACAATACCGAATTCGATTAATGACATAATTATTCCCTCGCTTTCGTTTAGATACGTCGTTCATACAAACTAGCGGCCCAGCCTTGGGATTCATATCGACCACAAAACGTGAATCCTTCACGGGTGTAATACCCATTAAGCGCCGCGTTACCAGCCATACAATCTAGACGCAGCCAAGATTTGCCTTGTTCTTCTATGTAGCCCTCTGCCCAATTGAGCAGTCGCGTGCCAATTCCCATACCTGGATAGTCCCGGGAAGCAGCCAGTCGATGTACATAACCAGCATCTTCGTGGAACTGATCTCCCCAAATCTCTTCATCTCTCCAATGAACGGATAGACAGCCGATAGGCACTCCATCCATGTGCGCCACAAATAACTCATTCTGCTCAATTAATTCGGAGACATAAGCATGCGTAAACCTTTCCTCGCGCCACTGGACAAAGCCTTGCGTCCGCTCAATCCATCGTGCCGCATTGACCAAAAGTTCACGCACCGCTTCCGCATCTTCCAATTCCGCTCTTCGAATGTCCAGCTTACCATGCCAACGGTACTCTAACAGCGCAGCTGTTTCCATCGCCAATGATTCGCTAGACATCCTTGCCACGACATGTAATGCAGCGTCGAACCCAGTAGTTACACCACCGGACATGACAATCCTGCCGTTATCGACATACCGGACATTCTCAACTACCGTTGTAGCTGGTGAAACCATGCTCCGTAAAAGATCGTAAGCCCTCCGATTTGTTGTCACTCGAAGCCCCTCCAACAAATCAGCTTTTGCCAGCAACAGAGCTCCCGTACATACCGAAAGTACAATTGCGGCATGACTCGCGGCCTCGCGAATCCAGGTGATCAGTCGTGAATTGGTTATTTCTGTGCGAGCTCCGAACCCTCCTGGTACGATGAGAATGTCAATCGCTGGGCAAGTATCAAAGCTATATTGTGGCGTGATCGTGATGCCGCTAACGGTTGTCACTGGGATTCCCTTTTCGGCAACTGTAAATACCTGAAAATGGCTACCCAAGTACCCAGCCACCCCAAAAACATCATGAGGCCCAGTAAAATCCAACGTATCCACCTTATTATACAACACAACTCCGACATTCCTTGCCTTCTTCATCGACTTCATCTCCTTAGAAATAAAAAGAGCATTTGACCCATCGGATCAAACACTCTGCCCAGGCGATCGGCTATATGTCATAAGCGCTCCCCCGTAGTCCTCTACGTTTCGCCAGTTACGCGTACCAGAATTTACCTAAATTATACTTATTAAAAGTAAAGACGTCTAGATGAAATTAATTTATTCTTTATTCATCTAATCGGAACTTTAAATAGAAGTAATAATACAATAGTTACTGGTATTGAGATCGAATACGCAAGTAATGGCCGGCAAAAATGTAATCGAAGCAATGGGAAGGTGATTATATTGAATACAATTGAATAAAACATAGTCCAACCGTTATAATGTTTAATCGCTCCTGTAAGCAAATAAATGACCTCAATAAAGGAGTATATGACCACCCAAAAACCTATCCACAATGTTGACTTAGCAACTCCGTGAGGGTACAAGCCAAGGAATATCAGTGCTGTAGAGGCAAATACCACCAAACAGCTTAACTCGACACCAATATAACTATGAATTGGCGGTTTTGGCTGATGCTGCCATAGTGGATAATTATAGGTCAGCAACATATAAAAGACGTCTCCAAGCAAGAAATACAACATCGTTGAATGATATTTTTGCCAATTTCTCCAGTCGCCCCAACGCCATGCCGCAAGTATAAATAATATTGCCACAGCAATGAAAAGCATTTGATTACCCCGTTACTTTGAATCTTTCGTTTTCCTCTTATAATTCCCAGTCCCTATATACGTATACGCACTTCATCCTCTGTTTGAACGCAACACCAGTAAATGAGAGCCGCATTACAGTTATTGACTCATTGTTGAAAGCTTCCCCGTTGTCGCGGAACCCGAAGCTATCTTTCACTTTTTTGGTTTCCAGTATTCGACGAATCCTCTCGTCAAAATGCCCGTGAGAATATAGAAAATGAAAGAATAGAAGTAGTTCCACCCATAATAAGTGATCGTTTGAGCCCAAATAGAGAATGGTTCACCAATAAATGCAAAAATAGCAGCTTGAAATAATAAAGCAATGGTAAAAGATTTCCATGTTCTAAAGTACTGATAGATCAGCATTTGTGCAACCGGAACGACAGAAAAGTCAAAAGGAAACCCAATAAGTGAATAGGGTAATAATTTATTGGGATACACCCAAGCACCGATTTCTGAACCAAGATCATCCGTAAAGGACGTAAAGATTACAACCATTAGTCCAAAAAACCAAATAGAGTGTGCTCTTTTGCGGTCAATCAGCTTGAGCAATAGAATCCATGGAATGATTAGACCAATAAGCAAGAACCACCACTGCCAAGTAAAAACGCTACTATTCAACCATCTATCCAGCTCGAATTGGGCAGCTTTTTGCTGCATGTCATGCAATTGCTCATTCATCGTTATTCCCTCGACCACTAAAAAATTTTCACATCATGTTAATTTTACCCTTATACTTGCTGCGTTAACCTGACTGTTTGATCATGGAATGTCCTTTCGCATGTCTTGGTATCCTTATATACATAAAAAAAATGCAGGTCCAAAACAATTAAATTGTTTCGAACCTGCATTTTTTATCCGCGA
The DNA here is from genome assembly GCF_059692135.1 of Paenibacillus sp. J22R160. Lineage (NCBI taxonomy): Bacteria > Bacillati > Bacillota > Bacilli > Caryophanales > Paenibacillaceae > Paenibacillus > Paenibacillus sp. J22R160. The sequence continues at coordinate 699,566 of NZ_JCAUAU010000002.1, read as the reverse complement.
ATCCATGAATTTGCCAACAGAATAGCGCCTTTTGCTGCACCTGTATCCGCTAGGGCGTTGAGCATGACGAAATCATGAATTGTACCTTGGAAGCGCGCAGCAGTAACCCGAACTCCTGCTTCTCTCAGTTTATTCGCATAGGCTTCTCCTTCATCCCTTAGTACGTCCGCTTCAGCTGTAATTACAAGTGCTTCCGGGAGTCCTTTCAGTTGTTCTATCGAAGCTCTTAAAGGTGAGGCAGTAATTTGTGCTCTTTCGCTTGGGTCAGTCGTATACTGGTCCCAGAACCATTTCATAGCATCCTTGCGGAGGAAATATCCTGTTGAAAAATCCGTATAGGATTCTGTCTCAAATGAAGCGTCAGTTACCGGGTAGAAGAGCAACTGTTTGCGGATATGAGGGCCTCCGCGCTCTTTGGCCATTAATGTAATGGCAGCACTCATGTTACCTCCGACACTATCCCCTGCAACTATTATGTTGTTTAAATCGAATCCCTTTTCGCTGCCTTGTTCGGCAACCCATTTTAGGGCTGTAAATACTTCCTCAATTGCAACGGGGTATCTTGCTTCCGGTGATAGGCTATAGTTTGTAAAAACAACCGCGGATTGAGACCCAACCGCTAGTTCTCGAATCAATCGATCATGCGTGTGCGCATTTCCGAAGACCCAGCCTGCACCATGAGTGTAGAGAATCACCGGTAATGTATCTGACTTATTTTGAGGACGAAGAATAGTTAGAGAGATGTCCCCGTTGGGTCCTCCCGGAATTGCTACGTTCTCGATGTCAACGGGCGGCTTGGTTATGGGGCCATTTTGAACTTCGTCTACTGTTTTCCTACCCTTTTCCGGTCCTAAATCAAAGAGAAATGGCGGATTAGCAGTAGCTTCTACAAATTCTTGTGCAGCTTTTTCAAGTACGAGCTTCTTCATTTGGGAACCACCTTTCTTTTACTTTCATTTTGTAGTCCAAATTTATTAACCAATTCGCTATGAAATCAATCTCCTTATGTTTAGATTGGTGATAGTATCTCCCGAATTTCTTTAGCCCTTAAGCAGAGAACTCCTCGATAATTTCGACGACTTCAATTTTCCCATTAATCAAAAGCTCCGGAAGCTCGTTATTTACATTCCCCTTCCAGTATTCTCTAGCCTGCTCGATTTTTATGGAAAAAGGGGTCGCATCCTCCTTAGGTAAAAGGTCTCCATCGCCCTCAAAGTAATTGCCATCAACCCGAAGTTTAACAATTTGCAAAACGTTCCGATGATAGGAATCAAATATGTTTTTCCACTTCAAAGCATCTTCATAACTTTTCGCAGCATATAAGCAAGACAATCTTGAAGGATATGCTGGATATTCTTGAAGTCTAACCATTTCAACCAGCACTTCTCTAATAGCTCTGATTGTTTGTCCTACATACTTAACTGCTACTTCTGCATTTTCTTTATCCATCATCAAGCCATCACTTGTGTAATGTCTATTTATAATTTGAATAAAGTCTTCACCATTGGCATTCAATTGTTCCTTTTCAAAAAAGAAGCGGTATAACGTGTTTTTTTGGTCATTATCAAAATAAATTACTTGTCCAAGAATCATTTTATTCCTAGTAACAATGTGATAGACATACAAATCGTGCTCACTCATGTCTATTTCCTCCCGACCGATGAGCTCTGTAAACTGTCACTTCTTAGGATGGCGTATAATTTAACGCTAACATATTTTCCTTTTACAAACATTTGCTCCCGAATCAAGCCTTCGTAGTGCATGCCAACCTTCTGCATGACTCTCTCAGAACCAGCGTTTTCAGCTATACATCTTGCTTCAATTCTATTTAATCTCAACTCATTAAAACCAAATGTCAGAATTGTACGAACTGCTTCTGTAATTAAACCTTGATTCCAATAATTTTGTGATAAGGCATAGCCGATTTCCGCACGATGATGAAGTTCATTTATGTACACCCACCCGCATGTACCAACTACTTTGTTAGTATCCTTTAATACTATCCCCCAGTCACTTGGCTGATCGTTCTCATATTTCTGTAAAACCATATTTAAAAATGTGTTTGTATCATCAATGCTTTTATGACTTTCCCATGTCGTGAATTTTGAAACTTGTACATCGGACGCATATTCGTTAATATCAACCGCATCTTTTAATGATAATTTTCTCAGTAGTAAGCGTTCACTTTCTAGTGTTTTATTGAATAATGTCATTGCTCTGCGCCTCCAATCGTTCTTTGGTGTCTCAATAGCCAGGCATACAATTCTTGATTGTTATATGTCTCTTCCATTACTTTGTGGCTGTGACCTAGTTCGGAGTAGTATGTGGCTCTGATATTTCCGTCCATATCTGTTATTGATCTAACCATCTCGATTGTCCCTGATACTCGCACAACATCATCGTCCACACAATGAAATGCCCAAATGGGCACATTCTTTAGATGACTAGCCTGATCGGGCTCAAACCACCCTGAAATTGGCACTATCGCTGAAAATAGTTCAGGTGACCTTGAAGCAAATTCCCATGTTCCGTTGCCACCCATACTAAATCCAGTTAAGTACAATCTCTCAGTATCTATGGAATAACTCATTAGGATTTCATCAATCAGAGCCATGACGGAATGGTATTCTCGTACCCAATTAGAGTCTGTCGGACACTGTGGAGTAACCACAATAAATGGGAAATCCGTTTGGCGTTCAGCTATCCAAGTAAGCCCATAGTTATCTAACAAACTAATCTCTTCACCACGTTTTTTAATACCATGCAAAAACAGGATTAAGGGGTATTTTGAATCTTGATTTAGCCCGTAATCACGCGGCAGAAATAGTTGATAATTCATGTTCACTTTAGATGGAATGAGTTTGCAGAATGTATGATTTGTAACAGACATTTTTAGCCCTCCTAAAATTCTGATTCAGAACATCTAATTGGGTCTGGCAATAGGGAGTAACACCTCTTCCAGTTATTTTCCATTCACATAATTAGACTATAGGTCAGGCCGAAGGTTGCGGCCATGACACCGTTTCCCGTTTCTGTCACTTTGCTATGAATAGAAACAAAAGTTTACTATAATATTGTTATTGCACCAACCGGCGGGAGGACAGGCCATGAACAAAGAAGATCAGGTCATAATGGGATTCAGGAACGTATTTAACAAAATGGTTTGGCTTAATAAGTTTAAGATGGAAGAAAGTCTTAAGGGTTTTAAACCTTCTGAAGTACACTGTATCGAATACATTGGAAGAAATGTAGATTCCAACGTGACTATACTTGCGGAGTCCTTTTATATGACTAGAAGTGCCATAAGTAAAATAACTAAGAAGCTCATAGAAAGAGGCTTTATCGAAAGCTACCAGAAGCCGGATAACAAGAAAGAAATCTATTTTAGGCTTACTGAGCAAGGGAAAGTAATTGATAAAGTCCATGAGGAGCTGCACAAAGAGTTTCAGGAGCGGGATAAAGCCGTATTTGAACAGGTTACCGAGGAACAATTTGACAGTATGCTTCGTTTCTTGGATACGTATAGCAGGCATTTAGATACAGAAATAAAGAAAATGGATGTAGATAGGAAGTCGGAATAAATTTGACATTGAAAATGAAACCACAGACAGCCTGGCTCTATGAAGAGCAGGCTGTCTTTTTTATCCTCACTTTTTGTTGACAAGGAAACAAAATGGTGTTAATTTGTTTCCAAGGAATCAAAAATTTATTGAGAGGAGTTTTAACGTGTCCCTATTTAGATCACACAAAGGACAGAACACAGAGCAAACCGTAGATAAAAAGGCCTTGCTGTTCGGTCTAATGTCTGTGTTTCTTTGCGGAGTAGGCTTCAGTATCATTACACCTGTCGTCCCATTCTTAGTCCAGCCTTATACGAGCAATCCGGCAGAACAAGCTATAATGGTTACGCTGCTGACCTCTGTTTATGCCGTCTGCGTGTTTTTGGCAGCACCCGCACTTGGAGCTTTGAGCGACAAGTTTGGTCGACGTCCATTGCTGTTACTATGCCTTTTGGGATCCGCAATCGGATACTTCGTTTTTGGCATAGGAGGAGCTCTCTGGATTCTATTTGTTGGGCGCATAATCGAAGGTATAACAGGCGGGAGCATAAGCACTATATTCGCCTACTTTACAGACATCATTCCTCCAGAACAAAGAACCAAATATTTTGGATGGGTTAGTGCTCTTGTAGGTGCAGGCACCGTAATTGGCCCAACTCTCGGCGGATTACTAGCCAAGTTTGGTAATTCTGCACCCATGTATTTCGGAGCAATGATAACTTTATTGAATGTTGTTTTTGGAATCTTATATATGCCTGAGAGCCTTAGTAAGAATAATAGACTGAAAGAGATTACCTTTGTAAGACTTAATCCATTTACACAGCTCGCAAGCCTGCTTTCCATGAAAAGCTTAAAAAGGCTACTTATCTCAGCTTTCTTACTTTGGGTTCCTAATGGTTCTTTACAGGCCGTTTTTTCTCAATTTACAATGGATACTTTCAGTTGGAAGCCTGCGCTAATCGGACTTATGTTTTCAATCATGGGCCTCCAAGACATCGTTTCACAAGGCTTGATTATGCCAAAGCTTTTGATAAAACTTAGTGATGTACAGATAGCAATTCTTGGAATGGTTTCGGAGATAATAGGCTACTGTCTTATTGCGCTATCTGCTTTGTTCTCATTCTATCCTCTTTTTATCGCTGGAATGTTTATATTTGGTTTTGGTGATTCGATCTTTGGGCCTTCCTTCAATGGGATGCTCTCCAAATCTGTCGATTCTAGTGAACAAGGAAGGATTCAAGGCGGCAGCCAGTCTATTCAGGCATTAGCAAGAATGATTGGACCTATCATTGGAGGTCAAATTTATGTAGCACTTGGCCATGCTGCACCTGCTTTTATGGGGATGATCCTTATATCAGCGGCAATACTAGTTTTGTATAAGCGTACGCATGTAAATAAAAAGCCGCGATAAACGCGGCTAAATATTTGACAATATCATGTTTCAGTCATAATGCCACCATTGACATGGAGAACCTGACCCGTAACAAAGGACGAATCGTCTGAAGCCAAATAAATGTAAGTCGGTGCAAGCTCAAAAGGCTGACCAGCTCGTTTCATCGGTGTTTCCATGCCAAATGTTTTCACATATTCAGCAGAGTAACTAGAAACGATGAGCGGTGTCCAGATAGGACCTGGAGCTACGGCGTTTACTCGAATTCCTTTAGTCACTAGCTGGAGAGATAACGATCTTGTAAAGGATACAATAGCTCCTTTGGTTGAGGAATAATCCACAAGTAAAGGTGCTCCAGCATACGCTGTAACAGAAGCAGTAGAGATGATCGCACTTCCTGGTTGCAAGTAAGGAAGCGCGGCTTTCGTCATATAAAAATGCGGGAAAATATTTGTACGGTATGTGTCTTCCAGTTGTTCATCCGAAATATCCATAATGCTTTCCTGCGGGAATTGAACGCCTTGATTCAGAACTAGCGTGTCCAGTCTTCCATAATGCTCTAAGGTCTGTTTGACTACCGTTTTAGATGTCAGCGGCTGCCTTAAATCACATTCGATTAATAGACATTGACCACCGTAATTCTCGACCATTTGCTTAGTTGCAATCGCATCTTCTTTCTCATACAAGTAGACAATGGCCACATCTGCACCTTCTTTTGCAAAGCCGATCGCTACCGCGCGGCCAATACCACTGTCGCCTCCCGTAATGATGGCAACTTTGCCGGCCAACTTGCCGCTTCCTTTGTAATGTGGGTTATCGGATATCGGAGTTGGATTCATTACATACTCTAAACCAGGTTGTATGTCCTGATGTTGTGGCGGAAAAGTTAACGGCTGCAGACGGCATCGTGTCTCATGGCCGAAATAAGAATACATTGGAATCATTGCGACCCCTCTTGAAATACGAACGTATGCCACACGCCAAAATTATCTTTCGCTGTTATGCCGCGCTTACCTCCCATTGCTGCATCTAAATAGTATGGATAGCTGCCTCCCATCGTATAATGCCCTGTATAATTACCTGGGAATGATACTGGAACAGCGTCGAATTGCAACTCCTGAGCCGTGACTTTCAGCACACGTGTTGTTTTCTGAGATGCCGCAAAGTTCGATTCATGCGTTTGTTGAGCCTGGCTCTCTGCTTTTAACATATTAATATCGTTCTGCATGGCCTGGATCGTTTCCATAAAGTTATTGTTTGAAGGAGACGTATAAGATGGAATACATAATTGCTGACCAACTCTAAGATTGTACGGATCGATACCTGGGTTTGCTTGGAGAATAAATGTCACGGAAACGTGATAGACTTGCGCAAGGTGATATAGCGTGTCACCCGGTTGAAGTGTATGAAGATGATGATCCGCAGGACACTGTCTATAGAAGTAAGGTTGCATAGGAAAAGCCCCTCTCATAACATAGTTTTATCACATTCTATGTAGGAAATAGGCCTTTGCTACATGTAATTTGACGACGGATCCGTCTGAAGACGGAGATGCATCTCATCCGCCGGATGGTTCAGACGTGCAGCTCGTTCTCCTATAATGAAATCATAAGATATAGAAGGAATCGATTTCATTTATAAGGAGAGCTTTGTATGATGAAAAGCATGCGGAAGAACAAGGACGTTGGCATATATGGCTTAACGGCAAAATGGTATGATAAAAATTCTCGTAAAAGCCGAATGACGCAAATGCAAAAGTATGCGAATGAAGTTGCCTCGTTCGTTCGCATACCCGCGAATGTGTTGGAAGTTGCACCTGGGCCGGGTTATTTATCGATTGAACTCGCTAAGAAAGGGTTTCACGTTACAGGCGTCGAGATAAGCCCTGACTTTGTGAAAATTGAGAACAATAATGCAGATGAGGCACAGGTGACCGTTGATTTTAAAGAAGGTAACGCCGATCATTTGCCTTGCGAAGATAACTTTTTTGATTTTATTATTTGCAGTGCTGCTTTCAAGAACTTCAAGGATCCCGTAAAGGCCCTGTGTGAAATGCACCGTGTGCTCAAAGATGGTGGAACATCCCTGATCATCGACATGAATAATGATGCGAGTTCTCAGGATATTAACAATGAAATTCGTGAGACAGGTATGAAAGGATTTGACAAGCATTTTGTGAAATTTGCATTTAAAACTTTCCTAAAACAAGGTGCTTACTCAGAAGATGATTTTGAAACGCTTATAAAAGAAACCCCTTTTAAGCACTATAAAATCAAAAAAGAGGGTATTAGTTTATTTGTCTATCTTTATAAATAATGGAATCTGAAAATGAAAAGCGACGACTCCATCTCGAACCTCGAGTCCGAATTACGCGTTGTGTTTTTGTAGAATCGTTCGTGAAATGGATAGGCCTAGACCGGTACCGCTGAATTTCTTGCTCCGAGAGCTTTCCATGACATAGAACGGTTCCCACACAAGGTCCCAAGGCCTCTCCTCACCTAAATCCGTTGAATTAGCTATCTCGAAAAATACAGTATCCCCTTTGATTTCTGATGTAACGTTAACTCTCACACCACTTGTGTACTTCATTGCATTCGTAAGCCAATTATGAAGAACGGATTCCAGCTTTGACCGATCCGACATCACCCATGTTTCGGCAGGCAGTTGGATGTCAGCCTCAAGTTCTAAGCCACATTGATGGTAGGGAGAATGATAAGCTCCAATCGTCTCGTCAAGCAGCTGCTTAAAATTGGGCATTTCAAAACGATACATCTCCTCTTGAAGTCGTGACAGTTCAAGCAAACGATCGATCAGGACGGACATGGCATTGCTCTGCTGTTGAATGACATTGGCATATGTACCGTCGTCCAAGCCGTCCTGAATGCCGCTTGCATAGTCTCGGATGAGCGAGAGCGGTGTTTTCAACTCATGTGAAATATCGGCAATAAATGTTTGAAGATTTGCGTTCTTCGCTTCTAGCGATTTATGCGCCTCTTCCAAATTGTCGCTCATCCGATTAATACTCCGTGCGAGCGACTCTATCTCGTCCCCTGTTTGTATGTCCACTTTGGTGAAAGATAAATGAGAGATCGCTTCGGCTGTCTCATTCAGCTTACCGAGCGGCTTGACAATACGAGCTGTATAAAGCGCAGAAAGCACGATAAGCAGCAAAAGCATGCCAAGCCATATATACATATTGAACAAATTCATGATTTGGATGGTCTCTGATGAATTGCTAATAGACTCGCTAGCCCATACCGCGATACGTCTTGATCCGCCTCTCGCCTATCTTCTCACGGAGCCTTCGAACGTGAGTGTCAACCGTCCTCTCTTCACCGTAGTAGTCCAGTCCCCACACTTGATCGAGCAGCATTTTGCGGGTGATAATTTGTCCCTTGTTAAGTGCCAAGTACTTCATTAATTCAAATTCCTTATGTGTCGCTTGAACGTCGTTGCCATCCCGATATACTTTCTGGGCATCAAGATCGACGGTTAGATCGCCAAACGTCATTTTCGCACCAAGCTGCAGCAGCTTTTGAGCACGCAACAGTAGAATACGCGGATCAAACGGCTTGCGAACAAAATGACCCCGTGTACTCCTTACCTTTATACAAACTTGTTTATAATGACTCCATTATTACGACAAATCATTGGGAATGGGGTACATAAAAGATTAAGGGTGAAGAAGCGGATAAAATGCTCTATGGACTTTTGTACAATGTGCCTCCTTTGTATCATTTGAACCGCTTAACCTGGGAGCAAGAAAAAGCAGTATCCTTCATTATTTAAAGGTCTGGTCCCCTCTCCATCAGCAAGCTGTCTCTCAAAAAATGAGCAAATTCACTGTATTGACAGACGACAGGCTTGTTCAAAGCGAGCAGTACGGCGACAATATCAAGGTCATTGCCAACTTCTCCGAACATGAAGTGAAGGTAGATAACGATGCGATTCCGGCGCAGTCCGCCGTTATTTATGAAGGGAAACAGCGCTCGATATTCAATGCAGCAGATAACGTTAAGCTTCTTGCTCGTAAATAAGTCAATTCTAGCTTCAACGAAAGGTGTAGACAATAAAGAACCAACCGGTTAACCGGTTGGTTCTTCTTTCCTTCTTACCTATTCAGACGATAGATGACTTGTACAACACCAGAGGAGAATGTTCTGGTATTAACCAATTTCAAATTCAACCTCTGTTTAATATCCGTAAACAACGGTTTTCCTTCTCCCAATACAACAGGATGCACAGATAATCTAAACTCATCAACAAGTCCTAGATTGATAAATGTTGTAATAAGACTTGCTCCGCCATATAGCCAAATGTCTTTACCTGGCTTATTCTTTAATTTATTTACTTCTTTAAGAATATGATCATTGATGAATATAGCTTTATCATCAGTCCCTCTTTGTGTTCTTGAAAACACATACTTCTCCTTCCTATGAACTAAATCCCAAATTTCATTTTCAGACTCTTCATTATCAAAATCAGGCGTATATTGGCCCCATAAATCATAGCTTTTTCTTCCATATAGAATGGTATCAATTTGATTTAAGAACAGGATAAAACCCATCTCAGCGTCCATCACGCACCAGTCAACTTCCCCATTATTCCCTTCAATAAAACCATCTAGAGTAACGGCTAAATCTAATATGATTCTACGGTTCATGATTCGTTAACTCCTTTCGTTGATCTACAGCCTATTATAGGTCTTAAGTATGTCAACTTATGTCATAGTCTAAACATGTCCTTTCTTAGTAGCGTAGAAAATAGTTCTTTCCAACGTTAGTTCAGTTGTTTTTAACTTGTTAACTATTCGTTTCTATGAAGGACATCTAATGTAAAAGAATCAAAACAACCGCCCTCGAGAATCCGAGGGCGGTTGTTTGTTAGACAATCATGAGAACATCAGTTGATAAATTCCAGGAACTGCAGCACACGCTTCAGAATTACAGCAGCTTGTGCACGAGTAGCAGTCTCCTTAGACGCGAAGACTGTATCGGACATTCCTTGGATGAGTCCGGCTTTCAAAGCCTGCGAAATGGCCTCTTTCGACCAATCCGCGATTTCCGTCCGGTCCGTGAACTTGTTCAATACCGCGATGTCGGCCTGAACTTCCTTGCCGCCGACTTTCATGGCCCGTATCACCATCGCAACCATTTGCTCGCGAGTAATGATTGCGTTAGGTTGGAAGGTACCGTCTACATAGCCATCGATCAATCCAGCTTTTGAGGCTGAGCCTACGGCTCCAGCAAACCAATCGGTGGATTGAACGTCTTGAAACACGTTAACTTTTGTTTCCACTAAGCCAAGTGAACGAACCAGCATGGCCGCAAACTCGGCACGTGTCACTTTAGCTTCCGGTACAAATTCCCCATCGGTCATACCGTTAAGAATCCATTTATTTGCGAGCAGCTCAATGTCTGTTTTGGCCCAATGCCCTTGCAAATCACTGAACGACTTCTCCGATTGGATGACGGTATAAACGCTGTTGTGAGGCGAACGGATCGTTATTTCCGTGGAACCGTCCTTTGTTGTTAGGACAGCCGGAACAAAATGAAGCTGCTTGTTCGAATCAACCCATACGGCGCTAAGAGTGTCAGGGTTAATCGTCACTTGGCCCAAGGTAATCGTACGATCGACGTAGGCTCCGCTGAAGTCTGTGATTTCTGAACCGTTAACTGTGATCGTAAATTCAATCGGGTTCGTAATCACTTGCTTCGCATTCAGGGTATTCACCGCAGCATTCACATCGTCTCCAGCCTTGCCGGTTACTTTCGCAATGGAAACGACGACAGTTGAGTCCTTCTGAATATTAGCAAACAGAGTTATTGGCAACTCATATCGAATCCCATTCGATTGAATAACCAATTTACTTTGCTTATCCGCCGCACTGAGAATGGCATTGCCTGATAGTTCCACTTTAATGGCCGAGTCGCTGCCCTTCACATCTATGAGGACAAGCGGATTGGCCAATGCTTTCTCCAGGGCTTTTGCATCCACGACGACTTTGGATACCGAACTTCCATCGGCAGCAGTATCTTTCGTTACTTTGGCATCCTTCTCAAGATCGATAACGCCCGGATTCGCATTGGAATCAGTTGGCGTTGCTGTTGCCGAGCCCGAACCAGAACCAGAACCAGAACCAGATGAATCAGGAGTTTCGGAAGAATCATCATCCGATTCATTGTTTGTCCGGAAGCTGGCTACTGGTCCATACACGCTTCTAACGCCATCCTTGTCTACGGCTTGAATCGTGAAGGTGTAATTGCTCCCCTCCGTCAGACCCGTCAGCCTATAAGTAAGGACATCGCCGACCGTAGCGATTTCAGAGTAAGTGCTGCCGGTTACGCTGTAAAGCTTATAACCGCTTACACCTCTTACTGCTTGCGCCGCAGTCCATCGCAAGGTTGCTGTTGTTTCGCCAACTTCCGAAACGGTTAGAAGGGATTGAGCCGGCCAAGTGACCGTACCTGAGGTAACGGCAACGTTAGCCAAAGCCTTATACACAGTGCCAGTTACTGTTCCTTCAACCGTAAAATTTCCTGGAGCCGCATATTGGATAGGATCGATGCTATTCCATACAACAGGCAGCTTTTGGGTCGAGCTGTCGCTGTATACAGCACTCGCCACTGTCGGCATAACAGGAGCTGTCCCTACTACGGTCACAATGTTCTCTGGTGCAATGCCTACAATGACAGGATTAACATCCGAAGGCACAGGGTAGGCTGGAGCCGAAATCATACGTTTCCGGGAATACGAATCCGTTCCCTTCGACCTTACCGAGAACGCAGTTGTATCGGACAAATTGGTCGGTAACGCAAAACTTGTCGCGCCTGCCGGCAATTCGGCGACTGCTATTGTCCCGTTATAAACCGTGAAACCTTCGCTCCGATCGTTAGAATCCCACTTTAGAACCGCAGCCGAACCGTTGGTTCCGATTTTCAAATTCTGTGGAGGCGTCGGTGCATTGAAGACTTGAACCTGTGTAAGCCGAGGAGGTCCAGTTAAATCTGTGCCTGCGTTGCTGCCCGAAGCGTTCTCTACCATAATTTTGATATATCTAGAATGGTAAGTCTTTCCAAGATTCAACGCATAGGAGGCATCTACTGTGTCATCCCCACCGCTAAGGTTGCCTGAAACATAGGTATAGCCTTCTGGGGTTTTAAAATCAACTTGTTTGAAAGCCAAAGCGTCCAATTCAGCAGCCGATGAATGATCACTGAAATCATCGGATACAGAAACGGTGGCGCCTTTCAGCCTGCTGGATTTGGCAAGCAGTCTGATTTGGCTGAAATCCATGGCCTGACCAAGGTCAATCACAAAGTTGCCCTTTCTAGCTCCCTCTGTACCTAGCCAAGAGTAATTGCCGATTTGATCTAAGTTGGTCACGTTGTTTACATTCCAAATCATCGGATCTTCCAGAACGCCGCTTGTCAGTTTGTTCGCATTACCGTAAACATTTGCATTAGCGGATGCAAGCTGGAGCGGGTTGGCACCTGTCGTCGGACCCACATTGTACGCTTTTTTATTCAGCGCCAGGTTCGTAGAAGATACACCGGTTGCAAGTTTGGAAATCGTGATGTCAGAAAGTTGCAGATCGGCATCGTAAGCAGAGTTGGTGGTACCGTTAGAATTGCGGTAGATGCCCCACTTCGGACGCAAATATTGGTCGAAAGTAGCCGGGTACTCGGTCTCAAAGTTGACATTGGAGCTTCCAACCTTGACGCTTCTCTCCGGTCTTCTCCACAAGTCCTTCACACCGTCGCCTGCCCCTTGTTTAGGAAAAGTTTGATACACATCCGGGCTGTCGAAAGTGTAAACCTTCCCAGTAACTGTATCCGTAATTTTAATCGTTAACCAACCAGAATCGGAGATTAATGCGTTGAGCTCAACCTTAATCCAATGACTTCCGATTTCTTTCATCGGGATTCTCAAAAGGGTCTTATCGCCGTCGTACCGGTTATGGTTGACGATAAGCTCCCTGGTATCCTTACCGGTAAGCGACATGGCGAGAACATAGGCGCCATTCTCACCGGCACTATTGCCTCCTGCCAATGTATCGGCTGCTTGGGCATTCGTGGCTTTCAATTGGAAAATATGCCTGAAGTTAGGCTGGTTCCACTGATTACCATCCGGAATGTTCCACAACCATTGATAGGAGACAATATCCCCATCATAAGCCGTAAAATCCTTGGTCGAATCTTCACTCGGACGAATTTCGATCCTTTGTCTATCGTTGATGGCCGCACCGCCGACCACATAACCTTTTTCCCAGTCAAAAACACCCTTGTGTGCATATTCGCCGTCACGGACTTTGTCCTCGAACTCATTATTGAGGCCTCTGCCTTGGGCTATGACTTTGAACACGTTTTTCTGAAGGGTGCTGTCCCAGACGCTCTGAACATGGTTGTCCGCTAGCGTCGCTTCAGGACGGTCACCGTAATATTCGTGATAAGCATCTCGAATTCGTTTGGTTACACCTTCCACAGGCTCGTCGGTACCCATCGCGCCGCCTAGCACATTATAAGGTGAAACGCCGTCAATGGCATTCATCTTGATAGTTTTGCTATTCACTCCAAAACCGCGTGCTGTCACATCCAATGCAAAGATAGACGGAGTGCCGCTACTGAGACGGACAGTTAATTCATTCGTTCCCAGTGGCAGCTTAGCAAGGAACGAAGATTCAAATGTAACTTTATTGCCTGTTACTTTGTAATCCGTATTTAAAGTAAGCTCTTTGCCTTGAGCATTCGTTATTCCCGTAATTGTCTGACCGCTGGCAAGGCTTACCGTGGTGCTGATCGGTTCGCTTTGATCCCATGTGCTGTAGACAGCTTTGGATGGTGTAAGCGCCGCAACATTGGATACCGGATCTTTGCCGTAGATGGCCAATCCGGATAACCCCATAGCCGAAATATTCTCATCTGTACGGCGATCACGCGGACCAACTAGTACGGTGTTGATCATCACATACCGCGCCGTGAACGGATATAAGAACGTTTTGGTATCGAAGCCCCATTGCTGACCATTGTAGGTCACAAAGGACCACAAGCCTTCGGTTTCCGTTCCTCCGGCCAGCTTCCAGCCGTTGCCTTCCCAATCATAGTTGCTGGCACTATCCGAAGCTATTGGGCTGCTTTCCCATGAATGTGGATCATTGGAGTAGTAGACTTCGAATCGATTAGCATTCTTTTGAATATTAGCAATGGCATTTGGAATTTCAAGATACAGTTTATCCACTGTTTTCGGTGATCCCAAGTCAAGGCTGAATGCCAAAGAGGATGGCGCATAATTCTCCTTATACACGTTGGAGCTCGAGTTCCGCCAAAATCCGCTGCCGCCCGTCTTCAGAGCGTCTGCTCCTGGATGGTCAGGTTGCTCAGAACTTACCTTGAGATTCACGCCTGCTTGTGGAGTAAAACGGGATGGCGCCAACAGATTTACTGAACCGGTCGTCGGCTGACCGATAATGTTAAATACATTGCTTTTAATTGAGCCGGCATTGTTATCGAGTGTAATATCGGAAACAAGCAGCACATATTGCGCATCGACCGTTTCGCTCAGCATCAAATCAGCCTTCTCGTTATTGCTTAGCTCCGTCGCTTTTCCAGCACCGGGAATCATAATCCAGGAGGACCCATGCTCTGTTAAGAGCGGCTTCCTGGTTGCCGATGAGGTTGGCGAGACGGAGGTGCCTTCCTTCAGCTCGTTATAGGCCGCAGCATCATTCGTATAGTACAGCTGGTAATTTTTTAGGAACTTGCTGTTGCTGGTCCATTCTAGTTGGATCTGGCTAACTTTAATGTTTTTTTCCAGCTTGACGGCAGCCCAGAATTGATACCCTTCTGTCTTGGTCAATGAACTGTTCGCTTGCCAAGCCGTATCGGACTGGTCGTCGATAAAGTTATTCTTAGTGCCTCCACTTTGAGAAACGACCTTAATTTCAGCACTTGGGGTGACGGCCCAGTTTTTAATTCCGGAAATATTGACATCGACATATGGCTTAATGTTCTTCGTGTTCGTAATGCCAATTCCGGTAAATTCCCCGTTGATTTTGTAATTTCCTGTGCCATCGGGATTGTAACCCTCCGGACTCCACGTGACATTTACCTTTTCGATCTTGCCCGTGCTTAAAGTAACATCCAATTGCGCAGGCAAGCCCAAGTTCTCGAACGCTGTTCCTGGTGCTGCCGAAACGACTGCCATCCTGTCCCATGCCTCAATATCCTTAGGCTGGCTGTTTGGATCCCAACCGTCAGGGAACACATAAGAGCTTGCATCTCTTTTGATTAAGTAAATGTCGGACAGGTACATCGTTGCAGCCTGAAATTCGTCGGCATAAACCGATTCATTCACTGTGTTGTACATGCCTCGGTACAGTCCCCATTTGGAACGATTCTGTTGCCCAGGAACTGCAGGCAGATCAACTCGTTCCTTTTTCCCCGTATCCGGGTTCAAGACTTCGGGGCGTCTCAAGGTTTCCGCCGTCATGCCGCCTTTCCAGAGCTCTGTATTGGTTGCCACGTCAACAAGCTTGCCATACACATAGCCTTTATCGGCACTTAGAATTGTTACTTCCATATCCAACCAACGGTCTGCGACCTGTTCCAATGGAATTGTGAACAGCGGCTTGATTCGGTGCGCTTCTTGCCCATCTGGATTGTTTCTGAATTCCAAATAGCCTTTGCCATTGACGGAAACAAGCGTAAGAGTCGTGACCGGCTGACCGGCTTCATCCCCTTCAATCGCCTTTAATTGAAAAATGTGAAAGAAACGTCGAGGAGCAATAAAATCGCCTGCTTCCTTCTCGGCGGCATCCAGCTGATACTTTATCGCTTCCGAAGGGAGCATCAGCTTCCAATGATGGGTCATAATGTCTCCACCCACACTATTGGCATCGATATTCGACGCGCTGGTATTGCTCTTAATCTCGAGCCGTTGACGGTCGCTGTTGACCGCACCTCGGTCACCGTCATCCCGGCTGACCCCTTCTGGCGTTTTGAAAGGTAAAAATTCATGATAACGCAAAATGTCCGTGTTAAGCTTGTCCAGTCCGGCACTATCTTCAATTCCGTACTTCGTAAGCGCATTCACATCTGTTTTGCCGATTGTCTGCAGATACATGTTATCTCCCAGCCAAGAGTCAGGAACACTCTGAGCTGCCGGGTAGTTACCAGATCGGTCGTAAACCGACTCAAACCAATCTTTCCCGCTGTAAGACGACGCCTTCCCAGGCCCTTCAATCGAGCCTGTTGTGCTGCCGAAACCCATTTTGGAAGCGCCAAGCACGTCCCATGAATGTTCGCCCGCTTTAATATTCAGTGGAGAATATTTGTCATTTGGCCCCATAGAGTCTGCTATTGATGACGGAATTTCCTTTTCTACAGATACGGTAATGGTGTATTTTCGGCTGTTACTGCTATCATTCTTGTCAGTTAGCACCAGATAGTACAAGGATGATCCACCCTGCGAAAATTGATCCAGTTTGGCATCGCCAATATTAATGCCACTGGTTGCAAATGGAATTGCTGTTGTTTCATCGCTTCTGAAAACAGTTGGAGTAACGCCAGGATTCGTCGTTACATTCAGCATTTGGTAAGAAGCGCCATAGGGCAACGTGATCCCAATGGTTAAATTAGGAACGTCAACTACTGCGTTTACCGGCTTGCTGACTTGGACTTCAAAAAGGCTTAGCATCTCTCCCGATGCGGCATGCGCCGTCGATGCAGAGAACCCAAAAGGGTTCAAAAGCGTAAGCATCATAGCAAATGTTAGAATAGCGCTTACAACTTTCTTCAAAGCTTGTTGCGTGAGCATCCTAGTGCCTCCTTATGATAGCTTCAAAAACATAATTCCAGCGGGCCAATCAATGAAAGTTATCCCCCCTCTTTGCCATCTGAGCAGCATGTTAGCCAACTGCTTTGCCGAAGAACGGAAGCAAGACGAACGTATGATTATCCGTTGTCTGGAAGTACTTACAATCATTCGGTTAGCTTCACTCTATTGCTGTTAATGGAATCAGACAATGGAGATTATTATGGTGGTATGTGTTTTTTTCGGGTTGGTGGTGATACCCATGTTGCCTGTAACGGTAAGTTTAATTTTAATTGTTTTTCACCTTGACCAAATTTTACCAGGGTAATTATAATTGAATTAACTTAAACGAACGCGAGTGATTCAATAGCAAATGCTGAAAACCGTGGAGGGAAACGCCTATGTCGTTTAGTTATTACGGAGAACTTTGCACCGAAGTCTATAACCACACCAAAAAAATTGGTCAATCTATTGACGGTGATTTGGAATATTACCAGGACAAACTGAAACATTGCAAGGGACGTATTCTTGAAGCGATGGTCGGCTCAGGACGTATACTAGTTCCGCTGCTTGAATCAGGTCTTCTTGTGGATGGGGTTGACTATTCTCCCGATATGTTGGCTTCTTGTCGGCAGCGTTGTCTGGAACGTGATTTATCCACCAATTTATATGAGTCAAGTCTCCAAGATCTCTCTTTGCCCGATACATATGAGGCTATCCTTATTCCAGCAGGATCATTTTTGTTAATTGAAAAACGAGAAGAGTCACTTCAAGCCTTGAAGCGCCTCTATGACCATCTTCAGCCTGGCGGCCGCCTAATGCTTGATCTTTTCCTGCCAGATACTAACTTTGAGTGTGGTAAATGGGATGGCGCATCGACATTCTACTTACCGGGTGGAGATGTCATCACAATGGAAGGCAAGCAAGTCGAAGCGGATTTATTCAAGCAGTATAAAGTTTCCTATATCAAATATGAAAAGTGGCGCAAAGGTGCGCTGATCCAAACCGAATTGCAGCGATATGCGTTACGTTGGTATGGCGTCGAGGAATTTAAGCTTGTTTTAGAAAGCTTAGGCTTTACAGATGTGGTTGTGTCTGCTGATTTTGATCCTAACAAAGCCCCGACTAAAGCAGAGCAGATATTTGCATTCGAAGCTGTGCGTAAGTAAATTGTTATTGCCCTGCCACCGCGCGTGGAGGGCATTTTTTTATGGCTGCATGATGTAAATAAGGCTTCTGCGATAACTCGCGGAAGCCTTCAAATATACTTGTTCATGGTCAACAAGGCGGAATTAAGGAGTGATCATTCTTAATAACACATCAACTCTCGGAAGCTGGTAGCCACCAATCTTCTGCACATTGAGCACCATCAGACCGGAGAGGACGGATAAGTACGTCGAAATCATTTCGTCCAAATCGCCCTCCACTAGCTCGCCTGCTTCCTGTCCTTCTCGGAATAAGGCCTTCAGCTGCTTGACGTAATTGTCCATCGAGTAACGCTCCATTAACTCCACGACCTTCTCAGGCACGCCATCTGAGGTTCTCGCCTGGTGAATCAGCAGAAAATAGTCCGTCCCGCCTTCATCCAACATGTCTTGCGTTAATGCTCGTATTTTATCAACCGGCGAGCCCGGAAGCTTGTAAACCAATTGCATAGCTTCATCCGAAGCAAGCATGGCTTTTTCAACAAGAGTCGTGAAAAGCTCTTCTTTCGAAGTAAAGTAATGATAAAGTAGTCCATGACTAATCTGGGCCTCAGCGGCAATCATGCTCATTTTCGTCCCAATAATTCCGCGTTTTGCAAAAACTTTAAGCGCAGCGCTCATAATTTGCTCTCTGCGTTCATCTCGAATCTGAAGCTGTTGTTCTTCATTTAACGGAGACAAGACATCCTTCACTCCTAACTTGGAATCAATCTGATCAATGCTTCTTCTAATGGCAACTCATTTTCTTTTAGCAGGTCTGCGAGTAATTGCTGTCCTTCCTCCGATGAATCAAGAACCGACTTGACCATCTGCGGATGGAACAACTCATGCAGCGGTAATGATAACGAATTAACGCCCCAGTACAAACCGAATAGTTTGAAATTATGATTAGCCGTTCCCTCTCTCAAGATCAAATTCATATACCTGCTGCCAAAATCAATTCCCTTGAGCGGTTCTGAGCCAGCCTCATATTCGACGCCATCCCACTGCAGATCCGCCGCACAATTTAACCACCAGGCAGGTGTAATAGCTTTTTCTTGAATTGTCCGTAGAAACTTATGTTCGAAATGTGGCTCAGGGTTATTTTGTCGCTCCTGCAGCATGGCATCCAGCAAATCCACTTCTATGGCAGCTACCGTCATCCCTTGACCAAAAATAGGATCATAGATGCAATATGCGTCACCTAACACTAACAATCCTTCCGGCCATTTTCCCATTTTATCATAGTGGTGACGGTATAGTTCAGGTACGCGAAAACCCTTAGGCGGTGCGATCGGTTCGAGCTCACACAGGATTTCGGCAATTATGGGACTAGGAAGCTGAGCGACCTCCTGTTCGAAAAGTTCTGCATCCGTTGGTGGATAGTGCCCGCCTGGGCGATACAGAAGAATTTCTGCCACCTGATTCTCGATAAAAGAGAATACTCCCGTAAACGTTCCCTTCACGGGTTGGCCCATGATGTTGATCACATCCCATTTCTCGATCAGATGCTTCATATGTGCAGGAACGCTATACCGACGAGTACTATAGCCGATTGCTGCTTTCATTCGATCAGGGCGAGGTACGTCATATCCAAACTCTTTCAACCATTGTGTCAACTTGGAGGCGCGGCCACTGGCATCCACAACAAGATCCGCCATGTAATCATGCTTCATGCCTAATCCCCGCTGACGGACTTCAACGCCAGTAACGGCTGTATGATTCGGAGTCGTATGCAGTCCAATGACATCATGCTCCGCTAGCAGGCTTACATTAGGTATCTTCCTTACACGTTCACGTATCACCCATTCCAGTACAGCACGACTAAATTTAATATCGTTCCGTTGGTAGGGTATGGCCACTGTCCCATATTGATTCATCATATGAACGGTCTTATTAAGCGAGCTTGGTGAACCAAGCGCCACCAGTTCTTCCTCATAGCCAGGAAAAAGCTGCTCTGTAATCATTTTACCACGCTGTGTGAACCTATGGGGATGAAAACCGTGCGGAGCACCATTCCGATCTGCGGGATGCTGCGGAAACTCATCCTTATCGATAAGCAGTACCTCTTCATAATACGACGAGAGGACCCTTGCCGTCATTAAACCTGTCATGCTGCTGCCGATCACGATAGCCTTGCCTGCTTTTTGAATACCATTCATATGATTCACCTCTATGATTTATTTTGATTGACTGGATCAGTCAATGATAGAATAAACCATTTATTTCCTGAAGTCAACATTTATTTCTACTGGAGCGAATTCCTTCTTCTCTCTGAATTCGCCCAACCAACCTCAAAATCAGCTCCAGAATTGTATGTCCATCGAACCCTTTGCATAGAAAACACCATAAGAAGGATAATAAGGAAAAATTACTGGAGCTGAATGATCTTGATATCCTCAAGAACTTCCGTTTCCTATCCTCAGGAAACCATCAGCGCCGACTTGGCCAAGAATGAAGCGTTGCTTCGGCAAATATTCGAACATTGCTTCGACATCGTCTTTCAACGGGTCATTTTGTCTGACGAGTGTACAATTCTCATGGTCTACGTCGACGGAATGATCGACAAAAACGTATTCACATCATCTTTGTTTCAGTCATGGCTAGTGGAAAAAACCGGCGTTAGCCAGAAAGAAACGGTCGACTACCCGATCTTGAAAGAGCATTTCGCGGTCGTACGTCCGCTTCGTAACGAAAGCCGTCTGAAGGAAATCGCCGAATCGATCCTGCAGGCTTACTTGGCTGTTTTCGTCGAAGGTGAACCGGAAGCAATTCTACTGGAAACGTCCGCCTGGGAGCACCGGGGAGTCGAAGAACCTGCCTCCGAGGTGGCTATTCGCGGGCCAAGAGAAAGCTTTACAGAGACACTTCAAACGAATACGAGTCTTATTCGCCGAAGAATTCAAACGCCGGTCCTAAAGTTTGAATCCGTCGTACTCGGCACGTTTTCCAAGACGAAAGTCGTCATCGCTTACGTGGAAGGACGAGCCCGCCCAGACTTAGTCGAGCTAGTCAAACAGCGGATGTCCACCATTCGAATGGATATCGTGCTCGATTCCGGCTACATTGAAGAATTCATTGAAGATAAATCGTACACTCCTTTCCCTCAAGTCATGAATACCGAGCGACCTGATATCGTGGCGGCTAATCTGTTGGAAGGGAAAGTCGCGATTTTAACTGACGGTTCGCCTCAAGCCCTTCTTGTTCCAATGACGTTCTGGACGGCATTTCAAGCCGTCGAGGATTATTACGAGCGGTTTCTATATGCCACACTTGTTAAGTGGACCCGGTTTATTCTGTTCACCATGTCCTTGTTCCTGCCTTCCACGTATGTAGCAATTACAACTTTCCATCCGCAGCTGCTTCCGACGAACTTTTTACTGAGCATCACGTCGGCTCGCGAAGGCGTACCATTCCCGGGCGTCATCGAAGCCCTTTTGATGGAATTTATGTTCGAAGGTTTGCGCGAAGCGGGAGTACGCCTGCCGAAAGCCGTCGGCTCCGCCGTCAGCATCGTAGGCGCCTTGGTCATCGGGGAGGCCGCGGTCCAGGCGGGAATCGTGTCCGCACCGATGGTCATTATCGTCTCAATAACCGGGATCGCGTCCTTTGCCATTCCCCGTTATAACATGAGCATCGCGTTCCGCATTCTTCGGTTTCCGCTACTTCTTATTTCGGGAGCGCTTGGCTTGTTCGGAATCGCCATGGGGGCGATTCTCATCTTGATCCACATGGCCAAGTTGGAGTCGTTCGGCGTCCCCTATTTAAGTCCTATCGCTCCTTTTCAACCGGACCAAATCAAGGACGTTCTCATTCGCGCTCCCTGGCGGAAAATGTTTTCAATTAAGTTCTCGATGATCAGAAAGCCTAAACGGAGGTAATATGCGAAGCAAACGACCTGGCTTGCTTGCGGCCATCCTTATCCTGCTTTTGTTAACCGGATGTTGGGATCGCCGCGAATTGAATGATCGAGCATTCGAGTTGGGTTCCGGTGTCGATTGGCTCGAGGACGGAAAATCACTGCTGATCGGACAATTCATGATTCCGACGAAAACCGGAGAATCCGGTGGCGGAGAGAAACAATCCTACTATATCGAGACGGGGGTCGGAAAGACTGTATCTGACTGCCTCTTAGACTTGCAACTCAAGTTGTCGCGAAGAATAACCCGCGGGCATCGCCACAACATCTACTTAGGAGAAGTGATGGCGAAAAACGGTATTTCGAACCTAATAGACTCGACGACCCGCGATCCAGACAGCCGGTTGAAATCGGATATTTGGGTCGTGAAAGGGGGAACAGCTCTCGAGTTTATGCAAATGTCCTATCCGTTCGAGAATATGCCCGTTATTGCCCTTTCAAAATTAAGGCGAATTATCGGCAAGCAAACCGGCAATTCGTTATTGGAATTATTAGTCGAGCAAAACGTTGAAGGAAGCGGTTCAACACTTCCTGCCGTCGAAACCCAATTCGATGCGAAACTCCGAAAAAAGTCATTTCAGGTTTACGGTCGCGCGGTTCTTAACCGTAAGCAGCAATTGGCCGGTTATTACGATCGGATGGAATCCGCTTATCGGTTATGGGTAATTGGTGAAACGGAAACCTTACAGATCACGACGTCCATGTCGGACGGAAAAGGATCGTACAGCGTCACTATCAAACAACCGGGATGTAAAGTGAGGACCAAAGTCGATGATGACCGAGTGGAAATTGACGTCGAATTGAAAGGCAATGCCAGCATTCTGGAGAGCAATACGACATTAGATCCTCGAAATATTGATTATCTGCAAAAATATGAAGCTGAGTTGAACCATCATGTCGAGACAGCCACTTTAAACGTGATTCAAAAAGCGCAAAAGCAATTCAAAGTCGATGTGTTTCATTTTGGACAATCGAGCAATCGGCAGCATCCCGGAGAGTGGGCAGATTTGAATTCCCGATGGGAGCAAGCATTTTCCGATGCAAAAATTACCGTTCGTTCGCGCGTGAAGATTAAGCGAATTGGACTCCATGGACAGACTCCCCACAAAGAATAAACCGTAAGGAGCTTGAAATGAAGCTGACGAAATATCAATTGTTTTGGCTGTTGTTTTCGATGGAGATTGGTATGACTTTAATGCTAACGATCAGCCCAACGTTCAAAGAAGCCAAACAAGGCGCACCAATGGCATTACTCTTCGCTGGTGTTACGTCCATACTTGTTACCTATATTGCAACTAAGTTAAGCCTTCTCTATCCAGAAGAAACGTTCATCGAATACGTCCCGAAAATTTTAGGAAAATGGTTGGGCAAGACGATCATCTTCGCGTACCTGCTTTTGTGGATTGTCGTAGCTGGCATTATCCTGCGCCAATATGCGGATTTCGTTCATTTAGCCTTGTTCTCGGCGACTCCTTTATGGGTTATCGTCCTGTTCATGTTGTTAGTCATTATATACGCGGTGCACGGAGGCATCCATATCGTCGGACGTTGCAGCGAAGTCATTGGACCTATTATCGTCTTTAACATCCTATTGTTTAGGTTCCTAAGTATGAAAGATTTGCACCCAGAGCGTCTGCTTCCGTTCATACCCACCGCGGGCTGGATGCAGGTATTCAAAGGGAGCGTACCGGCGGCTTCTTTCATGAGCGAATCGGTTATGATCGTGATGCTGGTCGCCTTTCTTGCGGATAAAAGGAAGGCGGTATCCTCCAGTTTATGGGGGGTTGGAATCGCCGGGTTCATTCTTTTGAACGGCGTCGTCGACACATTGATGATGTTGGGCAACACCGTTCCTGCCAAACTGCAATACCCCGTATATTCCGTCAGTCAATACATATCCTTCATGGAATTCATTCAAAACCTCGATATTTTGCTGGTTGTCGGTACGAGCTTCAGCATTTTCATCAAAGTATGCCTATACATGTTCATAACGAGCTACGGAACGGCTCAATTGTTTCATATCCGGAAATGGCGGAACATGCTTTGGATCATCAGCATTCTAGTCTTCTCAGTCGCCATGTACCCACGAAACGTAGACGAATCCCAAGTGACATTTCCCCTCTTCTGGAAAGAAGTCGCCTTCCCAATTTTTCTAGTTGGTATCCCGCTACTGCTATGGCTAGTCGGGAGTGTCAAGAATGGTATGAGACGAACTGAGCAGCCAAAAGCCCCCTGACGGGGGCTTTTGTAATGAAATAAAAAACTTCAGCATTTGCTTTTTCATTAAGCTTCGTTTGGTATCTACCTCATTGACGGTATACAGGAGCCCCCAATGGTGCTGAGCGCGCTCCCCCATCAACGGTAATTTCAGCTCCCTGCACGAATGATGATTCATCGGACGCCAGGAACAATACCGCATGGGCGATCTCCTCCGGATCACCCATTCGGTTAAGCGGTATTGTACGCGCTTGTGATCCCTCAAGCCTCGCGGTTTCTTCAGGCGTCGATTTTTTCCAAATCGGGGTGCGAGTTGCCCCTGGCACCACAGTGTTTACGCGGATGCCCCGCGGCGACAACTCGGATACCAACACTCTTGCCATGCTGCTGATGGCTCCCTTACTAGCCGCGTAAGCGGCTCTTCCCGGTGCACCGTCCGTTGCGCGAGTGGAGCCGGTCAAAATGACCGAAGCCCCTTCCTTCAGATGCGGCAAAGCGGATTGTACCGTGAAGAAGACCCCTGTCACGTTAATTTTAAGAACTTCTTCGAATACCGAAAGCTCTGTGTCACCTAATGGTGTAGCAGATGAGATGCCGGCATTCGCGTAAACGATGTCTAGTCCTCCGAAGGTTGCGACGGCTTGGGACAATGCATGATCCATGCTTGCCGGATCGGTTGCATCCGCTTGAAAGGCAAGGACACTCGGGCCAAGTTCTGTTGCAGCCTCATTTAACGTGCTTTGATTCCGGCCTGTAATCACAACCTTTGCGCCTTCTGCGATGAACAATTTGGTCGTTGTCAAACCAATCCCGCTATTTCCTCCTGTAATTAAAGCCACTTTGCCATCAAGTTTTCCCATTTCTCTTCTCCTTCGATCTGATTGACGCCTGTCATGTTTGCATCTATTCTGCAAAGTTAATATTGTATAAATTTCCCCAATTCATTCATGGGACAGTTCTGTAGATGTCATCAATCGTATTAACGAATACAAGCATGTTCCATCTTTATTTGGCATATAACGTACGACAGTGAGCGAAGTACAACGTGGCAGAAGGATCATTTCTCATTGCTTATGTATTATTTTAGAGGAGCGTTCTTATGACAAAACCATGGTTTTACCGACTTCTTTTCTCTTATTTGCCTGTATTTTTCATGATTACTTCCGTACTCATTGTGCTTATTATTCTTTCAATCAGCCAATTGTCCAAAAGAGAAGCTGAAAATGCAAATAAAACACATGCTTTACATATCATGCAATCGGTGGACTATACCTTGAAGACGATTGACGAATATGTCATCAAGGAGCTGCAGACCAATCAGCGAATTGACCAGTTCTTTGACAACAAATTAGAGGGAAATCCCTATTACTCCGCTTATGAGGTCACCGAATTAATTCGGGGAATGATGAATTACAACAAGTTCATTGATTCGGTCTATTTTTACCGGGCATCTGATCAAATGGTCATTAGTCCCAACACAATGATAGCGGCAGACCGTTTCGGGGATAAAGCTTTTATAGATGAAATGATAAAGAGCCCTTCGCAATATGAACTGACAAATCAGCGGTTTTATAAAGAATTTACGGAGATGGATCAACGTAAGCTCGTCATTTCTCTCGTGCGAAAGTTCCCTCTTTTATCCGGGCAAAAGGGCATCATTGTCGTCAATATCAGTATGGATTCAATTGTAGGAATGATAGGTGATATGTCCAATTCAAAGATCAGCTTCATCCAAGTCTACGATCCTGTAGGCAACCAACTGATGGCTTCAGGAAATAATGACGCAGCCATAGGTTCTAAGCAAAGAGGGTCTGAGCTGACTCGAATCCATTCGAACTATACGAACTGGGAATACCGCAGTGGTCTCAACGATGAGTATTTGTATACCTTCACCTCTGTCTTCTCTTATGTATGGATCGGATTGGGACTGGTTATGGTTGTCCTTGGCGGGGTTTGGATGACCTATGTGACGTATCGTAATTACAAGCCGATTAAGTTAATTATGTCTCGTATTCAACCCTTTTCCGACCTGCAATCGATAAATATCGAGGGTAAGAAAAAAGATGAATTCCAATATATTGATCGCGCCATAAGCAATCTCATGGAATTATCCAGCCGCTACGAGAAGCAGCATGAGGAAGATATCGTATTCAGGCGAAGGCACTTTTTCAAAGAATGGCTGGAAGGCAGCCGGACGGTCGACTATGCAGACTGGAAGGTCGAGATGAATCGGCTGCACTTGCCTTCAGGCTTCGGTCAGCTAGTAGCAGCAGTCATTGAGATGGATAAGTATATGGAAATATGCCGAATGTTCTCTCCGAAGGATCAAGAGCTGCTGAAATTTGTACTAAGCCGTGTCGTTTATGAAACAGCTGAATCGCTTGGCCTCACGGTCTGGGCGGAATGGATAGCTACACATAGGCTTAGTGTTGTCATCTTTGCAGATGAAAATGTCAAAAACAGTGAAAAGCTTGCAGCCAATCTCTGCGAAAATATTCGCTCCTGGGTGGAGCAGCATCTGCATTTTCGCATAACGCTGGGTGTCGGACATGTGGTCGGACAAGTACAGGAGCTGGTTCACTCCTACGAGGCTGCCACCCATGTGCTTCGCTTTAAAACAACCTTAGGGACGAATCGAGTTCTGTACCACTGGGAATCCGAAGCGTCCGCAGAGAAGGAAATGTATAAGCACTTGCCACTGATCAAATCACTGGCTCAGTCATTTCGCTTGGGGGACAAGGATTGGAAGCCGGCCTTGGAACAACTTTTCACCGAATTAAAGGTCGGGTTGTTCTCCTACGATGAGATTCGGAATCTCATGAATTACTTCGTTTATCATTTCCACCGGGAGATGTTGGAGCTCTCAACCGAGCTGCAGGAGTCCATGCAAATCGCACTGCCCCGGCTGAACAACGCCACCCAACAGTTCGATACGATCGAAGAACTATATGCCGATTGTTTTCACTTGTTAGAAGAAGTCTCTCAGCAGATGGCTGGTATTCGTGAATTCAGAAGTACACATGCTGTCATGAACCAAATTCGTTCCTACTTGGAAACCCATTATGCAGACCCCGAGTTGTCACTTACTTCGCTAAGTGAGCAATTTCAACTCCATGCCTCGCAGATCAGCCGTGCATTCAAAGAGGAATTTGGCGAAAAATTCGTCGATTATCTCGTAAAAATTCGGATGGAACAAGCGCAGCATCTGCTCCAAACGAGCCGTTACTCCGTCCAGGACATCGGTGTTCAAGTCGGATACACGCATGCGATTTCTTTTATTCGCGCTTTCAAGAAATACACGGGTGTTACGCCTGGCGATTACCGGAAGTAATCGTAGCACTGCCATTATATCCATCCTTTTATCAAGAAAAGCATATCGTTAAATGTTGTTTATTCAACTTTGCGCCAATTCACTTAAGCCTTGTACAGCAAGGGATTCAAAAGAGTTTACTCACTAATTCATGTATATTGAGAAGGACTGCACCTCTGAGGTACATTGATTCCATCGACGGCAAAGGAGCACTGGATGGTTCAATTGATACACGAAAGGAGGTGCTAAGCGATGCCACATACACCGTTAGACAATACGCAATCAGCCCCCATGATGACGACTCGAAGATATACCCGCCATACGGCCAAGTTGCTGCAGCTCCGTCGACGTTTCAAGCAAAATTTGCCTTTATTAATGATGTTTGTACCGGTCATTGCCTACTTCATTATCTTTCGATACTTTCCAATTTTAGGTAACGTCATTGCTTTCAAGAACTATAACTTGATGGAAGGCATATGGGGAAGTCCATGGGTGGGTCTCAAACATTTCAGGGCACTTTTCACCCAGCCCCAGACCCTGACGATCATCCGTAACACCATCACTTTGAGCTTGTTAAGTATTATCGCTGGATTCCCTTTTCCAATCATCCTTGCTATCTTACTGAACGAAGTTCGTGCCATGCGCTTCAAGAAGATTGTTCAGACGCTGATCTATGTACCTCACTTCTTTTCATGGGTCATTGTCGGAGGCATTGTCGTTACGATATTCTCCCAGCAATCCGGTATCATTAACAAGCTATTGGAGCTATGGACGGGTCACACCACTGCCTTCTTGTATCAGGAACATAGCTGGATAGCGATCTTCCTCGGTTCTGGCATCTGGAAGGAAGCCGGCTGGGGCGCGATCATCTATCTGGCAGCTCTGACCTCGATCGATACGCATCTGTACGAAGCTGCCAGTATGGACGGCGCGTCCAAATGGAAGCAGATCTGGCATGTCACGCTGCCTGGTATTCGCAGCACGATTATTCTTATGCTGATTCTAAGTATGGGCAATGTCATGGAAGTCGGGTTTGATCACGTTTACACCCTGCAAAATGCGGCTGTTTCGGATGTCTCGAATGTCATCAGCACTTATATCTTTATCGTAGGTGTCCAGGGAGGACAGTTCAGTTTGACTACGGCGGTCGGGTTGTTTGAATCACTGGTAGGCTTCTTCTTCGTCCTTCTTGCGAATCAACTTGCCCGCAAATTCGATCAAGGACTGTGGTAAGAAAGGAGCCTTCCTTCATGAAATCAACGTGGGATGAGAAAATCTTTTATGCAATCAATTATACGTTCCTAGCATTTGCAGCTTTAAGCTGCGTACTTCCCTTGCTGCATATCATATCTCTATCTCTGAGCAGTTATCAGGCGATTGTATCCGGGCATGTATCTCTCTGGCCGCAAGGCTGGACAATAGAGGCGTATAAGGCTTTATATAGTGGAACAAATATGGTAAAAGCATTCAGCAATAGCATCGTAATTACCGTTGTAGGCGTTCTGCTTAGCATGTGGTTTACCATCATGGCAGCTTATCCGTTAGCCAAGAAATATTTCTACGCGCGCCGTTTTTTTACACTGGCTATCGTGTTTACCATGCTGTTCGGGACGCCTTTAATTCCTCTTTTCCTGATTGTAAAAAGTCTCGGCTTATTGGACACTTACGGCGCCATTTGGATGCCTGGACTGATCAGTGCTTTTAATATGCTTGTACTTCGGACCTTCTTTATGAATGTACCTGAAGAGCTTGAAGAGGCTGCACGTATGGATGGCTGTGGCGAATGGCGACTTCTCACTCGGATTATTCTCCCTCTATCCCTCCCAGTTTTGGCCACGTTGACTTTATTTTATGGCGTCGGATACTGGAATTCCTTCTTGCATGTACTCATGTTTATCAATGACAGCACTCGGATGAATTTGGCGGTTATGATTCAACAAATGGTCGCCAGTCAATCCATTCTTCAAGAACTTAATTCCGTGCGACCGGATGATTTGCAGCAAATGACACCAGAATCCATCAAAGCAGCAGGCGTGATCGTACTCATTGTACCTATGCTAATCGTCTACCCTTTCTTACAGAAGTATTTTGTAAAAGGGGTTATGATCGGCGCGATCAAAGGGTAAGACGGAAGACCTTGAAAACGAATTATCTAAGGGGGTATTTCCATGTTTATGGTACCAAAGGGTCATCGAAAAGCAAAAGCAATCCTAGCCACACTCGTCAGCGTCGTCTTATTGGCAGGCTGCTCCACGCCACCCAAAGTCGACGATCCAGGGACATCGTCAAGTCCGAACACGACCCCAGCAGCCGAAACTGAGAAAAGAGGAGCGATTAACGTTTCCGTGTATGATCGGGGTAACATTCCTCCAGAGGAGGGCAACTGGGATAAGAACCGCTGGGTAGATTGGATCAACAAGAACGGTCCTGTAGATGTTAAATATACACCTGTTCCCCGCTGGGAATCGTTCCCGAAATTCAATGCCTTATTTGCTTCAGGAAGCGCTCCTGATTTGGTTCTGGAGTATGATGCCAATTACAGGAACAGCTGGTATTCGCAGAAATTACTAATGCCGATTGATGAAATGGTTGACAAATACAGCACTACCTACAAACAAATTCTAGAGAAGTACCCTCTGCTGCGAAAGATTGGAACCAAGGAAGATGGCAAATTGTATGAAATTGGACGCTTGAATGTCGTCGCACCGCATCATCGTCTCTTAATCCGTGAGGATTGGCTTCAGAAGCTAAATCTGCAAGTCCCAACTACAACTGAGGAATTGTATCATGTGGCCAATGCATTCGTGAACCAAGATCCAGACGGCAACGGTAAAAAGGATACGTTCGGTATCAACCTGAGCGGCGTCGGCTTCTCCGTGATCAGCCATATCTTCGGGCGTTCGATCGATTGGGCTGAGCAAAATGGTTCCTTCGTCCATGATTGGGATCGTCTCCAGGCATCTGTCGAATTCCAGAAACGTTTGTTTGACAACGGTTTAGTCGATAAGGATTATCTCACGGATAAAAACGGACAAAAAGGCATTCAGGATTTCATGAATGGGAAATTAGGGATTTTTGCGATTGACAGTGCATGGTTTACCATCTCGAACTATGAAACCTTAAAGAAGAACAATCCTACGGCTAAGGTTATTCCAATGGCATTACCGAAAAGCCAATTCGGTCAATTCAGCCCGATTATCAGCACACCTGTGCAAATGGTCGGAGTCGTCAACGCCAAAGCTAAGGATCCGAAAGCGATTATGCAATATATAGACTGGATGGTAGAACCCGAACATGCCAATTTGCTGAAAAACGGCATCGAGGGGACACATTCGCAAAAGGGTTCGAATGGTTGTTTGCAGCCTATTGATACGGAGAAGAATAAGAAAGAATTGTACACCGACGATTTGAACATGATGAGATCCGATTTACTGCTCGGCAAATGCGCGGAAGTGTATCTGGTGAACCTTCGCCCTGAAGTGCCAACGCAGAAAGAGCTGCTCGATATCAATCTCAAATCCAAAGAAATCTATATCAACAAGGATCGTCCGGTTCCTTCGCTCGGTAATGACTTCCTGCCGGTCTTGCCAGATGACCTGCAAGCTATTGTCAAAAGCACTAGTAAGTCCAATAATATCGACAAAGGTGACATTTGGTTAAAAGCTTTGGTAGGCGGCTCCGGCTATACGGCACAGCAAGCTGTAAAGGATGCTAAGGATGTATGGGAAAAAGCTGGCGGCAAGCAGGTCGACGATTATTATGCCAAATGGTATGAAAACAACAAAACCAAGATATTTAGTATTGATGATCTCTACAAATTCGCTGAACAATCGCAGAATGAATTGAAATAAAACGAAGGAGTAGCGGTGCTCCTTAGGTTAGCTGAGTCGGAGCACCGCCTACACATGACGTGGACCCCGGATAGGATTAGGGAATCCTATTGATAATCTCGTTCATTTGGAGGTAATTATGAGATCCCTACACAAGTCAAAACTCCTTGTTTCAATCCTTCTGTCGGCAATCATTGTCTCCCTGCTCCCTCTCTTCCCCGCTTACCATGCTTTCGCTGCGGGAACAGGCATCACCCAGGACTATTGGAACAATATTCCTGGCGGGAAAGTAGAACAAATCCCATTAAAGGCTCCACCTTCGGGTTCGAGGGTACTCACAAGCTTTGAGACACCGAACAATTCGGGGGATCTCTATGGTTCTCGCGTTTATGGTTTTCTGACGCCGCCAGTTAGCGGTGGTTACACCTTCTGGATTGCTGCAGATGACAGCTCCGAATTATGGCTTAGTCCGGACGGCGATCCTGCGCACAAGGAGA
Organism: Paenibacillus sp. J22R160; assembly: GCF_059692135.1. Classification (NCBI taxonomy): domain Bacteria; kingdom Bacillati; phylum Bacillota; class Bacilli; order Caryophanales; family Paenibacillaceae; genus Paenibacillus; species Paenibacillus sp. J22R160. The sequence goes on along the minus strand of NZ_JCAUAU010000002.1, from coordinate 667,848 downwards.
AAATAGCGTGGAACACGGTCTTCGCTAAGCCTAGGGAGTGGAACAAGTCTCCCACTCAGAAATCTGTGGTCATTCCGCTAACAAGCGGCAAAAGATATTATATCGAAGCGCTGCACAAGGAGAACACCTCCAATGACAACTTGGCTGTCTCCTGGCAAGGTCCGGGAATTGCCCAGCAAGTGATACCCGGTGCCTATTTGACACCCTATGTGCTGCCTGATGCACCAACGAATCCCGTGCAGGACGACACTGCGAATACATTCGGATGGACGCCTGTTCCCGGTTATTCGGATTTGGCAGCCTATGAATACAGCACGGATCGCGGATACACATGGCAGACCGTAACCGTAAACCCGCTTCAGCTGGATAATCTCAATTACACGACGGGACAAATCCAGGTTCGGTTGAAAGAAACGTCTGCACAGCCGGTTGGCAAGACCCTGTTTTCAACTTCTTTTTACACGTTAACTAAAGCTGTGGAGCCCGCGCCCGTGTATACGACGCTTTGGAGGATTGGACTTGATGATCAGCTTTCAACCGAATTTAGCGATTATCACACGACTCCGCTTGAGTCCTTCAACCTCCCGTCTGACTGGGCTTCTCGCACAGATTGGAGTTCGTTGTCCAAAGGCCTAAAGCTTAGTCGCAACGGTACGATGGCTATTACTTACAACCTCGCCGCGATTCCGGATAATGGCGTACAATTCAGCTTCAGAAGCCTCGATGCCTATGTTTCCGTACCGCAGTTAGCTGTATTTTCCAATGATACGATGGCTGGTTTAATCCAGATTGTCGGCCTTAACGGCGGAAATACGACCCGGAAATTCAAAGAAACTTACGAGCTGTACATTCCTAAGGAAATGCTAAAAGTTGGACCTAATGAGCTGAAGCTCTCACTCGATCGAGGTTTGTATGCGGGAACTGAAGGCGATGAATTTCATTGGTTTGAGTGGGATTATGCCAAACTTGAGGCTTTGGGAGCTCCCGCAACAGAACCCATTCACGGGCGCTATATCCGTCTGGGGACGGCGCTAGTCTCGCATGTGTTGAAAGACCGCGATTTGCAAACGATGGAAGTCACCAAGTGGCTGGGTCTTGCCTACAGCGGGAACGTCATTCGTTCCAGTCAATACTCGCGTGAATGGCTGTCGGCTTTGCGCGATTTGAATTTAGCACCCGTGCTGCTGCCATTCGGAACCTACATCAAGGACCCAGAGCTCTCGTCTGGCGTTGTCCCAGAGAAAGTGAAAGAGTATTACAACAACCTCATTGCTGAAAATGGGGATTTGTTTGAATACCTGGAGCTTGATAATGAACCTGGCGTGTTCAACAATGCCTTTGCCGCTGATTTGGCTCTCGCCAAATATGTTAGTGAGCAAAAACCATTGCTAAACCCATGGTTGAAAGCGGTTTCTCCAGGTTGGGCCTACTGGCCTTCCAAAGGCATTCCGGATGGCTGGGAGCGCGATCCTGCCTATCGGAAACAGATTGAAGATTACACCGATATGACAAATGGTCACAGCTATACCTTAAGCGGTATTTCAAGCGGTGAAGGCGGCGCGCTTGTTGAGACACTCAAAACTTTCCCTGACTATCAAGGTGACGGATTGGCTAGGCCGATGATGATGAGTGAAACGGGAGCGAATGATTTTCATACCGACAATAACCGATATGACACCTTCACCCATCGCTTCGCCTCCATCTTCGATCGGGAAACGCGCAGTACGATTGGCTATCTCGATTACATTATGCAGCATGCCGCTTACTTCCGAGAGTACAGCTTGCTCAAAGAGGACATCGAGATGAAGTCAGCTGACGATGCTGAAGCATGGATGAACGCAAGCGATCCTGACGAAACGCGTTTGAAGATTTTCCGCCGCTTAGCGCTCGCCTACAGTACGCACGGCAAACCGCTCCCTTATGTGTATACGAATCAGAATGAGCTCGCCGGGAAAAAAGCATATTTCCGAGCGGTGGACACATCAACGCTTGGTGTGAGCAATACTGGAGCAAAATCCAATAAAATTCTGCTCAATTTTGTTAATTTCGAAACGGCTCCAGTCACAATGAACGTTAATGTTACCCTACCTGCCAATACCCAGTATGCGGCAGAACGTTTTGGCGCCGGCAACACGTATGCGGCTGCACGCAGTTTCTCCATCGTTGACGCCGCTTCGGGCGCGCAGTTATCGGAAACGATCCAGCCCGGTGAAGCTGTTCAATACATTCTGACTCCGTATGAGAATTCCATACCGAGCACACCTACGCTGCAGGCACGTGCCGTTTCATACAAAAATATCAAGCTGACATGGCAGCCTTCTACGGATAATGCAGAAGTAGCCGGTTATAAGCTGTACGATAACGGCGTTCTCCTTGCTAAGTTTCCTAGAGCAGTAACGCGCTTTTCACATCAAGATGTCAGTCCAGAAAGCGCGCACTCGTACACGCTGATCGCTTATGATGATTCAGGCAACGAATCGGTGCCGAGCGTACCTTTAGCCATATCTTCCTTAACTCTGCCAGCTTCTCCTTTCACCACAACATCTACGGGAGCTTTACATGTTGAAGCGGAGCAAACGGAGCTGGAGGGTGTGACACATCATGGCACATTCGTTGGGATGTACTATACACAAGGGCGAATGAACATGCTAAAGCCCCCTGTTAAGGCAAATACCAATTATATTCTTAAGCTCAAATACAGTGCTGCAGCGAACAAAAAGGTCAATCTCGTTGTTAATAATCAAGTGATTCGGTCTATTGATTTGCCTGGAACTGAGCCTAACGTCTATACAACAATCGAATATAACGTCATGATGCCAGCGGACGTAAGCAATCTGGTGCTGTCCATCGTCAAGAGCAGCGATAATGTATTCGGCTACTTCGATTGGTTCGAGCTGAAAGAAGGCCTCTTGGATGAAACGCCTCAAACACTTTGGACGAATGTTGTTCATTCCAGTGCAAATACGTATTATTCCTCCGCTACCTTCGCACCCGGGGCTAATGGAGCGGATCTTCATGAAACGACAACACCTGGTGATTACGCAGCAATGGGTTTTAAAGGTTCGGGAATCCGTTGGTATTCCGATATTGAGTCTACTTTAGGAGTGGCAGATGTTTATATGGATGATGTCCTGCAAGCAACTGTCGATTTGAAAACGGCTAATACACAAGGCGCGAAAAAGCTGGTTTTCGAAAAAACGGGTCTCCCTCTGGCGAACCATATCATCAAAGTTGTCGCTAAAAACGGCCGCATTATCCATCAATCGTTTGAGTTTTTGAGTTTGGAACGCCAGCCTTTAACACCAGGACCTGATCTTATCGTAACCGATCTAGGAACAGATCCAGCTGATCCTTATGCCGGTCAAACGGGCGTTCGTTTCTATGTCACGGTGAAAAATGTCGGTCTCCTCCCCACCCCAGCCGATCTAATTACTGGAGCCGTGTTCGGTTTGAACGGCGGTTCGTTCGGCTATACGGATACGTATAATCAGTCCATCCCAGTGGGCGGCACTGCAACGCTGTATACGAATGCAGGGGGTGAAAATGGGTATTGGGAAGTGCCTAATGGAGAAGCCACCTACCAATTAAGCGTCAATATCAATGATATCGGGCGATTCACGGAGATGGATCGTACGAACAACACCAAGGAGATTACGTTTCAGGTGACTAAGCGGGATGTCTCCCCTCCTGTGACCACAGTGACAGCAGATGGAGCAACGGGTTCAGGCACATTCAATAGGCAAAATGTGCAGGTTGCATTTACAGCCGCGCATCCGACTGTTGGTGTAGGCATCAAGCGGACAGAGTACCGCATCCTGGGTGGAACTGAAACCTGGCAGGCTGTCACAGACCAGCCAGTCATCTTCGCGGATGAAGGAATTTATCAAATCCAATATCGCTCAATTGATATGATGAATAACGAGGAATTGCCCAAAGATTTGATTATTGGCATCGATAAAACCGCTCCAACAACCTCACATACCCCATTAGCGGGATGGCAGCGAATACCACAAACCGTTACCTTAGCGGTTTATGATGCTTTGAGCGGTGTACAACAGACCTATTACTCGCTAAATGGAGCAACTCCAAATGCTGGAACCTCGGTTACAGTAAACACTTACGGTATAAACACTGTGCATTATTACAGTATTGATGCTGCCGGCAATCAAGAAGTTAGCCGCTCTGCGGAAGTACGCTTTGATCCGCAAGCTCCTGTCATCAATATTACTGGTCCTTTAACTGTTTTTTGGACGGATCCGATTGTATTGAATGTTGGTATCACAGATGCTTTAAGTGGCGTAGCCTCATCTAGGGTTAAACTGGACGGCACTGATATTAGCCCTAACATTAACCTCCAGCCGCTTAGCTTGTGGTTAGGTCAACATACAATAGAAGTAACAGCAACGGATAACGCGGGCAATACAATTGTACTTACCTTTGTATTGAAGGTAATCATGGATCTTGATCATTTGGACGATCTGCTCCGGCTATTATGGAATATAGGTTATTTCAAAAACCAAAATATCTATAACGGCTTGCAGAGCGCGGTTGCTGTGCTTCAGAAACTGCTGAACCAAAGTCAGCTTAAAGATCCGACTTTCTTTGATGGTGCCATTAAAGACAGCAAGTATGTTGACAGTACGACCACCAAGATGCTTCAGGATGCCTTACAATATCTGCAGCAAAAATCACGGAAATGAATAGGAAATAAATGGCCTGCTATCCAAAGTAACTTTTGGATGGCAGGCCTTCTTTCAGCCATTTGTGAAACAGGAAAAACGTCGGAGTTTGCCCGACGTTCGAGTGGTCATTTCTTTAGAAGTATAAATAACTCCTGCTTTACCAATATTAACAATCATCTAATTAACGAGGAGGTTTGCTTATGAGTCTCCCCTCTGGTTCGTCAAATTCTATTATTTCATTCATCATAGATGCACTTGGTCATTCACCTGACTTCAACCATCACTTGTTACCTGTTACCGGGAATGAGGAAATTCATTGTTTCTACATAGAATCGCTAGTAGATAAAACACGTTTTGAAGAATTCATTTTGCAACCGCTTATTCAACTTGACGTTGGTTCTGACCACAAACAGATGACTAGCGTCCTCACTAATAACATGCCCAGTTCATTCATGCAGACGGTAAGCAATGGGGAAACAGGCATCAAATATGTATTAGATGGATTTATCTTATTCGTCCCTTTGAGAGAAGGACAGCCGTTTGCCTTAGATTTCTCCAAAATCCCTGCTCGAAGTGTGACCGAGCCCGTGAATGAAGTCACCGTACATGGACCAAAAGAAGGCTTTACGGAGGATATTAAAGTAAACTTGGCCTTGGTTCGCAAGCGCTTGAAATCGAGTCATTTAACCTATAGCAAGCTCACACTCGGGCAGAATACCAAAACGGATGTCTATCTTGTCTATTTGCAAAACCTGGCTTCTCCTGCCATTATATCCGAAGCAGAACGCAGATTGGAAAACATCAAAACGGACAGCATATTAGAAAGTGCATATATCGAAGAGTGCATACAAGATACCGAGTGGACGCCCTTTCCTCAAGTGTATTCAACGGAAAGACCAGATGTCGTAACGGCACATCTATTGGAGGGTTCATTCGCCGTCATGACCTCCGGTACGCCGTGCGTATTAATCGGACCCATTACTTTTTTTCAATTATTTAATTCACCGGAGGATTATTATGAGCGAGCGGATATCGCAACGTTGATTCGTTGGCTTCGGATGTTCTCCTTCTTGCTTGCTATCTTCGTCCCATCCGTTTACATCGCATTTGTGACTTTCCATCAGGAAGTGCTTCCCGTTTCTCTCTTAATTAGTTTGTCTTCGCAGCGAGAAGGCATTCCTTTCCCAGCGTTTTTAGAGGCGATGATCATGCTGATTACCTTTGAAATCCTGCGAGAAGCCGGGCTTCGTATGCCTCGTATTGCTGGACAAGCCATTTCCATTGTAGGAGCGCTCGTATTAGGACAATCGGCAGTAGAAGCAGGACTTGTATCTGCTTCTATGGTCATCGTGGTTTCTATTACTGCTATTGCTAATTTCGTCACTCCCTCTTACAGTTTTGGAACCGTTCAGCGTATCATCCAGTTCAGTTTTATTATCTTAGCAGGTGTAGTAGGCATGCTCGGCATTACATGCGGCGTGCTTTTGTTGCTTACGCATCTAGTGTCCATTCGATCATTCGGTGTCAAATATTTCACACCTCTCGCTCCGCTTCATATTGCAGATTTGAAAGATACTTTGATACGTGCTCCACGATCGAAAATGAAAAGATCTCGCCGATTATTTTCAAGGCGTCAACCTTAGCCTTGATGCAAGACAAGGAGAACCTGTCATGAGACACCCGAAATTTGCCGCAGCTTTCTTAACACTTATCGTGCTGACGACCGGATGCTGGGACAAGAAAGAAATTAATGATCTTGCAATCGTAGACGCAATTGGCATTGATTACGATCCAGAAACAAGCAATCGGCTTGTCTATTTTCAAGTTCTTAATCCAACCGGTGCCGGAGGCAAATCCGGTGAAGACTTCCAAGGCATCTGTCTATACATACAAAGCAACACAAGAACTTGAATCGGTTTCAGGCTTTAGTATCTATGCGAACAATCAAGTTCCTCGATTCCTCTTCACTAATCAAGTTCAAGTCTATATAATGTCACAACGCTATGCCATGAAATATTATCGTGAGATTCTGGACTGGACCGAAAGTAACCCGACTAGACGCTCAACGGGCTATTGTTTTATTGCGGATGATCCTTTGGAGAAAATCATGCACACGCTTGTCCCCTTGGATCGTATTCCAGGCGAGGCGATCCACGCCATGATGGATCTCCAACATAGAGTAAATGGAACTTATGTGCCTGTTCGCGCACGCGATGCCATTAATTCGCTTTCTCGGAAACAACCTTTCGTCGTTCCGAATATTAAGGTACTGAGCTCTAAACAGAACACTGAATTCTCAAAGCTTGAAGAGATCAATGCACCGGATAGGAGTATTATTTTAAATGGAGGAACCGTATTTCTCCAGGAGCGCAACGCAGGCAAAATTGATGACCTAACAAACAATTTAAATAATTTACTAAACAACAAAGTGGATCAATATTTAATAAAACTTTCAAATACTAAAGGAAACATTGAGGTCTTTCTTGGCGATACGAAAATAGAGCGAAGTTTACTCATTGATGGAGATTTAACCAAGCTTCACTTAACCATAAAATCATCACTACGATTAATGCTGGACAATAGACCCGTGGATTCTGATTTGTTCGACTATAAGGAAATTGAAAGATTAGCGAATAAAGAATTTGAAAAAAAATGTATAGAATTCGTAAAATTCACTAAGGAAAAAAACTGGGATTTGCTTGGCATTCAGGATCAAATCGACCGCAAGCGCAGTAAGCAATGGTCTAGGTTGAAATCCGACCCGTCAGCTTGGAGAGAGACGGATGTTAACATAACTACGGATCTCAAACTAAAGTGGTTTGGACGAACAAAGTCTTCCTACCGCAGAGAGGAGTAAAGCTGAATATGGAAAATGCGCAACTGACACCTTGGCAGATGTTCCTCCTTACGATTTCTTTTATACTAGGAACATCGTTCTTTATTCGTCCAGGAGGACTGATCACTTCTGCTAAGGAGCACGCATGGATCATACCGCTTGGAGGGGGGATATATGGCATCATTATAGCAACGCTATGGATTTATTTGTCACGGAGGCACCCCGGATTAAGTATCGTCCAGATCTGCATAGTTGTGCTCGGCCCCAAAGTAGGATATTTCTTTGCGAGTTTGTATATCGTGCTTTTCATACAACTCGCTGCTTGGGTCGTGCGTAATTTGGGGGATTTTATCAAGATGAATTTACTGCTGCAAACACCTATTGAATTCGTTCACCTTCTGTTTTTACTTGTATCTGCTTATGTCGTCATAAAAGGTGCGGAATCGCTAGCCATGCTAAACGAATTTTTGACCCCTATCTTACTTTTTGTTTTTTGGATCGTGTTCCTCCTCATGCTAAAAGGCTGGGATTGGGCAAACTTTGGTCCGGCACAAGAATTCCGCCCTTTACCACTTTTACTCAATACGAAGGAGATTCTTGGGTTTCCTTTCAGTGAGACCGTATGTCTCATCATGTTTTTTCCGTTTGTAAGTAAAAAGCTTGTAAGATCCTTCCTTATGGGGATCGGAGTAGCGGCTATTATGCTCAGCTTAATCGTTTTTTTCGTACTTGGTATGGTCGGGAGCTACCGTTCCTCTCATTTAATGTACCCGATTTTCACATTGGCGCAGGAACTGCCTTTTTCCTTTTTCTTGGATCACATGGAGGTCGTGATTGTATTTATTTGGTTTTTAGCCATCTCAATTAAACTTTCCATAGCGATGTACTGCTCCGTGCTTGGAATTAGTCAGATGTTTGGGCTGAAAAATAGAACCTTTACGACCATTTCTTTAATATGGATAATCCTACCTATCTCTTTGCTGTTTGAGAATGTTCTCGAAAATATGAACTGGGATCACCATTATTCTTTTGCCTTCGAAAGCTTGTTTGCCGTCGTGATCCCGGTGCTGCTCATCGTTGTTTCTTGGATTAGAAACGAACAATTCAAACGGATGCATGTTGCATGATTCTATTAACTATGGTCTACCTTATTTACTTGCCCCTCTCTATTTGGGGAATGTTACGCGCTAAAACTTCAACTAAGGAAAAATTTATCCATATATTTTTGACCACAATTGGCTTTCTGTTGTATGCGAGTATACTCATGGGTCAACCAATTGATACCAATAAGATAATTGGTTGGATGATTGATAAATTACTTTAAGTAGAAAAGGCTGCCGTATTTTTGAAAATACCATGAGGCTTTGCCTATTGGGCCATACGAATAATTCCCAATTTATAGTAAACACTATCTCTGGGAGGTTAGCCATGAGCAACTTTTTAGAGGTCATTCTTAAAAAAGCACAATTTCATCGTGATCTGAAAATTGAACGGATACAGCTCGGAGCGGAATATATGTGGCTGATTTGTTATGACTCTGTTGTGAATTCGCAGGAAACCATTAGGTTTATTTGGGATTCCGGAATTACGCAAGCCGTTTCCTACGACGACATTCGCTCGCGATTGGTTGGCAAGGCATGGAGCCCTGAGGAGATGAATGAGCTTCAGCAAGGACGGGTAGTTTTATTGAGTGCCGATGGTGAGCGCGCATTCAGTTTTCAAGGAATGCCCGCTTCTCTTTCCCGAGCTGTTGATAAGCCTGAGAACGAATCGATGCCATTCGCTCCGGCGGTCGCCTTCATGGAGCCCTTAACCACGAATATTGGACTCATTAGAAGAGGGTTGAATTCGCAATACTTAATTGCTGAAGGTTTTACATTTACTGGAGCAGCCACGAAAGAGGCATCCTTAGTTTACCATTCAGAGCAAGTGGATAAAGAACTGCTGCGTCAAGTCAAAGGTTTATTGCTTAACGCTTCAAACAGGGATTTACAGACAGGACAAGACCTGATGGAAATACTAGGAAGCAATCGTTTTGACTTGCTGTCTCCCTTTTATAAAACAGAAATTCCTATGCAAGCGATCTTATCAATGATGCGAGGAAGAGTCATATTGCTGATAGATGGAGAACCCGTGGCTTACGTGCTTCCCCTGCTATTTGGCGACTTCATTTCTATACAGTGGGATAGACAACTTCCCCTGCTCATTATGTTAGGTCTCCGATCCTTGCGTTTAATGAGCGTGTTGATCTCTTTGCTGACACCTGGACTTTATGTAGCTCTAGTCTCTGTGAATCCAGAAACGCTGCGAATCGAGCTTGCGCTCTCTGTAGCAAGCAGCCGAATTGGCATCCCCTTGCCTACATTTTTAGAAATGGCTTTCTTATTAATTGTTAGCGAGATCAGCATTGAATCAACACAGCGGTTACCCAAAAGCATAGCTGCTTCCATTACGGTCATAGGGGGCATTGTACTTGGAACAGCCATTGTCGATGCCAAGTTGGTAAGCAGTCTTGTTATCATTGTACTGTCAGTTTCCGTAACTGCCACCTTTGCTTTTCCTAATTACTTAAACACGTTGAATATTCGAATTATGAGAGCAGCCGTCGTTGTGCTCTCTGGTATTTTTGGTGTTTTCGGTTTGTTCGCAGGTTTTATTGCCATTTGCTTTTATGTGTGCAGAGTTGAACACTTTGGTATACCGTTTATGAGCTTTCTCGATTACAGGAAATTAAGACGAACCTAGCATTTGGAAAGGAGTGATTCTTTGAGTTATCGATGGATTTCAACGTTAACAATCCCTTTATTTTTCATCGGATGTCATTGCAGTATCATGTTTCTGCTCTTTCCAAGAGCGGTGTTACATACAACGAAATATGGACATTGGGAACCAGCCGTGATGTATATGCTTATCGAGTTAATCCTTATGGTCATTTTGATTAAAGGATTGAACAAAGCAGGGAATTTGGATTATGCAGATTTACTTCTTCCTCTCGGTAGATGGGTTAGTACAGCCCTGCTTCTGCCACTTATTCTCTATATACTCCTTATCGGTGTTCTGGGGATTCGAGGCTTTGCTGAACTAATGATTATCGTTTTCGTGGTCCGATCACCGTTAATTTCAATTTTGATATTACTTTGTTTCATTACGTTACTTGGATCATCCATCGGCCCGCATGGCATCTTGAGAGCTAGCAACTTAGTGTCAATTCTACATTTCCCTGCTCTTTTATTCGCCCTGCTGGGGTGTGCTGTTAATTCAAGGTTCACCAACATCTTTCCACTTGTAAATACAAGCTTTGACTTTTTGCAGCATGTAAAGTTTCTAATTCCATTATTTTCAATTTGCCCTTTTCTTCTACTAGGTATGCTGCCTCCTGTTATCAAAGTTCGGATGAAACCCCTCCTGATTACAATGATTCCTTTAACTGTGCTATATGTGGCCATCATCTATATTCCAGTTCTTATATTTGGGGTGAACGCGGCAACATTAATGAATTTTCCACTGGTAACAAGTATTGATACCGTCAATATTACCTGGTCCATATTTAACCGAATATCACTATTCTATGCGGTTGCTCTGCTTGCTTTCGTCTTATTAATCACCTCATATGCGCTCTGGTCCTCTGCTGTGTTAGTTCGAAAAATGATACCGGGGTGGAAGGAGTCCTATATTAGACCCATTCTTTGCTTACTTGTCTTTGTAGCATCCGCAATAATTCCGAACTGGAATTCCTATATAAAGATATACACGTTCGATATTTGGTTCCGTATCGTTGTCTTCTTGGTGATCCCAATTGTTGTCTTTCTACGAGGAGGTTTCATTCAAAGAGCGAACAGAAAGAAGGTTATCGAAAATGATGCGTAAACTTCAAACTGGTGCTCTACTAATCACTTGTGCGGCATTGTTAACCGGCTGTTGGGACATTAAGGACGTCAATCACAGGGTTCTCCCCATTGTCTTGGGCATCTCTTATGGTAAGGCTAGTAAATATAGGATTCACATTCAAATTCCATCGCCTGAAAAGCAAGGATTATCCTCCAAGGTTTATTACAAAGAAGCCGATACAATTAGTAAAGCACTTACGGAAATTGATACCGATATTGAAGCCGGCATCGATTTCATGCATGTGCAATTAATCGTTATTGATCGTACACTTGCCGAAGATGGGATTCAAGAAGCGATAGCCTTCATCGCGAGAAGCCAGCAGCTGCCTACCAAAGCGCTCGTTGCCATCACTTCCGAAGAAATCGGATCTTTTCTAGCACATACAGGGCGTGTTATCCAAACGGACGGGAGCGCACTCATGAACTTTTTCAATAAAAATGCAGGATGGAGCCCTGAAATTAGTCTCGCCTATGTTTGGAAAATCTTTGGAGCTATCCATTCAGACACGGAAGATGTGACCATACCCATTCTGCGCTCGGGGAAATCAACGATGCTGGAGTTTCTTGGTTCTGCGGTAATGGCCAAAGGGAGGATGAAAGGGGAAATTAAGAAGGAACAATCCCTGTTAATCAATTTATACGAAGAAATGTTTCAAGGCTCTGTTGTTCAAGTAACGAATCAGGCGAGCGTAGCGATTGTAAAATGTAAAAACCGCATACATACCGATTGGCGTGACGAGCATCCCGTCCTTCATATGAATATGCAGCTTTCCTTGCAACTTATTGAGAATAATGGAAGCTTTAATGAAGACCAGATCGTGGAAGCCTTTTCAAAAGATATAAAAGAACGGTATGAGGTGCTCTTTGGCCAGCTCAAAGCGATTGGATCCGATGCTTTAGGTACGGGACAATATTTTAGAAACAAACTGCCTTTCGTTCAGCTCCCCAAATGGCGTGAAGATTATTATCCGAAATTGGAGACCGATCTAACGATTGGATGCATTATCACGAATAGTGGTGATGTATCAGAAAATTAAACTGTGTGCAATAAATACCTAATAGAGGGCTTGTCCCCTCTATTTTTTTATTTCCACAAAGAATCCTCCCCCCAATTATTTTAATTTTGTGAATCGATTCTACGTCTTGACGATAGTCATTTAGAGGGATACCATGAAGCTGGGATGTCATCTTTTCTTGGAAATTGTAAGCAGATTGACTCCCAGCCGGGCTAATACTGAACCATTAAATAAGGAGGCTGTCATGACAAGTATTGACAGACAAATAACGAATCCTCGCAGCGGGCAGAGGATGATTTTCCGTTTAACCGGGAAAGAGACGAATGGTGACTTATTGGAAATTGAAAGCTTTAATCCCCCCTCTAACGAAAGAGAGCCCGAACATATTCATCCGAAGCAAAAAAGTTCATTAGAAGTGATTACCGGCAAAATCCACTTCTATATGAACGGCGAGACCCGAGTCCTCGGTCCAGGAGATCTTTTGGAGATTCCTGCCGGCGTTCCCCATTATTTCTGGAATGAAGATGCTGCCGAAGCGCATACGGTTCAAAGATTTACACCGGCACTGGAGATTGAAGGATTCTTCCGCACTTATTTCGCTCTTGCAAGAGACGGCAAGCTGAATGCGAAAGGAACACCCAGTTTGGTTCGGATGGCTTTGCCCATGCTCAATTATCAGAATGAAATTCAGGTGGTAAACCCTGCATGGTCCGTGCAGAAAATCGTCTTTACGATCCTTACTCCCCTTGCTAGGTTGCTTGGCTATAAGGAGAAATATGAGTGATTATCGTTACAAAAACTCAACTGTAAAATACTCGGGTTGATTTGGAAGAAGCGCGTTCATGCATACGGGATTCGAGCCTCCACGTTGATTAACCACTGGTCTGATATCATTTATAGTACCACAAATTACCGCAATAGAGATGCCATGTGGCTACCGATCAATTCCTCGGTAGCCTAAGACATCAATCCCGACAACTGCATGCATCTAGTCCTTTGAATTTAAGCTTATGTAAATTTCCCCATATCCTATTGTCCCGTTCTGGCGCACTTCTATATAATGAGAGTGTCATCGTTACTGATGGATGAATTTGGGAGAGAAGGTGTTGACGTGAAGGTAAGTAAGCTCATTTCTACTGGGGCTGTCGCCGGTTTATTGCTGGTCTCCGTGCCACTCGCTGCCGCTTCGGCCGCCACGACGGAACCAAACGGACAAGCTTCAATGACTGAAGGCCAACAACGAAAAGCAGCGAAGTCTCATAAGCAAGCTAGGCATGTTCAAAATCACACGGTCGGGCAACTTACGTTTATCGGTGAACAACGACTTGCAAACGATCTAAAGTTCGAGGAAACGCTTGTTGGCGGATTATCCGGTATTGATTACAACCCTGGAACGCACCAATGGGTTCTTATCAGCGATGATCGCTCGGACAATGCTCCTGCTCGTTTTTACAGCGCTAAGCTGAAATACGACACCAAGAGTTTTTACGGGGTCGAACTTACCGGTATGACGCAGTTCAAACAAGAAGATGGCACAACGTATCCGAACAAGAAAGATTACACGGCTAATAAGCAAGGCATTGTCCCAGATTTGGAATCGATCCGCTTTGATCCTAACGGCAAAACGATCTGGTATACGAGCGAAGGCGATCGCAGCCTTAACTTGAACCCTTTCATCCGCCAAGCAACATTGAAAGGCAAGTACGTGTCTTCGATCCTGACGCCTAAAGCTTTCCAAATGGATGTCAACAGCGGTAACACTACGCAGAAAGGCTTCCGTAACAATCTTGCTCTGGAAGGAAGCAGTTTCTCCCCAGACGGCAAATACTACTTTACTTCCATGGAAGCCGCGCTCTATCAGGACGGCGAAATCTCGACGGTTGATGCTGGCTCTTATTCCCGTATAACGAAATACAATCGAAGTGGCGATATCATCGCGCAATATGCGTATCCGATTGACGCCATCCCGGCTAAGCCCGGACAAGGCAAAAGCGCCGATAACGGCGTTTCGGAAATGCTTGCGATAAACGATCATCAGTTCCTGATCTTGGAACGGTCCGGCGTGCAAGCCGCCGATGGCAATTATTCCAATTACATTCGCATTTATCAAGCGGAAGCCGCTCAAGCGACCAATGTGAACAGCCTTGACGCTTTAACAGCCGGCCAATTCACACCGCTTACAAAGAAGCTGGTGCTGGATCTCAATACGCTGAACCTGCCGAAACTCGATAACGTGGAAGGCATCACTTGGGGGCCGAAGCTCCAAAACGGGCACGACAGCCTTATCCTTGTCTCTGACAACAATTTCGGCGCATCGCAAGTGACGCAGCTTCTAGCCTTTGACGTTTCACCCGAGAAGTAGTGAAGCATTCTTATAGAAAAAAGACCGCATTCTGCGGTCTTTTTTTCATTGCAACTTCTTATTTTAATCTAAAATTGCAGTCATATGCGCTTTCGTAACCGCCCAGTGGGAGGCAGCCCAATATTTCCCTTGATCCTTCACGTATATCATTTGCGGAGATTCATGTTTGACGTTCAAATCCTCAGCAATTTTGTTCGACACCGGACGGGATTCGATCACTTTGACTAACGTGTAATCGACCTCTTGACTCGGGGTACTCTTCAAATAATTTTCAAATTCTTCAAGTGCATTGGCGCTAACGGGGCATGTCGTACTATGTTTATAAATAATTTGTCCGCGTTCTGATGACTTTGCAAGTATTTCATTCCACTCTTCAAGTGTAGTGATTTCCTTCCAGTTCATTTGAGCATGTCTCCCCTCTTGAATTATTGTGTTGACCAATTTACTTACTAGTTGATAAGCTTCCACCAAAAAATTAACACTTAATAATCCGTTCTATTTGATCACTAATGGAAGGTAATATATCTTTTTCTATCACTCGATTGTACTGCAAGCTACCTTTTATCATTGACAAAACGGTATAGGCTAAAGATTCGACATCGACGGAGCTTTTAACTAAGCCTTCGTTCTGTGCTTCTCCTAGTAGCTCTCTCCAACTTGTCAATTCAAATTGGCTAATTTCTTGAACTCTTTCTTGAACTACTTCTGGAAGGGATACATAGTCGGTTTGCAGTGAAGAAATTGGACATATGCCATTTCCCCCCAGCTCTAGTTGCTTGGTCATTAAACTTTTCATTTTCTCTTCCACGGGTATTGAATCACTCTTCAAGGACATGACTAAACGTTGCAAAAACTGATGGATTCTATCCGTTAAAGCAACAGCTAAATCCTCCTTTTTTTCGAAGTGGTAATGAATGCTCGCCTTCGTTACGCCTAGCTGCTTTGATATATCGTCGTAACTAATTGCAACATACCCTTTTTCGCGAATCAGATCCAGAAACAGGTCAAGAATTTGAGTTTTTCTATTTTTCATACGGACATTCTAACTTACTAGTTGATAAGTTGTCAAGTTCGTGACTTGATCCAAATTACGAAGATTATTAAGAAGTAATTCGCGAATAATAACGATTAAACTTTACTGAATAAATTAATACATAGATAACCATGAGCGCAGCAAACGAATTAATAAGAACCAACGAATAGTTCAAACTAAAAAAATGAGTCAGTACCCCAACACCAATAGGAGGAACAATGAATCCGGCATAGGCGCTAAAATAAAATGCCGAAATGACTCGCGGACGTTCTTCCGGTTTCGGCAACTGGCTGGCATACCTCAAAGAAACTTGGAATGTCCATCCGACACCAATTGCTTGAATGAAAAATCCTGTCCATAGTAAAAATAAACTCCCTTGCTGACCAGAAAATACAATGATCCACGATCCAATAATAAGAGCAAGGATTCCCGTACGCATCCGCGTGATAGGATTGCGCGGCCAAGGTGAAAACTGCATGAGGGCCCCGCCGCCTAGTAGTACAAGAATTAATAAACCCGAGACAGAGAGATTGTTAGTGTGAATAACGTTTTTAACAAATGAAGGAATAAGAGAAAATACAACTCCGCCTAACGTGAAAACAGTGAAGATGGGAAGTGCGACAAAAGACCAAAATTGGGAACGAATATTGTCAGGTACACCTAATGAAATTTTGGCTTTCACTGGCTTCTGCGCTTGAGATTGTTCGTGTTTCGGTAATATTTCAAGTACAACCAAGGAACTCAATAACATGACGAGCAGAAACCAATATGGTATACGAAGCGGCATCATATGAACATACTGAATGATTAAACCTGAAATAGCGGGTCCGAGGCCAAAACCAATATTTACAATAACACCTGATAACTTAATTGCAGTGCCTACTTTATTTTGAGCGGTTTGTTTTAATAAAAATGCACTAGCCGTACCTGTAAAAGTACCATATGCGATACCTTCCAAAATCCTTGCCCCAAATAGCATCAAAACATTAGAACTGGCTATAAAGAGCAACGTTGATGCAATTGAAAACCAAATACTATAGCGCAGCACTCTTTTTAATCCCCATACACTCCCTCTGGACCCCACGATAAGTAAAGTTGGCAACAGAACTGCGGCATAAACGGCAAATAGAATCGTAATTTCCAGACTGCTCAAACGAAAATGTTCGCCATACAAAGGGAATAAAGAAGAAATAAATGTAGCACCACAAGACATCATAAGAACTACCCAAAGCATTCTTTTCATAAAAGACTCCTTTTATTTACTTACTAGTTGATAAGTTAAATTCAAAAGTAACTGAACAATGACCATCTCCCTACCCTTATTCGTGTGCTGATTTCTGTTTTTCATACTAACTTACTAGTTGATAAGTTGTCAAGACTGCTACGAGAATCGCCATATAAAATCTAACAGGAGCAAGTTAGAGCAGCATAGACTTTTGAAACTAAGCAATAATAAGAAAAAGGCATAGCCTTCTTCGATAAAAAACGAAGAATAGTTATGCCTTTTAGTAACTTAAAATGTATTTGATACAGTAATTTGGTCAAAAGGTAAACGGGTGGTCCGTCTTGCTGGTCTTGTTGCCAATCCAACAGTAACCAGCATGATAGGCATGTAACGAGCAGGTACATGGAACGCTTCAACGAATTTCTCAACGTCGTAACCGCCCAGTGGCGAACTATCGTACCCCATTGCTTTGGCCGCGATCATAAGCTGCATAGCGGCGAGTGAGCCATTGCGGATAGCCTCGTCGCGCGCCGTATTCGGAAATTGGTAAGCTCCTTCGATTTGTGCCACAAAGCCCTCATATATTTTAGGGATAAATTCACCGTCAGTTCCGGGATTAAATGCGATTTCCGCATTTTTATTAGCCTCAAGGTCGCCTAGAACAGCGATAACGACGGAGCTTTCAACAACTTGTTGCTGACCGAATGCAATAGGAAGCAGCTTTTCTCTTTGAGCTGGCTCATCGATAATAAGAAACTTCCAATGCTGCAGGTTCCAGGAAGATGGCGCTTGAGAAGCGGATGTTATCATTTGCTGCAAATCTTTTTGAGGGATTTGATGGCCAGGCTGGTAATATTTCACCGAGTGGCGGTCTGCAATAACCTGTAGTAGTTCGGATTTAGCGTTTTGTTGACTCATTGGTAGTATTCCTCCAGTAGTTAATTTATTTTTTAAAAAATTCTTACTCTCTTATATAAGCAAGCTTATTTGCGTATAAAAGTTGGATTCACTTGAACGACTCTTGATAGTGAATTTTTAACAGTAGAAAGCTCCATAGTTAATGCAACCAATTCTTCTATAGTTTTGTCGTCCGCATCGCTAGCAACCGTAAGTTGAACGTCAATTTCGTTAAATCCAGGATTAGCTTTTCTTAACCCGACCAATACGTTTAAATCTAATTGTCCTGAAACATTAACCTCTAGAGAGTCTATTTTTATCCCTTTTCCATTAGCATTTAGTAGGAATGCAACAGACATACAAGAACCTAGTGCACTTAATAATAGTTCCGCTGGATTTGGACCTTTCTCAGAACCTCCTAGCCAGTTTGGCTCATCAACTGTAATAGGCTCATGGTCACCTACAATAGCTTTAGTTTGGAAGCCATTGGTCCACTTCACTGTAGATGACAAATCTACGATTCCTTTATCGGGGTTTTCCTTGTATGCCTTCGCTAGGTTCTCAAAGATACTCATATCGACACCATTGATGTTAGTCATTTTACATTGCTCCTTCATTTTTATTTTTTCCATGCTGTACGACACACGTATCTTGTACCTACCGTTTGGTACATTATAGTCGTTTAGGCTTCATCATAGGCATTCAATGCATTAACCCCATGAGCCATTGCAGAACCTGCTTTTAATGCTGTTGCTACCATAATAGCTTCAGCCATTTCTTCTTTTGTAACTTGAGCTTTTTTAGCCGCTTTTACGTGAACTTCAATACAATAGGGACATCCTGTCACATGGGCTATTGCAATTGCAATCAATTCTTTCTCTTTTACGCTTAGTTCCCCAGCTTTCATCGCTTGCTGATCAAATGAGATAAAGGATTTAAAAGCTGCTCCATCCAAAGATGAAAATTCTTTTAAACGATTTAAATAGGATAGTTTATATAATTCATCCTCATCTGTTTCGTCATATGCGTTTAAAGCATTAACACCATGAGCCATTGCTGATCCCGCTTTTAATGCTGTAGCTACCATAATGGCTTCTGCCATCTCTTCTCTTGTAGCCTCAGCTTTTTTAGCTCCTTTAACGTGAACTTCAATGCAATAAGGACAACCTGTAACGTGAGCGACGCCTACTGCGATTAATTCCTTTAACTTAGACGATAAGGCGCCTGGAGCTAAAGCCTTTTGATCAAAGCTGACAAATGCCCGGAATGCTTCACCACTATATTTATTAAATTCTCCGATACGATTGAAAGATGCCTTTCGATATAAACTATCGTTCCCCATTCGTAATTTCCCCTTCAGTTCAGTTTGTATACCAACCGTTCGGTACAGAATGATGATAGCATAAACCTCATGGCTTAGGCAAGGTAAATAGATTGAAAAAATTTGGCATTTTAAGATAGTTTATATTGGGATCGAATCACATCTAGAGCACTTGTGAGAAAACCAATATCATTCTGACTCTTCATGAGTAAAACGCCGCCTTCAATCGTAGCAACGATGGTTTGAGCATGCTTTTTGGCATCCATGGTTGGTGGATAATACCCTTGTTTGATTAATTCATTTAACGTCTTCTCTACTGAGTTAATCCAATTGTCAAAAATATATTGAATCTTTAATCGAAATGTCTCGTCATGCTCGCTCATTTCAATCGCTAGATTTCCAACAGGACACCCCGATTTCCCTGTCTCATCGGAATGGAATGCAAAGGATCGCTCCATCATTTTGTTTAATTTCGTAATTGGATCAAGGTTGGATTTAAAGATTCCCACAAATACATCCTGATCCCACTCTTTCACTAGATCCTCTACAACAGCCAGACCTAGATCGCGTTTCGATGAAAAGTAGTGGTAAAACTGACCTTTCCCTATCTTAGCGCCTTCCATAATATCGTTAATCGACGTGGCTTGATAACCTTTATAATATATAATATTCCTTGAGACTGTAATGATTTCTTGTAGTTTAGACATCTAGTATCCCCTTTTCACAGAAATATAATAACTTTGGCTATTGGAGCCTCTACAATAAATGAAGGAGACAGGTCTATATCATTTATTGCAAAATAATACAGTCAATTCTGCCCTCTGTCAACTCATGACTCATAAGTCTAAGGAAAGAAGGTTACTATAAATGTGTCGATCATCCATCCTATAGCTTTGTTCAAATCAATTGGTTTTTTAAGTACAATGCTCAGCCATGAAATAAGACCGATGCAAGTAATCGCGACGAAAGCTCGTTTTTCATGACGCGGGGATTTTATTCTGCTGCTTATCATTAATCCACCTACCAGGAAAACGATAAATAGGCTAAGAAGACTGATCATCCTGCACGGTCCTTCCCTTCCCTTTTTTCTTTTTGCGCAACAAGGAGACGAAAAGCAATAACAACGGAAATCCGATTCCGAACGGCACATAATAGATAAAAAGATAGTTATGAACCCAAGTTGCGTTTTCGGTTATGTTTGAAAACAGTGTTGCATAGCTGGAGATCACCCACACTAAGGGGTACGCAACCATAGCTCGATTCTGAATGGCAAACAGCTGGCAGATCGCTGTGACTGAAAAATAATAAAGCGCGCTTAGTTTTACAAAGACGACTAATATGATGTTCACGGAGAGAACTGACTCGAAGTGCTCCATAAAACTAGAGAACTCCATTTCCCTGAAGATAACATACCCTGGGTAAATAAGATGCGACGATCGATAGACCCCTAATATACCTATGATAAAAAAGACAGAAATGACGATTTGGATGCCACCGAAGGCCGTTCCACCCAGAAAGGCAGTCTTGAGCTTCTGGCGCACCAGAGGGAAGATCATCATAAAGGAAACCGTCTCCAAATAGGGAAACCCAAGAGCGTATTTCGTATTCGCAACTGTGGGCCAAAATTCAAAATCGAATGGAATCGAGAAATTTCTCCAATCCCACTCCGTTAACATAACGGTAAATGGAACCCAGTAGGTGACGGAGATGTAGGGGACAACAATAATGCTAACCAACGCAATCGAGCGAATGCCTCTAACGGCAGCATAAGCGCAAACGATTAAAGTTACCGTGTGAAAAACGATTTGAGGTGTTTTAGGCATCAGCGTAACGTGCATGAAGTCGCTTACATTTCGTGTAACCCACGAAGTAATTTGTAGAAAGAATACGATATAACAAAGCGAGACGAGCCCGCCTAAATATTTCCCAAGGACTTTATTGGAGATTTGGATAAGCGAGAGTCCGGGATGCCGACCAGAAAGATAGATCCATAAAACACCGATCACCATCCCGAACCCCAGGCTCCATAATTGAACAACCCATCCATACTGCTTCGCATCCATGATCGAAGCAGTTGGCAGTAAGAGAAAGGTTGTTCCTAACACGAAACAAGCCGTAACAAAAGTCATTTGAATAGCACTTAACGATGTTTTCTCCAATGGAAATCTCCTACTCGTATGGTGTAATCGTGTTACCCATGAACGTTACTTTCGACTGAATATCGAACTCCACAGCAATATCCTTCCACTTCCCGTAACCTTGTCTCGTATCACCAATCCCGAGCAAGTCCCAATCATGCTCGCGTGCAAACTGAGCAAACCTCTCACTCTTTTCTAAATAATAGGTGTCGAATGACTTTGTTAGATCTTCTATATTCTCTAAAGTGAATTTTTGATTTTGCTCATTATCCACAATTTCCAGCTCCGCATCGATGCGAATCGTCATGACCTTGTCAGACTTCCACTTTCGATTGATCTGAATATCCTTCACTTCCAAATCGACACTATCTCCTTGTACCGTTATCGATTCATTGCTGCGATGTGCATACCCGTTTAAGATGTAGAATTGGCTTTTCATATCATTATCGACTTTCCCCACCATTTTGGCTTGGCTGAAGACAGCTCCTCCTTTGATATGGAAAACTTCCTTGGTAGCATCGATTCTTTCTAACCTGTCCGTTGATGAAGAAGGCGGTTCACCTAAATATTGAATGATGGGAATAATGGTCGGTCTACTGAATGGGATACCTGCAATGATATCCTTCACTTTGATTGGAAATTGCTTCATCCTATAGGTTTCTGCTTGCAAATCAAGCATCAATCGTATACTTCGGCCCGGTACTCGATCTAGTAGCGTAAACGATTTGGTAATCTTTGAAACCGGTTCGTCCGTAAGTGCGATATAGACATTCGTTCGACGTTGCGGAAAACTATCCAAGAAGTTAGACACTTTCTTCAACCCTGATCTCGCTTCTCTCTCGGAAACGATATAACATTGCAGATTAGATGTATAAACTTTTCTGGACAATACATTGGTAGATTTCTCCACGATTTGCGCTGGGCTATCAGCTGAGAATTTATACGTATATACCGCCGCTTTGGAGGGTCCCGTTTTTCTAGACTCAAGGGTTGGAGGATTTAACACCTGATAGTAAGCATAGTAGTTGTTCTCGTCGCGATCCAACACGATCATATCCACAAGAGCCAATTGGTTGATTTCCTTCATATCCCAGCATCCTGGACAGATCATTAGAACGCTGATAGTCAGCAATAGTTTTATCAAGGCGTCTCCGGTTCCCTATTTTTATTTGGTCGATTTCGATGCATTAACGGTCTGGAAATACGAATAAATGTGTCTCTCCAAGCGGATTTTCGTATAGGTGCCAGCGGTGCGAAGAAAGGAACACCAAAGGATCGAATCGAGACAACATGAATCAAAAGAAAATAGACTCCACACATTAACCCAAAAAAGCCCAGAAAACTGGCCAAAATCATAAACATAAATTGAATAATTCGCTGAGCAATTCCAAACCCATACGTCGGAGCAACGAAGTTGGCAATGGCCGTAATCGAAACAACAATGATCATCGCCGCTGATACGATTCCCGCTTCTACGGCAGCTTGGCCAAGTACCAATGCGCCTACAATTGAAATCGCTTGGCCGGCAATCCGGGGCATACGCAGCCCTGCTTCGCGAAGTACTTCGAACACGAATAACATGATGAAAGCCTCGATCGCTCCCGGGAATGGAACCCCTTCTCGCTGCGCGGCAAGGTTGGCAAGCATGACCCCAGGAAGCAAATCCTGATGGTAGCTAGCTACAGAAATATACAAAGAAGGCGTAAAGATGGAGATAATAAAAGCGCACATGCGGAGCCAGCGCAATAAGGTGGCGATATCCGCCCGTTGGTAATAATCTTCTGGCGCAGAGAATAACTGAAAGAAGGTAATCGGACCTGCTAATACGATGGGGGTACCGTCCGTGATTACAGCCGCTTGTCCTTCCAATAGTTTGGCAACAATTGCATCAGGTCTCTCTGAGGCGATGAATTGCGGGAACGGCGTCAAGGCTTTATCCTGTATAAACTCTTCAATATAAGAACTCTCAAGTATACTGTCCGTTTGAATAGCCTTCAGTCTTTTCCTAAATTCATCGACGAGCTCCGGAACTGCGATTCCACGCATAAATAACAAACATATCGTCGTATTGCTTTCCGAACCGATCACCATTTTTTCAATGACGAGCTTTTCGTTCTTTAGACGCTTTCGAATCAACGAGACATTACGTGACCAATCCTCCACGAATCCTTCCCTAGGTCCTCTGACCACGGACTCCATTTCCGGCTCCGTTATGCTACGTTGCTCTTGTTTACGAACATTAATAGACACACCTTCCCCTATTGCAGGAAGCACAATACATTGCCCATCTAATAATTCTTTGATACAATCGTCCAACCCGTCGACTGTCTTGACTTCCACCTGGTGAAACGCAGTCAACAACCATTGAAGAGAAGCTTTGTTTTCAGCAACCTCTTGTTGTGGGGATAGGATTCTACAAATTACAAGTTCATCTATGAGTTGCTTATTCGTTAGCGTCGTTAAATAAAGACAAGTCAGTATTGTCTTTTCGTCAACGATGAACGTTTTCATCATTAGATCAGGCGGGTTTACGAGCCTTTCTTTAATTGTTTCCGGCAGTACTGCTCGTTGAATGTCCACTGTATATCCCCCTATTTTAAAAAAGTTTCCCTGTTTGCAGGAAAATTATTCTATAGGAGTCTTGTGCCTGTCATGTTTTATCGTAATCACTATTTTTTCTCCTTCTTACAGTTCTGCAAGAAGCTCTTCCGTAGTCATAATAGCATGTGCAAACGTTGGCCCATTAATTTCATGCGCCGCATGCATGGCCTCTTTACTAAAAGCTGTAGTTGCATCTTTAACAAGGGTCACATGGTAACCAAGTTCCACGCCGAAGCGCGCAGTCGCTTCGATGCACGTATTGGCTAACGCGCCGATAACGATAATCTTTTGAACGCCATGCATTTTAAGCTGATGATCAAGGTCCGTGTTGGCAAATCCGCTGCTAGCCCAATGCTCCTTAATAATCACATCCCCCTTTTGAGGTTGAAAGTCAGCATGAAATTCCCCGCCCCAAGAATCTTTAGCAAACGCCTGTGATTTTTGGGATTTGACCTGATTAGGATTAGGATACAACCAAGTAGCGAAGTCATCTGGTTCAGATCTGTGATGGGGAACAAAAAATACACGAATACCGGCTTTTCGAGCCCCAGCAACGATCTCTTTTAAATGTCCATGGAAGTTTACCGATTCAGATACTTCTCGAGCCCGATCATACAACTTGCCTCCCGGTGCGATGAAGTCATTGTAAGGGTCGACCAATAGAAGCCCTGTCATTGTTTTATCATAACTGTTTGTCAATTGGATGAATTCCTTTCCATTTTTGATATCATAAAGCAACTTTCGTCCAAGTCATTTTTCCCTATCCGATATCGTCTTAACCATAATGCGAAAACGTAAAAAAGCTGCCGATCATACCCGGCAGCTTCGTACTCACATGCTTTTCTTCATTTGTCATAGGATACTGATCCAAAATCACCGCATAAATCAAGAAAGATCCCATTCATATCAAAAATCTCTTTATCTTCTTCTACATATTGAAGGACTTGTTTCCTTAACGATGTGTCGGGTTTGGCGTCTTTGACCTCAGTCAATTCATTAAATACAAAATTCCATAGGAATCGCACGGAACCCGCGGTCGGATACAGGTAGAATTGCTGCTGGAACTTTATGATATTGCTGGAAGGCGGCAGCATCTCCCGAAGTTGGGGAGTAAAGAGCCACGTGTGGCAAACCATGCCTTTATACTTGACCTCTGGAAAGTAGTTGGCATAAAATTCCTTCGCTTTTTGATAGGTGTCTTTTATAGATTCCATATTAAAAGCAGTATCTCTTGGGATGTGGATTTCAAGCAAAGTATCATCCTTGTCCAGCACTTTTTCCCATTCATCTCTTTTTAGCTTTACTTGGTCCTGAGAGCCTTTGCCAATAGGAGTAATTGGATGTCCGATGAAATAATCTTCCGTTTCCGCATATTTCGTTACAAAGCCATCGGTAGTCTTCTCTTTTTTACAAACACCTTGCATATCACCGTTTGATCTTAACTCCATACCTTCACCGCACAAGAGTAAAAAACTTTCTTCCTTGGCATTGTAGAATCCTTTGACGACTCCGGAAAATTGGGTAGCTAGAAATTGCATGCCGCCAATCCGAAACATTCTGGCTTCGAGATGCCTCCAGATCCAGCTGAAATTTCTAATGGCATAGTATCCCACTAGATTGTAGGCATTTTGTACCCATACTCCGATATCCCTTAAGGTTTCTACGAATAGCTCCTCACTCAGTCCCCACTCGGCATATTTCTGCTCGGCAAGAGGCAGTCTTTGCAAGGCTGCATGCAGATAAAACAGAGATGCTTCATTTCCGAACGTTTCTTCCACGTAAGGATCAATGGTCAATGGTTCCCAAACTGTCGTCCAGTAGCCACTTTCAATATTTTTTTTGTAAAATTCCTTATAAATATCTAATAGTTTTTGATCATTGTTCAATTTATTGGCGACGTCCACCAATATTTCGGTAGCTCCTTCAGGCATCAAAATTTTCCTGCAGTATTGCTGTGTTATGTCTTTTGATAGTAACAAAAGTTCCATGATTGTTGTACACCTCTCCTATTAAACAATTGCAAATTAGCCAATAAGCCGTGTTAGTATGTAATTTTAGCTGTAGCGACCAAATTCATTGTCACCAGCTATCAACTAACAAGTTTACAGCATATAGGAGGTTCCTCGCAATAAAATCTGGAGATGAACACCACTACTAAAAAATCAAAGGAAAAGTGAATGCAACGAGGGCTGCCCACAGTCCGTAAATCGGCAAATATTTCGTAACCGCGTCCTGAATGGTTGATGGTCCTGTTTTATTTTGCAGAAAACGCAGATAGGAGATCATAATCCATATCAGATTTGCCCAGACAAGTATGTTTACTCCAAGAACAGCAATCCTGTTAGGTGTAATCCCATAGGAAGAAAGCCTGAACACTATAGCAGATAAAGCAACACTGTCAATGATAAGCGCAAGGATAATTAGCGCAAAATTGATATAATCAGAAATGCTTTTTCTCTCGTCTTTGCCACTCTCCGAAATGGAGAATATGGTAACGGCTAATACACTAAGGAGTATCCCATTGAAGGATAGGAGGAAATTGCGATCCATGAATGGATTTTTCCCGACCGAAAATACCGTTACTAGATAGGCAACCAAAGTAATTAGTACAAGAGGACTAAAAATTTTGGCTATATAAGGTGCAATATTTTTGGCAAGTTTAAGGTTTCTTGACACCAGATATGTAGCCACGATTGCCAGAGCGGCGGCACCAAATAACACGATATTTTTAAAGTAAAATTCCGTTATATCCATGCCGACAATTCGAAATAACTGCATGGTTAATGCCGTAAGCAGCCCTCCGCTGATCGCCATAATGGCGTAAAGGATGCCAAATTCCCCGTTAAATTTGAGAAAAGCTAGTCTTGCGCTGCCTTTGCCAAATTCATTTCCTGTAAAAGCTAGCCCGACTAATATCCATAAGAAAATCGGAAGGTGTATATAAGCCAGGATAATACTATCATTTTGCTCGAGCGGCAGCATATTCAGATAAAACACCGAGATGATGAATAACGATGCAAGGATATAAAGAATTTTTTTTCTAGGGAAATTGTTATATACAAAATAGGCGGCCACAAAAGGCAGTATGCCAAAAACAAGGTTCATATGGGCGATTGATTGCTGTTCAGCAAACTGAAAAATGAACCTGCTGACAAGCCCAGCCAGAATGGCTAAAATGCCCATGGATAGGAAATCTCTTTGGAACAACGATGATTTCTCTGTATTCGCCGACTCCTTGAAATTCAGTCTTTCAAACCAGATCGCAAGCACCTGTGAATCGGGGTTTTGTTCCCACGCGGTTGAGAATGATTTTTTAAAAGCATCAGGGTCTTTTCTAAACATTCTCTCCAGTTCATGAGGGTTAGCCAAGTTTTGCATAATCAAATTGCTAATCTCCATGTTAGTCCTCCCCTTCCATGTCATCGCTTTCTTGATATTCCAAAATGTCGCCAGGCTGACAGTCTAATGCCTTACAAATCGCCTCTAACGTTGAGAATCGAATCGCTTTTGCCTTTCCATTCTTCAATATGGAGAGATTGGCCATGGTGATACCAACTCGCTCCGTAAGTTCGGTTACACTCATTTTTCTTTTGGCCAGCATCACGTCAATATTAATAATAATCGCCATAATGTTCACCTCAGACCGTCAAATCATTTTCAGATTTTATATCAATAGCCTCTTTTAATAGCTTCTGGAGAACAGCTGCAAAAACTGCGATAACGATGGAAGCAAATATCAGAACCAATCCGATAACAATGATACCCGGGGCATCGTCTTTCTCGGCTATCAGATAGAAAAGCGGCAAGCCAACCACATACAAGCCACTGAATGCAATTGCGCAGTATTTGATTATCTTTAGAGCTCGGACAGATAATTCTGAGAAAGCTTTGCTCTTGTCAATGTAGCCTAGAAGTTTAAAAGCTTGATACAGAGCAAAATAGAAGGGGATCGCTGTTGCATACAAATCCATCAAAACCAGATAATTCAAGTAACCATGATCAGGATACAATTCTACGGCATAACTCGCTATCTTTGGCACCAAAAATAGGCACAATGCCAGCACGGGGATTCCAATCAGAATTAAGGCTGCTTTTAGAAAAAATGTAGATCCTTGTTTCATAACATGCACCTCACTTCGTTATTTTCGATTTTTAATTTAACATATTATTTATCGTTTTACAATAAATAATTACCGATTATAGCTATATTTTTGTTCTTTAGTTGAACTCCCTTGTTGATAAACAGAAAAAGAGCACTCCTCTTTACAAGGAAATGCTCTTTCGTCCCTTACTTATCATCCATAATTAGCCGTGTAGACTTCCAGAATTTTGGCATCCAGCGCTGTTCGATTCATTTGTTTCAGTCCCATATGTATGACGCGGAGGGCTTTATCATTCAACTGGGCGCCATCCCCGATCATGTCCAGATCTCCTTCGTACTTCAGTCCCGCCTTGCTATCGATATCCACCTTCATTGAACTATCATCAATAAAAGCTGGCATTGAGAAAATATGGATAATCTTAGCTGGTTTCTTCAGCGCCATTTTGTCTTTGTAACCATTCGCTTCAGTCTTACTTTTCGTGATAAAGGAATGGCCTCTACTCCACTTATTGTAAGTGGCGTTGGCAGCGGCGTCTTCACGACCGTGCGTGCTGATCCCTGAACCTTTCCCGCCTTTGCTCGCTTTAATGCCTCCGGCAAGAATATTAGCGACATTTTCCTCAAACGTTGCGTGATAGAAAATCGTCGCCGCTAACACCGCTTTAATCGCTAGCTCAATCGCTCCTCCAGGGTCGGCAATCGTATCGGATACTTGGTTTTTTCTTGGATTCAGGAACATGGCTTTGAACGGTTCTTTGTTAACAACGATTTCTGCTAGCTCCCTCTCGGTATGCGTTTGGTTCACATAAACCGCCATAGCATCCTTTACTTCACCCGCGTAGTTCGGCATGCCATCTTTACCTTCACTTCGATCCCTCATTTTCGTCCATAAGGCGCTAAGCTTAATATGTGTCCAGGTGACTTTCGCTTCATCATCAAGCGAACGTTGGATGACAGTCCCTTGAGCAGTTTGCGAGGTGATTCGTCTTTGAACCATATGTGCCACTGCTTGATTCCCAATCGTGCGTTGAAGCTGCATCATTTGCGATAAACTCGCCATGGAATTCGTATCATAAGCTAGCTGCTCGGATGCTTTTGTAGCTTCTGTGGACTTGTAAGTAGGACTAGACATACTTGTCTGCTGTGCTGCATGTTGCCTTCCCGCTGAACTCATTATTCAACCCCTTTTCCTCCATATAGGTGCTATATTATAGAAAATTATACCTTATATTATCGGAATTTGGGTAGATTATCTTAAATCCTTATCTAGCTTTATTATACAAAGGATATTCGACTTTCGTCGGGATCTCAATGATAAACATTCGAAGCTTCTCACCTTCAGCGCGAACGTTCACTTCTATTTCTCCTTCGGCTTGAACAATCGAGAAGTCTTTATTTTTAAAGGAGATGCGATTCTCCTCTGAAGTCCATATCAAGCCACTCTCACCGCGAAACGCTAAAGCTGCGAACGTGCGGTTTGGCAATAGCCGATGGGTATACGTTGCCCCGATTTCAACTTCGATATCGTACATATTTACGTCGGTTACAAGTTTTTGGATCGGTGAACCTTCCCCCACTACCGTCTTCACATATACGCCTTCCTGAGTTATTCGCGGGAATTCTTCGTTATGAAAAAAGGTATAAGTGGGTTTGCGTTTCAGCGCATCATGAAAGTAAGGCTCAAGCCAAATTTGAAAGCCTTCGTATCCCGCAACGACCGTTTCGGCATGCTGCACACCCGATCCTGTTTGCATCAGTTGAACGTCGCCTGCTTCAAGTGTACTCTCCGTGCCGAGTGTGTCGCGGTGAGTGCCTTTTCCGCTGATACCGTAAGTTAAAATTTCAAACCCCTTATGTGGATGAAAGCCGATGCCGCCTTCCTTCAGCGCATGCCCCCATGACCAGTAAAAAAGAGGTCCAAGCCGAACGGTGGCAGCTCCTTGGCCAGAAAAGCCTAGCGGTTTCTGCGCGAAAATTCTCCCACCGTCGAATGATTCTTTCCCTTGAAACTCTGGACCAAGAACTTGAATGTTCATTCCCATCTCTCCTCAATTATCATATACTCATATAATATAACAATATATATTATAATAATAGGATAATTTTTTACCAATAAAAAACGACCCTCATTCCTTATCAGCTGAGGGTCGCCTTTTTACGTCTTCTCATGTTCATTTGCATCGCTTTGACG
Organism: Paenibacillus sp. J22R160; assembly: GCF_059692135.1. NCBI lineage: Bacteria > Bacillati > Bacillota > Bacilli > Caryophanales > Paenibacillaceae > Paenibacillus > Paenibacillus sp. J22R160. The sequence continues at coordinate 637,557 of NZ_JCAUAU010000002.1, read as the reverse complement.
ATTCTTGATGCCATACCCTATTTTCTTAAGCATCTCAATGAGCGCGAGCTTCTCTTCATCCGTCACAAAGGACAGATTATCAGAGATCGCCTGGGCATGATGCGGGAAAATCGTATCAAAGTAGCTTCGTCCTTCTCCGGTCAATGCCACATTCACTTTACGACGGTCACCCGGGATTGGAAGACGTTCTACGAGCCCCTTCTTCTCAAGCTTGTCTACCACATAAGTGATACTCCCACTTGGAATCAAGAAAGTCTCGCTTATTTTCTGTATAGGGTGAGGACCTTTATTGTATAGAAACTCAAGAATCTGGAAAGTTTCGGTACTGAGGTCGAAGCTTTCAATGTTGCTCTTCAAGGTGCCATACAACTCTGTTACCATGTTTCTTATGACACGTATTAGCCTTAAATCAAGCTCTATACCCTCTTTATCGCGTTCAGTCATACGCCAACCACCTTATCTTGCTTTCTTATACACAAGGATATTCCACTTCTGTCAGAATTTCAATTAGAAAAAATCGACGGTCTATCTCAGCTCAGTTTCAAAGTAATGACAATAACAGCCAGTATGAACAAAATAATTGGCATCATTGCTTTAGCAACTGGATCTTTCACTCGAACCAGATGAACTAGAGCGGCAATAAACATGGTGATTGCCATTAGAATACCACCAATTATGGCATACGGACTAACCCAAATGCCAATAATAATGATAGCGGCGGATAGCACTTCAAACAAACCTGTAAAGATCCTCATACCCGACGATAGCCGATATCTCTTAAATTCTTCTACCATCTGTTTGTTGCCGAACTTCATGAAACCAAATAGCAGAAATCCAATTCCTAAAATAATTTGAAGCACGATGGACAAAATATGCATATGAAGCACCCCTATTAATAATTTATATAACGTTAGTTATTCTATTATTAGAATATATATTAGTCAAGATATAAATTTAGAACGATTTGAATGAAAAAAAAGGAGCTGCCGCGTGGCAATCTCCTTGTACTCTTTCCTAATGCTAGCTATTCAGCTGGCCAAGTTTCCATATGGTAAGCCATCTCCCAGAACAAATATTCATAGCGCGTCGTGTTCAGAAATATCTCTTCCAACTTCATCAACTCGGATTCCGGCTTACCATCGGTTAGCTGATCCAGCAGCCCGATACACCACTGTGCTAACCCCCCGAACTCTTCCGAGCTATACATCTTAATCCAATCACCATAATAGGAATGTTCGCTAGCTCCAGGTAAACGGCTTAGATCTTTGCCAATTTCGGAATAACTCCACATGCAAGGAAGCAGCGCAGCAGTTAGCTCTGCTAACGATCCGTTTTGCGCCGTATGCAGCATATAATGTGTGTAGGCCAGTGTAACAGGTGATGGTTTTGCCAGTTCCAACTCCTCTTCGGTGATGCCGAACCGAGCGGCATACGCCCTGTGAAGGGACATTTCTTCATTCAATGTTGAGTCCAGCAGACCAGCAACCATGCCCATGACTGCCAAATCGTCCGACTTTACCGCTCCTAATGCGAACAGTTTGGCATAATCTTTTAAATATACATAATCTTGAATCATGTAAAAGCGAAACTTCTCTAAAGAAAGCGTGCCGTCTCCCATTTCCTGAACAAACGGATGGTTGTGATTCTTCCGCCATACCGGCTGCAGTCGCTCATATAAACGTTTTGAAAAAGTCATCATCTTGTCCCCTTTTTTATGTATCTAGTCAAATCAAAAAACCGCTCTCTGATAGAAAGCGGCTGCGTTATGATATAGGAATCCAAACGACATACAACCACTTCCCTTCGCTAGCATTACCTAGATCAGGTGTAAGGGTTAAGACCTAAGTCTTTCTCAGCTATGACAGCACCCCTAGTGTTCAATACGATTCAATTGTCTAGTCAAATCTTACCACAAGATGCTATAACAGCCAATCCCCTACCATGCTTACAATCTCCCACTGACCATCTGATCGACCCAGCAGTACGATAGAATTGCCTTGCACGTCGGTTCCAATTGAGGTCTTCCCTCCATTTGGTGTCAGAATCGACTTCCCTGGCTGTGTTTGCAGATTAAACCGATACGGTGCTTCTACCAAAAAAGTATAAGTGACCGAAGCTTTAGCTATTGGCAGAGTCAGATTGACCTCACCGGATGAGCCGGCGTTGGTGATTTTAAAGCCTATGTAATCAAAGGTAACTGATCCGGAAGAGGAAAAAGCTTGAATAGGCTGCGGTTGTTTTGCCGCATAGAGATCTTCGGCTGTGGGTGCTATTGAATAGAGCCTTTGTCCTCCACCTTTGACGGTGCAATTGATATACGCCACGTTCCGCAATAATTCCGCGTTGTTTTTCTTCAGAGAGAATCCACGTTTAATCAGCGGTACTTGACGTGTATCAACGGATTCGCACTCCGTATAGACCGCATTTCCAATGACGGTTCTTACTTGTGACGGCACCGTTGTGAGAATGAACGATGAGCCATAACCATAGGGGTCCTCAGGCTGGTTAACCGTATTACAGTTAATTGCCCGGCATCGTATATAGGAACGTTTCGCGCTGTCTGCTGAGAAGGATAAATCCGAGAATCCGCCATATTGCTCGCTTTCAGCGATGCAATCGATCAGTTTTATTTCGCCTTGCACAGCTTTGGCAGCATCTCCTCCGTAGTTCATGGAGTAACCAAACGAATTCCCTTTCGTTTTGCACTTATCAAAAACGATGTCAATCGGCTCACTGGCGGCCGTTGGTTTCAACAAAGTAACGAGGAAACCTCGTCCTGTATTCCCATCCGCCACACAATGGATGAATCGAATATTTTTGAGCAGATCAAGTTGGCCGTTCGGCTCAATATCGACTCCGCTCTGCGGAGCTGTCCCTTTCGTGCCCGAGAAGCGGCAGTTCTCTACCGTGAGACCATCTACGGAGATAACAGAGAGTCCTTGTCTACGGTTATTATCCGCACGGCAGTTACGGAGCACAATATTTCGGCAGAAACCTACAGTCGATTCGAAATACCCGATATAAAAGCCGTCTCCGCCGCTGTCATTCGCGTTGATATTCTCGAGAATAACGTTCTCCGAACCGCTGATGTCGAAGATATGGGCTTGTTCGCCTGTCGTATACGCCGCCTTGTTCATGCGTAACGTGGAGCCGTTTCCGTTGATATACACGTCTTTGACCGTTTTGATACGGATTAGCCGTTCGTAGACAGGCCCTGCTTTGCTGAGCGTATCTACCGCTTGTATGATAGTTCCTGGCTCAAATTCAATCGCAATTTGGCTCGGAATGAACAATTGACCTGTTAAGTAAAAGCCAACTCGCTGCTTGGGAATAAACAATTTGTGACCAGAAGCTGCATTTAATGCCGTCTGCAAAGCAAGTGTATCATTCGTTATGCCATCTGCTTTCGTACCAAACCAGGAAGCAATCAGCGTATCTCCATAGATCCGTTTAAACCGTTTGCCGTTAGTAGACACAAGTACGGTTCCGGTATTATCAACGGATGTACTGTCATTCGGGTCATAACGAAAGAAGCCCTCCTGCATCTCGTTCGTTACGTAATAAGCTAGTGCCGGATCAGGTTCTAGCTCTACCCTCAGATCCTCCAACTTGACAGAGACGCAGAAATTCATGTCCAGGATCTCAAGCAACTCAGCTCTACGTTTTCTGATTGCCACGCCGTATACGGAACTAGTAACGGTTTGATCACTGGCAAAGGCGGTAGACTTACCTGCAACCGCCCATAAACCGCTAGAAACAGCAGCAACTCCCCCTATTCCTAGCGTAGCTAGCAATTTCCTTCGGCTTATTAATGGCTCCTTGTGCCCTTCCCTCTCCTCTGTTCCCATTGTTCCCTCTGTGTCCGCTGAGATAGCTGCTTCTTCCATTTCATTCGATTGGTTAGATGGTTTGGACATAGCTGTAGTCACTCTCCTTCTCCCGCATTCGGGTTATTCGTTGGAGTTCAGTTCAGTCAGCCTTTCAATCCAGTTGAAGCGATGCCTTGGACGAAGTATTTTTGAGCAAATAAAAAGACGACAAGGACGGGGACAATGGTGATGACGGCGCTAGCCATGACAAGCGTCATCCGGTTCTGAACTTCGTTTTTCAGAAAAAGGAGACCGAGAGGCAGCGTAAACATCATCTTATCCTGCAAATAAATAAGCGGTTCTAACGTGTTATTCCAAGCGCTGATGAAGGTGAAAACAGCAAGTGCGGACAAGGCCGGCTTCGCTAAGGGAAGATAGATCTTGTAAAAGATTTTCCAAGGGTTCGCTCCATCTACCCAAGCCGCATCATACAGTTCCTTCGGCAGCGTTTTATAGAATTGGTGCAGGAGGAAGATGCCAAAAGCCCCGCCGAGAAAGCTCCTCAGAATGAGCGGATAATACGTATCGAGCGCACCAACGGATTTCCAGATGAAATACGTTGGAATCATCGTAATTTGGGAGGGCAGCATCATGGTGCCAAGCATCGCTAAAAAAATAAGGTTCCTGCCACGAAATTGGAAAAAGGCTAACCCGTAGGCTACGATCGCACAAGAAGCTACCATTCCGATTAAGTCCATGACCGTGACAAAAATGCTGTTCAGGGTGAATTGCAGAAAATTGACCTCAATCCATACTTGCTCATAATTTTTCCAAACGAACGGTTCCGGAATCAATTTGGGAGGGAAGGTTAACTCCGATCCTGCTGCTGTCAAGGATGTCGAGAGCATATATAAGAAAGGCACAAGCATGAGAACAGACCCGATTCCTAGTATCACATAAGCGGTTACTTTCAGACTGGTGTAGGAATTATTCATAATGCACCCACCTCTTTTCCGTTACCTTCTGTACAATGGTAATGGCCAGAATAACGAGGAACAGTCCCCAAGCCATTGCGGATGCGCTGCCCATTTTGAAATTCAGGAAGGAATCACGGTAAATCAAGATGTTAGGCACCATATTCCGGTCGGCTACAGAAATGACGTCACCAAGCATAACTAGAAACACATCAAAAGCGTGAAAGGCAGAGATGGTTGAAAGGATCATGACCATATACACCATTGGGGACACGATTGGCATCGTTATTTTGGTAAACAGCGTCCACCCTGTCGCTCCATCCATACGTGCTGCTTCTAGCATTTCTTCCGATATATTCTGCATGCCTGCCAAAATGAGGACCATCGAATACCCGGCACCCTTCCAGATGTTCACGAGTGCGATAGAACCAATGACTAACCACCATTTCCCGCTGCGTATCCAGTCGACCGGCTGGAGTCCCAGCATATGTAAAATCCAGTTCAGCAAGCCGTATTCATTGTTATAAATCCACAGCCAGATCATCCCCCCTGCGACCCATGGCGTGATCACAGGGAGAAAGTAAATCATCCGGAACAAGGATTTGCCACGAATCTGCTGATTGAGCAGATAGGCAAGAATGAGCGCTGTGAACGTCTGAAGCGGCACGAACAATATGGCAAAATAGCCAACGTTGCGCATTGAAAGCCAGAAGACTTTCAGGTGTAGGAATTGGTTCCAATTACGCAGTCCAATCCATTGCGGCGGGTTGAATAGATCCCACTTCGTAAACGTTAAATAAAGTGAAAATACGAAGGGAAACAAGAAGAATATCAGCAGTTGCAGGACAAAAGGTACAGTGAAGACGAAGCCCCACCAGCCTTGTTTGCGCATCGGAGCACCTCTTTTCAAGTCCAATCCGGTTTATTTGTTTTCGTCGAGTACGCCTTGGACTTTCTGCTGAATTTCTTTAGCGCCTTCTTCCGGTGTTCGCTTACCATCCATGATATCGTTCAAGATCGGGCCGGCTGCTGCGCGCCACTCGTTCCAGGATGCGTTCTCATCCAGAGTCCCACCCGCTTCTTCAATCCCTTTCGTATAGGCCTTCTTATTCACCGGTTTACTAGTGGATTTCTCAAGCTCAGCCAGCGCTGTTTTCTTCACGGGCAAGCTTGTGCCGCTTTCTGAAAGCAAGCCTTGACCCTCATCACTCAGATAGTACTTGAGGAATGTCCATGCGGCCTCTTTCACTTCGGGCTTCGACTTGGAGTAAACAATCCATTGGTTCACAACCATCGGAACGAAGCGTTTGCCATCCATACCGATCGGCATTTTGACCGTGTCCCAATCAAGGTCCGGTTTATTTTTATTGAGAGATACTTGTGTTGCGTACTGGAAAAATGTCATGGCTACTTTCCCATTTTCGAAAAATTTGCCGGTAGTTGCAGCTTCTCTCGTAGGGCTAACCTTCAGCTTATTAATGGTATCAGCCCAAGCCGTAAGTCCTTGAATCGACTTGGAATCTGTGAAATTTGATTTGGTTAATGTCGAATCGAGAGCGGAACCGCCGTATGCCCTCATCCAGGGCAGCCATCCTAATGTGATATTGCTTCCTGCTTGGAAGCCATAAATATCCGGTTTTCCATCCCCGTTCGTATCTTTCGTCAACTTCTTGGCAGTCTCGATCATATCATTATAAGTCCAGTCGTCTGTCGGAAAAGGAATGTTATTCTCTTTAAAAATCTGCTTGTTAAAAGCTAGCGCCCCTGGGTTGATGCCATGCGGAATCCCGTAAATTTTGCTATCTAATTTGGCGGATGTAAGAGCACTCACGTAGTCATCGGTCTTCAGATCGCGCTTGATGTACGGCTCAAGATTCTCCGCAACCCCGCGTTTGCCGTAACCAAGCACAACCGCATTTTCTTGCAGCCAAAGATCAGGGGGATTATTCCCCGCTATGCGAGTGACGATTTTCGTGACAAAATCAGCCCATGGCGTTTCCTCGATTTCCAGCTTAATGTTCGGATACTTCGCCTGAAAATTCGTTATGATCTTCTGACTGGTGATGTCATAACCGCCGGGTAAGCCAATTTTCAACGTGACATCCTTCAATGGGGTTGCTGTTGCCGTTCCGCCTGTGTCGCTAGGTACAGTAGCCGTAGGTTTACCAGTTGAACAAGCTGTGAGAAGAGATAAAGCTACCATAACTCCTATAACTGTTGTCTTTTTGCTCATGAGTATGACCTCCCATTAAGAACAATTTCGAATCAATGACACATCTCTTTATGAACTCGCTTGAAGGATTTGACCATCTAACAGCAGTTGCTTTCGCAGCAGCCCGTAATCCAGATCTTGTAAATCACATTGGTGCTGCAGCGCTAATGCAGCAGCCGTGGCCGCGGATTGCCCTAGAATCATAAACACAGGTTCCATTCGAATGGAACCGTAAGCGATATGCGAGGAAGACAAGCATACGGGCACAACGAGATTCGTACACTCCTCTCCTTTGGGTATAATCGCTCGATACGATATCGGATAAGGCCCATTTGGACTGATTTCAACGTTCCCTTCATTGATACAGCGACCGTCCAGAACCAATCGCCGGCAGTTGTGCGAGTCCATGGTGTAGGCGGCTAACCCGACGGAGTCCTCCTCATCTTTGAAGTGGCGACAATGATGCTCAGTCATAACAACATCTGAAATCATCCGCCTCGCCTCGCGAATATAGAGCTGATGCGGCCATCCGCCCGTAGAGGTAAACTCATCAGCCGGAAGCCCCCACGTTTTAACCTCTGCACGAATGGCGGCTGGAATTGTCTCATCATTCGCCAGAAAATAAAGCATTCCCATATTATAGTGAAGATGCTGTTGAAAGAGCTGCTCGCGAACTGCATAACTCGCCTCTGGCCAAGCATAATTACGCCCAATATAATCGGTTGAAATAGCCCCCCAATTATTCAAATCGCTTTTGCCGCCTGGCATCACCTTGTTGAGCTTCAATGCATCCCAGACGCCGCTGCGGATATATCTCCCCAGTAGTGCGAATTCGTCGCGATTGTAGTTAGGAGGTTCTGGGAAAGGAAGCTGATTATCCGGGTTGCTGCTCAAACAGATTCGGAAATTATATGCTTGAACAGAATCATCCCCCTGACCTTGAATACCTGGCAGCGCGTCAGTTATTCCTGGCAGCAGCCCGCTATCCATCTTCCCTTCTATGACATACGGGTCTACCCAAGCCGTAAAATTATGTTTGGGATGACCAAAATGAATCCCGTTCAATATCTCCTTGTACACGGTGCCCGATTCTCGGCCCACATGATAGGAAACGCCAGCTCGTGCGAGCAAATCCCCCTCATACGAAGCATCAATAAACATAGGGGCTGTATATATATTTCCGTCTTCCATTTTGATTTGCGTAATGCGTCCTGATTGAAGCTCTACGGCGTCTAAATGCTGCTCATAATACACCGGTACTCCTGCTTCCTGTAACCACTCGGTGAAAATCCGCTCCGCCACATGAGGTTCTAACGCCCATGTCCTTCCATCAGGCTCATCGCTGCCGTAGTGCTGCCCTAATGCTTGATAGAACTCGCTGGAGATTCCCCCAATAGCCATCGTGTTCCCGACATCCGTACGTCCGAGTCCGCTTGACGTCATTCCTCCTACATGCTGGCTGAATTCGGCAATGACCGCTTTAAGACCCATGCGGCTTGCTTGAATAGCTGCTGCTACGCCAGCAGGAGTACCTCCATAGATGCAGAGATCAGCTTCGATACGATGAGATTGACGGGGTAGAGACTGCTCTGGCTTATAATAAAATAAATTTGAAAAAGCACTCATATGGTCTCCTCCTCGGCTCAATTGGTATATGAAATAGAACTCAGCTGCGGTGAGTCTATCTTTCTTCCTAGATGCAGAGATTCCATGGCCAGATTGATCATTCCGGTAGTCAAATAAGTCCGCTCTGCACTGACGGGTGAACGACCAGTCAGCACCATCTGCTCAATCAGTTTTGTCAGCTTCTCAAAATGGGTGTAGGGACGCCCCATTCCGCTATCACAGCGGGCAGCTGTAATTTCCCCATTTGCTTCACGGAAAGCAAGTCCCCACTCTCGTATAAAACGCTGCAGCTGAAGTACATAACCTTTTAAACCATCCGTATAGGTAATCATGAACAAAACAGGCACATCAACATGATCCCTCGGATGCCCTGGCAGAACATCGCTTAGTGAGCCAAGAGCCTGCATCATGAGATCCTCGGGAACCTCTCCCCGATCCATTGCGGCCCACACCGACCTGCCTTCCAGCGTTTGAACCGAGCGGATTCCGGTCTCACCGCCTGCTCGTTGTTCGGCTGCGGCCTGCAGCACCTCCATGCCATGAAAGCCATATGATTCAATGCCAAGCCAACTGACCACGAAAATCTCCTGCACTTGATTTAACTTCTCTGGAGAATACGCTGGCATTTGTGGCGTATGCGGAATAGAGGATCCCCCCAGAAAAGGCAGTCCTCTCTTCTTCAGCTCACTGTATATCCACTCTGCATCCTGCATGCAATAAGATAGATGTTTATCATTAAATATAGGTACGTTCAGCCCCAATAGATCCAAAGCACGGAACGTTTCTTCGAAAAAGTAGCGTCGTGGATACATCTTTTGACGCTTCTCGTTCCATGGATAGTCTCCATGTTCACCTATCAAAAGAACGCCATGAATCGGACTCCCAACAAGGGGAGCTGCAATTGCGTCCAAAATGGAGCCGTAGACTGGAATACCTCGCTTTTGTGCTTCTGTAGTCCCGATATCGTTCGAAGGAACCTGATCCAGATACAGCGATACCACATCGATCTTCGGCGTATACCCGAACATGCCCAGCAGCCGCCCGATGATCACTTCCGCATGGGAATCAGGACGGTATTCCGTAATGATTGCAGCTACTTTTTTCCGCTCAGTTCGTGCGCTCATTAGGCAGATCCCACTCCTTCATTCATCCAATTGCCGACTTGCGCAAGCCACTGTGCAGTCGATTCAATGATTGCTTGTAAGTACATGGCTCCCTTAGCCGCATCAGCCGGGCGAGCAGAGTCCGTATAACCGTCCACGCCCGTTAAGTATTTGTGTTTGCCGATGAAAGAACCTGGAGGACCGGCATTAATCCAAGACCGCTGCGGATGTGAAGGGCTGTCTGTACTTGCATGACGTATTAAATCCGGCGCAAGGGAAGCGATAAGTGAGGTTTCGAAGCCCCCGGCATGCCCCGGGACCATCCCCGTCTCTTGCGACCCGAGCTCCGTAAGGGCTGCTCGAGATAAGCTCCAATAAGAGGCGGAGGCGACCCAAATATCATATTGCACGGCTAAGTCTTGAGCAGCCTGATGCATCATAGGTTCATTGCCACCATGTGCGTTAAGAAAAATGATTTTACGAAAACCGCCGCTCACTAGACTTTCACCTAATTCCTTCAGCATGAGGAGATACGTAGATGAAGTGAAGGATAGAGTGCCGCCGAAATCCAAATGATGCTGCGAACACCCGACAACAAGCGTTGGGGCCAATAGTAGCTTCGTGGACACCGCAGCCTTCTTACAGGCTTCAAAAGCAATATGTTCACCAATCATGCTGTCGGTAAATACCGGAAGATGAGGCCCGTGCTGCTCCGTAGCCGCAAGCGGAATCACTACGGCATACCCCTCCTGGGCTTGCTGTTTTAACGTTTCGCGTGTTCCGTGGTGGAACAAGAAATCGTTCATAGCGCAAATCCTCCGTCTATTGTAAGTAGAGCGCCAGTTATATAGGATGCCGAATCGGATAGCAAAAAGGCAGCCAATTCCGAAACTTCATCAGGCGTTCCCGAGCGGCCGAGAGGGGTCATCTTGGCAACCGCTTCTTTGAAGGAAGACGGAAGTGCATGTAATGCCTCTTCCGTCTTAATGTCTCCCGGGAGCAGAGCATTCGCTCGAACACCCATATGGGCGTAGTCAGCGGCTATGACACGGGTCATCTGATTGACGCCTGCTTTGGCGGCACCATAAGCGAGACAGGTCGGCTTCACCTTATGACTTAAGACAGAGGAAGCATTAAGAATAACGCCACCTCCCGATTCAATCAGGAGCGGAAGGGCATATTTATTTATCAGAAATGTACTCGTCAAAGTTCCTAAAAGCACTTGATTCCATTCCTCTAAAGTGAGCTGCAGTGCGGGTTTGGATATTTGTGTATACGCATTATGGTATAAACCATCCAAGCGGCCCCACCTGCTCTGGACACTTTCTAATGCAAGTGTGACCTGCTTCTCATCTCGCGCATCGGATTGGATATACAATAAGTCATTTGGGAGATAAGGAGCGATGGCTGGCTCGTTCAACCTCTGATTCGCATTCTCTGGTGCAGCAATATCTGTCGCTACGACTTTGGCGCCCCTCTCAAGAAACATCCTAACGGCTGACAATCCCAGCTTGCCAAGCGCCCCTGTTACTAGAATCACTTTTCCGCTTAACTGCGCCACAATTGTTCCCCCTATGCCTGTTCCATTAATAGACAAGCTGTCAAAGCAGCCGACCAATGAAAATCTCTGACAGCGTCCATCTTTTGACGAATATTATACCTGCCTGTCGGTGGACCCTTACGATCGCAGTCTGGTGGGGGTACGAGGTCCGCTGAATCAAAATACTCAAAAATAACCCCGTATTGTTCATAGTATTTCTGCACCATTTGGATACTTTGCTGAGCAAGTTGATCTGCTTCCGCTTGCTTCCCCTGCTTCTTAAGGCCGGTATAGATAAGGTAGTTCGTATTCATCCATACAGGACCTCTCCACATGTCTGTGCTGTACGTTTCTTCCGAGGCGGCTGTTGTTGGAATAGGGAATCTGGTTTGAAAATGATTTGGATCCTGCAGCATGGCTACTAATCGTTCAGTACGTTCTTGAGGCAAATGAACTAGCAGCAATGGTAAAAATCCACTAACCGACTTCACCCGAGAGAAGCTACCGTCCATCTCTCGATCATAGTAAAATCCATCGCTCTCATCCCAGAGCAAATTCTGAATCTGATCGTTTAAATCAGCCGCTTTACGCTGCCAACGCTGAGCTATTTCTGTCTCTCCGAGCTCATCCGCGATTAAGCCGAGGTAATGAGCATCCTGGGCGACGAAGACAGAAAAATCAACAGCATCCAATACCGCAGCACGATCAAACCGTGGAGAATTATCCATACCGGATTCTCCGGAACGACAAAGCGGATTGCCTTCGATCATCCATTCCAGCAGCCCATTCCCGTTGCGGTCTCGGTTTGTTATATCCCAATTCAGATAACGTTCCAATATAGGGAGCGCATAGCGTAAATAGATGTTCTGTTTCGTATGTAAGTAGTTCTCCCAGACACCCCATGCGAGTAAGGGAGGCTGAGTCATGTTAGAACCCGATCCATCAACTTTACAGGTATGGGGAATCATGCCATCTTCACGCTGCGTATCTAAGACGGATTTCAGGAATTCCCAAGATAACTCGGGGTCCAACACATTCATCGCAAACGAATGAAATACGGAGTCCCATAGCCACATCGCTTGGTGAGGGACTCGGTCAGGCGTGGACCAATGCTGTCGAATAGTCCCTTCAGGTGCCAAGGTGTTGACTTTCATCACGCTAAAACACTTCAGAAGCAGCCGTTCCTTCAATGGGTCATCGAGTCTAGGAACACGCTGATAAAATTGCAGCCTGGCTTCCGTTTCTTCCCAAGCGTCGAATGTCAGTCCCTTCACTGCCCGGCTAACAGCTTCATCTAGCTGGCTTCCGTAAGCTAATACCCATCGTTCCTTCTCTCTTAGCAGAACGATGGCATCCCTTCCGTTTGCTGCCTCCGTTATGAAAAGGGCATCTTGTGTCCAAGCTTTGCCCCCATCTTCTTCTTCAAAGCTTAGTCGAATATCCACTGCCTGCGGAGCCAGCCCGACAAGTGTATGCCAGCTTTGATAAACCGCCAACAGCGGGCCTTCATCCAGTTCGGTTAACATGACGTCTCCCGTGGCGATTCGAACCTCGCCTGAATGGGGAACAAGAAATTGCAGCCATCTGCGCTTCGGTGTATGAAATAGCAGACTGATCTCTTCAGCCCCCACCGTAGCTATGAATAGAGAATTCGAATCCGTCTGTCCGTCATATCCGGAGAAAGCAAACAGTGCTCCCTCTTTCCACAGATCTGGTAAATGTTTCTGAACTTGCAGCGCCATCTTGCCCGTCAAATTTGCTCTCTCCTCTATGAACCCTTTTATTGATTTTATTATCGCGTATTTCTGACCTCAGGTTCTATAGAAGAAATTGCGCTTTCCTTACAAGATTTTGCTCTTTTCTTCGTTTCGGTGCGTTATAGACTATGGTATACTCAGAATCATCTGATAGATAAGGCGGGTGAGCAATATTGGATGCTTTGAAGAAAATTGAACCCTTCGAAGGTAGGCGCTTCCCTTTACGAATGACCGAAGTCATCAGCTGTTTTCACTTGGTAAGACCTCATTGGCACGAACACCTCGAGTTTATTCAGCTTGTTGAAGGTGAAGCTCAAATTCATATCGATAATCGAACTTTTGTCGTTCGTGCACCGGCTATTTTATTTATTAATAGCTGCAAGATTCATTCCATGCAATCGCTAAACGGCAAGAGCAGCACCATCCACGGGATGATCTTCGATATGTCCTTGTTATCTGGCTCTTTTGAGCATTCCGAATTACAGCATTTATACGCCCGCTTCATACAGACCGCTCCCATTCTGGAGCCCATCCTCCCCTCACATCCGTTATGGAACGAACTGACGACCCAATTTGAACTCGCTTACAAAGAATACGTGGTACAAGATATTGGCAGTGAGCTCATCATCAAATCGTCCCTATATCGCATGATGATTCCTATGCTTCGCAGCTATCAGCAAGAGCTGAGTCTATCAAAAGACTTGAACAAAAGCTTTGATCAATACAAACGGCTCAAACCTGCCATAGATTTCATAGAGACCAGTTATGCTCAAAAAATTTATACCGACACCCTCGGTGGGCTGGTAAATTTGAGTCCTTTTCACTTTACCCGCTTTTTTAAAAAGGTCACTGGACTTACCCCGATGAACTACATCAACCGCTATCGGGTAGAGATGGCCAAACGATTATTGATTGAGAAAGACCTTACGATTACGCAAATTGCAGAACGCACTGGTTTCTGTAACGTTAATTATTTCGATAAAGTATTTAAGGAAATGAACGGGTTCACTCCCCTAGAGTTAAGGAAACAATTCACCGATGGTTAAGTAGCTTGATAATAATGGATTGAAGTAAGCTTCTTCGCCCCTTGCACGACTAGCTCCGTCATTTGGCTCCAAGTTTCTTCCTTCCACCGAGTTGTCGGAATTGAGATGCTCATCGCGGCTATCAATTCTTGATTGGCATTGAAGATGGGGGCAGCTGCACAACGGATACCTTGTACAGCTTCCCCCTCGCTGTAAGCCACTCCTACCCGGCGAATCTCCTTTAACTGCTCCACTAATTTCTCGAGATCGGAAATGGTGTGATCGGTCAGAAGACCAAGTTCCTGCTCTCCGTACAGCTGCACGACATCGTCGTCACTCATTGCACTTAGAAATAGCTTTCCCATCGCTGTAGTATGAAGCGGAAGCTTCATGCCCAGATGCGAGATAAAGCGCACATGGTGCGTACTCTGTTTTTCAGCAATATATAAGATATTCCTATCGCTCCGAATCGCTAAATAAACGGCTTCATTTACTTCTGAAACGATCTGCCCAGCAATATATTGAAACTCTGTGGTTATATTCGTTTGCTGTGCATATTTGGCACCAATTTGAAAGATTTTATAACCAAGGCGAAACATCTTTCCATTCTCGTCCTTCTCCAAGTAACCGCGATGAACCAGATTCTGCAAAATCTTAAATACACTGCTCGCTGGGAGCTCCAGACGGCGTGTGATGTCCATTAAACTTAATTCACGTGCTTCAACTTCCCCGAACAATTCAAAAATATCTAGCACGCGGTCAGCCGATTTGACGGTTTGACTTGATTTATCCGTCATACTCATCAATGATCCATCCTTTTTGGAGAAAGTGCGATGACATCAATTTCTACTAAAATATCAAAATTTAAATCGCAATAGATTGTCGTCCTAGCCGGATAGGGATAGGCAAAATAGCTTCCGTACACCTCGTTGAATGCTTCATAATGTGATCGTTCTTTCAAGTACACGTTCACTTTTACGACATCCTCTAATGTGGCATTTGCTGCTTGCAAAATACGACG
Organism: Paenibacillus sp. J22R160; assembly: GCF_059692135.1. Classification (NCBI taxonomy): domain Bacteria; kingdom Bacillati; phylum Bacillota; class Bacilli; order Caryophanales; family Paenibacillaceae; genus Paenibacillus; species Paenibacillus sp. J22R160. The sequence goes on along the minus strand of NZ_JCAUAU010000002.1, from coordinate 622,490 downwards.
AATGTTCTCCAGTGTCTGCAAAGTCTGGCTCTTCAAGTCATCGCTTACGACTACGCCAGTCTCAGGGTCCAGTCCTCCTTGACCGGACACGAATACGAAACCTCCCGCTGCTATCGCGGAAGAAAAAGGCTTGCCGCTTGCTCCATCAGTCGCTATAGGTTGTTTCAATTTTCACCACTCCTTCCAACATTGTCGTTCCAAAGAGCCCATTCTACTTATCTACTATGAGCAGCAATTCGTTGTGCAACCCGTTCAACAGCAGCCAGAGTTTCCTGAACTTCCTTCTCCCCATGTGCGGTGGACACGTACCAAAGCCCATTCGGACGAACGAGTATGCCCTCGTACAACATTTCTTCAGCAAATCGGGTATACAACTGAGTATCACGAAGGTTGAACGTATCGAAATCTGTTACTTCGGCTCGATCGATGAACATCAGATGGAACACTGGCCCCTGTTGATTGATAACCGCTTGGAGTCCGTTCGTTTTGAGAATCGAACGTATCCCCTCTGCGAGCATCGTCGCTATATGTTCCATGTCCTTGAATGCTTGCCCATCCGATCTGGACAACTCTTGGATCACCGCTAACCCCGCGGCGGTAGCCAGGCAGTTTCCGTTTAGAGTACCAAGATGCATAACCGTTCCTTCTTCGATAAGACGCATGATGTCTCTCTTACCGGCTACCGCGCTTAAGGGAATGCCTCCAGCCATCGCTTTGCCGATCGTTACCAGGTCTGGATGAATGCCGAATCGCTCGTGAGCCCCACCTAATCCTAGTCGAAATCCTGTAATTACCTCATCCCAAATTAAAACAATGCCGAATTTTGAAGTTAACTCCCTCATTTTCTCCATATACCCTGGTTTGGGCGAAATACACCCGGAATTACACATAACCGGCTCCGTTATAACGGCTGAGATCTCATGGTGATGTTTCGTTAAAATCTCCTCTAATGCTTCTGGATCGTTCCATGGCAGCAAAATTAGATCCTGCAGGCTATTTTGACTCTGACCTGCCGTTCCCTGAATGATTTCCGATCCAGCTTCTGAAGGGCCAGACGAGGAAAAGTCCGGGCTCGGAAACGAAGTGAATATCGCATCCGACCAACCATGATAGTGGCCATAGAACCGAACCGTTTTGGTCTTACCCGTATAGGCTCGAGCCAATCGCAGAGCCAACATCACCGCTTCTGTCCCCGATCCGCTGAATGCCACTTGTTCCGCACAGGGGAGTATTTCGGTTAAGCGTTGTCCCAAGCGGATTTCACCATCATGTTGCAAACCGTATGTACTTCCATTTTGCATGGCATCATACAGTTGTTCGTTAAAAGCAGGATGAGCATGACCGAGAATCAATGGCCCATAGGCCAGCATATAGTCGATATATTCATGATGGTCCACATCGAGAATTCTTGCTCCGAATGCCTTTTGCACATACAAGGGAGTCGGTTTCATTGAAGCTCGAAGGCTGCTTGCTACACCTCCCGCCACATAAGCTTTCGCTTCTTGCAATCTCTCTACGGATTGTAAGTATCGGTTCACTCAGCATGCTCCTTTTCAAGAAAATGAAGTGGAAAGACGGATTGTGGGACATGTTGGAAAGGTAGACGATGAAGTGAGGTGGTACAACATCCTGGGGTATCTACTTCGATGACTTGCTTGGCGATAGAACCGAATGCACTCATCCAGGCAACAGCCGATTTAACTACGATTAGATGAAAATCTTTGGGATTCAAGCCTATGGATTCGACATGGCCAATGTCCCATGGGGGAACTCGTTCTTCAGTGAGAACAATCGTAACCTGATTGACTTCGATGACAGCCGTTTTCCCCATATAAGCTACGGTTCCTTTCATATAAGGCCCTCTATGCTTATATGTCCCATCAAAAAGCAGCTTGATCCTTCCTTCAATTGGAACAGGCATTCCATGCAGGCTATCGCTTTTTCCACCAATATCACATGAAATTTTCTTGCCCACACCTTGCTGGCATGCCAATGAAACAGCTTCCCGATCACGAATAACGATCAAACTCTGACGCGGGAGCTTGAATAGCTCAGGCAACAAATGTGTCCCATCGGCAGGAGCTCCTCCCCCAACATTATCTGAGCCTTCAACGAAAATGACGGGTCCCTCTTTGGCATCCATCGCAAGTCTTATCGCTTGCCCGACTTCAACTTGTTGTACTAAAAATTCATCTCGAAATGACCATGCCAGATAAGCTAGCTTCTCCGCGTAACTGTGCGCCAAAGCTTCATTCCTATCGGTCGTTACCGCAAAAGCCATTCCTGCGAAAGGTACATCACTGTATGGAAATCCACCACAGACGGTCACGTTAAGTACCTCAGGATGCTTCTCCATATTAAAAGCTTCTTCCATAATCATCTTCATGATCCCTTTTGTCGTTATCATTTTTTGCGGTACAACGAGCATGTTGGATCTGGCAATGACCATGACAGGCTCAATGCCGCGGCGAATCTGACGAACCAACAGATGCAGCGCTTCCTCTCCGCGCTCGTAGGCATCAATATGCGGGTAAGTATCGTATCCAACGAGCAAGTTGCATAACTGAGACATCTTCTCACCAAGATTGGCGTGAAAGTCTACAGTGACCGCAATAGGAATTTGCTCACCTATAACGTTACGGATAGCCTCTAATATGGCAGATTCCATGTCGAAACACCGTTCGGAAACCATAGCTCCATGAAGAATAACGACCATTCCGTCAAGATTGGACTCAATTGAACGCGTTAACTGCTCCATAATCATCTGAGCTGCTTCTTCCGATACGATGCCGCTTGGTGTAGCAGATGTGTACAGCCCTGGGACAAGTGAAACTTTCTCTTGCGTCGATGCAGCAATAACTCCTCCCATAGTCGTTCGGGTATGCTCAAATAAATCCATGAAGGCATCCCTGCCAAGCGTGAAGCAATGTTGAAAATCATTCCAATGCGTCTGTACAGGAGCGAAAGTGTTCGTTTCATGGTAGATACCAACCACTCCAATGCGTAACTGGTTTGACATGCACATGTTCACCTGCCCTACTAACAGATAATGGCATAAAATTGAGATATTATGGAAATAGTGTAGCACACGAATTTTATTTATATCAAGAAATTTATTTTACATTTAGAAAATAGATGCAAGGTTAAAATTACCAATAAACTTTGCAAATGATGCATGCATAATAGTTCCTTACACTCCGCATGATAGGAGTACACCAAAAAAAGGAGTGATTTTTTCCATGGCAAACAATAGTACATTAGTGGTTCCTCAAGCGAAAGCAGCTTTAAATCAAATGAAATATGAAGTAGCTCAACAATTAGGAATTCCTCTATCACCAGATGGTTACAATGGGAATCTCGCAACTCGCGACGCAGGCTCTATTGGTGGAAGTATTACAAAAAGATTGGTACAAATGGCTGAACAACAACTGCAAGGTTTCCAACGTTAATCGTTTGACTTAGCTGCAAGCACAAAAAAGACTCCACTCACCTTTCCTCCTCCTGGTGAATGAAGTCTTTTTTTCTATCTCTGAATGATCCGATTATCCGGATACACGACTCACAATTTTCAGAACCGCATCTCTTGTTAATTTGTTACCGCCAACAGCGATGAGGTTAACCGTAGCATGAGCAAGCGCTAAGGGTACTTTGCAAAACTTCAATGCCGGACCTTCCTTAAGATCCGCGATATAAGAGTCGGCAATCTGTAGATTGCGACGTGTGTACTCCTGCATTTCCTTGAAGTCCCAGCCGTCTGGGAAAAAGTCAACGCCGCGTTTCAGATCCTCTGCTCGATTGCGGAGAATATTTACCGCCTGCAGCCCTCTTCCGAAGGCAACCGCTTTCGTTAGATCGGATTGCGTTCCGTCATGCCACAACCACAGTTCCGATAGCATTTCACCGACCATACCAGCAACGCTATACGTATAGCGATCCAAATCCTCTTCTGTATGGATGTTCCAACCGCTCTGAACCCACTCGGCCATTTCCAAAGACATTTTTGCGATGTAAGAATAAACAACTGGTGCAGCGGAAGACGGACAAAGCAGCGCCCACTCATCGAGTCGCATGGTGACTGCTGGTAATACCGCCTTATACGGTGATAGGACATTTTGTATGGCAGGAATAGTGTTTGTGGACTGGAAAGCCTTATGTATCCCGATTAATAAGTTAACTTTCAATGCGTCTTCGATTTGATCATGATCCTCGATTTCGTCTATAGCGCGCATACACAGATAGGCTGATGTTACAGCCTCCTTCAAGCCTGCATCCAAACTATTTATAGGTATATAAAAAGTACGGCTTGTTTCCTTCAACATGGTCATTGCATCATTCAGGACGACGTTATTAATGAATTCTCCCTCCAAGTAATCGTTTTGCATGTCACTTATTCGTAGCTTGGTACCATGATAACACACGTTGACAGTGTCAATCCAAATTTAATGATCATTTCTCACGAAGCTCCCCGCTAACCTCCCGTTATGTTTCAATTGAATTCCTCATACATTGGTTAATGACTGCTACTAGAAAGGAGTCCTTCCATGTACGGGTATCCAATTAACAAGACAGCATCTCCTTCGCATTCCAACCACTCATCTACCATCGAAGTCCTGGGTGAGGGTACGGTGACGGCAACACCCGACCGGGCTGTTGTTGTGCTTGGCGTCGTTACAGATGGTCCTAGCTTGCAGGACATTCAGTCCGAAAACGCCAAAACCATAACCAACATTATTCAATCGATGATGAATCTAAACATACCTCGAGAAAAGATACAAACGCATGATTATCGTATAGAAATCGTTCATGATTATGTGGATGGGAAACAAATCTTTCGAGGTTATAGAATCACCCATCTGCTACAAATCACCACGGATCATGTAGATCAGACAGGAAATCTTGTTGATACTGCCGTTTCCAATGCTGCGAATAATGTCACCAGCATTCAGTTTACTATAGCACATCCAGAATTTTATGAGAATCAAGCATTATCGCTTGCCATTCACAACGCTCGTCAGAAAGCTTATACCATCGCAAATACACTGGGTGTGACCCTTGGAGCGGTCCCTTCTCAAGTCCAGGAACCTTCGCGGACGGCAGGGCCTGCGCCTTACATGACGGCTAAGTTTGCTGCAAGTGCGGTTGAAACCCCTATCGAACCTGGCCAACTGACTGTAAAAGCTTCGGTTCGCGTGTGGTTTCTATATGCTTAATTCATTTAGCTGGTTCGTAATGAACATGAACTTCAAAAACCTCTGAAGTCTTCTTTAATTCATTTTCTACTTTTGTTGCAATATCATGCGCCTTTTGAAAATCCAAATCTGCTTTTATAGAAAGAACAACATCAACAACCGCATTACTTCCGTAATTTCTAGCGCGGAGGTCCTTTACACTTTCAACCCCATCGACTTGCAGTACAGTATCTTTAAAAGCTTGAATAGACGTTTCATCGAACCCATCTGATAAGTAGTGAGAGGCCTCACGGAATATTTCCCATGCCGTTTTACAAATAATAAATCCAACTAATACCGCGGTCAAAGGGTCAAGCCATGGCAAACTAAATTGGGAACCCACGATACCAATGACGGTCCCGATACTGACAAAAGCATCGGATAAATTATCTTTCGCTGCGGCCATAACGGCTTGACTTTTAATTTTATGGGCAAGATTTTTATTGTACCGATAAACAACATACATGACGACCGCACAGAATAACCCTGTCCACACGGAAGTGAGATCCGGCGCTTGCTCGCTTGCTTGAAAAATCGATTTGACGGCGGTTATAAATACATCTAGACCGACTGCCATCATGATAAATGAGGCGACTAAAGAGGCAATCGTCTCCGATTTCCAATGTCCGTACGGGTGGTTATCATCCGCCGGTTTTTGAGCCAATTTTAAACCGATCAATACCGCAATCGATGCCACAATATCCGTAGCATTGTTCAATCCATCCGCTTTCAAAGCTTCTGAACCTGCTATATGTCCAATGATTAACTTCAAGGCGGAAAGACATATGTAGGCAACTATACTAATGATAGTTCCTCGTTCTCCCATTTTTAAGTTTTCATATCGCATCTCTTGTTCCATAATTCCCCGTACTCCCCTCGGCATTCCTTGTGCTTGTTAATCATAGCAACTGAAGTTTGTGTGGGTCTAGAGAAACGTTTTTTCATAGGGGTGAAAAAATAGGGAGGGGTAAAGAAAGTTGCATCGTACAAAAAGATTAGGCTTATAGCAATATAAAGAAAACCAGGGATGTGGTTGATGGGGAAGCCCCTACTTAACATCATCTCTAATATCTTGAACTTAATTCCACATTGTCATGCAGGTGGTAGAATTAATTTGCGAATTTCATTGTCAACAAATCTTATATTCGATGTGGAGAAAGTAACAGGTCACTTATCGGTCTATGACGACTTTTGTTACCATTTTCTCGGGTCCAACTTCGTACCCAGTAAACCAAATCTTCACGTGGTCTCCGACTTTTAAGTCGTTAACGCTAAGCATTTCACCTCTTATCCAAACTTGTGCAATAGGAAGTTGCTGATATTTCACCCCGTCTACTTCAATATTACGCCCTTCGTTCATGCCTTCCCCTGTTTTCTCCAATCCAGTAACTATACCGCTCGCATCACCAGTCCCATCGTCCCATGCAGTTATTTCAAGTCGTAAACCCGCAGTCTGACCTGGGTAACTCAATAGCATAACACCCTCTGACCACACTTTGACGGATGAGCCAATACTAACATCCTTTATTGGGACAGGCTTCCCTTCAAAAGTGATGTCAGAATCAACTACCATTTTGTACCAAGCGGCATCCGGCATTTTCTTTTCAGTGTCTAAGAATTTATCTGAAGAGACGACCAAGAATCTCCCCTGCTTGTCAATTGCGCTGATTTTACCAGTCATTCCTGACTGCTCTGCGTTTGTATTTACTTTAATATTTAATGGAAACTCTGCTCCGACAGCTTTATACACGTCTTTTTTTAGCGCTGCAATCTCTTCATCCGAAAGTGCACTAGTGTGATTCCCTATCCGACGAATTTCTAAGAAACCCTCATGCTCGTTGCTGTATGAAGATAGGATCTTTACTTGATGACTCTCGAAAACGGAGTTAAGTGTGTGAATGAGATTCATATATGTTACTAAATGATCTCTAGATACGGACTCCACTTTCTTGTTAGACTCTTTCAATGCATCTCCACTTCCACTCACTCGATTCCGCTCCTCACAGCTTGTTAATACCATTGCAACAAAAATCATACAACAGGTCGCTACTAACATCGTCTTGATTTTACTCACGAACATTCGCCCCCTTTCACTATTAGACGTTCTCCTCCACATAATTGTTACTTAGACGATTGACATTCTTGCAAATATAGTCATAAGATTCGTGTATACATAAGTCTAGTAGATCATATAGGAGGCATCAGCCGAAATGTCAGCCTATCTGCTCAACTCTTCATGCTCGCTGCCAAAGAGAAAGGCTGGGTTGGGATACTTGCCCTATGATCGGTTTTGACTCCGTTCCAGCCCTACTCCTCACGATAGGGAAAGAAGACTTAGAGAAACGCAGACCTCGTGGCTACCGCAAGCCTGTTGGAGAGTTCGTAAGTCTTGATCGCTTCTAAACTGAAGGCAGATAAGAATAATCACCAAAATCCCGGCGAGGAAGACCTCGCCGGGATTTTTTGCGCTAACGGACGCCGTAGTCCTTAATCGTGGAAAATCTGTGCTGTTCGTTAGACTTAACAAAGCACTAGTCACCTCATCGGACTCAACCCCGTCGCCTAGAAATGAAATCCGTAAAGACGCCAAGGCTTATGTCCCCCGAAATAACACGACACCTTGTCTATTGCTTCAACTGGACGCACGCGCAGATCCGGTGTCTCCTCGCCTTGGGAAAGAATAGCCTCTTCACCGGCATCCAAATCAAGCGATAGTTCATCGTCGATGAACGCTTCACCAGACACTCGAACCGCTTCGTCATTACCGATAATGTTCCAGTGCACAAGCCCCTTCCACCCTGTCTTGATCAGACATGGCTCTCCAGCCAAACTCTTCACTCTGATCCACTGGGTGACGGCATCTTTACGAACAGCGCTGACCAGGAAGGCGCCTTCCGTTCGCAAATCATGGAACGCCAGCTCCGTCCAAGCTTCTGGAACTGCCGGAAACACACGCAGCTTGCCGCCCCAACTTTGAAGCAGCATATCATGTATCGACTCCGCACCAGCCAGCGGCGTCTCGATTACCGGTCCCGCTTCCTTGTACATCGTATTAGGCTTGATGATCAGTAACAGCGATTGCAGCAATCGCAGCGCTACATCCCCCCAACCGAGAACAGCGGCAATTGAGGCTGCCCCGGTCATGCTGAATCCGCGCAGATCGCCTTCTTTACCGAGCCAATGACGCAAAGAAGTTGCGATTAAGGCATGCTCCTCTTCCGTTTCTCCCCCAATGAGATGCAGCGGAAAAATCGCCAGCAAGTGGCTGAAATGACGGTGACCGTAGGCAAGCGGCATATCTTGTCCAATCATATACCCCGTCTCATCAACGGGAAACGGAACCAACTTCTTCCGTATGACTTCCCATTCCGGAATCAGTGGATCCTGCGTCCCCAGCCTATGGCAAATATGAAGCAATGTCTCGCAGCCCCAGCGCAGCAGAGAAAGATCATAATGGCAATCCCTTACGGTGGTCCGCATGAACGAGCCGTATTCTGGTGAAATCGTCGGCGGAAGATGGAGGAAACCATCTGTTCCCTCCTCTAACAAATGCCTATAATAGTTCACGCTTCGTCTTAAGATCGGGAATAAGACTTCTCCCAGCATATTTTCGTCCATGGCATATCGGTAATGACGCCAAATACTATGACAAATCCAAGTCAAGTTTCCGACCTCATCATCTACTTGAGCCCGTAAATCGAAGCTGCAGCTGCGCCCTAATCCAGCCGAATCATGCCGGCAATCTTCCGGGACATTCAGAATCAAATTGCCCCAGTTGTCCGTTAATGAACGAACAAGCGATTCTCCCATTTGCAAACGATTGGCCGTATATACCGGCGAGTAGCTCATCTGTACGTTCATATTAAACCAGACACCTGGCCAAGGCGTGGAGGTGAGCCAAGGTCCTTGATTATCGATCAACGGCTTGTCTGCTCGGGTTGCCGATGCCAATTTGTACATCTGAATCCAGTAAAAACTTTCTAAACGGCCATCAGGCAGCGAAACGAAGCTTTGACGATAATACTGGTGCCACCATTCACGATGGGCCTGCACCCATTCTTCATAATTTGCTGCCGATGACTGCGTCACAGCCTCTACCGCTTCAGCAACCGCTGATTCATTGTGTCCACTCGCAATGGATAGCCAAAAGATGCGGCGAGTCGGTGAAACCTGTACATCCTTCCAGGCGGTCACGCAGCCATCCTCAGCTGAATAGCGCTGTGTGCACACATGTATTCCGCCCTCTACATCTTTATGTTCCACTTCCGTCGACGGAATATATTGATTCAAATTCACCCCGTCAGCGTTTTTCAGCACGGGGTCAACTTCTGGATAGGAGTACCAAGCACATCTGGCACCGCTTTCGCCGGCTGTCGTCTCGATCTCCACAGCTATCACTGGATAGAGACTGTGCACAAACGAGCGAAGCTTGACCTCGCCGCTCGTTGTCGTCAGCGTGGCCTGCAATTCTGCATTCCACAGGCTGACTCGCATCTGTGTCGGATGGTAGATTCTCCCTACTAATTCCAGATCCAGCTCACCGAGCGGAACACGAGGCGGAAATCCCGGTTTGTCCATCCGAGTTGCCGTCACATCCGTGCGACCAGTAACCATGCGGAGCACATGCCGTTTACTCGCATGTTCCTCCCCATATACCATCGCGCCCAGTAAGCCGTTACCAAGGAATGCCCCTTCATCCCAGCTTACAGGCTTTACTACCCATTCCATATCGTTTGTCGCCATGAAACGTTCCCAATCTACATCCAAGTGAACCGCCGAGCTGTAGCTTTCTTTCACGCCAAGTCTCCCCCTTTACCCTTTGATGGCACCAATAAGAGCACCTTTGACAAAGTATTTCTGTAGAAATGGATAAACGAACAAAATCGGAACCGTTGCAACAATAATCGTCGCATACTTCAAAGTCGCAGCAAGCATAGCCGCATCCCCGTCTGAAGCGCCTGTATTGGCATTGGCTTCCCCTTGCAGCAGGATTTCCCTGAGCACTAATTGCAGCGGATAGAGGGAACGTTCCTGTAGAAAAATCATCGCATTGAACCAGGAGTTCCAATGGCTCACACCATAATACAGCAGCATCACGGCGATTACAGGCATGGAAAGCGGCAGCACGATTCGGAATAAAATGACGAAATCGTTCGCTCCGTCCATTTTGGCCGACTCCTCCAGCGCGTCAGGGATAGCTTCGAATGCGGTTTTCATCAGAATCAGGTTAAACGTGTTTATTGCCTGCGGAATGATGAGCGCCCATAAAGAATCAACCAGTCCCACTCCCTTGACCGTCAAGTAGAGAGGAATCAGCCCTCCGCTAAAGAACATCGTAAAAATGATGAACAACATGAGTGGCTTGCGATACTGCAAGCTCTTACGCGAGAGTGCGTAAGCACCGAAAGAGGTCAGAGTAATATTAAGGGCCAAGCCCATTAGTACGACAAAAAACGTGTTCCCATAGCCTTTTATAATCATCGGATTGCGGAAAACATTCGTATAAGCATCAAGCGAGAAGCCGATGGGACGCCACAAGATGCCTTTGTGCCCCATCAGGCTTCCGGCGTCACTGACTGAAGCAAACGCCACATAAAGCAGCGGATATACGGTAAGGACCATCAGCAGGAGCAACAGCACCGTATTGATATAATCGAAACATCTCTCAGAGACGCTCACTTTGTTCAGCATGATATCTCTCTCTCCTTTTTACCACAAGCTCGTATCGTTAAATTTGCGGCTTAACCAGTTGGATGAAATGAGCAGGACAAAATTGATGACCGAGTTAAACAAGCCCACCGCTGAACTGAAACTGTAATTGAAATCTTGCAGACCAACGCGATAGACATAGGAGGAAATAACGTCAGCTGTTTCATAAGTACCCGGATTATACAGCAAAATGATTTTCTCAAACCCGACATTCATCATCCGGCCGATATCAAGAATAAGCAAAATAATAATGGTTGGCATAAGTCCAGGGAGTGTGACATGCGTCATTTGCTTCCATCGTCCTGCGCCGTCGATTTTGGCTGCTTCGTACTGCTCTTGGTCGATCCCGGTTAAAGCTGCCAAGAAAATGATTGTCCCCCAGCCGATATTTTGCCAGATGCCTGACGATACATACACGGTGCGGAACAAACTTGGCTCTAGCAAAAAGGTCAACCGTTCTCCGCCGAAGAAAGCGACAATATCGTTGATAACTCCTTCACTAGATGTGAAGTCTTTGAGAATCCCGCAAATGACAATCAATGAGATAAAGTGAGGCATATACGTAATCGTTTGTACGGTTCTTTTAAACAAAGCATGTTTCAATTCGTTCAGCAGAAGCGCTAAGACAATAGGCGCCGGAAATCCGAATAATAACTGATAGAAACTGATCAAAACCGTATTTTTGATGGTTCTCCAAAAGTAAGGACCCATAAAAAATTCGCGGAAATGCTCGAAACCGACCCAATCGCTCCCCCAAATGCCAAGTCTCGGGGAGAAATCCTTGAATGCGATGATGGCACCGTACATGGGCGCATAATGAAACACAACATAATAAAGCAGTACAGGAAGCAGCATGACATAGAGCAGTTTGTTTTTGCGAATATCCAGAAAAATTCCGAAGTTCAGTTTCCTTTTCTCTCCAAGGTTTGTCATCGGTTTGGTTTTGGAAATCATGGTGTTCATAGCATCCCCCTCTCCATCCATGGCGCTATTCTACGGAGGGGCGGAACGGAAACGTCCCTTCCTCCGCTAGAATCGCCGCAGACTAATTATCGCTTATTGTATCGATCTAGAGCGCCTTGATAGATTTGGGTTACCTTGTCGATTCCCATCTCTTTAATCCGTTTCACGTAGTCATCGAACTTGTCGATCGGCTCTTTGCCCATGACAAACTTAACGAACATCTCTTCTTTATAACTGGCAATAGCTGTATTTAATTTGGCCAGTTCTTTGCTTTCTTCGGCTGTTGGCGTCAAGAAAAGAGGCAGCACATGCTTGGCAGCGTCCGTTTGTTCCCAAATTTTGATCGCTTCATCCTGCTCTTTGAACGTATTGAAGCTTTTGCGGCTATCGCCTAGGAATGGACCGTTCGGTTTCGTGTATTGGGAAACCATTTGCTGTAGGTTATATTTAGGATCTTTCGTGATCTTTTCAGAAAATTTAGGTGCGCCGTTATCCATTGTGTAGCTTTCGCCTTCAATACCGAAGTTGAAAAGCATACTGCCTTTCGGGCTATACGCGTAATCCATCCATTTGACTGCTAGCTCCGCATGTTTGGAATCTCCTGAAACCGCCTTACTTGCTGCAGGGTTGTATTTGAAGTCACGTTGACCAATGAAAGCGCGTTCGCCTTTATTCAACGTAGGATAAGGAGCGGCAACTAGTTGGAATTTCGGATTTTTCTTCTTGCCGGTATCCATCCATCTGCCCATACCTCCGCTTAATAAGCCAACAGTTGCACCCGATGCGTCGCTCATTAATTTGGTATCGAGCGACTTGGAGTCCGTGTTAAGCGCGAAGTCTTTATCAAGCAAGCCTTCGGCATACCATTTGTGCAGTAAAGTCAGCGCATCCTTGAATTGAGGATCCGTAGGTCCGTATTTCACTTTGCCTTGATCGTCGATATAGAAGCGATTTGCTGTTTTGAAAGCGCCAATGAACGCATCTTGGATATTCAATTCATTGCTGTACTGCGCTGAGAATGGCGCAGTTGCCCCTTTTTTCTCCTTGAAAGCCTTGAGAACCGTATACCACTCGTCGATCGTCGTAGGCACTGGAAGGTTCAACTCATCCAACCAGTCTTTGCGGATCATCGGTCCCCTGAAGACCAATCCATTGTCTGGACGAATCATTGGAAATGCATAATAGGTGCCATTGTCTGTCTTAATCATTTTGTCCAGTTCTTTATCCTGCTGAAGCAGTTTCTTTAAATTTGGCGCATTTTTATCGATTAAATCGTTCAGAGGAAGAATGACCTTGTCTGTGATGGCTTTCTCAGGTCCGCCCGGATACGCTGCCGCTCCGCCGCCGCCCCAATTGTATTCAATGACATCCGGCAAATTGTTCGAGGCGATCAGCAGGTTGAATTGGTCCTTCGACTGGCCGTCTGCGGGGTGCGTGTACTTAACCTTAACACCTGTTTCGCTCTCTAACCGTTTACCGAATGGTGATTCAGCCAGGTTTGGGACAAATGACGTCAGATTCGTATCCATCTGTTCCCAAGAGGTTAACGTTTCTTGCGTACTAATCGGATATTGGCCTGCTGTGGCCGTCGGTGATGCTGTCGTTTTCGCAGTTCCCGTTTCACTTGGTGCCCCCGTATTAACTTTGGAACATGCGACGAACATGCTGGATGCTACTACAACGCTTAGCGCCAGGCTAATTGACTTTCTTTTGGAATGTTTCCTCATAGGTAATCCCCCTCGTATGATCTGGTGCAGATTCTCGTTTGCAGCACCATGGCTTTAGTATGGATGGTCGACCGCCCTCTTGAATATCGTCAAAACTGCAAATACCCCTTTAAAATCCGTAAAATACAATCATCAGAATCCAAAATAGCTATGCAAAAAATGAAAAGCCGCGCAAGCAAGCTTGTACGACTTTGACAAATCAGATCACAAAGGTTTCAGTTCTTTGTATTTACCTGGCGTGATGCCCTCGAATTTCTTAAACGTCCGGTTAAACGTATTGATATCGTTATATCCAACCTTCCGAGCAATCTCCATAATGGACAAAGGTTGTTCGGTTAGCAGCTTTTTGGCTTCCTCCAAACGTGTCCGGCTTATGAAATCAAGCAGTGCGTCACCGGTTTGGGCTTTAAATTGTTTGGATAAATAGGAAGGCGTGATGCCGAATTTCTCTCCAATCATCGAAATGTTCAAGTTCTCTTCGGCAAAGTTGGCCTTAACATAAGCACTAACAAGCTCGCCCAGTGGACTGTACTCCTGTTTCCGATCGGCTTGGATGGATTGACAGACCTGTTCGAGGATCGCGAGTATTTCCTTTTTCATTTCTCTGATCGTTTCGCATTCAGATAACCGTTCGACAGGATTAAATTGTTCCATGAAGGACTTTTTATTACCTTGAGAACCGATCTCATTCATTGTTTTCAGCATCGTGCTGGCAAGATCGAACATCAGACATTTGCCTAGTGGCACCGATAAAACCGAATTGGATACATTTGTTTCAATAATTTGATCAATGATCGAGCTCGATTTCTCATAATCGCCCGTCTTGACGAAATTAATCAATTGCTGCTCCACATGCAGCGGATAATAATAATTTCCAGCTTGCCGGACAGCCTCGGAACTCGGTAACTCATCGTAACGAATAATTGCTCCGCTCCCTTTGACAAGTCGATAAGCCATCGCCGACAGCGCTTCTTGATACGCCTCGGCAATACCAAACAATTCTTCATGGATAGAGCTAATCGACACCGTCAAATGCACATGAAAATGATCAAGTAAGAATAATTTCACCGACTCGGCAACTCGCCGCAGCTCATCCGAATCCGGCTCATCAGAGCCAAAATTAAAAATACAAGCCTGCATATCGTCAATTTCCGTCGTGAAGCCCCGGTTCTGTAGGCCGATTACTTCTTCCACCACATTCATAAGAATGAACTGCATCAATTTCACTTTCTGCGAATCTATCACGACATCTTCCTGAAATTTGCCGAAGTGATCGATATGAAACAACAGCACGGCAAAATGCGGGGAATCCAGCCGTATATCATGAGCGGAAAGCGATTCATGCACGGGGATGTCCTGCTCCAGGTTCCCCTTCAGCAGCCCTTGCAAGAAATGGGAGCGAATCGCGTCCCGGTGCTGATGCAGCCGGCGGTCTACTTGCTCTTTCTCCGCAAATGTATTGTTGAGCGCATCTTGCAGAAAGCCGTACTCGTTCGTCCCCTCAGCAAACGAAATCCCTGCTTTCATCGAAAAACTTCGAATGAGCAGATGAATCGGATTGTAATTTTTGCGCAGGAACAAGAACGTGACCAGCCCTCCCAGAAGAAGGCTTAGAATAATGCTTGCATATACCAAGCTTTTCATATACTTCATCTTATCGTCAAAGCGCTCGGCGGGAATCATCGACATGTATTTCCAGCCTGTCCTTGCCGAGGTCGTATAAGATACAGCGACTTGTTTGTCAGCCACAACCCCATAAAAGAGTCCGTTTTCACCCGAGAATCTGTCATAGGTGAGAAAGTCAGGACTTTGCTCAAGACCGCTGGAAGCCACTAACCGATTCTCTTTATCGAGCACCGCTACGGATGTCGCTTCGGATGGCGGAAGATTGGCGAGCAGCTTGGAGTCCTTCATGACAAACAGGAGCACTGCGCCCGGCTGATCCCGATTCGCCAACGTAACGGATTTGGCAAACAGGACGGCCTTATACGCATTATCATCTTCCGTTATCGTAACTGGCATATATTCCTGGATGTAGCGTTTGTCCAAATACGTCTTCCATGCTTCATTACCTTTAAGGGTCTGTCCGTCCAACATTTGAAACAATTGGCGGCTATCTGTCCGATTGCGCGTGGATATCACAGTATCGCTATTTTTGTAATACAAATATATTTGTTCAATGAACTCGTTGGCTGTCTGGTAGACCCGCAAATCATTGGAGATCGTGACTAAATCGTAGTAATCGTTATCCGTAAGCGGCTGAGACGTATTGATAAAAGCGTTCACCTGTTTATTGAGCGAAATTTCCAAACTCAATCGCTCAATACCGCCTAGGCTGTTGTCGATTGCCAATTCCATCTGCTTCAGTGCGTTCGTGTTGGCACGATTCACCTCCGATTCGACCACATGCCAGGAAGCTGCATATAAAATTCCGCTAATGATTATCGGAACGAGAAGAACCGAAATATAGGAAGTAAGCCAAGTAACGATGACACTGCGTTTGTTGAACCGGATCCGATTAAACTTCATTAGCACTAACCCCTTATCGCCATGATGTAACTGCTTTCATTTATTATATCGGAAATAGGTGGAACCGTCTTGTCGTTATGACAACTCATAGCCAAAGCAGCGGCTGCCGAATCGCCATATTTCGTCTGATTTCTGCCTGACGGGGGTTTGGATCGAGTGTTCGCCATAAGGCAAGCAGTCTTTCGGAACCATAAGCAAGCCCAGCAAGCAATAAGAACGACATCGCGACCGGCCAATCGTTATCATATTCTACATCAGCCCTATAAGGCCACAATTGTTTATTTTCCAAATACGGCAAGAGAAACATGATGCCTTTCTGAACGCCTCGCCCATCTGAAAGCTGAAACTCCCAAAGATTATCTTCCGGTGTGGAAAGGATATGCGTAAGTGTTACAAAATTATCCAATGTGAACAAGGAATAAGCATACGGCTTGGTTCGGGCCAGTTCCCTTGGAAAACTGCCATCCGCATCCATTTGTTCCACGAGCAATCGGCTCTTGTATTCTTCTCTGCACCAATCGAGCATAGCATGATTATCGGTCAACTTCGCGAAGGCAGCAGCCTGTACGAACCAGCAGATTCCGTGGTTGTTGGGTTCGTTTCTTTCTTCCACCCCTTGCGGATGCTCGTTCATCCATTGCAGATAGTCCGCGAACCATAAGGTAACCTCTTGCAGAACCTGATTATCCAGCAAGGAGGTTTCTTCACTTTTCAGCACATGAACAGCGGCTGCCACATCAATCAGATGCAAAGTATCAATCACGCCGATCCCTCGTCCGTCACATACACCAGGTATCGCCTGTGCATAAACCAGGTGCGGATTCATTCGCGTGTTCTCGTCAAGAAAAAATGCGTCTAAAAGCTGCACGGCTTTCGATGCGTACTTCTGCTCTCCCGTAATGCGGTGAGCGGAAGTCAATAAGGCGACCAAAGTCCGCATCCGTCTAAGCAGGTTCCGATGTTCATGGAAATTATCCGGATTGCTTTCGCCATCACGGCGAACATAAGGCAGCCCATCCGGCGTGTTTGGATTTGGCCACCAATAATCTCCGTTTGAATAATAATCGTGCGCACTCCCAGGACTTTGCAGTGCTCTCGCTTCTGTGATATGTACACTCGGAGAAGTCAGTGCAGCTTCAGCCTCCTCGACAATTGCCTTCAAGTCCAAATAATGACCCCAGTTCTCTTTGCTTACTTGGCAAATACCCTTCATATCCCAAACTCCTTCTCATTCAAATGTATAAAGCACTAAATGCAGCAGATCAGCCCCGAAATTGCTCGAGGCCAACTCTGCTGCATACCATGTGCCGTTTTATAAGCAGAAACGACTACCGATCCAACATACGCATGACAACTGTTACGGCTTCCGCTCTTGTGGCTGTACCAAACGGCTCGAAGGTTTGATTCTCACGACCGTTTATTAGCCCTAAGGAAACGGCTTGCGAAACCGCTGGTAATGCCCAAGTTGGAATCTGAGAACCGTCACTAAACACAGTTGGAAGTGACACGTCCCCTTTTGGTGAATAGGCCCTTACTAGCATAACAACCATTTCTGTCCGGTTAATGTATGCATTGGGCCGTAATGACTGGTCTTCATACCCCTGGAGAATTCCAGCTTCCAGCGCTGCGCCTAGTTCTCCCTCTGCCCATGCGGGAATATCCGTCTGATCGGTGAATGTCCATTTCGATGGTTCAGCTTTCAAGCCTAAAGCACGAACCAGCAAAGCAGCAAATTGCAATCTTGTCATTGGTTCGTCTGGCTTGAAGCTCCCATCCGAGTAGCCGTTCACGATGCCCTTGGCAGCAGCGCGAGAGATTGCTTCCGATGCCCAATGTTTCGACACATCCGCAAAAGATTCCTGTTGCGGTGATGTTGTTGATGGATTCGAGGGCAGCGGCTTGCTCGGTTCAGGTACCGGTTTCGGCAAAGGCGCAGGCGTTGGCGCAGGTGCCGAACCATTATCAGGGCTGCTGGAGTCCGGCGTCCCTTCTTCTGTTGGCAGGTTCCGTCCTGCCGCAGGCCCGACGTCAGCAGCAGTAAGCGGCCGAAGTGACAATACACTAGCCGGTTCGTACTCATCGCTACCAACGTCAGCGGTATGTATCCGCCTTTGACCATCCATATCGTCTGTAGGAATGTACGGACCTTTAGCCGCATCAACTGCAGGACTTAGCGGCGATAAACGGATTAATCCGTCTCTGCTGCGAACTAGCTTCAGATCTCCTTTGTACGTGGCACTTACAACCGTAGCATTTGCTGACACCGCAGCGAGACCATCGGTCATATTACCGACATACGTTGGTCGGCCTGCGTCTGTAATATCTTTCGACTCATTGAAAACAGTCCCTGCATTGCTGAAAATAAGATTGTTATAAATCTGTGTTCCTGATGGCTGGAACGTCCGTTGCGCAATTTTTACAGCGGTTGCTTTATTACTTAAATTTACGAGTGTATTATTATAGATCTGAACATTATATTGTCTCCAGTGCCCGCGTAACAGTTCCTGCTGCCTCTCTGGCGAAAGGCTCCTCAGCTCTGCAAAATCGTTCGCTCCGGTGCCCCAGCGAATCATCGGATTCGTGCCACCATCCGGCCCGGCGTCTTCCGTTCCGCCATCCAACTGAATCGCATCATCGGTAAGCCCTTCCATGTAATTATTATAGATCTTGTGATCATTGCCATAAATGCGGAAGCCGCTTGTACCCGGCTTCTTGCCATCCGCGATGATGAAATTGCCGTAAAAGCTGTTACGGTGGCCATGCCGGGCAACCATTCCTCCGTAAGAATTGAGGACAGTGTTATAACGAATTGTATTGTCACTGCTTTTCACGGATACGATTTCATCCTCACCGTTTAATCCGTCGAACAAATTGTATTGAACCGTGACATGTCCGGGGGCCAAAGATAAGCCGGATAGCCCGAGACGGATCGCTTCCAATCCATTGCTCACTCGCGGACCAATATCATGAAAGCGATTGTATTCAATCACATCATATTGCGAAACCGCTTCTTTGCCGTCATACGTGATCACAGCACCAAAGCCGGTTTTCGGCCCAATATCGTTATAAGCGATACGGTTGTGGCTGCTCGTCCCTTCAACTCGAATATAATGCCTGTCAGTCCCGCTGTCTGTGAGCAGCGTAGAGTTCGGCGTATGCGGTGTTTCTCCCGTGTAGACGGTTCCATCGGGCTCATAATTGGCGCCATAACGGCAGCTATTCTCCACGCCGATGACACACCAGATTTGCTTACTTACGCTGTTCTCAACCTTCGTAAAACGGTATTTCTGACCTGTTTCATCCAAAGCAAATGTATTTCGCAAAATAGAAATATTACTGGAATCATACAGGTGCACACCCGGATGCACGCCACTCAAACCGGCGATTCTGTCTTCCGGCACTGCTCGGCTCCGCAGTGTATCCTCACCATTCTCTGATCCGCCGCCTGAGTGGAACGTTAGCCCCTCAACCTCGATGTATTCGGAGTTTTCGATATGCATGTAGCTGTCGCCGGCAATAACTACCTTGCCTTGCTCCGCAGCAACAATCCGTATCGGAAGCGCAGCTGTCCCTTTTTTATCTTTCATCACGAACGGACCCTTTTGTTGATAGGTACCATTAAGCAATTCGATCGTCATGCCTTTAGTGGCTTGATCCAGTGCAGCCTGCAAGGCTTCCGAGGAATTGACTTTTATCACCTGAATTGGAGGAAGCGGATCCACCGGCTTATCGCCTGCTTGCGGCGGCCCGCTAGGCACAGTGGGCTCCTCTACTTCAGGCGCTGTGCCTGTGTAAAGTTCAACTTCCGTAATACTATTCCAACTGCCCGAGCTGCCCGAAGCTGTATTGCCATATCCGACCAGCCTCAAATACCGTACTGATGCCGGATTACTTAGCACATAAGGCTGAATAGTGTCATCGCTGGCTTTAAGAACACGACTTGCCCGCTTGGGAAGCAGCACGGTCGGATTCTGGAAATCCGCTTGATTCGAACCTATGATCTCAAAATGACTCTGACGGTCGAGCGCATTCAAGAAAGCAATATTCAAATAGGTGACCTTCTCGGGTTGCCCCAAATCGAACTGCAGCCACTCGCCTTGTCCCGAAGCCGACCAACGGACATCATTATTCCAGCTACCGTCCACCACATTGGCGGGAATATTCGTTGTGTTCGGCTGATAGGAACTGGCTGTCACCGTGCTTGCGTTCATCGGAATTTGACCGTTCGTTCCTTTGGCCGAAAGCTTATAGGCTTGAAGCGTATACGTGTTCGTTGCATCGCCATTTGATAAACGAATATTGATCTTATTCAGTCCAGGTGCTAGAGGCACATTTGCAAAATCACTAACAGGTTGATTCATTCCATCGTTATTCGTCAGCGCCACTGTTGCCGAAATGCCAACGCCAGCTTGCATTTCTAATCGGACAGGATTGGCATCCAGTGGGACAATAACCTCATACCCGCCCATCTTGGAAGGTGAAAAGGGTATATTCATCCCTAGCTTCTGGCTACCCGCCCAAACATCAAGGCTAGCTAACTGGATTTCCGGCATTTTCTCTGCAAAGGTGAAAAAAGATCCGTCTGCCAGCTGTGCATCCGCTGCATAGTAGATTCCTCCGTGCAGTTCCACCGGAGTCAAAGGATGCGAAACCGCATCGCGGAAATCACCACTCGCACTCGTTAACAGCAATCCTCCTAATGGGAGCATTCCTTCCGGGAAAGCGACTTGCACAGTCCCGACATTGCCAGTATTCATGACCTTCCACGTCCGCGCCGACTGCTTGAAGCCTGTCCCATAAGGCACTGATGGCGCGGTACTTCCGTTATCTCCCCAGAGAAGATACTGCTTATCCGCTAAAGCTCCTTTAGCGCTGATAACGACCTGAGAAGCTGCCTTGCCTTCACTGCTTCGGCTTGTCTCTTGAGCCAACGCACCTTGCTGGTCGCGAGCGATCCCTGCTACGTTATTGCCATATGCCGAATTCGCTGCTGCAGGCCATACAACTTGAGGCGACGAGCCGGCCGATACATAATCCTGCCCTTTCAACGGCGTTCCAAACTTGAGAGCTATGTACGTTTGCACTTGATCTTGCTGGATGTCACTTAGCGTCTCGCCAAAAACGATCATCTCACCGATTTGTCCATCATACCCGGATCCCCCGGTGACAGCCGAACCGAGGGACATCGGGTTGCTCCCGTTGCCGACCATTGCGAGGCGTGGTTGGGATGACTTAGCAATCGTTTGTCCATCTAACGTAATGGCTTGATAGACGGTATTAGTGACTGATGGACGCGATTCAAACTGAAAGCCCCAGCTGTTGTAGGAAAGCGGCGGAACCTGATAGCCCGTCGTGAGTCGTGGATTACCCGATGTAACAGAACCCGAATCCCACAGGATTTGTGAAGTGCTCGAAAAGAAAGGGATATAAGCCCCGAACTTTCCGGTTCCTTGTAAATTTTCATAGAAAATTTGTGATGTTTGATTGGATAACGTAATCCCGCCAGTTACCACATAAGCACTCGCCTGTGTAACCTGCTCATTCTGAGCAAACAAACCATCTCTATCCAATAAGAGACTTCCGTTGCCTGATCGGATGAATTGTACCGATGGCTGGAAATTAAGTAGCGGATTAGATGCCACATACTTCGGCTTCGTCCGCGGACTCTTGTCTCCGACCGTCCCATCATTGATGAAATCATTGCCTTGCGGACTGCTGTCCTTCCATTTCGTTACCTCACCATTCCCGGTGAGAGTCATACTCGATGAATCTGCTTTCATCCACAGCTTCAGCAAGCTGGCATCCACACCACCGGGTGTTCCTGCCCCCTCACCCATCGCATCAGCTTGGGAGAAGCCTGCGGGCAGACCTGTGAAAATTAAAGCTGCTGCGAGCATCAAGCTGATCTTCCGCTGCAAAGATACTTTGAATATTTTATTCAAACTTACATCACCCCTTCTTAATCATGGCACTCATGAAGCCCATGAAACTCACGGACTCTTAGGCATCAATTAACTAACGTGAAAGCCAATACACCCATCATATGTAAACCCTTACAAACAATAAATCATCAAAACCCAAACTCATCATCAAAATCTCGAATTCCACTGATCAATATAGGGAGTGAACCATTAATTTTAGCTTTACTCATGGGAACTGGAGTCCTCTATTTGAAGTAAAATGAGCGATTTCCATTCTGAGCGGAACTACAGGGTGCTATTCGGCATCCATGTCGTATTTATCAGGTGATTTTGGCAAAATAGCAGATCTTAGTTCCCCCTGCACATGAAAATTATGCCATTTCAGAGAAATAGCAGACTATAGTTCCCTCCCCAACAAGGGCAACCCAAAAAGGAGCTGCTCGGCTGCAGCTCCTTCTTCGCTTATCAGGTAATTTTTGATTATACTAGACTTTCCTTTGTAATAGCGTGCTGTTTTTCTTATAATAAACATTATCGCAGGTATAGAGGAGTTGGTATCGATGGCAATAAACGATTGCCAGATTGGCATAGTCTCATGCAAAGCCTGTTTCGGAGGCGATACTTTGCATGGGCGAGAAATGAGCAGTAAGAATATCGCCTATTGAGCATCTATCGGTTCCACGATTTGGCTTTGCACCTTATTGGTTTTCCTATTAAATAATAAGGGGCTGTTCCTCATGTGTGAACCATTTATAACAAACCATCAATTCAATTTTATTAAGAAACAAGCTGGGATTCTGGAGCATGCGCTTCGAACGAACGCAGATCCGAAAGTATTGGAATCCGTTCGATATAGCTCAGAAACGAAAATTTCTGAACGATTTCCAGACGTTACGGACACCCAGAAACAACTGCTAGGAACTATTTTCAAGCTGCGAACAGCAGACGATTTTCAAAAGCATCTGAAGGCGTTAGAGCCTCATTTGGTGGAATTTCCGCAAATTAGCGCCAAGCAGATTCTGAAGCTATTCCCCAAGAATAAAAAACTTAAGCTGCCTGATTTATCCGCGATAGACTATCGGTATGTCACCTATCTTAGTTGGATTGACATATCCACAAATAAATTGTTCATTGTCTATCATCTAAACGGGCAATTCATTGGAGTAGAGGGCAAATATACCCCGACTAACAAGAAAAGCTTTTGTTTTTTATGCAATAGATATGAAGAACTGGCTCTATTCACGGCTATCTCCAAAAAAAGGCCGGCTCACACTACGCCTGATTATTATAAGGCGGTCGGCAACTATTTATGTATGAATGGACATGAATGTAATAAGAACTTGACGGATGTTTCTCCGTTAGAAAAGTTTATTGACACTGTTATTGGTTAAATAAAAGACCGGGACCTCTTTCACCGGTCTCTTTATTTCTTCTGGCAGTATCACATGGTTGGAATTTCAGATGGCACCTTCAAGTTGGTTACATCGATACCTTTTTCATCGCGTGCTTTCAAGTCTTTTAAAAACGCAAGGAAATGATAACGAGGTTTCCAACCCAATATTTCTTCAGCCTCAGAAAGGTCATGTTGTTCCACTTGCTCGGGTAATTCGATCTCGTATTTGTACAGCAATTGAATGGCACCTGGAACTTGTGACTCACACCACGTTGGACCCTTTTCCTTAAAGTTCTGTATTACCTCCGTAGGCATACCGTGATTCGTATGTACAATTGTGCGGAAAAGCCCTACTCTCTTCTCCAAAACAGCCTGAACAGCAGCAACTGTAGCTTCCGCTACATCCCTTCTATCCACACCATTGCGAAGCAAACGAGCGCCGAATTCTAAGTAGGGGCGCGGAATGAACTCGTGGTAACGAAGCATCGCTATCGAGGCACCCGTCATTTCATGATAAGATTTGCACAAGTCTTCGCCAATAACCTTACTAACCCCGTAAACCGATCCCCACCCATATGCCATTGAAGAAGCATAGACAATAGATTGAATCCCCGCTTGCTTGCAGGCTTCCATCACATGAAATGTGCCATCCACATTGACAGCAAAAATAGTTTCATCACTTACAGGCGGATTATGTGCGCAATGCCATGCCGCTAGATGAACGACTGCATCCATGCCATTTACCGCAATCCGTACATCACCAGGGGTTCTCGTGTCGCATCTAACGAATTCTAGTTCTCTCAAATCGTCTGCATGGGGAGGCATAATGTCTGCCATCCTAACCGAATAACCTGCAAGTACTAAGGCTCTGCATACAGCTTGACCCCCATTGCCCGCGGCACCGGTAACAAGGACTTTCATAATCGCACACCACCTAACTATGTATTTGGGTTATCTATTCGTCATCCTCTATGCTACACCTGCCATTGGGGTAAAATAAGGCAAAAAATCCCCAAAGTAGTCTAAGGGGATTATGTATGCGACAAAGGTAGTAACAAAAAACACCGCCAGTTTCGTTGGCGATGTTTTAAATAGTTTTATATAGTAAACGGTAGTTATTACTTCGTCTTCTCAGCAAGTTTCTTGCGGTATTCCAAGGCAGGTAGTCCACCCCAACCCCAATTATCGGTGTCAACTTCTTCAATAACAACGAAAGTAGATTCTAACGGTTTGTTCAACACATTGAGCAAGACCTCGCTAACCCCTTTAATAAGCGCAGCTTTCTCCTCAGCTGTGACGGACTGACGATCCGGTGTGGTGCCCTCACGAGTCACTTGGATATTTACGATCGGCATAGATATTCCCCCTTCCTATCACTTAGTACCCGCGTTTTGTCCACCATCCACATAAAGGATTTCACCTGTAACAAAGTTGGCCGAGTCCAGGTATATGACGGCATCCACGATGTCTTGAGACTCACCCATGCGACCCATAGGATGTAGACTAGCTAGCGCCTCATGTGTTTCAACAGCGTGCATAGGTGTTTTGATTACCCCCGGCGAAACGGCATTCACGCGTATACCACTTGCCGCATACTCGATTGCCAATGATTTTGTAGCCGACTTCAGACCGCCCTTCGTCAATGAAGCTAGTACGGAAGGAACATTCACAGACGGTTGATCAACCAGACTTGTCGTAATATTTACGATGTGACCTGAACCGTGTTTCAGCATCTCCGTCACCGCACGTTGCGTAACGTGGAAGAAACCAACGACATTCGTCGATAAATACGTTGCAAATTCCTCTTCGGTATACTCCGTAAATGGTTTAGACATGAAGATACCCGCATTATTAACCAGCGTATCAATGCGTCCGAAGCAAGCCAACCCTTCTTCGATCAAGCGCTGCGCGACCTTCGGATCAGCGATATCACCAGCTACGAACCGCACGCTTTTTCCTGTGGGATCGATTTCTTTCGCAACCTCTGCCAATGCCTCTTCGCGGCGTCCATTGATGACGACTTTCGCACCGCGGTTCACCATCTCAGTGGCCATCGCTTTCCCGAGACCGCTGCTTGCCCCAGTAATCACTACTACTTTTCCTTGTATCGTCATTGGTTATTCTCCTTTATGATTTCTGGATGTTGATCGTTCATGTGGACTTACATTTGTTCAAACAATTTCACAAAGTCAGCAGGTGATTGCAGCCCAGATAAGGTGATTTCATCATTAATAACAAAGAATGGGACCCCTCTTACACCAAGCTTTTGCGCGCTCTCTTGCCCTTGTTCTACGATTTCTAGACCTTCCCCTTGCGTAAGCCGCTCCTTCAGATCCGCGGCATCTCCAACTCCGATGGATGCTCCTATTTTCACAAGTTCATCCACATCGCCGATATTTACGCCTTCTTCAAAATATGCCGTGTATACTTTCTCTATTAATTGCACTTTTAAGTGCTCAGGCGTCATCGAAATTAACTGATGTGATAACGTTGTATTCGGCGTATATTTAACGATATCCATATTATATTTAAGACCAAAAAGATTCCCATTTTCGTTATATTGCTTCTTTCTTGCTTCGAATTGAGGAACTCCGCCCAAGCGGCCAATCATCACCTGACGATAATCTTCACCCTCAGATCGAATACCAGGGTTAATCTGAAAAGCATTCCAACGGACGGCTGCCTTTTGACCTTCTGGCAATTGCTTCAGAGCGGTTAACAGACTAGTCGTTCCCATACGGCACCAAGGACAACTAGTATCCATATAAACGTCAATCAGCAATTCATTCATTTCGTCAACACCTCAGCTGGTTTCACAGTTTTAATATGATTTACGTAGTCGATACTGCTCTGTCTTAATCTTTCTTCCGTAACATCAGAAGTATCATTTAGGGCAAAGTGAGGCAGATACGTTCCACTAATAAAGCGTGTGAGAGCCTCAACCGGACGCAATATTTCTTCCAAAGTAAAGCGGTTGAACCCGTTAGCTTGATACGATTCTTCCGTACCATAAGTCGAGATGGCCACACCAACTTCTTTGCCAACTGTTTTCGTCGCTTCAGGTCCATAAGCCCAGTTGTATAGCAAGACAGTGTCAAACCATTTTTTCAGTAATGGCGGTGTGCTGTACCAATATAGCGGATATTGAAAAATAATCCGATCGTGCGCCTCTACCAGCTGCTGCTCTCTAGCCACATCGATATTTTCATCCGGGTACTCTTTGTGTAATTCATGGATCGTGATATCGTCATGCTTTTGCAATTCCTTTACCCATGATTTGTTCCAATTGGATCCTTCAATGTTCGGGTGAGTTACGATAACTAAAATTTTCATTTTTATTTGCTCCTATTCAATAGTGGATTTTATTTGTTTTCGAAAAAAGGTACATCTTTCATAAAGATACTTTCTTGTTTCTTAACTAGCGGTCCATCAAGTTCTGATAGTCTTCTTACCTCAAGCCATTCGGGGTCGTTGCGGAATCTATCATAGTTCAGGTTACGTTCTTTCATGGAGGCATGTTCAACAAGATAATAGAGTCGATTACTGGATTCATCTAAATCTTCCCAAAAAAGCGTTATTTTCATTTCATGTTTACTAAATAATTCAATGACATGATCCCTGAATCTATCAAGGATAACCTTCACCTTACCTGGATGAATATCATAGATCCGCAGCTCATAAATCATCCTTAACGCCTCCTTGTAAAAAGTGTTCGTACACACTTGTCATATACCTATTAAAAGGTAGGTATTCATTAAAAAAATCCGCTTTTCTTTTATCTTAGGCCGGCAATTAAACTTTCGGCAATCACTTCGAACCTATTTTTATCTCGAAAACTTCTTGCAGGCACTTGAGCCCCTTGAAGTGAAGACATAAATTTATGTGGCTTGTACATCCGCGGAACCTTCGAAGTTCATTTGCCCTTCATGGCGCCCCTGATCCAGACTTCTTGCACAATGAGTTGGGCTGTGTCCAAAATAATCTCTGCGGTACTCTTAGGATTGATCATCGTTTTCTACTTTTTAGTAGATAGTTGTTGTCAACTCCTCTCTCTCTGATATTCAACCGCCCACTCATCATACTATGATTGATGCCATCATGCATAATATAGAATCGTGATACTGAATATCTTAATATCAGATACCTAAGTGTTCAGCGCATAAGCGAAATCCACAAAGCGAATCCTACTGATAAATGAAAAAAGCACCCTGATGAGTGCTTCTTCATATAGATTGTGTTTCATATATCAGTAAGGATCCACTATTATCATCAGGAACAGCATACAGTCTTATCCCTTGACCAGCATTCTCTAAGAACACCGGATTTCGGGTAATCACATGACCTTGCGGAGATAATTCAGTGATAGGTATTTCGTGAATCGCATCTAACGTTCTCAGGTCTATCAGCGCTAATCCACCCAACTCGTACGGTTTGGATTGGCTTGCAGGATTGGCTACCTCCGAGATACCGCTCACAATCATTTTTCCTTCGCCTGCATAATGCCCGTCTTGATAGTCGATAAAATGACTCGTATTTTCTTTCTCGAGCAGCTGCTGTCCATCCATGTTCCATACATAGAATTTACGCGAACCCCAGCTGTTGCCGATTAGCTTTCCATGCTGTCCCTCACGCAATAAGCCTCCGATATGATCCTGAACTCGGAACGATTCTTCAGCTTTCAAAGTGAGAGGATCTATTTTGTAAATGATAGATTGGCTGTGAGGCCGGTATTCTGCGACAGGTACCCAAATATGTGTACCATCAAAATCAATACCGCCCGGATGATAGATGTCCTCTTCACCCAATGAGATCTCATTCACAAGCTTCCCTTGCTGATCAAAGACAAACAAGTGGCCAATTCCCTTGCCAGGTGTGCGATCATAACCATGTTTGGGCTGATCCAATCTACTTGGCGATTCGATAAGTTCAACGGAGGACATATAGAAGAGGTCGCCGATTCGAACCATCCCTTGGGAGTGGTAATTGTTGAATTGCAGCTCAATTTGCTCTTTTTGCTCCCATTTCGTGAAGCGTGTAAGATTTCGGAACTGAGCAATGAGTTTCGGATCATCCATGTGCTAGGATCTCCAGTTTTGCTTCAATTGCACCAAAGCGGTAAGATTTCGCGTCGTGATCGATGCAACGCCTAAATTGGCATACTTGCGCATCAACTCTTCTTCGTTCACTGTCCAAATATAAACAGGTAGATCTAAGGAAGCTGTATAATCCATTAGCTCCTGACTAACGATACTATAGTGGAAATTGATACCGAAACATGAGGCTGCAAGAGCTTCTTCACACGTTTGTACCATAGCCTCTCTATAGGACAGTGTCCGGAACAGATTATGGTTGGTATTCAGCAGTCTACGCATTTCCGGGCTCAATTGCTGAGCCATCAGCGCGCGGTCTGCCTCGCATCCAGATAGATAAGCTTGGTCCAACATCCCGTATTTTTTCACCAAAGCAGTTGTCGGTTCAATACTTTCATCTACCTTCAAGTCCAAGTTCACCCTTTTGCCCGAAGCTTGGATAAGCGGCAGCATGTCTTCCAGCTTGCAGATTTGAATCGACTCGCGTTGCTCGCCTTGAATGACCTCAAACCTTAGTTCTTGTAATTGTTCAAAAGTCATTTGGGAGAGGGAAATTTTCGTCCCTTCCACCGTTATCCATTCATCATCATGTGCCAAAACGGGTATGCCGTCTTTGGTCACTCTTATGTCTTCCTCTACCACGTCTGCTCCATTCTGAAGTGCCATTTGCACGGAATGCAGGGTATGATCGAGCGTATTCATACTGCCGCTGTGAGCAGTAATGATTGGAAATCCGTAACTCATGCTGCGTACCTCTCCTTCTGCCTCTTGTTGATTTATCTTGCCCTAGCACTCTCTTCCGTGATCATACTGCGAATATAGAAGTACCCCATTACTGAACAAAGCAGGAACGTAAAGAAAGCAATCGCCGCAGCTAATTGTTTCTCTTGGAACACACCGAAAACTTGTTCCATCGATACACCTAGCATTTGTGGAGCGTTGGGTCCAATTAGAAATGGAGCCGTAAACGAACCGATCACGCCCATGAATACAAAAGTTACGGCAACGAGCAAAGTTTTATACGTAAGCGGCAAAATGAAACGTACAAAGATTTGCAATTTACGTGCTCCTACGTCCTTCGCGCTTTCAATAATAGAATTAGGAACCGCAGATAAGGCAGACCCTAGCAGCATCGTCGTAAAAGGAATGTTAAACCACAAATTCGCGATAATAATCCCCTTCATGTCGAAAATAATACGCGGCATCTCCCCGCCGTTAACTAGAAGCAGCATCCGGGAAACCCAACCATGATTGCCAAGCAATTGAATTAAACCATAGGTAGCGATAACAGATGGGATAAAGATTGGAATCATATACAATTTACGTATCCATTGTACCATCGTACCTGTGTTGAATCTCATATAAGCAGCCAAAGCGTAGCTGACTATCAGCACGAGAACAACAGAAATAACCGTCACTTCTAGGGTGAAAATAATGTTCGAGCGCATCAGCTTATCTGTGAATAAATACGTATAATTGGACAAATCATAACCGCCGGATTTATTGGTCAAGCTCTCTTTAAAGGAAATGATGATCGGTATAACGACAGTGACGAACAGTAATAAAAAAGAGGGGATAACCAGAAGTAATCCGAATATCCCCATTTTCATTTGTTTACTCATTGTGCAGCAACATCACTTTGCCAACGCTTCGTCATATCTTTATCTAGTTCACCGATATTGAACGAGCGGAATCCTTCGGATGCACCTTTGAATGAATCTTGCACTTCTTTGGACATGTTAGTAAGCTTAATGCCTGGGAAGCCATGCATTTTGTCTACAACCACGCCTTGTGCCTCAGGTGAAAGAACGAAATCCAAGAACTTATAAACAGCGTCTTTCTTCTCAGACAGCTTAGGTACCATTAAGTAGGTTGGTCCGCCATTAAATCCAGGCGTAAGTTGAGTCATTTTTGTTGATTTCGGAAGTTGTCCTTTCGCGACTTGCTCAAGCACCATATCTGACCAAGCTGGAATCATATCGACTTCGCCGCTCGTTAACAAATCTAAAGTTCCTTGGTTTTTCTTCGGATAAATGCCTTTACCATACACGGATTTCCCAAGCTCCTTAAGCAAAGCAAACCCTTGATCCCAACCTTTTTCAACGCTTGGATCGGAATTATGAATCGCTTCTTCTGGCAAGAATTTGTACAGAGCAGTTGCTACAAAAGAGTTGCCAGCGCCACCAGTAGATGGATCGTTATAAGCGAATTTGGACGGGTTTTTCTTGATCCAATCGTACAGTTCATCCAACGTTTTGGGAGGAGCACTTACTTTGTCGCTGTTGTAAGCCAATACAACGGCAGATGAGCGGTAAGGAATAGCGAGATTAGAGATATCTTTTAACGTTTTCTCATCGACACTAGCTAGATTTTTAATTTTGGTAGCAGCTAGCGTATCCCACAGATCATCTTTTTGTCCCCGTGTAACATTAGACAAGCCATCCTCATACAAATCGATATCGCCAGAACCTTTATTTGCTTGTTTGGCAGCCATGATACGGTCATAAGTTGGTTGTGCGCCTGTTCCGGAAGGAATATAAACCGGTTTTACTTTCACACCTGTATTTTGCTTCTCAAACATAGGAATCAACGTATCCCATAAATCTTTCACATTTTGCGAGCCGGTAAAATAGAAGTTAAATTCAACAGGTTGTTTACTATCGGCAGTTGCTTTAACCGGAGCATTGCTTGGAGCAGCTGAACCTGCATTTGTCGCCGAATTACCACACCCGGAGATGAAAGCGGCCGTAGCGGTCATTAAAGTAACAAGTGTAATCGTGGATTTCTTGCGTAACATGGTGTTGCCTCCTTGGATTGGGTTTAATTTTCTGAAAATGCAATCACTTTTGCGAAATTTGCTTTAACCTGTTGCCCTGTATGGAGATCCTTGACAGAATCTCTTGGTTGAAACGCCCGGATTATTCCGTATTGAGGTAAATCAATGGATACTTCGGCATAATGACCAAGCACCATCACCTGTTTGATCACACCCGGAAGGCCTTGTCCTTGTTCCCCTTCAATGATCACATCTTCAGGTCGAACGGCAAGTTGTACATGCCCAGACAGATTTTTTGAATTTGGAAAGCTTAAATGCCCAACCGTAACGCGTTCGGAAGCAATCACCCCTTTCAAAAAGTTCATTTTGCCGATAAATTGAGAAACAAACAAACTGCTTGGTTCATCGTAGATTTCTTGCGGTGAAGCGATTTGCTCGATATTCCCTTGATTCATAACGACAATACGATCTGAGATCGATAAAGCTTCTTCCTGATCATGGGTGACAAACACCATCGTAAGGCCTGTTTTCGATTGAATTTCCCGAAGCTCTTCCCTCATCTCGTGACGAAGCTTAGCATCTAGTGCGGAAAAAGGCTCATCGAGTAAAAGAACAGCTGGCTTAAGTAACAGAGATCTTGCAACCGCTATCCGCTGCTGCTGACCGCCGGAGAGTTCACCAGGATATTTTTTCTCGGCTCCAGGCAAGCGAACCAGCTGCAGCACTTCGTTAACAGCCTTATCGATTTCTGCCTTCTTAATCTTGCGAATTTTAAGGCCGAATGCCAGGTTGTCATACACCGTCATATGCGGCCATAGATTGTAGCCTTGAAAAACCATCGATGTCGGCCGTTTCTCAGGAGGCGCTTGAAGCACGCTTTTCCCTTCAATGAGAATGTCGCCTGAATCTGGGTCTAAGAAGCCTCCGATGCTGCGAAGAACGGTTGTTTTACCACATCCTGAAGGGCCAAGCAATGTGATTAACTCACCTTTGCGAACATCAAGAGAAATTCCTGTTACGCCTTCCCCTGTTTTATAGCGTTTCGTCAATTGTTGAACTGAAAGCTGAATGTCCATGTGTGCCCCCTTCTATTTATGAATGGATCTGTCGTCATTTAAGTTGGAAACCGCTGGACATTACATCTGCGCTCACGAAGCGCTGTGCAGCCAGCAAGAGAATAATCGTCGGTGCCGTTAAAATAATGGAAAATACCGCACCCGCATAAGCCGGATAATCGCTGATGATCGAATACATAACAATCGGCATCGTTTTATAGTTAGGAATGCCTACAAGGAATGTGCCCTGCGCTTCATCGAGCGAATTAAGAAAGGTAAAGATGGAAGCTACGATGATTCCCGGCATAGCCATGGGCAGCGTAATGCTGCGAAACACTCGAAACGGGCTTGCCCCTACGTCCCTGGCTGACTCCTCTTGAGCCAAATGCACATTACGGAAGGCCGCCGTTGGAATCCAGGTCATGAACATGAGCACGTTGATCATATGGATCAAAACAACACCTATTAACGTGTTCATCAGTCCAAGTTTGAAGAACAGCACAGCAATCGAAACATAAAGTCCCATTTTCGGGAAAGCATGTGTCAGAAGGAAGGAAAACAAGAAAAACTTACTAAGCGGAAATCGTATACGTGCAAACGCGTACGCCGCTGGAATGCACAGCACAATGGAAAGTGCCGTTACAATCGTTGCGATGACGAAAGACAAGCCGATCGATTTCGCAATATCTTCTTGCTGGAACACAAATGCCCACCATTTCAGCGACCACTCATGCGGCAAGATATCGGGGTACGTCCATTTGCCGGTAAAAGCCAGAATAGCCAGGTTGAGCAGCGGGCCCAAGAAAAAGATCACGAACACAACGAGTAAGAGAAATTCCACGATTTTACGCGGGCCTATCGCTTTTAAATACCAACGCATGCGGACTAACCACTCCTTTCAATGGAAGATGTTAGGGTTGACTGACGGACAATGAGTTTGGGCACAAGCTGCTTGGGATGCTCAATGTTTGCTTCCTGACGGATGAGCTTGTCGAGCAAGCTGAAGGCCTGAGTCCCCATTTCCTCCGTATTGACCCTGATGGTTGTCAAAGAAGGTGAAAACATAGCGGCAAAGTCGATATCGTCGAAGCCTACTACCGCTACTTGTTCAGGAATGCGGACCGCCTGTTCCAGCATAAATTTCATAGCGCCTAGCGCTATCATATCGTTAGTGGCGAATAGCGATGTATACCCGCCTGCACGAAACTCCTCCCAGTGGGCACGCATTAACTCGTACCCTTCTCCATAGGTGGACGTCGATGCCTGCAAGATCGAACTTGCTGGGAACGGAATCCCCGATTCTCTCAAGTGATTTTTGAAACCCTTCAGCCTCAAATTATGGCTGCGATGCGTCTGCGGTCCGGCGATCACGAAAATGTGACGATGACCCTGATCGGTGAGATGCTCCGCAACCATACGGCCGCCTTCCTCGTCTTGATTCACAATATGCATGACACCATCGACATCCGTGGAACCATTAACCATGACATAGGGAACTCCGAAGTTTGCGATGTAATCAATGACATTTTGCTGCAAACGGCTAATAAGGATCAGTCCGTCCACCCTTTTTTCCATCATAAAATCTGCCGAACGCAGCGACATTTCATGATCCGTCGTAACGAACACGGAATAATCCATGCTTGCAGCTGTCATTAGTATGGCATCAAGGATTTTTCCATAAAACGGATGGGAAGCAATTGGATGATGCCTCCGATAAATCAGAACGCCAATGTTATGTGTTCTTTGTGAAACCATAGCCCTTGCAACGGCATTGGGCTTATATTGTAGTTCTTTAATCAGTTGTAGCACTTTATTGCGCACTTCCATGCTTGTATAACCCTTGCCAGATATCACCCGAGAGACAGTTGATTTGGATACACCGGCGCGTAGGGCAATTTCCTTAATCGTATGCTCCATGCTGCGACCCCATTTCTGAATGTGAGACCGTTCCCACACACTTAATTTAACTTAGATTTATTATTGCTGTGTTAGCAACAAGATAAATAATTGTAAAGACAAAAAAGCCCTCCCCAGGTTCTTTCGACCTTTGGGATAGCTAATAATTCGATCTATTTGAGGGCATGCTAGAATTGTCTGTACATTTTACCTAAAGGAGATCATTGACGTGAACAAATCCAGAGCATTAGAAATCGCCGCATCCCCAGAAATGGCTTATGTGACCTATAATGAAATTCAAATTTACATTCAAACTGTTGATGAAAAAAATGATACGGCTATGATCTACACGCTCGATCAGCCAGAACTGGAGCAAGAAGTCCCTCTAATCAATTTAATTGAGCATTAAAAGAGGGTACCCCTCAGTCATCTTTATGACCTCTGGGACATCCTCTAATTGGCGTACTTAGTTACGCTCCCACTAAAACACAAACGCCTGCAGGCACACCTGCGTATCGGATAAGCAGCGTCCGGGAATTGGGATGCAGCTCATCTCCAGGAGATCCGATCCATCTGCACTCACACAGCATCTGATATTAAGCTATAGTTTCCGTTTAGCGTACTGTTTTTAGCTATGAGCCAGCAGGTAAATGGCACGGTGCATAAGACTTGGTTTATGCCGGGGTTCTCAGACGCGGACCATGGCCATGCCGCGGTTCGAACCATTAAGGAGTGCCACAAGACCATCTGGCGCCCGCTCCAAACCTTCAACAACATGGTAGAACGGCTTGATACGACCCTCCTGTACCCATTTCCAAAGATTGCGATCTGCTTCGCTGAAGAGATGGCTGTAGACCCCATACGGGAACCCCCGCATGGTAAGATTCTTCAAAATCACGGTGAGTGGCACACCTTTCGGACCGACCATAGGCTGATCGCTGTCGTACTGCGACGCATTCCCACAAAGGATGATGCGGCCACCAAACTTCATCGCGTCCAAGGCGGCTTCCAGTACAGGCCCACCGACGTTGTCGAAGAATAGGTCCACGCCCTCTGGACAAGTCTCCTTTAACTGCCCCTCCAAGTTCCCAGCCTTATAGTCAATAGTTGCATCTATGCCGAGCTCGCGTTCAAGCCACGCGCATTTCTCGCGTCCGCCGGCTATGCCGACGACGCGGCAACCTGAAAGCTTTGCTAGCTGAACGACCAAGGATCCGACCCCCCCTGCTGCGGCAGACACCAGTACCGTTTCTCCAGCTCGAGCCTGACCTGCGTGAAGAAAACCGAAGTAAGCCGTGTAGCCGGTTTGACCAAGAAGACCCATGTAATGTTCCACCGGATGGCCACCGTCGCGTTTAGTGAGAACCTGCGCCGGCATAACGGCGAAATCCTGCCAAGGCGCGAAGTACGCCTGCACAACGTCGCCTTGCGCGAATCCCGGATCATTGGAGGCGACGACCTCTCCTACGGCCAAGCTCGTCATCGGCTTTCCCGCTTGCATGACGTCCGGCATCATCATGTATGCGCGATTGCCAGGCATGATATTGAGGTAAAGGTTCCGGAACAGGACCTCGCCGAGTCCAGGCTCAGGAACATCTATCTCTTGCAGTTTGAAAATATCCGTCTTCAGCTTGCCCTTCGGCATAGCCGTGTAGAGCCATTGCCTGTTACCCTGTCGTGTAATTTTTTCAGTTTTAGCCATTATTAAAACTCCTCACCTTCGATGTGGAAGATAAATGCGATTATCTCCTTTTAAATTGTTGTAATTGTGCGGTTGACGTTTTTAATTGTAAAACGTATTATTAAACCATTCAATGGTCGATAATGAACGGATTGATAATTAATAGTCACTTTCTCGTTATTTGACCATTATCATTATTAAATGGAGAGTTTATATATGGCTAAAGAAAAGATAGACCTACGAATTCTAAAAACAAGGAAAGCTATTAAAGACGCCTTCTTGACTCTAATTCAAACGAAAGGCTATGAACGGATAAGCATACAAGACATAGCCGACGAAGCCATAATCAATAGGAACACTTTTTATTTACATTATGTGGACAAACCTGATTTGATGGAGAAATTATGTCATGAAAGTATGGATAAATTAAATGTTTGCTTTAACCTGGGTATGAAAGATAAAGGTATCCGTGCAACAGATGAGGAAATGTTTATCTTAAGCTTAAGTGAAATTTTTAAAGCTATAGAAGCAAACATTGTTTTCTTTAGAACGATGCTGAATCTAAATGGTTACCCTCACTTTACAACTCATTTAAAAGAAGCACTAAAAGATATTTTTCTTTCAGGTATTGGTGGGCAAGAATATAATCAAAAATTTAAAATCGGGCTTGAATACATGATTTCAGGATTAGTAGCCGTGATTTGTATGTGGATTTCAGATCCAGAGCATTTGATAGTTGAAGAGGTCATCGAACATTTGAGCAAAATTCATTTTATTAATGTATTGAACTTGATAAAAAACATATAGCGCAATAGCCTAGGAAAAATACACTTTGTGCGGGGAAGATCCGATTGACGTACGTACTGTGAAACTACGGAAGCTTACAACTTCCCCTGTGAGAGGAACCCTGAACATGTTTAAAAAGATTGTCTGGACAATAGGAACCCTCGTCATCGCGAGTGGCATCGCGGTCATCCTTCTTTCCATGGAGACTGAATTAGATGACCTAGAACAAAGTCGATCAGATTCTGCTGTTGTGCAGACTCATCCCACGGATACTTCCTCACCTGCCAAGCCGAAACAACCGGATATTTTAACTTATTGGATGAACCAAGAGAAGAAATCCGCACAATCCGGATATGCAGTGGCCGCAGCTTCATACCGAGATCGGATCGCAGCTTACTCAGCCGGACTTCCTACGATATCGCCTTTAACTCATAATTGGCCGAACATCCAAGCTCCTTCAGCGACAATGGAGCTCTACCTCCGCGTTCCTTTGAGACAGGAAGCTTCCAGTCTTGCCAAGCATGAGCCAGCATCGGGGGCTTATATCGGTATGCTAGGGGCGGATCGCAGGGTTGGCTACGATGTTACGAAGATTGAAGATGTGTACGGACGGAAGCACGCTCTTTATTTGGCTTATGTCGGATGGCGGAAGGTACAGACCGATACGAATACCTATTTCCCCGCGCGGACTGCCGAAAGAGTAAAGGAGCTTGGCGGCGCACTCCAGATCGGTTGGGAACCGCGATTTGGCTTAGACGACGTGCAGGATGACGAATACGTCCGAAAGTTTGCTCGGGAAACCAAGGCCTCCGGCATTCCAATTTTCTTGCGTTATGCATCGGAGATGAATGGCGCCTGGGTGCCATGGCACGGAAATCCTCAGCAATATATAGAGAAATTCCGCCTCATTCACGACATTATGGCCGAAGAAGCGCCTAATGTTGCGATGGTTTGGTCGCCTAATTTCTCTCCGTCGAATACGATCGATGACTACTATCCAGGGGACTCCTACGTGGACTGGGTTGGTTTCTCCTTGTATAACACCCCCTACTCAGAGGATAAAGAGCAGCTTAAAGGGACCGTGATCGATACCTTCACCCCTCTGTACGAGCGCTATAGTCATAAACCTATTATGATTTCAGAGGGTGCAATTGCTCACACCTATCTGCCCACTAACCAAACTTACTGGAGCTGGGCCGAGGGCCAAATGGGGTACATGTACGGTTTGCTGCCGCGATTGTTTCCTCAGGTCAAAGCAATCACCTACTTTAACTTCAGCCGAGCACAAGCGATTCGAACGAATGGCACTTATGTGTACGATATCGGCGAGAATCCATTCATGGACGGCTTATATCAAAGGCTAATCACATCCGACTGGTTTTTAAGCAAGGTCGAGACAGGCGTTAACCCCATTCAATACCGCTATACGCCAGTTACAGGACTTTCTCTTCCTGCTGGCAAACAAACCGTTCTTGTCAATCCTAAGCTTGAGAACGAGCGGGGTGAACCCCCATTTGCTATCGCCATTTACCAAGGCAATCAATTTCTAGGCGTTAGTTATGAGGCTCCATGGGAAATAGAAATTCAAGTGAATGCTGAATCGGCGTCCGAGCCATGGTACGTACTCGCTTACAATGACAAGATGGCGTTGACTGCTGTCAGCAAAGGCGTTTTAGCTACAAATTAATGGCATCTTGCAATAAAAAGGCCTGACGGATCAAAGTCCGTCAGGCCTTGGTATTTAGCTGGAATCCCGCTAAGGCTTTGCTTGATGGAACTGGAGTCCTCTATCTGGACGAAATCCAGCTGTTTCCTCGATGAGCGGAACTACAGGGTCTTATCTCACCTCAATGGCACGTTTCTCAAGTGAAATTGACAAAATAACGGACCGTAGTTCCCCCTACAGACGGAAAATGTGCCTTTTCATTGAAATAGCGGACTGTAGTTCCCAACTTACTATGCGGACGAAGAACAATCGCTCATTCCTTCACGCCTTAGTAATCAACTACCTCAAAAGACAAGGACGTTTGTGATCAAATTTCCAATTTGGGATATAAAATTGCATAGCCAGCGCATCATCACGCGCTCCCAAACCTTCCTTATTATAAAGCTGATGCGCCTTCTCAATAGCGTCCATATCGATTTCTACGCCAAGACCTGGCTTGCTCGGAACATCCACCATGCCCCCAACAATCTGAAACGGCTCCTTGGTCAACTGTTGTCCTTCCTGCCAAATCCAATGCGTATCAATAGCCGTTATTTTTCCCGGCGCTGCGGCTGCCACATGGGTAAACATCGCAAGCGAAATATCAAAATGGTTATTCGAATGCGATCCCCACGTCAACCCCCAATCCTGACACATCTGAGCTACTCTAACAGAACCTTGCATCGTCCAGAAGTGTGGATCCGCTAACGGAATATCAACAGATTGCAGTTGGATCGTATGTCCCATCTGGCGCCAATCGGTAGCGATCATGTTCGTTGCTGTAGGAAGGCCTGTCTCACGCCGGAACTCGGCCATGATTTCACGGCCTGAATACCCATTTTCTGCACCACATGGATCTTCTGCATAAGCCAAGACATGATGCTGATCACGGCATAAGTGAATCGCCTCAACTAATGCCCATGCCCCGTTAGGGTCAAGTGTAATTCTTGCTTGAGGGAAACGTTCCGCTAGCGCAGTGACAGCTTCAATCTCCTCCTCACCGCGCAGCACGCCTCCTTTTAACTTAAAATCATTAAAGCCGTATCGCCTATGAGCTGCTTCGGCGAGTTTCACGACAGCCCCAGGTGTAAGCGCTTCCTCATGACGCAGTCGAAACCAATCATCCTCAGCATCCTCTGCGCCCAGGTAAGGTAGATTTGTTCTTCTCCGATCACCTATATAGAACAAGTAACCTAACATCTCTACTTTATCCCGCTGTTGACCTTCTCCCAAGAGTGCAGCAATGGGAACATCAAGGAATTTACCTAAGAGATCAAGAAGTGCAGCTTCCAATGCCGTAACAGCGTGTATCGTGATACGAAGATCGAAAGTCTGCAAACCGCGCCCTCCCATATCCCGTTCTGCGAATTGCTTGCGAACCTTAGTAAGAATGTTATTGTATTGACCGATCGATTGACCGATAAGCAATGGGCCCGCGTCTTCAAGCGTTTTACGAATATTCTCGCCGCCTGGTACTTCGCCAACGCCAGTATGACCTGCATTGTCTTTGAGAATGACGATATTTCGTGTAAAGAATGGAGCATGAGCACCACTAAGATTGAAGAGCATACTATCGTGTCCTGCAACTGGAATAACTTTTAGTTCGGTAATGATGGGCGTACTGGAAGTTTGGTTTCTCGATTGCTCATTTAGTAGTTCTTGTTTCATGGCTGGCCTCTCCCTTTCAATTGGATGTATACCGGTTGAATGAAGGTGAAAACTAATTAACTACCTTAGATTAAATTGTACCACGTCCTCTAGCTCCTAAGTACTTAAATACCTCATATTCACATATTTTTGTTAGGGAATAGTATGAGCTCGCTAGAGAGGAAGTTGAAATTATGGTTCATTATAAAAAAATGAAGATCGATGGCTGGGAACTATTTTTTCGCCAAGCCGGAAGTCCGTACAATCCAACAATCATCCTTCTTCATGGTTTTCCAAGCTCCTCCCATATGTTCAGGGATTTAATTCCTTTACTGGCAGACCGATTTCATGTCATTGCTCCTGACTATCTAGGATTTGGAAATAGCAGTATGCCTTCCGTTGAAGAATTTTCTTACACTTTCGAGAATCTATCTATTATGATTGAAAAGCTTATTAATAATCTGTGTATTTCTCATTATATGTTGTACGCCCACGATTATGGAGGGCCTATCGGATTCAGATTGGCTGTTCGCAATCCGCAACGCATTCTTGGGTTCGTTATTCAGAATGCCGTGATTAGTGCAAACGGATTAGGGAAACCGTTCGATCTCTTCAAAGCACTTTGGGCAGATCGTAATCCTGCAACCGAAGCGGCCTTTGCCAAGCTAACAACTTTTGATTTTACGAAAATGCAGTATTTAACAGGCGTGTGTCAGCCCTATCTAATTAGCCCCGATGGTTATTTAATGGACCAATTATTCTTAGATCGCCCGGGTAATGGCCAAATTCAGTTGGAACTGGGCTACGATTATCGCAAGAATGTGGAAGAATACCCTGTTTGGCAGCATTACCTGCGAACCTATCAACCTCCTACGCTGGTAACCTGGGGCAAAAATGATTTTATATTTACGTTAAAAGGGGCCCTTACCTTTGGAGAACTATCCAAGTGTGTGGAAACTCATTTTTTATGCGGGGGGCATTTTGTTTTGGAAGAGCAAAGCCAACAAGTTTCCGAGCTTATCAAGCGGTTCTTTGGCCGTATATATGCTTGGGGTTCCTTTACTTAAATAAACGAAAAAGGAGCTGCCGCCGGGCAAGCTCCCTTCTATTGTTGATAATACTTAAATAGTACTGCTGCTGATGTACTCTCTTAGGCATGGATACGGGCCACTGAGGATATGTGCCATGGTAACGATAAAGTTGTGATGATCCTCCAAAATTTGGGGAGAGGTGCCGACGCGATTGGCTAGTGATGGTTCAACCGCTGCTTCCTTTTCTGAACTTAGTTGGTTAAGCAGTTCGTTGTTTTGAGCTACCGTTCTGCAAATTTCCATTAAAGTCTGTGTTTCGACGCCTGATGGCTGGCAAGTCAAATTCGGAAAATGAATATTGAGCTCTTCCAACCGTCTTTTTAAATGAAGAATTTCATGTTGACGTTGTACAGAATCATTGGATCTTTTCACTTGAAAAAGATTCTTCAATCCTTTGGTCACTCTCGTAAGCAGCATGTCTAGTTCCTCCTATTTTCTCTAGAAGAGAAAAAGGAAGCGAGGGAATAGAACCACAAGTAACAGGGTTCCAATGAATGTTTCTATTCTTTTCTTTCTACGCTGACGAAGTTAGCTGACGGATTCGGGTTGAAAGTTAACCCTAACACTATGAAAGTGTACTCACCCCAGAGAACTTGGTTCCCCCGCTTCTTTAATCTAAAGAATTAAGCGTATTTTATCAATTTACTCCAATGTTACAAGAGAAGCAATAGTAATATTTTCTTATATATGCTATGTCATTAGTCATGTATCCCTTTTAACCATATCATTATTCGATCTACTACCTCCTTATATCTTTGCCCAACAAGCAGGCCGGTGTGTGTCGTATTCCAAAGCCCTGTATATTCCGCATGGAGATGTGCTGCTGTCACCTTTCCTCGCTCATCATCCTCCTCACAATTTACTGCTTTGATCACCAAGGCTGGGCTGGCCATCAAACTGCTGTCTACCGAGATCCCACCGTTTGCTTCCAATGAAAAATAAAAAGCGCTAAATGCTTTTGACGACTCCATAGTTACATATTTTCTCTGAAAATCAACATCATCTGCCGATTCATCTATACTAGTATTCTCTTCTCGGGTTGGCGCAGGCATTAAGATTCCCGGTGTCATCTGAGGCATATGTTTATAGGGTACAGATTCATATACTTCCTTGCTTATACTTGTATCGATGACCACCAAGCCTGCTAGTTTGATGGTTTCAGCCAGCTTTTGGCTTAATATGCCACCCATACTAAATCCTATGAGAATCGGTGGAACACTAATCTCAGCCAGAACCTCTTTCATATCCTCCAAATAATCCTCGAAGGAGACATTTGTCAAATCAAACACTCTGCTTTTGTAATGACCTCTCAAGTTCATAACATAGCATTTCCACCCTTCGCTTATAAAGTGAGGGATGTATTTGCTCCACATCCAACTTCCCGTGTAGGCACCGTGTACAAATAAAAGCGGAGGTCTTTTGGTAGCTTTCTCCGGAAGGCCCTCACCTTCGAATATTTCTAAGTAGAGATCATTTTCTCCGATATATTTCACCATGTGGTCAGGCAAATCTTTCGTATAGTCTTTCATAAAAAGCTCCTCTCGCCTTATAGTTTGACGTCAAACTATTTATCCAAAAAAAATTAGAAGTTGTGATATATTTTCATTAGAATTCTTAGCAATTCCTCTTTTTCTTTATCCGTAATCTCACCATAAAAAACGTTTAGCATGTCTTGTGAAATGGATTCAAATACAGGTTTCAGTTCCTCCCCCTTTGGCGTTAAGGAAACATAGACAACTCTTGTATCTACGGTGTCCCTTTCCTTAATCGTGTAACCGAGACGGACCAATTTGTCAACAAGCGCAGTCACTGTAGACTTATCTTTATCAATTTTCTTGGCAATCTCCGCCATAGTCAATCTTGGCGTCTTGAATAGAGCAAAGATAATATCACCATGTGAAATCGCAATATCATCGACCCCGTATTTCGCCATCTCGGATATAATAAACCGATTCGTCTTTTCTCTAATTTTGGATAGGAGTGATACAGCATCTCTAGGTTTCATATCTACATTATAGTTTGACGTCAAACTAATGTCAAATATAAATGTGAGGCAGCCGAACTAAGTTACCGGCTGCCTAGAGCTACTTTTCACAAATCCACTTTATAAATACAAGGAACTCCCTCCATATCAGAGGTAAATATAATAAACGAGCCATCAGGCGAGAAAGCCGGATGCGGGTGGGCATCCTGTGTGTTGCCGTAAGACTTCCAGCTAGTTCCATGGGAGCATAGTCGCTCTTCTTGCCTCAACTCTACATCCACTAAATAAATGAAATGCTGCTCAGGCAGTTGCCCGTCCCCTACGATCTTCGTGTGATTGGCATTCGAAATAAAGTGGCAGTACTTGGAGCAGTTCATCCAGACTTCTTCCGCTAACGTCTCCGAGTCCATGAAGCGGATGCTTTCATGATAGAGATCGTCCTTATGCCGATAAACATAGGCAAATCTGGAACCGTCGGCAAGCCAATACTCATGCGTGATGAGCTCATCATGCGTTTGTTCCTTGGCGCAGCGCAGCCGCGTCCCGTCCTTTTGGACCAGCCAGAGCCTAGCATCGATTAGATGCCCAGGACCTTCATGACAAAACAAAATAGTCGATGGATCGTTTGGACGAATTTGCGGATGCCCAAGCCAGCAATGTAGCTCTTCGT
This sequence comes from Paenibacillus sp. J22R160, assembly GCF_059692135.1. NCBI lineage: Bacteria > Bacillati > Bacillota > Bacilli > Caryophanales > Paenibacillaceae > Paenibacillus > Paenibacillus sp. J22R160. Next base: position 578,639 of record NZ_JCAUAU010000002.1, on the reverse strand, counting down.
GCGCGATGTGGCTGGTTCGCTGTTCGATATCAAGGTAGATGATTCGGCAGTGCGGTTTCGCAGCCCATTGGGGCTCGAAGTTGGACCAGTCCCCTTTGCCTGGCACGACATCCTTTTCATTTATTTCGACGAGGACAAGATACTTGTCGTCTGAGCTGAGACCAGGATTCGCATTCGATTTCCACCCTGCAGGTGTCGTGTACAGCACCTCTTCCTTAAGCGTTTCCATATCCAATCGCATGATCCGCTGATCCCTGCAATAGATTAAGCAGCTATCGTCACTCGTCAGACTGCAGCTGAAATCGTGGATATCCGGTCCTTCCGTTAGTTGCAGGGCCGATCCGTCGTTCAGATCCATCCGATAAAGCTGACGAGCTCCCTCACGCTCGCTAGCGTATAGGAGATAGCGATTGTCGTTTGTGATCATTTTATAATAAAAATAAGGATGATGATTCACCTGCTCCGGCTCTGTTAAACGAGTCATAGCACGGCCCGTATATGCATCGACAAACGGATGGAATTCGTTTCGAATCGTAGATCCTTTAGCCATCTATGATCACTCCATTTCTTATTAATCAAATCTTATTGGACCGAGGCCTCAGCATCTTCATCTTCTCCGCAGGCTTGAGAGGTAATTTCAATTGAAGCAGCGAGCGGTTCGGAGCACGGAATTCCGCCTGAACCTCAACTCCCGATTCTATAACAGAAACCTGAGCGTCTAATTCATCTCCCTGCTCGCCCAAACGCCATGCAAACAAGAGCAGCGCTTCCTTCAAGTTAACAAAATCAAACCTCTTCCGTTCGCCAGCGTAGATGACATAGTCAAGGAACAGCTCATTCTGTTCCTGCCCAAGTTCCCAGCCCGGCTGTTCTCCGTCAAAGGCTGCGAATATTTTTTTCACATGAAGCATCTGTTCTGCTATGTGTACCACCACTGATTCGGCTTCCCGCGAGACAACATCTGCCCTCACCTCATGCAGGCTTCCACCAATCTCAAAGCGAACTCTCAGGTCCGCTGTTTCAATAGCCCCGTCAATTGGATCGAGTCCAATGTGCGTATTGCCGCCATTCGTGCAAAAACCGATGCCGAACAACACGTCATTCCCCTTTTGAACACTAGAAAAGATACCGGAAGAGTAGTCGTAGCCTTCGTTTAGCAGGCGCAAATGAATATAGGTGGATGCCTCACCACTGCGTACATAAGCTAGCAAATTGCGACGCTGATTCCACATCACATCCTTGCTGAAGGTTCCCACACTAACTGGCCCTTCCATGTACGTAGTTGCTTGGTTAACGATCTCACCAACCTCGTCTTTACTAATTGTCTGCACAAGCTCCGCTGTCTCTGTTCGTTTGAACGCTGATATGTACTTTGCAGGGCAGCAAATATCATTGCCATACCAGTCCAAATTGTACTTCAACTGATCGTCTGGCATGAAGCTCAACTCACCGTGACTTGCGATCTGCACGAAGGATAAAATTTCTGGCGTCATCATCGTATGATAGGCACGGCTGTGTGGACCAGACCACTGTTTGCTTGGGGCATGGAAGTGCTCAGCCACCAGCCCCCATGCGACATCCAGCATCTCGGAGCTGAGCTCTTTCGCTTCCGCAACTTGGGTCGCCGTATAAATGCTGGACAACTCCTGAATGGCCACGATCGTATACGTCGGACTGTTATACTCTTGGAAAGTTCCTAGCTGTTTCGTGTAATCGCTGAACAGTCGCAACCGCTCCAACCCGTAATTCAAGTACTTTGCTTCGCCGTACACTTCACCTGTCAGCAAAGTAACGAAAGCGCCCATAATGGCAATGTTCGTATAGCTAGGACCGACATTACGCTTGATAATGGCATCGCAAGCACAAAAAAGCGCATGCCGAATCTGCTCGCGCAGCTCCGAGCTCAGGAGATCGAAATGCCTCTGCTCGGCCAGCACCAGCCGCTTCCCGCAGAAGTCCGCCCAATTCCAGTCTGGCGGAGCCATCATTTCGAGCGGCTCCTCGTAGAACCAAGACCATATGCCGAAGGTAGCATGCTCTGGATTCTGATCCTGCAGGCTGATCACTTGCTCAAGTATTCCCTGAGCTCTTTCTACATGATGAGGCTGGCGGCTGTCCAGCAATCCCAGAGCATAGACGCAGGCTGCCAAGGTGGGATGCGTAAACGCTACATTTTTCAACGTGCTATGATAGCCCGGTGTATGGAAAGGCTTTCGAACCATTCGCAGCTCGGGCGTGTATTCCTCATGCCATCTATCAAGCTGCCCCAGCAGCATGAAGTTCGGATCAATTGTCATTGTGATTTACACTCCTTTATCCGTATGAAATAGCCCCCCAACTCCTGTTCGAATCGGGAGGCTGCTTTGCCGTCTATGAAGCTTACTTGCTCTTCACATTTTTCTGATACCACTCTTGCGCTAACTTATCGACATTATCGCCGCCGAGACGTTTCCATTCTTTGCGAAGCTGCTCCATCCCCCATTGCGGCGAATATTGCGCACCACCTGTAATGACCTTCGTTTCAATATCATCAGACAAAGGACCGTAGGAAGTAGAAGTCTCACTCAGCTCAGGGAACGTCGGGTTAAACGGAATATCGCGTCTGTATTTATTCTTCATAGCTACCTTGAGTGATTCACCCTGCACCTTGGCATATTCCTGTGAAATCGCATCCGTCGCTGCCATTACCGCGAAATCCTCAGGTTTGGGACTCCACTGATCAAGCACGGCATACTCTGGCGCATAGATCGTTTCTTTCTTATTCTTCTCGGCATCAATTGTTTGAGGAACACCATTAACCAGCTTGTAATGCGTACCTTCCGTGCCGAACCTGACATCGAACCAGTTTTTGTCGATCCACCAGTCCAGCAGTTTGATGGCAGCTTCCGGATTTTTCATGTCTTTATTAAACACAATCAAACGGTTTGCCGGCGGTTCTTGATACAAGCCGAACTTCCCATACTTGGTTGATACCGGCTCTAGAGGCACAAGCTTCGAATCAGGGACATTTTGCTTCAATTCACGGTATTCAGCACCAATATTCCAGCTAGCGAAATAGATGCCTGCTTTACCTGTTACGAACAGCTGTCTTTCCTTCTGGAAGTTCTTGTCCGTAATATATTCCTTGTCGATTAGCCCTTCGTCGAAGAAAAGTTTAAGCTGAGTAAGTACGTCCGTATACCGCTCCGTTAGGCCGCCGTACACGATTTTATCATTCTCAAGATACCAGGTACTTTTGTTAGACGCATACATTGCCTGAATTATGCCTGCGTAGTTATAGTTGAAGGCAGCTCCCAACGTATCGTTTTTACCGTTGCCATCAGGATCTTTATCCTTGAAAGCCCGCATCACATTGACAAATTCATCCATCGTCGTTGGTGCTTTTAACCCCAGCTTATCGAGCCAATCTTGGCGGATCCACATGCCATGATTCGCAATGGAGTCAATGCCCCGTGCACTGGTCGCCATATAGGTTTTGCCATCAAACATGGTGTACGGCTTCAACTCTGGATGCGCTTTCAAATATGCTTTGTAAGAGGTGCTGTATTTCTCGATGTAATCGTCGATTGGTTGGATAGCTCCCTGCTCCTTCAATGTCGCCATGTAATCACGGCCGAATTCCCACATCATATCAGGTGCTTCGCCTGCAGCAATGAGCGTATTTAACTTCTTTGTAGATTCTGTCCGGAGAATCGGAACCCACTTCACGTTAATGCCCGATTTCTCATTGATGTATTTGGTCGTCCGGTTGCTCTCATAAGTTCCTTCGTCGCTCGCCACTTGGCCGCGGTCAAGGATGGATACACTAACCTCCAGCTTCTTATTCTCTCCTGAAGTCTTGCCTGAATTATCTGTGCTGCTTGGTGAGGAGCAAGCTGCAATTGCGAATAAAGAAGCGACTAGCGTTAAAGCTACGTGCTTTTGTTTAATCATCAAATTTTGCCTCCTACAATATGAATGGATTTTTTCTATTAGCCTTTAATCGAACCAATCAAGACGCCTTTAACAAAATATTTCTGTAAGAATGGATATACACACAGGATCGGCAACACTGAGATAATGATCGCAGCAGCCCTTAATCCCTCAGGGGTTACCATGGTTTGAATAGAAGCGCCTTCGCTCCCGCTGGTCGCATTCGTATTCAGCAGATTCTGGCTTGTCGTATCGATCATCTGCAGCAGCTTCACCATCAGTGACAGCTTACCCGAATTCGTGATATACATGAGAACATTCATATACGAATTCCACCAGGTTACTGAATAAAATAACGTCAGCGCAGCAATAATCGGCATAGAGAGCGGAAGAATAATTTTCCAAATAATGAACAAGTCATTCGCTCCGTCAATCGCTGCGGATTCCTCTAGTTCCGGCGGCAACCCTTCAAAGAAAGATTTCATTACGAAGAAGTTGTACGTACTGAGCAGCCCAGGCAGCCAAAGTGCCCAGTAAGAGTTCATGATGCCCAGCGTTTTGATGAGGATATAGTTAGGGATGAGCCCTCCGCCGAACAGCATGGTGAACGTTATGATCATTAGCAGGACATTCCTGCCCTTGAGCCGCTTGCGACTTAACGGATAGGCCGCCATGATGGTTGCTACAATGTTGATGGAAGTCCCCACAATTGTAATGATTAATGTATTCTTCATGGCATTAAACAGCTGGCCGTCTTCAATCAAGTTCCTAAAAGAAGTGAATGTGATTTCCTTCGGCCACAAGAAGACTTCACCTGACATAATGGCCCGAGAACTGCTTAAAGAGGTAGCTAACACATGAATGAATGGGAACAAAGTCATCATGGCAAGTACCGCCAGAAACACATAGATGACACCATAAACCAGTTTAACTGACGAGCTTTGACTGCCGGACACCGCATTCCCCTCCTACCATAGCCCATTCTCGCCTAAGGCTTTAATTAATCGATTCACGCTGACAACCAAGATCAAACCAATGACGGATTGAAACAGGCCAAGCGCTGTCGTATAGCTGTACTGTGCGCCTTCAAGACCAACATGGTATACATAGGTGCTAATTACATTCGCAACCTCTGAAACCGCTTTATTTTGCAACACGAAAATATGCTCGAATCCCACATCCATCATCTGACCCACACGCAGGATCAGCAGAATCGCTATCGTGGATCGGATACCCGGCAGTGTAACGTGCCAGATGCGCCGAAGCTTACTTGCTCCGTCAATCTTCGCTGCTTCATACAACTGAGGGTCAATACCAGCCATAGCGGCAAGGTAGAGAATCGTTCCCCAACCCGCATTCTGCCATATTCCGGACAAGATGAACGTAATCGGCCACCAGAAAGTGCTTGCCATGAAATAGATCGGCTCTATGCCAAACAACTTCACCAAAGCAAAGTTGACGATCCCCGTGGAAGGAGACAGCAGCGCGATAACAATTCCCCCAAGTACCACCCAGGAGATGAAGTGCGGAATGTAGAGAAGATTCTGAATCGTTCGCTTGTACCATTCCAACCGGACTTCATTTAAGAGTACAGCCAGCACAATAGGAACTGGAAAAGCGAATACGATACTGTACACATTCAGCAAAAGCGTATTTTTTAATACGTTGAAGAAATCTGGACTCGTGAACAATCTGTTGAAATGTTTCAGGCCAACCCACTGACTCCCCCATATCCCATCTGCAAAACGATAATTCTTGAAGGCAATGATCTCACCAAACATCGGTGTGTACTTAAATGTGAAATAGTAAGCAAAGATGGGAAGCAGCAATAGATATAAATATTTGTCCCGCTTCACATACTTCCAAGCCAGTTTAAGCTTAGTCGTTTGCTCCTTCTTTCCGGCATTCGCTTGTGCGGTGGTGGCCCCGACGGTTCGTGATTTCATGTCCTACCTCCTCTCAGGTCAATGACTTGCACCTTTATGGTAGCGCTTTTATGGTTATTTCGAAAATAGACACTTTTTAAAAACACACACCTTTTTTAACCGGATTCCAATTCGCCATTTTTATCATCTTCGCCTTTTTTAAGATTTTCCCGGAAATCGCCTGGTGTTTGGCCTGTATATTTCTTGAAAATACGTATAAAGCTCTGAACATTGTTGTAACCTACGCTCTCCGCGATGGTGTTGACCTTCAGTTTCGAGCCGAGCAGCAGCTCCTTTGACTTCTCCATACGGATCTGAATCAGACAATCCATGAAATTGGTTTCCGTCGTTTCCTTGAAGAGCTTGCTTAAATAAGGAACGCTTAACTCAAATTGCTCCGCCAACAGATTGAGCGAAAGGTCGCTATCCATATAATGCTGCTCGACATATGCTAGAACCTGCCCAATCGTATCGTGATGCCCTTTGGAAAGCCGCTTCTCTTCGGTCCGCACAATGAGCTGATGCAGGAAGACAGACATATAGCTCTTCAGCTCAGCAACTTTCACGCAGCACTCAATGCGATCATATATATTTTCCTTCGGGTCCAGGAATTCTTTGATCTCAAGCCCCTTATCCGATATGGCCTTAATGGATTTCATGATAATCTGAATACACATCTGCTTAATTAACTCAGGAGGAACATTGCTGGCTACGACCTCGCCAAAAATTTTATCTAGCTGCGAACGAAGCTTTACTTTATCTGTTTCGCGAATCAGGTTGACGACAGACTCAATTAGCGCAGTTATCCGGTAAAATTTCTCGTTATAATTACTGCCCGCGATATCGTCGATAGAGACAACGGTGTTATCCCCCATAATCAACTTGTATTTCAACGCATTCAGCGCTTCTTCATAGGAAAGCTGGATACCTTCCAGATGTGAATGTGGACTGCCTACCCCAATGGTTACTGTTTGTTTAAAATGAATCCCTACATAATTCTTGACCAGATCAGCAACCTGCAGGGCTTGAATTTGATTGCCTTGCGAATCTTCCGATTCGAAGCTCATAATGACGGTGACTCGGCCATCGGTTAATTCCACGGAAGTGCCCTTGCTTACTCCAGCGATTAGTTCATCCGCAACGTTGCTAATGGCATACGTAAATAAATAGACATCCCGCGGAGTGTGATTCTCTTCGATGCGATCCAGTTCAATGACGAGTACAATGAATTGTTTATGATATAAGTCTATACCGAGCGTATGGAAATACGGCTTCATCCGATCGTAATTCGTTTTATCCCCCATCAGCAGACTCATGATCAGACGCCATTTCAGCGCGGGCAAGCTGTCATTCATTTGTTTTTGCAAGGATTCGTTGTCAGATATCATCTGTTTGAAAAACTGCTCCATGTAGGTAAGGTCGCCAGAACGGACTGATTTCTTACCCGCTACAGAGTGAAAGAACAGTTCAAGCGGTCGGAACGTGTAATTGCTTACTGCAAATACAATGACAATAGCTAGCAAGAACATCCCCGCTGTCACCACTAGCAGTAAATTGCGGACAATCATTAACGGACGGTTCATCTCGGGATCAGGGACAATACTGATGTATTTCCAGCCATTGTAATTAGAAGTCAAATAAAACGTCGTGTAACTCCCGCTTTTCGAATGCGTTGTGATATATCCATTATCCTTAAATTCACTGAGCTTTGGAGCGCCGGGAATGGTGCTGTAGGAGTGAAACAGATGCTCTTTGTTCTGTGAGGAAATAATCGTCCCTTGGTCATTAATGACTAACGTTTGACCTGCCCTTTGCTGATCCACATCTTGAATCAGATTGGAAAGCGTACTTTCCGCGACATTGACAATAATGGCGCCCTTCCGGAACTGCGGCAAACTGATCAGCGGGTAACTGCGCACCAAGGTAATCATATTTTTCTCAATTTGCAGTCCTGAGCTGACCTCCGTTACCTTCCTGGTATCAAGCCATTCGCCATAGCCATTCATGCTAACATAAGCATCATGCCAGGCCATATCGTAGAAGCTGGATTCATCAGAATACGTCACATCCGTCAACAAGCTCTTGTTCGCTAGAGAATACAAATAAAATGAGGAAATATTACTGTTCGCAAACATCAGCGTCTTAAACCGCGTATTCAGAATACGGAAGTAATTAAGGCGCAGCTCATCGCTCGCGTATCGGCCATTTAGGAAAAACTCGACATCCGGTTCTTGTATGAAATTAATCGTGCTCGTATCAATTTCACGCAGCATCATTTCAATCTTCTGCTCGCTCAGATGAAGCAGCGCTGTATTCGTGCGACGCAGCTGATCTTCCATACCTCCTTTCGAGCTTAAATAAGACAACCACACGGTTGATGAGATGATGACTAGGAAAAAAACACCATAAATCACCTTGAACCTGGCTGATATGTTACCTTGTAAGAATCGCATGGTTATCTCCTTTTCTCCGTGTACAATAAGGGCTGGTATTTGGGTGAATATTAATTGATAACGCTTACAAATTTCCATTTGTAAATCCTTTCCTCATATGATAAAGCAAGAATGCGGTTTGTTCAACCAGACTTACAACGAAGCTAGCGCAAGGTTACATTAAAATACCCCTCCAAGTAAACGGCAGTACCTTGTTTCGTACTGTTTACCTGAAGGGGATATGATCTGTATGCCATTCTTATTTTTTTATGGGCAGTTCAATTTGCACGGTTGTTCCATGGTTAATTTGGCTTTGAATAGACAATTCTCCATCATGACCATGAATAATTCGTTTGCAAACCATTAGCCCTAAACCCGTACCATTGGCCTTTGTCGTGAAAAACGGCTCCCCCAACTGAGATAGCTTATCTTCAGAAATACCTACTCCTTGATCTTCGACGCAAATAATTAATCGTTGATTCAATTCATTTCTAACTGATATTTGTATCAATCCACCATTGACCATGGACTCAATCGCATTCTTCAAAATATTAATTAAGACTTGTTTAATTTGGTCTGGAATACAATAAATGGCGGGGATGTCTTGATCCGTGTTCACTTGAATTTGGACGTTATACAGATGAGCATGGGGCTGTAGAAAAGCAATGACACTTTGTACAAGCTCTCCAGGATTACTCGCCATGTAATAACTCAGATGCGGCTTGGCCAGCGTCATGAATTCATTGACGACATAATTGATATGTTCGAGCTCTTCCATCATGACATCCACATAGTCGGCATTCTTAGTCTTTAGCAAATGGACAAACCCTTTTAACGAAGTTAATGGATTCCGAATATCATGTGCGATCCCAGCGGCAAGTTGACCAATGAGCGACAGCTTTTCTGATCTGATAATTGCTTCTTCCGACTTCTTGCGCTCCGTGAGATCGCGAATTACGCTCTGCATGACCGGATACCCAATATTTTTGTGAACATAGATCGAAGATATTTCCGCATCAAAAAGAGTGCCATCCTTCTTGCGCATCTTACGCTCGACAAAATCACTGTAATTATCCATCTGCATGATCTGTTCAAGTCGCTCTATAATCACTTCCTTATCCTTCGGACAGAAATAATCATAGATGGATTCACCTACGAACTCATCGGATGAAGCTCCGCCAAACAGCTTGCAGCTAGCATCATTCACAAACTGGATGAGCCCGTCTTTATGCAAGACAATGGGTTCGGGATTAAGCTTGAGCAGCCTTCTGTACTGTTTCTCTCTTTCAAGAAGCTCCTCTTCCACTCTCTTCTTTTCGCTGATGTCTCTTTCTAAACCAATAAAGCCAACTATGCATCCATCGTTATCTTTCAAAGGCGAGACCGACACATTCGCAATAAATGTCGTCCCGTCTTTTTTAAGCTTTAACGCTTCAAAATCCTTGATTTGCTCGCCGTTTATTAAGGATTGATACAATTTAAGGGCATCCTCCTTGAATGCATCAGGTGTCATCGGCAATACTTGTCCAATAACCTCTTCCCTCGTCCAACCATGCAGCTCTTCAAACTTCTTATTCACTTCTAACACAGTTCCGTTTATATCGACGATTACAATCCCATCGGATGTTAAATTCATGAAGGAATCAATTAAGTATTCTTTTAATTTCATGAGTAAATATCCCCTAGTTCAATCAAGTGATAGTAAGTGTATTCGTCTCCAATGGTTAAAAACCTTTATTAAACATCCTATCAGGACGTTTTTTTACATTTTACCATTAAAAATTTAAATGGCGGTTTACTTTCCATATTCTTATGTGGCTCAACAATTTCTGAAAATTCTATCAACCCATATTTCCCAAACTCTTGTGCTATAGAGTCAGCATCATAAAAAAACATTTTTACGCCTTCGTAGACCTCAAAATAGTCTTTACCCAATGGTTTACCCTTTCCAAACATCGGGGCTTCTTTTGAAATCGTCGTAAAAATCATATATCCGTTCGGCTTTAACTGGTTATAACAATCTTTAATAAACTTTTCTCTCTCGCCTTCATTCAATAAGTGAATAAGCGCATAACTAAAGATGCCGTCATACAGCTTGTTCTCAAAAGGCATATCAGCCACTGAACCATGAAAAATATCAATACTGAGCCCTTCTTGCCTTGCCAGATCAATCGCTGTTTTTGAAATTTCAATACCAGTAACATGTATCCCATTGTCAATAAAAACCTTAGCATTTCTTCCATATCCGATACCAGGTATCAATATATCCTTAACATTCTTCTCCAGGAAGAAGTCCTTAGTCAAGATGGCGGAGTCTGCAGGCTCAAATCCCCACATCCTTTGATTTTCGATAAAACTTGATTCCCAAAATTCGGTCATACCACTATCTCCTTTTATATGTTATTATGGCTTCTCTTTTGTCAGTAAGATGTTAAGCCCATTATAGAACGCACGTTCTAAGAAATCAAATATGAACTGCATAATTGACGCCGCTTATCCAGGTGGTGGGAGAGATAATTGCTACTGAGACGGCTTTTTCGACTCTCTCACCCCTCCATCCACCCATCCCAGCACGATTTCCTCACCCGAGACGGCCTTATCGGATGTCTCGCAACGTAGCAACTCCTATTTTGCTACTGAGACGGCTTTTTCGACTCTCTCACCCCTCCATCCACCCATCCCAGCACGATTTCCTCACCCGAGACGGCCTTATCGTATGTCTCGCAACGTAGCAAATCACATTTTGCTACTGAGACGGCTTTTTCGACTCTCTCACCCCTCCATCCACCCATCCCAGCACGATTTCCTCACCCGAGACGGCCTTATCGGACGTCTGGCAACGTAGCAACTCCTATTTTACGAAGGAGAAGTATGTAAAAGCATTTGTCATTAAAGAATCAGGCACGTGAACAACTCCCTAGCGATGAAGGCTATACGCTAACGGTCAGAGTGGATGCCAAATACAAAGGAGCTAAGTACGGATAGGCCGCTTAGCTCCTTTTTCATTTCTCATCTAGTGGATAATTGTGCTCGCGTAAATACGCTTCAACCATCTGGTTTGTCACCGTTGCGGGTGCCAACGCCGCGAGCATCGCTGCGCCGATAACCTAGAAACGTGCGCGTTTCCGTATAAGCAGGCACATCAAGTGTTGGTTGAAACTTCGACTCGTCAAGAACATAAGGAGGAATTTGATCCGAGAAATTAGGCGTCGCTGGAAGCCCAAATTTCACCGAACGAACACGAAGCGCCTCCAGTACGGATTTCTTTTTTAATCGTTTCATTCACATTTGAAATGGATGTGCTTCTCCCCGACTCCTGATATCTTTCGAGGACAAGCTTCATGGCCTGGGCGATGTCGGGATAAGCATCGATCAAATTATTCATTTCTCCAATATCTTCGTTGAGATCATACAATTGGTACAGCGGCGCCCCTTCTGGCTCTTCCCCAGGCTTCGGAAAGCTCCATCCGCCTGAGCCTGGACATAACTCCAGCTTCCATTTCCCTTGCCTGATAGAGAATGCCCCCTGAATAGAGTGATGAACAATGGCTTCTCGCAAGGGTTGCTCATAAGGAAGATTAGCCCAAATGGGCAGATTACTTACACTATCCTCACCCGCATCTGGGGGTAAAGGAACTTCTAATATGTCTGCAACTGTTGCAAGCAAATCCGTTAAACAGACGGGTTCATCGCTTATGCGCTCAGCTTGTATGCGCTGTGGCCATTTCACAATGAGCGGTATCCGATGTCCGCCTTCATATATATCTGCTTTATGACCGCGGAAAATATAGCTAGGATGATGTCCGAATGCTGCAAGCTCTTCATAATTAGCTCGAGGTGAGCAGCCATTGTCACTCGTATAGATCACAATCGTATGATCGGACAGCTGTAATTCATCCAGTTTATTCATAATTTGACCGATCACATCGTCACACATGAGAACAAAGTCACCATAAGCATTCGTTCCAGATTGACCAACGAACGCTTCTGTTGGAAGGATTGGCGTATGCGGAGCAGGTAACGGGAAATAGATGAAGAAAGGCTCATCCTTATACTGCTCCATCCATTCCACCGTTTTGGTCGTAAGTTTAGGCAGCACTTGGTGATGTTCGAAATCCGGTGCAGTAGCCCCTTCACGCCAATAAGCCATCGGATCGTCGTTACGAGTCATACGATTCGGCAGCTGAGTAACCCGGTCGTTCTCGATATAGACATAAGGGGGCATATCCAGTGATGCGCTAATCCCGTAATAATAATCAAATCCATGGGTTATCGGACCGTATTGAATGGGTTTTCGATAATCAATTTCACTCTCTCCGTCGCCTGCCTTCGCCCATTCCATGCCCAAATGCCATTTGCCGATACAAGCCGTCTTATATCCATGCTCACGAAGTAAACTAGCGACTGTCATTCGGCCTTCCTCAATTAGAGGAGCGGAGAACCCATTCAGAACGCCCTTCTTGAGAGATGAACGCCAATTATATCTTCCAGTTAAGATACTATAACGAGATGGCGTACACACGGCCGATGAGGAATGGGCATCCGTAAATGTGATCCCTTCCTTTGCCAATCGATCAAAATGAACCGTATTTATTCTGGAATTCTTGTTCAGATAGGAAATATCGCCGTACCCCATATCGTCTGCCAGTATATAAATAATGTTTGGTTTGGATGGCATCGATTTCTCCTCCTAGCTTTATTGGACAGTTCAAAAAGCATGGATGTCTCCATGCTTTTCGCTCGAACATTATTTCTTCATTTTCGCATCATAAGCAGCTTGATAGATGTCTAAATATTTCTTCAGATTCATATCATTCAGTTTCTTCACATAACCGTCCCATTCTTTATCAATGCTGGCGTCACCTGTTGTGAAACGAGCGATCATCTGATTGATATAATCCGTTAGAGTCTTCTCTAGATCTGCAAGCTCTGTAGCTTGATCGTTCGAGAAGAACAACGCTGGAAGGACAGACTCTGGCTTTTGTCTATATGGTTCATAGTTATTTCTGGTCTCTGTAAAGAGCTTAACTTCCTGCGGATTTTTCGGATCTGCCATCTGCCCAAGCCGGAAATCATTGGAACGAAGTGACGGTGCAGATTGCCCGCTCCAATTGATATTGTTGGCTGCGTTGGTTGGGATGGCACTTGGAAGCGTTTTCCAAATGGCTTGTTTGCCATTGATGCCCATCTCTCCATTTGCTGCATAATCCCATTCTGTGCCAGGTCGCCCAATCGTTTGACGTAACGTCATCTCCGTATTATAAAGCAGGTCACCTAATCGGAATGCGGCCTCTGGGTTCTTGGCTGTACGTGTTACGACATAATAGCCTTGTAATACGCTTGATTTCCACGGTGTCGTTTGAACACCTGCAGGTCCTTTTAATGAAGGAACCGATTGAACTTCCAACCATCTGCCGCTAGGTCCGTTAAATGAGGTAAATATCCCATTGTGCTGCGAAACTTCGCCACCTAGAATGTTAATATCCGGGTTCTCGCCCATCGCTTTCGCTTGATCCCGATCTTGTGTGAACGATTGCGGTGCAATCAAGCCTTCCGCGTATAACTTGTGGAGGTAGGTCAGACCCTCTTTCCAGCCCTGTGTATTAACCGATGTCGTGACCTTTCCATTGTCAACATATAAGCGTGTAGTAATTCCAGAGTCAAGGACAAATGAGTTCATGATAAATGAATCAATATTTACGTTAGGCCCAACCGCCGCACCTGACAATGGAATCTCGTCTGCTTTTCCATTTCCATTCGGATCCTTCGTCTTAAATGCTTTCAATACGTTATACAATTCGTCTGTTGTTTTCGGTATTTGGAGACCTAATTTATCTAACCAAGGCTGGTAAATCCACATTTTTTGCGACATCGAGCAGTGATAGCACTCATTCACTTGAGGCAAACCATAAATTTTACCTCCAGGTGCTGTAATCTCGTCCTTAACCCCTTGAACGATACCGAACATTTTCTTCGTTTCAACGCCGTATTGATTAATATAGGGTGCGAGATCCAGGAAGTCTCCTTGCGTGCCATAGATCAGTTGTTGGGTTGGCGAAATCCCGAATCCCATGATGACATCAGGCAGATCACCACTGCCAAGTACGAGGTTCAGTTTTTCCACAGCTGACTTCTCAGGAGCAACGGTCCATTCAATATGAATATTCGTTTTCTCTTCCAAATATTTCGTGAACTCATTGTTGGCATAGTCACTTACACCTGGAAAGCCCTTAACTAGTACCTTAATCGTCGTTTTCTCTTTGGTTATCGGCAATTCTCCCGCTGCTGTGACATTGCTGGTTTTCACCGGATCCTTCGTTGCTTCTGCAGGTGCATCTGCTTGTTTATCTGCGCATCCTGCGAGTACAACCCCGCTTGCAATAAGAACACTTAATCCCATACCCCATATTTTTTTCATTCCAAAAACGACCTCCCTTATTTATCCTTTTAAAGAGCCAATCATAACGCCTTTAATGAAGTACTTTTGCACAAATGGATAAACGAGCAGTAATGGCAGAGATGAAACGACAATTAGCGAGTATTTCAAAAGTGCGCGTAAACCCTCTTGAGCGGCTATCTCTTTCATGTCCAACATGGAAGCATCAACTTCGTTTTGCACCAATATCTCTCTGAGGACTAATTGCAAAGGATATAACTTCTGACTATCCAGGTACAATAAACCATTGAAATATTGATTCCAATATCCCACCGCGGAATAAAGGGCAACAACGGCGATAATGGGACCTGACAGCTGCAGAACAATTGAAAAAACATATCGGAAATCGTTACATCCATCGATCTGAGCAGCTTCGAGCATTTCATCCGGCAGTGTCGTTTTGAAGTAGGTTCGTGTAATGATAATGTTAAAAACACTCATCGCACTGGGAATAATCATAGCCCACGCTGTGTTCAGCATCCCAAGATCTTTTACCAATAGATAAGAAGGAATTAGCCCGCCAGAGAACATGGTCGTGAATACGAACAGCAGCATAAACCAGTTTTTACCGAACAAATCTCCTCTAGATAATGGATAAGCAGCAGCAATTGTTAGTACAACGCTGAGTAACGTACCCGCAACCGTGTAGAAGACTGAATTTCGAAAGGAACTCCAAATCAATTTGTGCTTAAAAACAGCCGCATATCCTTCTAAGGTAGGTTGTACCGGCCAAAGCCAAACTTTACCCGAGATCACAGCATCAGGTGAACTGATAGAAGCGCTTACAACAAACACTAGCGGGTACAAAATGACCACAAGAAACAGGGATATCAGCAGCACATTGACCCAATTAAACCATTTGTCACCTCGTGTTTCGAGAATATGTGACTCTTTCATACCTCCGTGCACCTCCCCTGCTACACCGTTACCATAAGCTTTCTTGCTTTGCACGTTTCGCAATTTGATTGACAATAATGAGCATGGCAAGTCCAACAACCGATTTGAATAAGTTAATGGCAGTCGAGTAAGAGTAATTCATAGCTTGTGAAGCAAGACCCACCTTATACACATACGTATCAATGACCTCTGACGTCCTAAGGTTTAATTGATTTTGTAGCAGCAATACCTTCTCAAAGCCAGAATCCATAATATGCCCTGTGTTCAAAATAAGTAAAATGATGACAACAGGCATAATGCCAGGAATATCGATATGCACAATCCGCTTGAATTTACTAGCACCATCGATTACTGCAGCTTCATGCTGAGACGGGTCAATACCTGAAAGCGCTGCCAAGTAAATGATGCAAGAGAAACCAACATTTTGCCATATCCCCGACCAGACAAAGACGGAACTGAAATAGCTTGGCTTCGCCATGAAGTGAATGGGCTCAAAGCCAAACACCCCTAAGAGTAGATTGACAATCCCCTTTTCTGGATCCAGAAGCACGAGAACAATCCCAGCCATTACGACGACAGAGATGAAATGCGGAGCATACGTAATCATTTGAACTGATTTCTTAAACCACTTGTTTTGGATGTTATTGATTGCCAGTGCCAGAATGATTGGGAACGGAATACCTGCAAGCAAGCTGTAGAAATTAAGGACTAAAGTGTTTTTTAAAAGGGTGCCAAATTCATACGAATTGAAGAATCTTATGAAATGCTTGAAACCCACCCAATCACTGCCTGTGATTCCTTTTGAAGCAATAAAATTCTTGAAAGCAATCTGCGCGCCGTACATCGGATAATACTTGAACACGATAATGTAAAGAACAGGCAGCGCAAGTAGAACGTACAGCTGCCAACTGCGTTGCAGCTTCTTTAAGAATGGCATTCGTTTAATCCCTGTATTCGCTTTTGCCAGCGTATTTGCACTTGCCACCGTTTTCAATTGGGTAACCTCCCCTCGTCGTTGTATAACCTTAATGTAAGGGCTCCCCAAGTTGCCTGTATATATGAAAACGTTTAACTCCTGTGCAATCCTTAGGATTTGAGTATGTGCAATCGCTTTATTGATGTGCAAATGTTAACTTCTCGCTATAAATTCACTTCTACAGACCTTTGATAAACCGTTGCACTTACTCCATGCAGTCGTTTGAACGCCCGGCAGAAGGTATTAGATGAGGAGTATCCTACTTGATCTGCAATCTCTTGAATGGCGTATTCCGAATTTCTTAACAATTGCTTCGCTTGCTCCATGCGCAATTGCTCCAAGTAATCTGAGAAATTGATGCCTGTCTGATCTTTGAAGAACTGCGACAAATAAACCTTGGATACACGAAGTCGATCAGCCGCTTCATCCAGACATAACGCTTTGTCTGCAAAGTCTTTCTGAAGCATCATACGGATGTTATCGAGTAATTCAATGTTACGATTTGATCGCTGCTCCATGACATGCCGGCAAATTTTCGAATAAGCTAGACGAATCGCTGCAAAATGCTGCTGCAAGCTCTCATACGAAGGCTCTGCCCCATCTATACGCTGAATTTGAGAGTAAATCTCCTCAGCCTGCATGCCTAATTGTCGTAAAAGCTTGACGAGATTGCCCCACAGTTCGCCAATAAATAGTCGGAGCACGGTTTGTGAAAGGTGCCTGTTTTCAAAATTTTCCGTATACAATGCCTGTAATAGACGCGTAACCTCTTCCTGTTCTCCAGCCAATGCCACATTCATCAGCCGTCCTTCCATGTCCTGCGGATAATGATAATCATTTAACGCCGTTGGGAGTTCATCAAACCATTGCAATCCATCCTTGTCCGACCGTGCTAAGGCAAACAGTACCTCTCTCGCCTGCTCGTAGGAGCGTGAAATTGAGGTTACTCGGTCACAGAAACCTCCGATGCCACAATCGGATACAATTTGAAACCGCAAGTTAATGGCCTGACAAACCTGTTCCATTAGTTTCGTTATGTTCTCACGATGCCTGTTGGCGTCATGCGAATAAACACTCAGTAAGACGGCGATTTGATCTTGCGACACATCATAGGCAAATCCATCTGAGCCTACAAGTTCTCTAATCAGCTCTGCGGACGCGAAGCGGACTCGATCCAGATCTTTGAGCAGCAGCTCATTATAGCCATTGTCATAACCTTGAATGCGAATGAGAGCGACGACATATTGTCTATCCTCATCCTCCATCCCTAATCCGAGATGCCCCAGCAGGATATCGGCATCCCGTGTAGACAGAAATTGTCCTTGCATCAGCCTTCTGAAATACGAGGCACGTAATAAAGGCACCTGCAGCTCCAACTCGGATTGCAGTTTACGGTTAGAAAGCGCCAATCCCGACACAGCTTCGCTTATAAAACCATACACATCATGCTGTTTGACTCCGCCTCCAACGAGTTCTCTAAGCGACTGAGCGAGGTTGCGAAGCGGTTTGCTATTCCGATAAGCAAGAAAATAGGCCATGGATACGCCAATCACTAGAAAAAGCAGTGTTAATGAGAAAATAATCTTTTGAATATAATGAACTTTTCCTAAAAGAATGACTTTCGGTTGACCTACAACGTACGTCCATCCATTTATCGTTGATTTCGTATAAGTAATAATCATCGATTGATTATTCAGCTTTTGCTCCACAATCCCATGGTCTTCCTTTAAATCAGCCAGTTGGATGGGAAGTCCGGTATTTTCGCCAGATAACGTACTCATAATACTCCCCTGATCATCCAAAATGTAAGCCCATCCGCCATCCGATAAATTGAGTCCCTGAAATAACTTGCGGATCTCAGCTTGATCAATCATGACCGCGATAACTGCCTGCGGGTTGCCTGGTAGACCTAACGATTGTAAATACGTCATCATTTGGTAAGAGCTGTTTGCCATACTCATGTGTTCAGACGGAAGAAAGGAACGGGAGTGGTAAGTCTGCAGCCAATTCTTTCGCATTTTCTCAGTATCGCCGCCATCATAAACAGCAATTCGGCTAAAGAATTCGTCCATGGTGTAGCTAGAACCCGGCGTTAAAACAAGGTCACTATTTTTAAAAAGAATATAATAGTTAAAAACAAAGTTATTTGAAAGTTTGAAATCATATAAGCTCTTATTCGTATCGAGAACGGAATAGGTGTTAGCCCCCTGAAATGGATCCGTCACCGTCATGAATTGAATAACTTTCGTATTGGCGGCTACTTGACGTCCGATCGAGGTAATCTCATCCATTCTTCGTTCAAGAATATCTCTGCTTTGCTCCAGAACGAGCCTATGATTCTCTGTGGCATCCTTCTCCATCACATGAATGGTTTCTCGGTAGACAATGTAACCTATACCTAGCAGCATACATATAAATAGAAGGTAAGGGATTAGCATACGAATAAAAACCTTATGTCTGACATTTGCATCCGGTACAAGCCATTTACGCATCGGTAATTTCCTCCTTGATACTTCTACGCCAATTGTACGAATTTATTATCAGTATAACAAAGTATTGTGAGCGCTTGCATTAAAACTGAAAATTCAAGAGGGGCTTCGCCCGCGCCGCCTGGCCTCTAACGATGTTTTACATCGTTACGGCTGCCTCGACAGGCCCTATCCCTCCCTGCAACGATGTTCCTCATCGTTACAGCAAAAAAATAGGAGCTAAGCAGATACAAGCTGCTTAGCTCCTCATTTAATTATTCACCTAATCAAATCCTATTTGACCTCACAGTCAATCATGACGTGAATAGTATCTCCTTTATGTTCGTTTCGCAAGTGGAAGGCCCGGGCGACTTCCGCAAGCGGAACGACGTGAGTAATCATTTCCTCGGTGTTAACGAGTCCGTCGAGAACCAGCCGCAGTCCTTCATCGAAGTAACGTCGGTTATCGATGTCTCGCTTAGGCTCCGTTGAAAGGATATCCAGCCGTTTTTTGTGCACCTTGAAGAAATCAACTGGCTTGTGACAGGTGCCAATGCATCCATACATGACAATTCGTCCATTCTGTGCTGCTGCGTTAATAGCATCTACCATGCCCTCTCCTTCCAGAAGACAAGGAATAACCACATCAAAGCCGTCTGGAAAGTCGGCTCCCACGATATCCATGGTATCGGCATGTTCATGGGGGATTTTATACGTGTGGGTTGCCCCATATTTGCGTGCAAGCGCCAGCTTCTCGTCAAATAGATCTGTTACGACCAAATTTCTTGGACTAAACATATGGATGACTTGCGTCATGACTAGACCACTAACGCCTTGCCCCGTAATTAATACATTTTTATTAGGCGAAATGTCTCCTAGTTCTGCTGCATGGATAATACCCGGAAGCACTTCAATGAGCGAACCCTCGATCAACGGCAACTCTTTGGGCAGCACTTTAAGCGAAAAAGGCGTACAGACCACATATTCGGCGAAAGCCCCCCAAACATACCGTAGTGCAACATGATCGCCTTTCTTGACACCAATGACATTGGGTCCAACTTGATCAATAACCCCTGCAACTTCGTGTCCCAGTCTGGTTGGGTATGAGATAAATTCAGGCTCACGCGCACCACGGAATACCTCTACATCACTACCGCATATACCTACCCACTTGACCTTAACCCTGACTTCGCCTTCCTTGGGTTCTGGAATCAAGGCCCGTCTTACGCTGATCTCCCCGATGGCGTCCATAACTGCACACATCTGCGTTCCAGGACCATCATAATCTACCAACTCCATGGGAGGAACGGACATTTTTCTAACCATTTGCGTATTTCTCCTTCCCTATATAAAAAGATTTCTGTAATCTGTTAGGCCATAACTTCCCACATTTTCTCGTTCACTTCATACATCGTCTTCTCTTCCCGCAGGCCTCGGATGATGTCTTCGACCACTTCCTCCATCAACGCAAGATGTCCCTGCACAGAGGCTCCAGCAATATGAGGTGATAGTAGTACATTAGGAAGAGAACGGATAGGATGATCAACGGCAAGAGGTTCTTTATCAAACACATCTAGAGCAGCAAAGAATCGTCCACTTTGAAGCTCTTCCATGAATGCCTGCTCATCGACTACAGGACCTCTAGAAGAGTTAATGAAGACAGCACCGTCCGGAATAAGCCCCAGCAATTCACGGGTCAGCATCCTTTCCGTTGCGGGAAGCTTGGGCGCGTGAACCGAAATAATGGGACAGCTCATAACTTCTTCTAGTGCAGCCCTTTTAGCATTCAGCCGAGCTGCTGCTTCTTCACTTAAATAGGGATCATATATAAGAACTTTGACTTGAAAAGGTGCGAGCAGCTTGATAAAAGCGCGAGCCGTAGAGCTAGCTGAGATGATGCCCACCGTGCTCCCGGTAAGCTCCCTTCCCTTCAATCCAGCAATTTTCCATTTTCCCTCCCGCATGGCGGAATCATATTCAGGCAAATACCGTAGAGATGATAGCAGTGCTGCCAGACAATATTCACCCACACTTAATGCAATTCTTGGGGCTGCAGAGAAAACTTTGACCCCTTGTGCGAAAATCTGCTTTGGAACAAGGTTCTTTACCGTTCCAGCCGCATGCCCGATGGCACGAAGCTTAACGGCCTTCTTTAGCATTTCGTCTGTCAGGCTGGGGGAGCCCCAACTGGTTATAATCACTTCCGCCTCAGCAATCCGCTCTGCAAGCTCTTCCTGTGTATAGTCACGTCCTGTTTCATTCCATACGGGTTCGAAATAGTTATTTATTCGCGCACGGCACGCATCCGAACATACTTCATCCAATCGTGATTGCGGTGAAAGCACCAATGTTTTTAATTTCATTGCAGAAGTCCTCCTTCGTTTTCCTTAGGCAATCTAAGGATTAGAGCTGCACAACCTGACCTGTCCGCATGGATTCAAAGCAAGCATCCATGACCCTCATCACCTGGATAATTTCCCGGCCTGAAGCCAGCGGTTGACGTCCCTCTCGTATGGCAAGTGCGAATTCCTCAAGCTGCCATTTGAAATTAGGAAATGTAGACTCACAGGATTCTAGCCTCTCTCCGTTCAAGCTAAGCTCATATTCATCTTTCAAATGCAATAACCCGTTTGAACCGATTAAATATCGCTCATAAATACTGTTCTGTGTCGACCATATCCGCTTTCCAGTAAGACCCACTTCATCGGTAGGGCGGCAGCCTGCGTTAAATGACATCCAAACATTCGCCATCTGTCCTTCTCCGAAATTCATGGAAATCGCTACTTCGTCTTCACCCGACCAATTCGGGTTATTGGAATGTCCTTGCGCATAGACCGTCTGAGGAGCTCTGCCATAAGCCCATTGAATGTAGTCAAGAATATGGCTTCCCCACAGGGGAATAATAAATCCTCCGATTTTCGATTCGTCCTTCCACCAATCTGCTGCCGGCTTATCCATATGCGCCAAAAGCATCGCATTGATGTTGATCAAATCGCCAATTGCTTTCTTTCTAACTTGGCGAATCGATTCCATCACTGGTTGATAAAAACGGCGGCTTTGCCCAATCATTAAAGTAACGCTACCACCTTCCGCTGCTTCGGCCATTTCCTCTGCTTCCTGCACATTCATCGCCATAGGCTTCTCTACAAGCACATGCTTGCCGGCACGGAGCGCCTTAATCGAATATTCCGCGTGAATGTCGTGCGGCAGCAGCAGCAAGAAAGCGTCTATATCCGGATCATTTACCGCGTCATCATAGGAAGTATAGGTTTGCACCCCTTCCCACTTTTCGGCTTCAAGACGCAGTTTACCTTCATCGCGAGAGACAAGGGCAACCAATTCAATGAGATTAGATAGCTCCCGTATGGCCGGAAGATGGGACTTCGCCACACGTCCCAATCCGACAACGGCTAAGCGCAATTTACGCAGCATGCATGCTCCACTCCTTCTTCTCTTTATTTACCGCTTTTCCTGTCTTGATAGGACTTATTAAACTCATCTATCATCTTCATGTAGTTGGCATCCGCTTTAAACGTTTTTACCATCGCATCCCATGATTCGATCGGTTCTTTCCCCATAATCACTTTAACCTTCATATCGTCCATCTTTTTCTTAAAGTCTGGTCCCATTTTTAAATCAACATCGGACATCAGACCAATGGATACGTCAGATACACCATAATTTGCTCGTTCATCTATAATTTTCTTATTACGCTCAAAGGTTGCTTTCGGCATACCTACGCGATAGGCCCATAAATAAGGATCGAATCTTTCGAAGATTTTACCGAACGAGCTTTGCGATACACTGTCCTTAACCGCTTGCTCTGTAGCCGTTTTGAAGCCGTCCGCCACGGTGAAGTGGATATCCTTAAGGCCATAACAGGCTAATTCGAAGCCTTCCTCGGATGCACCGTAATCCATCAAGGCCAAGATTTTCTTCATTTTGGCTTCCGGCACTTTTTTCGGAATCACATACAGCCCTGCGAATCCTGAGCCTGTAGAAACCATTTTGCCTGCTGCACTTTCCAGATAAGTCATAGCGACAAAATCCGCTTTCGGATCAAGCTTTTGCGCGCCTTCCGTAGCCCGGAAAACACCCTCCGTGGTATCCATTTGAACGCCGACTTTGCCTGCTTTCGCCATGTTTTCAAAATCCGTTGTTTTCATAGCAACGAAATCTTCAGGCAATATTTTATCCTTATACATCTTGTTCAGATAAACGAGTCCGTCTCTAGTTCCCTGTTCTAGATCGGTATCTACCAGTTTGCCGTCTTGCTCTTTCCACTTGCCATTACTTTTATTAAAGACATCAAGCACTTTCTCCCAGTTCTTTCCGTTATACCCATACGTATCAGCCTTGCCATTCTTGTCAGGATCTTTCTCGACGAAAGCTTTCAAAGCGGTATAGAATTCATCCATGGAATGCGGCATCTTCAGCCCTACGTTATCCAACCAATCTTGGCGGATATTGAAAAAGCTGCTCCCATGAAGCGGTCGTACCGATGGCAGGATATATTGTTTGCCATTTACCTTGACACTGTCCATGATCTCTTTCGGATAAGCCGATAAATTTTTATAATCCTTCAAATATGGCGTCAAATCCCAAAAAGCACCTTGCTTGATCATGGTGATCGCCTGCGTTTGCTTCATGTCTTTGATTTTCATCAAATCAGGCATATCGCCTGAAGCCAGCATGACGTTCTGCTTCTCTTCCCACGCGTTTGGAGATGCCCAAGTAATTGTCAACTTCGTATTCGTGCGCTTCTCGAATTCCTTGGTTACCGGATTATCAGCTGCTGGCGGTTCCGGTGTGCTAAACTCCGTAAAAATGCTAATTTCTGTTGGTGGACCGCTGTCAGCTGCAGTTCCTGTTCCCGCTGTTGAAGCTGGTGCTGCTCCGCCTGAGCAAGCCGATAGGACCGATGCTGCCATCATGAAGGTTAGAGATACAGGCACCGCTTTGCTCGTCATTGACCTCTGATTTTCTTTCATACGAACCCTCCTCATTCATTTTAAAAAAATTATCCTTTCACCGAACCCAGCATGACGCCTTTGGCAAAATGCTTTTGCAGGAACGGATAAACACACAGGATGGGTAACGTCGCAATAACGACAGCTGCCATTTTTAAAGTTTCGGTAGGGATGCTTTGTTCGGCCATCATCTCTGCAGCAGCCGATCCCCCAGCTTGCGTCGATGAGTCGATTAACATATTGCGGAGCACGAGCTGGAGCGGCCATTTGGTATAATCATTGATGTATAGAACCGCACTAAAGAATGTGTTCCAGTACGCCACTGCATAGAATAATCCAAATGCGGCAAGTGCAGGAAGAGAGAGAGGAAGGACAATCCGGAAGAACACGCCGATATCGGTGGATCCGTCAATTATGGCGGATTCTTCTAATTCAACAGGAATGCTGTCGAAGAAGCTTTTCATGAGGATGACGTACCATCCGCTTGTCAGCACTGGCAGAATCAATGACCAGACGCTATTAATCAATCCCAAGTCACGAACCAGCAAGTAAGGCGGGATCAGTCCCGGACTGAACAAAAGGGTGATTAGTATCAATAACATGATCAGTCTTCTCCCCTGCAACCGCTTACGAGATAACCCATAAGCCAAGGCAGCTGTTACCACAAGACTTAGCGCAGTACCAACAGTAGCTAGGAAACCACTGATCATCGTTGCATTTTGAAAGGCTGATGTAGACAACAAATATTTGTAGGAATCGAGTGTCCATTTTTGCGGAAATAAGAGATAACCTTGTTTCTGAATGTACTCTGCCGGATCCGTAAACGAAACAACAAAGACATAATAAAGCGGGAAAATGGTAATAATCGCTATGATACCGAGCACAATAATATTCACCGTATCGAATAGGCGTTCGCCTAATCTTCGATTCATTATTCTCACCCCGTTTCCCCTATTTGCGGAGATTAGTATACGCCTTCTTCACCAAATCGTTTAGCCAGCTTATTGGCTGCAATAACGAGAATCAATCCAACCACAGATTTGAACAAACCAACGGCAGTACTGAAGCTGAACTGTCCCTGCTGAATACCCAGACGGTAAGCGTACGTTTCAAATACATCCGCCACACTCGAAACAGCCCCGTTCATCATCAAAAATACCTGCTCGAAGCCAACGTCCATAATGTGCCCGAGCTTGAGGATGAACAAAATGATTATGACACTTCGGATTGCGGGCAGCGTTACGTGCCAGGCTTGCCGAAAACGTCCCGCTCCGTCCATTTTAGCCGCTTCATACAGTCCAGGATCGACACCCGCGATAGCAGCAAGGAAAATGATCGTTCCCCATCCAGCCTCTTTCCAGACGTTCTGTACCGTAAGCAATATCCAGAAACTGTTTGCATTCGTTAAAAAGTCGTATTTGGCGAACCCCAGACTAACTAACATCTTATTGATAATCCCCGAAGATTGCGATAACAACAAGAAAGTAATCCCTGCGATAATGACCCACGAAAGAAAGTGTGGCATATAGACGATCGATTGAATCCATTTTTTGTAGACTTCATTGCGCAGTTCGTTTAATAAAAGGGCAAGTAAAATCGGCAGCGGGAAAAAGAACACCAGACTGAGCAAACTTATAGCCATCGTATTTCGAAATAATAGGTAGAAGTCTTGGTTTGAGAAAAAGCGGATAAAATGGTCAAAACCGACCCACTGGCTTCCCGTTACCCCCATGTAGGGCGAGTAATCTTGGAATGCGATGACGACTCCCCACATAGGGACATATTTAAATATCAGGAAAAATAACAAACCTGGAGCAATTAATAAATACAGAAATTTGTCTCGTCTAAGTCCATGCAACACATGCTTCCATCTACTTTGCGGGACAGCTTCTGGGATAGTACCCACATGCCATTCACTCTGAGCTGCCATTCACATTGCACCTCCTTTTACTTAAAAAGCGACTTCGCATAAGCAAGATCTTCGGTGATGTACCGGTCCTTATTGGCCAAATCCGTGTACTCTGCTGTCAAACAGATGACGCCAGCATAATTTCTGTTTTTCACATAGCTTGCAATCCTTGGCCAGTGCGCCATGCCGTGTCGACCGGTCGTAAAATGACGCTTCCACTCCGCTGTTTCGGCCTCGGGGCCATTGCTTCGCATAAAATAGCCATTTTTCAAATTCACCATCGCCAGATGGGACCAAACGATGTCCAATCCATATTCAGGCTGCTGCCCAGCGAAGGCATCGTGCGCTGCATCCCAGACCACACCGATATGATCGGAACTTAAGGGTTCCATCAACTTCATAATGCCATTCGAATCGATGATATAGTTTCCGTAATGCTGCTGGATACCTACCTTCACTCCATACTTGTCGCAAAGGGGGACAAGCTCTTCCAGCTTCCGCTTGGTCCTTTCTTCCGTCGTCTTATAGCCATCTTCATCGATATTGACCATGATCCGGATCAACGGCACCCCGGCTTCTGAACATGCGGCGAAAATCGATTCATCGGTTGAAGCGGCAACGCTAAAGATGTTGACCCCTTGCTCGCGTAACTGCTTTGCAAATACCGGCAGCGTTTGCCAAGCTGTCTCAGGCTCTACCTGAAATCCAGCTCGAATTGGAAGCTCGATGCCATCAAAGCCAATACGGCTTACAAAGCTGGCTAGCTCGGGAGCCGTTTTATCTTTCCAGTGCTTCACAAACAGTGAAAACGAATAGGGTTTTTCGGAATGTTCCACAGCAGCCTACACTCCCTCAACGAATTTTTATACGTTAACATTAGATTTAGTGATGCTAAGCAGGTGCTGCACATCGTTGTAACATTGCTGAGCTAATTCGGTGTGTACGGGAAGATCAGAGCCAGGCTTGCTCACACTTTCAACGGTGAGGTAACCGCTGTACGCAATTTGTTCCAGCCCTCGGAACACTTCGTACCAATCAATCCCTCCTTGATTAATGAGCCGATGACAAAAGTATTGATCTTCTTGCTTACCCTGCTTGGGTATGACCCGATGGTATCGGCCGATATGCGGCACATAATCACTATATTCGAAAGCCCAAGGATACTGGTTTCCTTGCAATTTCACAATATCCTTGATATGAACGTTGAAGAGGTATGGCTTTAACCGTTTAATGGTTTCTATCCCATAATCAGTCGGTACCTGATACAAATTGACCGGATCCATGATCAGCCCTACATTACTGCGCCCTACCGCTTCTACAAAAGCAATGGAAGAATCGGCATGATCACAAAGCGTGCCATGGTGCATTTCAATAACCGCCCGGATATTTCGGCTGCTTGCCGCATCGGCGCATTGTTGGAACCACTTAACGGCCTTCGTAAAATCTTCCTTGGACACCTCATCAGAATGCTGGAATCCTGGATTCAAACGCATCATACCGCAACCGATCGCTCTGGCAAAATTGAGATAGCGCTCCCACTTCAGAAATTCAGCTCTACTTTCCTCTTCCGTATTACAGGCAAAATTCCCTACAAACAGGGAAAGATTGATAGGCGTAAGACGATAACCTTCAAGCAAGTTTTTAATCTGCTCCGCTCGTTCTTGTGAGATATGACCGTCTTTCAATTCACCAACACCACGAATCTCTACGCCCTCATAGCCAATAGCTGCTGCATCTTTCAAAAAATGCTCAATGGTTGAATCATCATACATATTCCCGCCTAAAACGATCATCGTTCTCATCCCACCCTCTCCGTAATAGCGCTTACAATTGTATGAGGATATCATAATGTAATTCTGTAACTTATGTCAAGATTTAAATTAAGTCATATAATATTCTGTTATCATCATTTATTATTCGTATAAAATTATTGAACTTTGTTCTGATTTTTATTAAAGTAAGCTCATTACCACTATTCGCATTGGTTCAGGTATAATCGGTTTAATTACATAATGAAATAGCGACGGTGAGACTCATGATAAGTCCATATAAAAGCGATCAAAAGGGCACCAAAACCAGCATCATTCAAGCTTTGCGTATGCACGGCTCCATGCCACGGATTAAATTGACCAAAGTTACCGAACTGAGCAGAGCCACCATCTCTTCCACGATTTCCGAGCTCATGGATTGTAATCTTGTCAAAGAAACAGAAAAAGCCCCGTCAACAGGTGGCCGACCTGCTATTTCACTCGAACTTGTCCCAGGAGCACCTGGCATTATGGGGGCAGATTTGGATAATCAAGTATGGACGCTTGGTGTGTTTGATTTACTGGGGAATGTCATACATCTTACGAAAATACCAGTCAGCTCCCCTCTACCCGAGATCGCGATCCAGGAATTGACGGATCAAACCGCAAAATTTGTTAAAGAATTGGATATCGGAGTCATCAAATTGTTCGGTCTGGGCGTTCCCGGTCTTGTCGATACAAGACGAGGTATTATTAAAAGCGCCTCAGATTTGGGCTGGTCCAACGTGGAGATTGAGGACATGGTAAGTACTAAGCTTGGTTGGCCCACCGTAGCCATAAACAGGCACCGTGCACGTGGACTTGCCGAATGCCGATTTGGTTCGGGCAGCAGCTACAAGCACATGATCTATGTCGGAGTCGGTTCTGGTATTGCTGCTGGAATTTTTAATGATCGCCAGTTGGTTTCAGGTTCTTTCGGCGGGGCAGGTGAGCTCGGACATATTACGGTTGAACCGGATGGCCCTGTATGTCCATGTGGAAATAACGGCTGTTTACACCTCTATTCGACGGCTTCTGCGATTGAACAGGAAGCCCGCAGGCAACTACGGTCTGGACAAGAAGAAAGTTTGCTTAACCGGGTAATCGCAGGCAACGACCTCCAACTCCTGCAGGCCAAGGACGTTTGCTTAGCCGCAGATCAGGGCGATGCTTTGGCGATACGCATCATTAACCATGCCGCCACTTATCTCGGCATTGCTTTGGCCAATCTGGTCAATTTGCTGAATCCTGAGGCCATTATTCTTGGGGGTTCCATTCCTAGCATGTGCAGCACTTATGTCCAAACCGCTACCAAAGTCATGAAACAGCGGTCCATGTTAGCCCTCTCTGCCGGAATCGCAGTGAATACAGCTGTTTTACCCGAAATCGGCGGTGCACTTGGCGCAATTAATTTTGCGCTTGATCAGCATTTCTCTTTTACTATGATTCAGTAAAGCAAATATCGATAAAAGCCTCCAGCCCACTTTGCGAGTGGTTCTGAAGGCTTTTTCAATTTCACGCACCATCTTCATTAGGCTGCTTTGGCTGTTTGATTGTTTATACCGTAACTTTTGGCCAGACGCTGCCCAAATACAGCCGCCAGAATTTGTTGAAATAGCATGCCCGCTACAACAGGAAGCGCCACTGGCGGTGGAAAAAAGCTGATAGCAAGCACCGCACCCGCACTCAGATTTCGCATCCCAGAATTAAACGTTAAGGCTATCGTAACTTCCCGTTCCCATCTCATCAGCCGTGACACTAGCCATCCCGCCAAATAACCGATGGCAGCGCTAGCGAAAGAAACAACAATGATTTTAACCAACTGTCCATTCATGTTCTTCAGATAGGGAGCTATAACCGAAGAGTTAATAGCAACGACCACAAAAAGTCCTATTTTTGAAAAAGGCGCCAACCGTGGTCCCCAGGTGGTTTTAATTCTGCCTTTGGTCCATTGATTAAGAATCGTGCCAATCAATGAGGGAATCACAACCATAAAGAATAACCCTCTCATAATTTCCCATTGGTCCATATGTACCTTCGCTCCGACGATGAGTGAAAGACTAAGTGGCACAATAAAGGGAGATAAAAGTGTGTCTAGCAAGATTAGCGCTAATGTAAGCGCAATATTTCCTCCGTATATGGTGACCCACACCAAGCTAACTACGCCGGTAGGAATAACGAATAGGAGAACAAATCCAGTCTGAGTCAAATCATCTCCTGGAAAAAATAGCGAGCCGGCTGCCCAGCCAAGTAAAGGCATCGCCAGATGCAGAATGATGAAGTTAGCTACAATCGGCAGTGGATGCATCATCACCTTCTGTAAATCTTTAAAATTAGAGCCAATACTACCGAAGAACGTCATCATTGCAAATATCCATGGTACTAGAAAGCTAAGATTGTGCAGCCAAACACTGCAAATTAGCCCGATAATAACAGCCGTTGGCGTGACAAAAGGCATTGCTTTCTCGAGAGCCTTATTCAATCGGATAAGCATTTACACCCCTTCTTTCTCTATGATAAGGATTCATTTTAATTACGAAAATAATTGTAGCACAATTGTGAGTCTTTGAACTTAAACGTTTCAATAAATAAAAAGACTTCCCCCCCCCAAGGGAGAAAGCCTTATACAAAATCCTTCTTAAACCATGACAACCGGTTTGACAGTTTTAAGATGCTGAACATAATCTTGAGCACTTTTTGCTAATCGTTCATCCGTAACATTAGAGGCATCGTTTAGAGCAAAGTGAGGCAGATAAGCAGCACTGACAAAATGAGCAGTCGCTTCAACCGGGCGCAGTATTTCTTCCAATGTGAAGCGATTGGAACCGCTTTTTGAATACGACTCCTTAGTGCCATATGTCGAGACGGCAACTCCGATTTCTTTACTAGTCAATTTGCCGCCTTCCGGTCCAAAAGCCCAGCCGTATAATAACACGGTATCAAACCACTTTTTTAATAATGGAGGTGTGCTATACCAGTAAATCGGGTATTGAAAAATAATTCGGTCATGCGATTCAATCAACTGCTGCTCTTTGGAAACATCGATATTTTCGTCTGGATACGTTTTATATAATTCATGGATCGTGTAATCACCTTGAGCTTGCAAGGCCTTCACCCATGTTTTATTCCAATTGGATGCTTCCATGTTCGGATGAGTAACGATGACTAAAGTTTTCATTTTATTTGCCTCATTTCATCATTGATTTTAGTTTTTTATTTTCTGCACATTTACCTTCATTATTTTTCTTTATTTCTCAAAAAATGATACGCTATTTTTAAATATAATCATTTACCTACTAAAAGATAGGTTAATATAAAAAAACAATCCGCTCACTTTTTCAAGTTAAGGCGGATAGCAACCCCTCGACAATCAAATCAAACTTTTTAACATCGCTAAAGCTTC
Organism: Paenibacillus sp. J22R160; assembly: GCF_059692135.1. NCBI lineage: Bacteria > Bacillati > Bacillota > Bacilli > Caryophanales > Paenibacillaceae > Paenibacillus > Paenibacillus sp. J22R160. Next base: position 547,524 of record NZ_JCAUAU010000002.1, on the reverse strand, counting down.
TTGCAAGCAGCTGCGCACCTTGGAGTGAAGCTAGAAATTGATGGGCTCGCACATCTGCGGCGCCTTCAAACTTTAGATGCCCTTCGCGTCGTCCCTGCTCCATCACATGTTCCAACCATTCTAAATTTGAGGTGAAAAATTGAGCTAATCCATCTCGTACTTTGCCAGATAAGGTAGCCAAGTCTGTAGAAAGCATGACACTTAGACAAGTACGATAATCTTGGACAGGGCCACTATAGAGTAAAGTGAATTTGCGCAGCTTGTCCAAGCTGTTCTGTGTCTCTACATCGATTTGTGCGACTTTAGTAATAAAATGTCTATGATACCGTGTAATCAGCGCTTCTCCCAGATCCTCCTTGTTAGGGAAATAGTAATGAATACTGGCATTTCGTATCCCTACTTTGTCTGCAATGTGTGTATAGCTAAATCCGTTAAATCCAAATTGCTGCACAAGCGACTGAGCCGTATCCAAAATAAATTCTGACGTATTTTTATTTTTATCCATACATAAATTCTATCTTTTAGTAGATAGTGTGTCAATATGTACGGTATTCTTTTATCATGTATAATGCAGAATAATGATATTGATTATCTCAATCTTAGATACCTAAATCCACCCATTCCGGAGGTCTATATGGATGTTCAGTTGCTCAAAGTCTTTTTTACCACGGCGCACGAAGGAAGCATTTCCAAAGCAGCAAATAAATTAAACTTTGCCCAGTCCAACGTCACTCATAAGATTCAACAGCTCGAGGCCGATTTGCAAACACAGCTCTTCTATCGCCACAATCGAGGGATAACGCTTACGCCTTCCGGACAAATTCTTGTTTCTTATGCGGAGAAAATATTGCATGTCATTCAGGAAGCAAGACTTGCCGTTGGAGACTCCTCCGAGCCTGCAGGACCCCTGCATATAGGCTCAATGGAAACAACTGCCTCCGCTAGACTGCCAATGCTGCTTACCAAATATCATACGGAATTTCCGGCGGTCGATTTCACTTTAACAACGGGGCCAACGGAGCAGCATCTTCATGCCGTTCTTCATTATGAGCTCAACGGCGCATTTGTGGCCGGTCCTGTGGAACATCCTGAACTGATTCAGGAAAAAGTCATTGATGAAGAACTGGTCTTACTCACCTCTGCATCCCATCCACCCGTCAATTCCATCCATGATGTGCAGGATCGTCCGCTTCTCGTATTACGCAGCGGCTGTGCTTACCGGGCAAAACTAAATCTACTGCTCAAAGAAGAAGGCCTAATTCCTGTTAAACTGATGGATTTCGGATCACCTGAAACGATTATCGGCTGTGTCGGCGCAGGCTTGGGCATTTCGCTTTTGCCACGTTCCATCGCAGCCGAACCAGAAGAGCAAGGACGAATCCGCTGCCATGTACTTCCAGCCAAGCACGCCATCGTCACAACCGTGTTCATCCGGCGCAAAGACGCTTTAATCACCCCTGCATTGTCAGCTTTCTTATCGGCGATGCGCACCCACTTCAGCTAAAGTATGACTAGAAATGCGTTTATCCTCATCTCTCGTACGTGATCAAAACGTATAAATGGATAGCGATAAGTCAATACTTGGAGCAACCTCTGTGAGGTTAGGAGAGGGAGAGCGAAGATGCAGACTACAGAAAAAATCTCGAATAACCAGTTAGGTATTTTACTATTCTCTTTTATCGCTTCCACCATTGTTTTGACTCTTCCCGGATTGATGGCGATGTTTGCCAAACAGGATGCCTGGTTATCGGTGTTTCCAGCTACGACAACGGGCTTATTAAGCATATGGGTAATGACCTTACTCGCGAAACGTTATCCGGGTTTGACCATCATCGAATACAGCCAAAAAATTCTTGGAAAATGGTTAGGGACAGGTTTGGGTTTCTATTACATTTATTATTGGTTTATGTCGATTTCGATTATGACCAAACAGCATGCCTTTTTCGTAAAAGCACTATTATTACCTAGAAGTCCGACCGTTATAGGAAGTCTGACTTTATTGATCCTTTGCGGTATAGCCGTTTATATGGGAATTGAGGTCATTGGAAGATGTTCTGAGTTTCTTACACCACTGAAATTGTGTTTTTTGGTTCCGCTCTTAATTCTAACAATTGGGGCAGCAGATCCCGAACAACTAAAACCAATTTTGGGAGATGGAATACTGCCGGTATTACAAGGAGCTATTCTTCCGGCAGGAGCTTTTATGAATCAACTGTTTATATTGGGATGGCTTCTTCCTTATTTGAATCAACCCCAAAAGGCGCTCAAGATCTCTTTATATGCCCTTTTAGCTATTTTCATTTTTATTTTTATTATTGTTTTTTCTACCATTATGGTCCTCGGTTCCTTAACAGGTCAACTGAACTATTCGTATTTAAGTGTCATGCAATATATTGGTATTGAAGGTTCATTTGAACGTCTAGAGGCAATCACTGTGATGATCTGGGTCATTGGCAGCTTTTCGAAAGTTTCGGTGACGCTGTTCATCCTAGCTCTTAGTGTTAGCCAAATTTTCGGCATCCGAAATTATCGTGATATCGTTGCTCCGTTAACTCTTTTAACCCTTATTGGTTCGGTTTGGGTTCTCAAGAATGGCGCGGAGCTTCAAACGTACCTCACTTTCATTTACCCAAGTATAGGCTTTATCACACAAAGCCTTATCCCGTTGTTGCTTCTCGCGATTGACACGATCAAAAGAAAAGTAGCCCGTTCATTGCAATAAAAGCATTTTTCCGAAGGGTTCAAGCATAATCTTGAACGGGACAACCATGCTCGGTACGTTAACCCGGGCTATTAGTAACGAACCAACAATAGAGGATACGCCAAGTATACTTCCAAAAACGGCTGCTTCCCTTTTTTTCTGCATTCTCAGCATAGATCGGATTCTGATTAAAGACCATAGGACCATTGAACATACAAATATGATGATTTGGGCTATCATTTTTTGATCTCCTTTTTCTCCAAATGTAAAGGAGGACCTGCCATCCCGCTGCCTAAAATATTTATTTTAACTTCAATCGAAACGTCTACCTCTTGAAACTTAGAGTCCCATTGTCCTTTCAACGATTTCCATTGCTTCGGCTTATCGCGGAAAATTTCTCGACCGAAACCCACGCTATCAACTTTGTACTGCTTCTGGATTTTGGCTAACGCATCCTTGACTTGTTCTTCAACCGATTTCTCCAAGGCAGTCTGCACAAGCTTAAGATTCTCAGGGATACGAATATCTAAATTGGTATTATTTTCCCAGATATTCCCTTCTCCGCGTAACAGTATTCTAAATTTGATCTTATCACCATTTATCTGTGGCGTAATGATTCGATCGGTTTTTGCCAGAATAAATCCTACCATTCCGCCATTATCCGGTAATTCGGCATTAAGGCTGCCATGTTTCATTCGATCTGTAGCCCATAGAAATCCATTGGTTTCATTCTCGTCTAGAAACCCGGCTAATTTGAAATCCTTGAAAATAGCTGATCCAGCTAGCTTAAAGATATGGTCTTCTTTTACTCCTTCTGTTAAACCATCCGGCATGATGACTCCCAATACGGGACTAATTCCTTCACCTGACGATGCTAAAAAAAAGTCCCGTAACGTAATCGCCAACTCGCTTTTTAATGCTTCCATTTCTTTAATTGCTTCGCTGGGTACTTGTTCGAATGGGTATTTGACTTGCAGAATGTCCCGCCCTTCTCCGCCCTTCACAACCATCATGTACGTTTTTAATCGTTGTTTCGAATCATGGGTGTAAATATCAAGAATGTCTTGAATTCCGTGTTTGGATAACTTTTCACCGATATAAATAACAACGCGATGTGCGGTAAACAGTCTACGCGAACTTTTTTTCTGAAGCCTGTAGAAGGCTTCGTTAATATTTTTACCAACCGCGGATATCACAAAAAACTTCTCTTTGCTGCTTCCACCACTCCCTGGTCCTCCCTGAGCGGAAGAAGGGACCGCAATTTGATGTGATAATATATAATCCCCATCATCCGTTATGTCAAATGCTGTGCCCATGATAAACGCAAGATCATTAATTTCCGTACGATCCCAACAACCACTTGTGGTCAAAAGTGTGATTAGCAAACCGATGCAAAGGAATGGTTTCATTCTGAAGCTCCCTTCCCTTTCTCCCCATAATCCGGGCTTGGCCTCTGACCTGCTGGCTCACGTACCGAATTGTTAGATCCTGTTGCCGCAGGACGATGAGTTTTAGCCCATATCGGCGAACGAATGATGACATCTTTTAATTTCGAGAAAGTCATTGGGGCTACCGGAGTGAAATAAGGGACGCCGAACGAACGAAGCGACGTGATATGTAACACGATGGCCATTAACCCAAGTACAACACCATACAGCCCAAGCGTACCTGCCAAGAGTAGCATTGGAAAACGTAGTAATCGGATTCCGTTTGCAAAACTATAACGAGGAATCGTAAATGCAGCAATACCAGTAATCGATACAATTATGACGACGGGTGCGGAAATAATACCCGCTAACACCGCCGCTTGGCCGATCACTAATGCTCCTACAATGCTTATCGCTTGCCCGATCTGTTTAGGTAATCGAATCCCCGCTTCCCGTAAGGCCTCAAAGATAATTTCCATTAGAAAGGCTTCGATCACAGCTGGGAAAGGAACAGGCTCTCTAGAGGAGGCAATACTCAGCACCAGATTAGTAGGGATCATTTCCTGATTGAACGTCGTAATTGCAACATATAGGGGAGGAGCAAATATGGCGATACTGATGAAAAGGAAGCGAATCCATCGCACAAAAGTTGCAATTGGCCAGCGAATGTAATAATCTTCGCTTGCCTGGAGACCCGTCCAGAAGGTCATGGGAACAATGAGAACAAATGGAGAGGTATCGACAAGAATAGCTACTTTCCCTTCCAACAGCTCTGCAGCAACAACATCTGGCCGTTCTGTACTGTGCACAAGAGGAAATGGTGAGAAAGGGCTGTCCTCAATAAACTCCTCTACATATCCTGAATCCAGGATTCCGTCAATTTTAATCCGCGCGACCCTTTCTCGAACTTCCTCAATGACCGTTTCGGAAGCAATACCCACAATATAGGTAATGACGACCGCAGTTTGAGAAAGCTCCCCCAGAGTAAAGGATTCCATTTTTAATCTTGACGTTTTAATTAAGGACCGTATTAACCCGATATTCTTTGAAATGTTCTCGATAAATCCAACCCTGGGACCGCGTATGACAGGTTCAGATGATGGTTCGTCTAGGCCTCGTTGTGATTTAACATTCACTTTAACCGTCATCGCATCGCAGTTTCCTGCTGAGAGCACAGCTGCATGGCCACTTAATACTTGCTTCACAAGGTCAGTTATTTTGGATGTAACACTCGTCTCACCAATGGAGATGCTCTGATCATCCAACCATTCCGTTTTTTCATTGAAAATATCATCGTGTTTATCAGATTTAGCTATCATTGGTTTCAAGATATGATCGTTAATCAACTCTTCTTCAACAAGGGTTGTAAAGTAGATAATAAGCCAATGATCTTGTCCAGCCATTTGAATTTTACGGAAAACGATATCAGAACTGTTGTGGAAAATACCTTTAAGAATCAATTCATTGTGCTCTAGATCCTTGGTTAATCCAGAGGTCTCTTCATCTTCAGAATGAAGATCCTCAGGAATAATAGGATACGCAAGTTTTGTGTGCATCCATCTCCTAAACCATTTCACTGAGCAGCCTCCTACAGAAAACACGGATACATATAATTTCCCATTTTTTCTCCAAAAATATTCTGAGCTGTGTTGTCTGCTTCCTGGTTACTACCGAGTTTTTATTAGGTAATAACGCATAAATCCCAGTGCCAATAAGGCACTGGGATTCTAGATCGATTAATCATTTACCTTGCAGGGCAAATATTTTAATGCCATTCTTTTCTTAATAACTGCAAAGCGGTTAAAGATGAAGGAAATAGCTCAAAATCGCGTGGATGGATGAAATGCCCATTCCCGCCTAAAGTTCCATCGCGATCAACAAACACAGCTTGAATGTTCAATCCTGCTCATCTCCCTCTTTATTTTCCCACGATGGTGATATGGAGACGACTTATCTCCGCCGCTTCCCCCACGGCTTAAAAACGGAAAACAGATACATTAAAACTAATGAAATAATCTGTAAACCTATGCCAATAAATAGCGATAACGTGTTTACTACCATAGCCCCTTGATTTGCTCCCCCAACTCCCGCGTCGGTTATCAGCGAAATTCCTTGAAGCGTCCATATGTACATGCCGATCGGTCCTAGGATAAGCGCAATCAAACTAAGTATTTCTTTCGCTATGATCCAATAATATTTCACCAAGCCCCAGTGCGTCCATACGGATAGAAGCAGTCCTGTCACTATTGTCCCAATAAACGAGGCTCTAACAGAAGTTTTGGATAAAACGTGCATGGCCTTATAGCAGGAAAGTATTAATCCTGAATCATTGGAGCTCACTGCTGTTATACTCAAAATAAGAAATGTTACACTTGTCCCGAGCATAATGGCTGAAAATAGGATGTGCAAGCTCAAGAGCCACTTCTTCTGTGTCATGGTTATCAATTTCATTATCCCGTAATCTCCCTTGTAATAGTTGTATCTTTAAGATAATAAATTGAAATAAACTAGATCTAAACCACATATTAAAAATTCATAAACTGAACTTTTCCTTACCGCGCTATCGTACAGAGGAATTTGCAATCATTATTTTGTTAGCGATGTTATTTTTCCCACTAATCGGATTGATCGTTTATCTCATTATTCGCAATGATTAGCCGGACAAATTGCGTCAATTAAAAACGGGATAAAGCTTGCTGTCAAGAGTCATGACAACAACTTTATCCCGTTAGGATGTTATTCGGCTGATTCATCAAGGTCTTCGTTGTAAGCCAAGATACCGCGTTTAAAATAAAGCAGTTTTTCGTCTGATGTAGTCTCCATTAAAGTGTCGATCAGCAGCTCAACACTTCCTTTGTAGTTTTGGCTATTGTACATAGCCATGGCGAGAAACACTTGAATGGCGCGGTTTTCGGGAAATTCTTTCATGCCTCTTTGTAACGTTTCCACGGCTTTATGGTAATTCCCCCAGTACCGATAAGTACTCCCAAGACCCATAAGACATCTTTCTAGGTCAGAACCACTTAGCCCTAATTCAAGAGCACGCTCATAATAGGGAATAGCCTCGCGGCCTAAACCAGAATTGTCATGCGCGATGCCGGTTTGGTAGTTGATCTCCGCATCATCCGGATAATCGGCAAGCAATTCGACGAAGTGACCGCGAACCTCGCTCAAGATCTCTTGGTCCTGCTTGGCTCTTCCTTCTTCACGCCGTTCGATTAGTTTGGCCAAATCGTCTCTTGTCATTTCCATCCGCCTTTCCCTGTTATGGATCAGGTATAATTATAGTCCATCTGCCTTTTTCTGAAAACCAAATTATCCCTTCAAATTCATGTTTTCTTCAGCTTCCAAGTAAGGCCAAAGCAGCGTTAGCCGTTCCTTGGAATTCATCGCCAGTAAATGCAATGAGCGAAAGAAGGAACAGCAGTGAAACAAGGATGAATACCCCCATACAAATTTGAGAAGAAATTTTTTGCGCGCGCGCTGAAATCGTAACCCCCCAACTAATCATGAATGCCCATAGACCATTGCTGAAATGGAATGCCGCTGATAATACCCCGATGACGTATAGAACGAAATAGGTTGGATTCGTAGCAATTTGATGCATCGTAGAACCAAGGTCATCATGTGTAATAGTTCCCATGTAAACTTGAAACCGCGTATTAAAAAAATGCCAGAAAACAAAAATAAACGTAAGTACCCCAGTGATCCGTTGAAGGGTAAACGCCCAATTGCGACTGTATGCGTATTGTCCCTGGTTAAGGTTGGATTGATAAGCCATATACAGTCCATAAACACCATGGAACAGGATGGGAATGTAGATTCCAAAGATCTCAAGCAAAGGTTTAAGGGGCAGGCTGTTAACCAAATGTACACCGCTACTGAACCCTTCTGGTCCTCGCTCAAACGATTGAAAGTTAAGCAAGACATGGACTAGAATGAAGCCTCCGAGTGGAATTACCCCAAGTAAGGAGTGCAGTTTGCGCCAATAATAGGAATTTCCTTTCATGTGACACCTCTCTTAGATGGTTTATCCCGATCCATATCGATCGGGTCTTGCAATGATGCGCTATCTAGACATTAATAAGACAATTGTGGAGGTCCATATGTGACAAAAAAACCGTCCTCACGGTTCGAAAACCAGAGGACGGTCCATAGCTTTTTTTTATTTCGTAGTTTACTTTAATTCGAAGTGCGCGCTAACCAATCCTCGAAACGCGTCGTGGTGATACGCGCCTCGCCCAGTGGGACGAGTGAGTTTTGCTTCAACAACACGCCATAGTAACGTGAATTTTCGTCTGTGACTAACTGTCTTGAATCTTTTTTCGCAATCAGGAATCGACGAACAAGTTCGTCGAGGCCCATGCGTTCTGGACCAGCAATATCAACAATGCCATTCACCGGAGCCTCAGTTGCATAGCTCGCAAGCGCGGCAGCAACATCGTCGGAAACGATTGGTTGAATGGAGGCAGACGGCATATGGACAGTTTGCCCTTCCGTGGAGAATTGGGCAATGCTTTCGACGAACTCGAAGAACTGGGTTGCTCGAACGATTGTATAAGGTACTTTCGAAGCTTTAATCCTATTTTCTTGTGCCATCTTCGCGCGGAAATAGCCACTTTCAAGAAGGCCATCCGTACCAACGACTGACAAAGCAACGTGATGCTGCACACCAGCAGCAGCTTCAGCCTCAAGGAGATTACGAGTTGAAGTTTCAAAGAACTCCAGAACGGCTTGGTCTTCCCATGAGGGAGCGTTCGTAACGTCAACGACAACTTGCGCGCCGCTGATCGCCTCAGCCAGTCCCTCACCCGTAACTGAGTTGATGCCTAAGGAAGGAGATGCCGCCACAACGTTATGACCCTGCTCACGCAGGATGTTTACAAGTTTTTTCCCAATAAGTCCACTACCACCAATAACGACAATTTTCATATTAATCCTCCTAGTTTATGATTGAATTTTCAAATCAGGATTGTCCGAACAAACAATAACTTCCTATGTTAATGAATTAGCTTAAACCAGCTTTCGTCAAACCAAATGCTGCGTCAGCTGAGCCTGGAACTGTTTTGAACCCGACATTGATACGATTCCAAGCATTGATCGCCATGATCGAGAAGGTCAAATCTGAGATTTCCTTCTCAGATAATTGGCCGCGAACTCGGTCATAGACCCCATCAGGCACACCATGCTCAGGTATATTTGTGAGGATTTCAGTCCATGCCAAAGCCGCACGCTCGCGAGGAAGGAACAAAGTTGATTCCCTCCATATTGGGAGGTGATAGAGACGAAGCTCGCTCTCCCCATGAATCTTGGCTTGTTTAATGTGCATATCCAAGCAGAATCCACATCCATTCATTTGTGAAGCTCTGATATGAACCAGATGTAGGATCTTCTCTTCAATTGAGCTATCCTTCTCCGCGTTGCTGAATTCCATCAATTTTTTAAAAAGCTCCGGTGATTGCTGCATATAATTTACACGTTGTGCCATTGTTATATACCTCCAATGTGTTTTTCTTATTTATTTTCATAACACTATTAAGACAATTGGCAGATTCGAAGTGTGACATCTATTTTATGATCTTCGAATTCCAGATTCTATCAAACCGTTTGTAAGGCTTCATTAACCTCACTGACAATAGATAAAGCAACAGATCGAGCACTGGAGAATGCTCGTTCTGCAAGCTCACCTTTCCCCTCACAGCCGTCTCCACAAAAATAGAAAGGAACATGATCTATACGAGTAGGTAGTAATTTGTTTGTGATAACGTTTTTTACGCTGGAAACCATTGCTTTTTTGGATACACGTTTCACCGCGGTAACATCACGCCAACCTGGATAATGCTGATCGAAAAGTGCTTCCATCTGTGTATGCTTATCATCTAAGAAAGTTTTGCGCTGTTCCTCACTATGATAATGATCTCTCAAATAGGCGATTCCCTGCAGCAATTGTCCGCCCTCTGGAACAAGTGTATGATCCGTTGCCGACACATCACTGATGAATATTTTGTTATCCATGTCGCTTATATAAGTAAATGGTCTCGCAACAACTTGACTTAATCCAACATCATATATCATGACTTCAGTTGCCGTATTGGATTCATATGGAGCAAGGAACGGCTCCCAAGCGGTGCCTTTTAGCAATTTGATGACTTGTTGAACTGGCATTGCAAAGATAACTTTATCGAAGGCTTGATGACGATTTTTCGTTCCCAGAATAAATTTCTGATCCTCAAATCGAAGTTCTTCCACACTTTCCTGCATGGCGATTTCCCATTGGTCAGAACTAGTTATCTTCTGTTTCAATTGATTTGTAATTACAGACCAACTCCCTAACACATAATTGACAGGTTTGGTTGATAGGAAGAGGTTGTGATAATACTCGCTAATCACCGCCCCGGATACATGACGAGCATCTTCAGGAGCAATGAAGAAATTGGAGCAAACTAGATGCTCCCATAATTCTTTCACATCATCATCCGCTTTGGAGGCATCCAAATACTCACCTAGGGTGTTGTAGTTTTTCAAGTTATGAATATTTGCAATAATCGCCGTAATTTCGCCGACAAATCTTACTTTCTGCATGGTGCTTAGTAAATCTGTTTTTAAAAGATTAATAGCATCAATGGGTGCCGTTATAAGATGATTATGTTTAGAATAAACGACTTTGCGTTTGTCAACCTGCTTAGAGGTAAATGTCAGACGCAGCTCTTGTTCCATGGATGACAAGGTATGACGATCGATGCCATAGATCGTATGTGCGCCATAGTTCAATGTAAATCCACTTTTTTCATAAGTAAAAGCTCGCCCGCCCAATTGTGGACTGCGTTCGAATAAGGTTCCTTCAACATGTGGATTTTCAGTTAAGTATGCCGCCGCTGTTAATCCGGCTAATCCACCGCCAATAATAGCTATTTTCATTAAGGTATCCTCCTGGAGTAGGGTATGAGCTATTCGGATCGACATTAATAAGGCAACTGGAGACAACAATACGTGACATCATTGAAGGACCTATTTATTGGATAAAACAAAAAGGAGACCTGCAAACAAGCAGTTCTCCTTTTCGGCAATGCAGAATTGTAAGCTTCCTAGGCCTGTGCAGACGAATTAGTTCAAACCAGCTTTGTTCAAACCAAATGCTGCATCAGCTGAACCCGGGACTGTTTTGAATCCGACGTTGATACGGTTCCAAGCATTGATCGCCATGATTGAGAAGGTCAAATCTGAGATTTCCTGCTCAGATAATTGGCCGCGAACTCGGTCATAGACCTCATCAGGTACTCCGTGCTCCGGTAGTTTGGTTAGGATTTCAGTCCATGCCAGCGCGGCGCGTTCGCGAGGAGCGAACAACGTCGATTCACGCCATATCGGGAGGTGATAGAGACGAAGCTCGCTCTCACCATGAATCTTGGCTTGTTTGACGTGCATATCCACGCAGAATCCACAACCATTCATTTGTGATGCCCTGATGTGAACCAGATGCAGGATCTTCTCCTCGATTGAGCTATCCTTCTCCGCGTTGCTGAATTCCTCTGCATAAGGAAACGATGCTCTGCTAATAATATCCAACATCTATTATGCACGGGGGTGATCCTCGATGAGCGAAATTAGCAGCAAAATCGAAGTAAATGAAGCCTATCTTAGCGAACAATTCAGTGATTGCTCCGATGTAGTTATACGATCCTTTCTGTTAAAAGATGAAACCAAACTATTACTTATCTACCTAGATGGCATGACTCGCTTGCAAAGTATCGAAGATAACGTACTAAAACCTCTGATTTTCAGCGGTTTACCTCAAGGTATTGATCGGATTCAATCGCTCGCCGACATGTTTAGCAGCGAATGGATTCCTTTGACATATGTCACGACGGTTAGTACGCAAGAGGATATTGTCCAACACATCCTGCAAGGACACTTAGGCATATTGGTAAACGATGCGCCAACGGCACTCATTGCACAAGTGCAAGGATACGAGACAAGGGGCATCCAAGAGCCAAGGAAAGAAGCGACTTTACGAGGATCTAAGGAAGGATTCGTTGAGAATATCCGCACGAATACGACGTTGATTCGGCGAAGAATTATTCACTCTCGTCTGAAGATGGAATCTTTTACACTAGGGACTTATACGCAGACTGAGGTCGTCCTTGTTTATATGAAGGAACTAGCGGATGAGAACGTATTAACTGAAGTTAGAGAAAAGCTGAATGCAATTGAGCTTGAAGGCGTTCTCGATTCCGCCTATCTCGAGGAGTGTCTTGAGAACAATTCCTTCTCTATCTTCTCACAGATTCAGAATACTGAACGACCTGATATAGCGGCAGCAAGTCTTTTAGAGGGAAAGATAGTGCTTCTAACGAATGGAACTCCCTTTGTCCTCATACTTCCCGTTACCTTATGGTCTGGTCTTCAATCTGCTGACGACTATTTTGAGCGGTTCATCTTTGTTTTTCTGACACGTTTGGTCAGATATATTTTGACGTTCACTTCATTTGCATTACCAGCAATCTATGTCGCATTATCGACATTCCACCCTGAAATGGTCCCAAGCTCGCTTATGATCGGCATCGCAACGGCAAGGGAAAGCAGCCCGTTTCCGACGGTCATCGAAGTCTTCCTAATGATGTTTATTTTTGACGGTTTACAGGAAGCAGGTGTTCACCTCCCCAATCAACTTGGGCCGGTCGTCAGTATTATTGGTGCTCTGGTAATCGGGCAAGCAGCCGTAGAAGCTGGAATTATATCTACGCCGATCATCATTGTAATTTCCTTGACGGGTGTCGCGGCATATACCATTCCGAGATACAGCGCTACCTTGCCCTTCCGTTTCATTCGGTACCTCTTGCTGTTCATAACCGGGTGGCTCGGCTTTGTCGGCTTCGCGTTTGGCATTATCTTTTTGCTGATTCATCTAGTATCGCTTGAATCCTTTGGAACGCCCTTTTTGAGCCCGCTTGCGCCGTTTGATGCCAAACGGATTAAAGATGTGATCATCCGTTATCCTTATAGGTTCAAGAACGTTCAAAATAAGAAAGGGCGCCAAACATGATTCGCTCTTTTATCGTCATCTGCACATCCCTTATCTTTATTTTGCTCGCCTCAGGCTGTACCGACTTTGTGGAACCCAATCAATTGGCTTTCGTGATGGGGACTGCAGTTGACCATGTCGAGAATGGTAACATCGAAATCAGTCATCAAATTGCCATCCCTTCCCATATGAATGGTTCGTCCAAAGGCAGTGGATCTGGAGATTCGGAAAGTTTCCTTGTCTTGTCTGCCCAAGGGAAGGATGTTCTTGAAGCTAGTCAGAAAATACAAAGAGAAATGTCACGGAGATTACTGACGAGTCATCGCGCTGTTATCGCGATCAGCGAAGATTTTTTCAATAAGAACGAAGTGGACAAGCTATTTGATAAACTCGGAAGAGATCCTGCCAACAATCAAAGGGATATAACCATTATGGTCAAAGGGAAAAGCGCAAAAGAGTTCCTAATGTCAAGGCATCCCTTGGAAAATTTGTCTAGTATCGCCGCGGGAAAAGAACTGCATATCAACGGTATGAAGAGGTTCTCAACAAGACAATTCGTTATCGACAGTGTAGCTGAGGAACATCGATCTCTCGTTCCGATCCTGCAGATGAAAACTAAGCAGCTTAGCAGGAGTAAAAAGGAACAAATTGCCGTTCTATCCGGTTACGCTGTCTTGAACAAAAAGCTCAAAATTGGTGGAGTTCTGGACGATTTGGAGGGCAGTAAAGCAGCCTGGATGTCAGGTAAGGATGGCACACGAATGTTGACCATTCCATGGAAAGATGGCAATGAGTACCTATCTTTCCGATTAGTCCATCTTAAACGCTCAATAAAATCGGCTAACGGCAATTCTCCTGATCAGGTAGTACTGACTGTGAAAGCTCAAGCATATCTGCTTGAAAACACGACGAATCTCGACATGTCCGAACTAGCCAACATGCTTGAAGTACAGAAACATCTGAATGAGCATGTTAGTGAAGATTTACAACTGACCTTGAATAAAGTTCAGAACTGGGGCTCTGACGTTTTTGGCATTGGTGCTTACCTGCACCGTAAGTATCCAACCTGGTGGCGGTCGAATAAAGAGGATTGGGATGAAAACTTTAAGCACATCAATGTGACAGTCCAAGCAAGTATTCAACTTAAATCCATAGGTGCAACAGGCGGACAAATAAAACGAGGAAGATAAGGAGTGTGGACGAAGTATGAAGATAAGTGGTTATCAAATGTTTTGGCTGGTTAGTATTTCGTCCATCATCGTCGTTTCTTACCTCCCTATCCATTTGGCAGCGGAGCATGCTCGACAAGACTGTTGGATTTCCATTCTGCTGGGAGGATTGCTGATGATGGCAATCACTTGGGTTATGCTTCGCGTTTGTATGCAAAATAAGGATAAAACATTAGTATCCTTCATGAAAGACCTATTAGGCACGGTTCTTGGTAAAATCATCGTCATCGTGTATTTTCTGCTGTGGTTCTTGCAAATGTCAACGATTGCAAAGGGGAATGCTGAATTTGTTAGTCTAGTTTTGATGCACAATACACCGATGATTATCATCTTGCTGTTAATGTTATTTCTCGTTGCTTATGCCGTGTATAAAGGGGGCATTACAACCGTCAGCCGCTGCGCAGAAGTCATAGGCCCAATCTTTGTTTTCACCTTGTTTATTCAGATATTTCTGAATCCTCAAGACATGGAAGTAACTAGAGTTTTACCTATCTATTCGGATTCAGGTTGGTTGCTAATTCTAAAAGGTACCTTGTATTCGTATAGCTACATGGTGGATCCTTCGATTATCCTTATGTTATTCTTTTTCACGGAGAACAAGCAAACCGCCTCGCGCGCGATCCTTTGGGGAACAGCCGTTTCGATGATATGGGGTGTATTAGCCACTCTGGCTCTTCTATTAGTAACCGGGCCCGACGCTGCTGCCCAATTAGTCGTTCCTGTCTATTCCCTCACCAAGTTTATATCCATACTCAACTTCATTCAAAATATCGATGCCCTTTACATCCCATTATGGCTATTTGGTGCTTTTGTTAAATTAGCGGTCTGCTTATTCATTCTAAGTTACGGATTATCGGAGTGGACGGGCATCCGGAATTGGAAATATATTGCATGCGGCATGACGGTTATTTTATTGGCATTTCTCATCTATAGCTCTTACAACATTCAAATTTCTTATACGCTCAAAAACAAGTTTCTTATTAGTATCCTCTATCCATTTGCCTACATTGCCATCCCTTTGACCTTATGGACGATAGGCAGTATTAAGAAACGACGTAAAGTGTCCGTTTAAATAGACAAAACTCCGAAATCCCACTCTGGCAAGGGCTCGGAGTTTTATTTATGTTAGATTGATAAATTGGATAAATGTTTTAACTTATCTGGATTCAAAATAATGAAAATGCGTTGAATGGAAATTTTATGGGAATCCCACTCAAAAGAAATAACGCCACTTGGCAAACCGTCTTTTGTTAACAATATCCCTTGTTGATCATTGACTTCGACTAGCTGTGCCTTAGTATCAGGAAATTGTGATGCAAGAGCCTGCAATATTTTAAGCACGCGCTCTTTCATATATACAGGAACAGCTGCTGCCGAAACTTTCCCACCGCCGTCGGCAATCAATATGACGTCCTCCGTTAACAAGTCCACAAGGGACTGAACGTTACCATTCGAAAGAGCAGAGATAAAGCGAGTCACCAGCTCCTTTTCTTCAACAGGATGAGTCCTTAAGAATTCATTTTTGTCCGTAGATAAATCAACTTTTTTCTTAACCCGACTGTAAATTTTACGGCAATTAACTTCCGTTTTATTAAACATTGCGGCAACTTCGCTATGCTCATAAGCAAAGACTTCTCTTAAGATAAACACGGCTCGTTCCAATGGCGTAAGTTTTTCCATAAGCACAAGAAAGGCATAAGAAATCGTGTCATTACGTTCAACGCTATCGAGCGGGCTATCTTCAGTCAATTGTACCATTGGTTCTGGTAGCCAATTTCCTACATAGCTTATGCGTTTTTTACGCGCAGATTTTAATTCGTTCAGGCACCGATTGATCATCATTTTGCTTAAGTACGATTTAATATTATTAATGTTTTCATTCACATAACCATGCATGCCGATGAACAAATCCTGCACCATATCCTCGGCATCTGAGCTAGAACCAAGCATCCGGTAAGCAATTGAAAATAAATGAGGTTTATAGGTTTTATACAAATCTTCGATGATGTTGAGTTGTGGGTCCATGGTATAACTTTGCATAATAGCCTCTTCTCTTTGATTTTAAATTCAATCAGTTCTAATTAGTATTAAACAAATCCAAATAAACCATTCTGTATGAAAAAACTGCCCAGAAGCATCCACTTATAAGACAACTGGCATCGGCATTGTGTGACATTATTTTTAAAAAAGTACTGAAAATATAAAAAAGCAGCTTGCTCGAGAGCAAACTGCTTGATGCCATACCTTTTTAAAACCGAGGTAAGTTCGATAAGTTGTTGCTCGGATCTCCATCTGGATAAGATCTAAGCGTCTTTTCCCCTTCACGATTTCGCCCCGTGTTCACATCTTCAATTAATCCAGCTTCCGTCATTGCTATCGCATTCGCAATATCTACGACTCTGCCGTCTTGAAATTGCACGCTGCTGATTGCGCCATCTCCATAATGAACGGCTTGAATGATCGCCTTATTAGGATCAATCGTATGAGGTCCTGCCCCATACTGCGTCCCATCCCTCATGAACGTGCCGTACTGCGTAGGTTGACCATTGGGTCCATAACCTGTGTATCCACCTTGGAACCCAACATTGCGCGCATCCGCATGGTTGATACCGGTGTTTCGTTGTCCATATGGGGCATTCATGTTTCCGGAGGAACCGGGAACGGGCATTCCGCCCTGATACGTCTGGTACTGATTGTGATCGTTGCGTGCTTGCAGCATAAAGCTTTGTTGCATGTTTGGCTGATACGATGGCGATGGTTGAAACGATTGTTGCCTCATATCGTTAGGTTGGCTTTGCATATTCGGATTCGGTACTGGACCGCGCCGGCGTCTTGACATTCTTATCGACTCCTTTGTTTTTACGTAATATGTCTGCCACCTAACTAGCATGCGTCACTCGTACGTATCCTATCCCAACTAACGTCGCAGCCCCATCATATTGCCAGATGAGTACCTTCTAAGTCCCCCATAAAATAGGCTTATTGCGCCAATACAGAGCAAAAGAGCAATACCTACTGCACCTAAAATAAACGGCAAGTCAGCTTCGCGTAACAATCCAATCGGCAAATAACTAATAAATCCCGCTGGCAGCACGGTGAATAGAACTATTTTGCCTAAACCATTAAAAATGCTGGTTGGATAGGTTGTAAACGTTAAAAGTGCATTATACAATTGAAAACTAAGTCCCTCCGTGCTGCCTAACCAGAAAGCGAGACAGTTAACAATGACCGTGAAAAATAAAAATATCAGCGTCGACAACACCATCGCCAGTGCAAACTTAAACAAACCAAGCCCCGACTTATCACCGAAAGCTACATAAATCAAAAGTGCAAATAAGACGTCACCTATCGCACTAACCGACATACGGCTTATGAGAACATGCAGCAGCACAGGCTTTGGCTGTGTTAAATAAATATCAAGCTGCCCCGTCGCAATGAGATTGGAAATCCGCATCGCATTGCCAAAGAAAGTAGCCATCACCCCAAAACCTCCGGCTGCTATGGCCCATAGCATCATCACATCCTGTAGTTCCCATCCATTCAAAACATGAAACCTGCCAAAATAAATCCCCCAAAATACGATCCAAACCACATTATTGATGATCATCATGCCGGCTGTAAGAAGAAAGCTCAAGCGAAATTCCATTGCTCCCGCCAGATTGAGTTTCCAGCATTCCCAAACGAATCGAAGCAGTCGTTTGATCTTCCCAGGCTGACCATATTCACTGATTGTTGGTAAACTGCTGCTATCCACCGTTAACATTGAGTTTTGTCACTCCTTTCCGGTACACTAGGAACACGATAACACCAATCACTAGCATCCAAATAAGCTGTGTTGTAATAGCTCCTGCCAGCTTGGAGGCTTCGAAAGCGACCGTTGTTTTGGCTGGGAGATAAACAATCGTTTGAAATGGGAGCCAGCGGCCAACCTGCTGAAGCGCGTCAGGGAAAAGCTCTAGAGGCATCAGCATGCCGCCAATGGTAAATAGAAATTTATTGTACACAAATTCCAATCCTCGAGTCTCTTCCACCCAGAAAGCACAGAGTGCTAATACCATATTTAATAAGAAATTAATGGTGAAGCCGCAAAGCGCAATGAGCGGAAGCCACAACAGACCATAACCGAAATGCGGCGTGCCGATGATCAGCAATCCCAGAACGGTGCCAAGCGCTGCGTTTACGATAAAACGTATCGCTGCCTCACTCATGTACTCAACATAGTGGAATACGACAAAATTGACTGGGCGAACGAATTTAAACACGATATCGCCGCTTTTCACTTCTTCTTCAACGCGAGTGCACAAGCTGGGACTAGCAAGAATCATCGATTCCGTAATAACCAGATACCACATAATTTGTTTAAAGCTATAGCCGGCAATCGTATCTGTTCCTTCACCATGGAACGTCGTCTGCCATAACTGTAGGAAAATATATAGGATCAAAAGCAGGAATAACGAGCGGATGAGAAAATCAGCGATGTAAGCAAATTGATTACGGAGCGTGATTTTGCCGATAAACACATACTTAACCGATTTGCTCAAGGAGTTCATGTGCCACCCCTCCCTTGCCATAGTCCCCGTACATACGAGTAATAATATCTTCCATAGGCGGATCCTCTACGGTGACGTCGACGATTCGATGAGCCGCCATAATCTGTGATAAGGCAGTTTCAATCGTGGTTTGCCCCGTATCTACCGATAGGGAGAGTCTAGCGTTGTCCTTTTCCAACACAGTCACACCTTCGAGATCCATCTCGCCTGGTTCATCTTCAAGCACAAGGCGTACCGTCTTGTGGGTCATGAAGCGCTGCTTCATCTCTTGAACACGGTCATCAAACACGATACGTCCATGATTGATCACAATGGCTCTATCGCATAGTCGCTCAATGTCGCCGGCGTCATGTGAGGTCAGGAATATCGTTGTCCCCTCTTCCCGCTTCAACTCCAGAATAAGCTCTCGGATGCGCTGCTTCACAACGACATCTAATCCGATGGTCGGCTCATCCAGGAATAAGACTTGGGGGCGATGCAGCAAGGAAGCAGCGATTTCACATCGCATCCGCTCGCCTAGAGACAGCTTTCGGACGGTTGTCTCCAAGTAAGGTCCAAGCTCGAACCGCTCGATAAGATCGTCACGCCGCTTGATATAATCACTTCGTCGCAGCTCATAAATACGGCTCATCAGCTCAAAGGTATCGATTGGCGGCAGGTGATACCAAAGCTGTGATTTCTGCCCGAAGACGGAGCCTATCCGGTAACTAAGCTTGTTTCGCTCCTTCCAAGGGCAACACCCCAGCACTTCGGCCTCGCCGGTAGATGGATGAAGGATTCCTGTCAGCATCTTGATCGTCGTTGACTTACCCGCTCCGTTTGGGCCGAGGAAAGCTAGCGTTTCTCCTTGGGCAGCAGAGAAGGTAATGCCTTCAACGGCAACTTTCTCGGCGTATTGCGGCCTAATTAGCGCCTTAACACTGCCCATAAATCCTTCTTCCTTTTTCTTCATGCGAAATGACTTCGCTAACTGCTGAACACGTATCGACTCCATCAGGTCCACCCTCCTTTCACTCACTGCAGCAAAAAAGACCTCTCGGTCCGTTTCGCCTATGCAGGCGGAACTTTCCGAAGGTCTTTTATCCCTTACGGTGTAACACGTCTTGATCCGTGTCGGCTTCGCTTGGTTCGCCATCCGCGTGGACTCGGATCCCTAGAAGCCCTTCCGTTTATTTTCCACATCTTAACACATCATGTCATGTACAGACAATACCTTTTTTCAATTAATTCCCAGATTGTTGAAGGGTATCAAGCTCCTGTTTGAGTGTAGCTGACTTCTGCTGCGCATCCTTAATTTGAGTCTGCAGCTGCTGAATTTCCTGCTCTGCCTCCGTGAGTGCAGCCGCGGTAGCCTGGGAGTGAAGCTCCTGAGCTACCTGCAGAGTCTGTTCAGCAGCTTGCTCCGCTTTTTGTGCAAACTGCTTAATTTGTTCAATGTTCTGCTTATCCTGACTTTGTTGACCTTGTTGTGGCATAAAAGAACCCCCAGCTCGAATTTTCCATACAGGATTAATTTTAGTAAAATGAGCCGATCTTATTCCTCTCATCATAAGCAGCTTGACTTATCGCAGATATTCGTCTTTGCTGGCTAGAAGATCGGATAACACATGGGTCGGAATAACGAATTCAGGAACGCCCATATAACCTGGCGCGACTTCATACTTTTGAAACGAAATAACAAGTTGGTCGCTTTCGTTGATATAGAAGTTTTGATCTTTTTTTATTTTCTTGAAGACTTCGCTCATCTGCGCCGGGGAGCCTTCAACCCAATACACCTTAGACGGCTCCGATTTCATCTGCTCCATCATCTGCGCCTTAATGTTCTCGCTGATCACATCGATATAACGCTCATCTATGAACAAACTGGGCAGAGTTATGAGGATCTCTTTCTTTTTATCAATCGTGTCAAATTGAAATGTAGTTGAAGATGATCCCACCATGTTAACCACGTATCTCCCTACCGACAAAATGCGCTCGTTATCGGTTTTCACGACATAACCGCTGTTTACACCCAGATGCCCGCCACTACCTGCTGCTTTCATACTCTCCATTTCGGTCATGAAATCACGATACTGCTTTTTCGCTTCCTCCTGATATTTGTTATTCAGCGATTCCTGTAAATCCTTATTTTTCATGTCCGTAATCACAGGGACTTCCAGCTTAGCTTCATAGGTTTGCTCTTTAAATATATATTCTCTAAACGTGAGCACCTTAATCAAGTTCCCAACCAGCGGCACTTCTGACAGCGCATGAGCAAAAGCAGGACTTGTATTGATGCTAGTTACCAAAATAATCACCGCAGCTGCAGCAGCTGTAACCCATTTCAGACTACGCTTTTTCTTCGTATGCTGTTTGATGGCTTTATTGACGATAAAATCAAGCTCTTTTGGGATCGGGATATCCATATATTGTTGTTTCATCTCATCTAGTTTCCTATCCATCTTAGAGTACCTCCTCTAGCTTATCATCGGTCATTCGAATACGAAGCAGCCGCAGCGCTTGATATAATCGGGTTTTGATTGTCGATATATTTTCATTTAAGACTTCGGCAATTTCATCGATTTTCAAATCTTCGAAATACCTAAGGGTAATCACGCTGCGATACATGGTTGGCAGCTCTTCCAGCGCCATTTCCAGGTCCATATTGGCATACACATCTTCACTGCCAGGATCCATCGCTTCCAGCATTGTTTCTTCCATGACTTGCATCTTTTTGTGCTTCCGCAAGAAATCCAGCGAAGTATTCACGACAATCCGATAAAACCAGCTCTTCATCGACGCGGTGCTTTTCAACGAGTCCGCCGAGGCAAACGCTTTGTGGATGGCTTCCTGAACAATATCAAGCGCATCCTCCTGATTTTTCACATAGCTGTATGCTAGGCGGTAAACGTGTTCTTTATGTTCCGTTATACAGGTAATTAACAGTTTCTCCAGATTTGGATGTAGGGTCATGAGTGTAGAGACGCTCCTTTTGATACGCGCGAATTAAAATGTGTCTTCTATGAGGTAGGACGTATAAGTGCGTCATAAAGTTTGGATCTAGACATCATAACATAGGGTGTAAGGACTCAGAGCCCTCCTGCTTCTACCAATTTCCTCCTCTCACTGCTATACTTACATCATGCATACGTTAGAGAGGTGACTAGAGCCTATGAACATTATTAAAGTCAAGGACCGTCATGAATTAGAAAAAAGAATCCCCTCCATGCCCTGGTATGTAGAGAAATTTATTAATTATAAGCTGCCGGACCTTTCCCCTTCCTCATTGCTGGAATACGTGCGCGATTATGAAATCTTCTTATCCTGGCTGCTAGCCGAAGGACTGAGCACAGCCCCGTCGATGAATCAAGTACCTATCGAAGATTTAGAGAAATTACATATGGACAGCGTCGATAACTTCCGCATGTTCCTTGCTACGCGTAGAGAACACGCGAATGTCAAGACGACCATTAACCGGAAGCTTTCCGCGCTTCGGTCCCTTTTCCATTATTTAAGCCAAATTGCTGAAGACGATAATTTCTACCCGCTGCTTAAACGAAATGTCATGGCCAAAGTGGAAATAAAGCGGTCTCATAGGCCTAAGGATAGCGCTGCCAAGCTCGAAGGTAAGCTGCTGCAGGAAGAGGAGATTGCCGAGTTCATCGACTATGTCCAGAACGGATACGAGCATGACATAGCTTCTAATAAGCAGGCTATCTACTCTTATGAGCGCAACAAAATAAGGGATATCTGCATCATTACGTTGATTTTGAATTCCGGACTGCGCGTGTCTGAAGTTTTTAATCTGAATGTTGATGATATCGATCTGAAGAAGAAACTGACTCATGTCTACCGCAAAGGTAAAAATGATGAGACGTTCAAAACGCCAGTTTACTTCCGACAGGATGCCATTGGGGCACTAACGGATTATCTAGCTACTCGGCAAACGCAATATAAGCCGCTTAAAAGAGAAAAAGCCCTCTTCCTTGCCATCGCAAATGGCAAAAAAGAAGGCGTTCGTATGACCAAGCGGGCCATACAAGAGCTCGTTATCAAATACGCGAAGCGGTTCGGTAAACCCTATTTGTCCGTTCATAAGCTGCGACATTCATTCGCCACGGACTACTACTTACAAAATGATTTGTACAAAACGCAAGAGCAGCTTGGCCACGCCTCACCGGAAACGACACAAATTTATGCGCATCTGACCGATCGAACCATGTCCGAAGCGATTGATAAACGATTGGAATCCTGAAGCTTACTTCAGGATTTTTTCAATTTGTTCTAACTCTTCCGGAGCAAACTCCAAGTTTTTCAATGCTGCAACGTTTTCCTCAATTTGCGATACTCGACTTGCGCCGATCAACGCTGAAGTGACACGTCCGCCGCGCAGCACCCAAGCTAGCGACATTTGCGCTAAGCTTTGACCACGGCTAGCAGCCAGCACGTTCAGCTGAATAATTTGATTCAGCTTCTCTTCCGTAATGTCCTTCGTATTCAAGAATTGACTTTTCCCGCCTGCGCGTGAATCACTTGGTACACCACTCACGTATTTATTCGTCAGCAAGCCTTGAGCAAGCGGACAGAACGCAATGCTGCCAACACCGAACTCATCCAGCACATCTTGCAGTCCACCCTCGATCCAACGGTTCAGCATGCTGTAAGAAGGTTGGTGAATTAAGAGCGGTGTTCCAAGACCTTTCAGAATCGTGACCGCTTCTCTCGTTTGTTCCGCTGTATAGTTAGAAAGACCAACGTACAAGGCTTTACCTTGACGAACAATTTGATCAAGAGCGCCCATTGTTTCTTCAAAAGGCGTGTTCGGATCTGGTCTGTGCGAGTAGAAAATATCAACATAATCTAGGCCCATACGTTTCAAGCTTTGATCCAGTGAGGAAATTAGATTTTTCTTAGAACCCCACTCTCCGTATGGTCCTTCCCACATGTGGTAACCGGCTTTTGTAGAGATGATCATTTCATCACGGTAAGCGCCTAGGTCGCTTTTCAGTACTTTGCCGAACATTTCTTCAGCCGAACCAGGAGGTGGGCCGTAGTTATTAGCCAAATCAAAATGTGTAATCCCCAAATCAAACGAACGAAGCAGCATAGCTCGTCCATTCTCGTGAATGTCCAATCCCCCGAAATTGTGCCACAGACCTAATGAAATTGCTGGCAGTTTAAGTCCCGATTTTCCGGAACGATTATATTTCATTTCTGCATAACGTGTTGAACTTGCTTGATAAACCATGTGCGTCCTCCTTCAAAATGTCCATAGAAAACTTACTCAGTAAGCATCTATTAAAGTTTCACCAAAGTTTGGTTTCTTAGTACAGTATAGGCGAACCATGCCTACAAAAAAAGAGCTGAAAAAAACGTGTCTTACTTACCTCTAGGTTAGTAGTCTCTCATACTCGTTTCCATCCACACAAAAAAACTGCCGAGTCGCCTCGACAGTTTCAGGATTTACTTGCATTTACCGCAGCCACAGCCGCATTTACCCTTGCCTTTTGGTTTGTAGACCTCTTTTTTGTAACCAACGTTTCGACTTCGCCGTTCCACGAATTCCCGCACAGCGTAAACAGTCCGCAATACATTGATTCCGGCCAACTACAAACAAACGCGTGCATACATTCGTACAATAACGGCCACAATTTGGTATTGCACGTACATTTCCGAGATAAGCTCCTTTTGGCATACCACCAGCATCACCTTTTCCTTTGGTACTTATAGGGTATTCCCGTGGTGATGCTTACGGTTGTACAGTTCCTCTAGTCTTATTGCTTATTTTGTATAGAAAGTACAAGCTCCTTACTATGTTCCTGCAACCATTTTGTTTTTTCAAAGGTATTCTGTATGATATCAATAAGCACGCCTTGTGGATCAACACCATCCGCAAATCGTCCCAGGAAGTGAATAAATACATCCAGCCTCCGCAGCTCAATTAATAGCGGCAACACTTGCACTTCTGCTTCTTTTAGCTGGACGAACTGTTTGTAGCCTTGATAGAAAGCAGCACAATTTCGCTGCAGCTCCGCTTTTGGTAGAGCAGGATCAATCAAATCCGACAAGCAGACCGCAATTTCCATTACACGAAGATCTCTCGTAATAAATTCAAAGTCAAGTACAGAGGTAATTTGATATTCCTCATCGACCAGCATGTTTGAACCGTTAATATCCCCATGCACGAGTTGATGAGGCAGTTTACGCAAGGAGGGAATCGCTTGATATAACGCTGAAAATCGTTCAAAAATGTATAGTAGCTCCTCACGCTGCGCAAAAAACGGTTCCGGCGGATGCATACAAAACTCGCGAATCGCATCCGGCGTGCAGCGGGGATGAATATTTTCAATCTCATAATAAGGCGGATAAACGGGCTTCAGATCGACAGCTATCGTCCCCAGAACGGCCGATAACTGTCCAACAGCCTCTCCATAATGCAGCATTTGCTGAGCATTCACCCACGTTGGATTCATCCCGTCCGTAAATGTAAATAACGCCGCAAGCTTTCCTTGGTTATCATCCAGCTGTACAACCGTTCCGCCGTTCGGCAATTCGATTGGCACTGGAATTCGATAAGGCAGTTGATTCTTTCGTTTATTTAAAGCAAGCAGGATACGATGCTCAAAAATGATTTTATCGATATCGCGATGAGTTTCGTACAGCCGCAGCACATAGGAAGTGCCCGCCACATCAACAAATCTTGTTGTATTATTCATTCCTCCCGCACCTATACGGATCGTCCAAGCCTGACCAGGAAACCAGTATGCAGGCAATAAGGCCAATTGATCCTCAAGATCTTTAACTCGCATAATTGTATTCACCAGCTCCTTCCCCTAAACCTGATTGTCACCTTCCACAGCGAATTCGAAGTCTTCCACGTCAAAAGCTTGAGCAGGAATTTCGGCTTGAATCAGCCGCTCGATCAAATCGAACTGATCCGTTAATATTGGCGCTTGCTCCTTCACTGAAGTGAGGATTAACTCCGTTTCAATAGGGTCAAATTGCTCGCCATAAGCCTCCGTATCGATGGCTAACACGACCATTAAGGTTACATGCTCATTGATAGGAAGTGGTGGACTTTTGCGCCATGGTGCGGCAAGCGCTTTTTCAATCTTTTTCTTATTAAAAGACTCCTCGAAGAACGCGATCAGCTCGCCAATCATTTGTTTGACGAAACCATCATCTTCTTCCTCTAGCATGATCGGCTCGCTGCCGGCCTGTAATTCATATAACTCTTGAATACTTGTATAAGGGATTATATAGGTAACTGGCTGGCCTGGAAGCATTAACTGACCATGCACAGCGAGCATAACTGCCTCTATAATAAATGTTCTACTCATGACTGCTCATTCTCCTCTCTCTATGGCTGTATCAGCATTAATTTCGATAATAAGCTTAGAAATCCTTTTTTCATAGGACATTTTAGCATCGAGATATAGTTATGACAAAAAACCGTCAGCACTAATGATCATAGTGATCATGTAGAACTAACGGTTCAATCTTCTCTATAAACTGCCATCCTTTACCTCACGATCTTCGTATAAGGGAAGATAAGGCTTCTTAGAGAACCGATTCGCATAAGCAGATGCCACATAACAATCCGGTTTTATGACAGGAACCATGCCGACAGATTCTACACGCCGCACCATCTCTTGAACGTATTTGGCCGTTCTGTTCTTATTCTCATCATCACCTGCATCAATATGGATGTACATATCGAAAGAGGCACCTTGGTACAGATGAGGAAGAACAATATTTTCCATATCTTCTCGTTTAGCCCCGTCAAAGTATGACGCGATTTCTTCACTGAGTGAAGTTTCCATCGAAAGCTTTTCCTTTATCGAATACAAAGCCCGATGGACAATCACTTGACGATAGCATGCCCACGCTCCTTTTCCAAGCCTCTGAATAACTACACCTGTAATGAATTTGGTGTGGCCTGAGTGCACCTGACAATCCGTTCCAATGATAAACTTGTAGGTCCCTGCCGGGTCTAGACGCATGAAATGCAGAATTCTCTGATGAACCGTATCCAAGTTTAGTCCTCTTTCCGTCGTGTTCCGAAACTCCAGTGGCTGGTTTGCTCTCAAAGGTTTCAAAGATAAGGTTCTTCCTTTCTCCTTAGAATCAGGAAGAAGCGGATGCTGGCCTACTGCATCCGCCCCTATCTATAGTATATAGCAAAATTCCAATGATCGAACCATCACTTATCGTAAAACGCTTCCTCCATATAAAAAGCGATTCTCCCACTGCTTGCCATCGATCGTATCGACACGAACACCGCCGGATTCAATGGAGTAAGTATGCAGTATACTTCCATTCCCCAGATAAAGCCCTACATGGGTAATTGGCTCTTTGAAAGCATCGACATTATCATAATCAGAAGGTTTGCTTCCTTTATAGGAACTGAAAAACATTAAATCCCCGCGCTTTAATTTCGTCCAATCCGTACTAACAGAACCTAAAGATCGTACGAAAGTGCCTTGTGCAGCAGAATCACTTGGTACAGAGAAACGAAGTGCATCCCAGAACATCGTTTGTACGAAATCTGAGCAGTCAAAGGTGGTCGGATCGTTTCGTACAGAGCCAAACTCGTAAGGTGTGCCTAAGTAGACATTTCCAGCTGAAATCACTGCTTCGATCTCATCCGCAATTGGCATGTTAGGAACAACCACGGAGAAATCAGTTACCACGTATTTGCTGCCAGTACTTACGTAACCGCTTGTACCGTTCTCGTCCAGAATTTTGTACCAGCTGTCACTGACCTTATCTGTAATTAATACTTCTTCACCTTTATTAAGCATGCGAATCACTTTGGATCCATTATCTGATGACGGAAGGGTACGAAAGTTAACACCATAAATGATTTCTGCATTGCTGACAATTTTTATGTATTTGCTGTTCGTCGATACATAGCCGCTCACGCCTTGAGCATCTTTGACTTTGTACCAATTGGTTGTCACATAATCCGTTACAGTGACAATTTCATTCGTTTTCAACATTCGGATGACATTGCTTGACGTGTTCGGTTGATCTCTGAAACTTACTCCAGAAACGATCTGTGCTTTGGTCGAAGCACCTACATCTGCTGAAATAGCTGCTGGTAAGACAAAAGTAAGGGCCAAAACAATCATGCTAATAACTAACGTCCATTTTTTCATCGCTTCAACCTAATCTCCTATGATGTCATATTTTTCTTACATAACTTATTATAAATTCATAGGGTGAAGGGCGAATATAGGCGAAAGGATGCGATTTTTGTCGTCACTTCCTTAAGGCCGCATGGCTGCATACCTATTGACGACGAGGTTTAATTTCCCAATTTTCGCACCTCAGGTTTTCTGGTTGGAAGCCAGCGTACCGAGAGGTTAGGGTCATTTCTCAATTTCACATTACAGAGCTTCATTTCACCATCTTCAAGCTCAATAATATGCCAATCTTCTGGCGATTCTCCACCTATAGAGAGGAGAAAATCTTGTGAAAGCTCATTCGCCTCCTCCTGATCCAACCAATATTTCACACCATAATAAGCAAGTCCATAATGATTGACTAGCATGCAGGTGAAGAGTTGATCTGTGTTTTTGCTTTGCAGGACATAGGGCATTTGGTTTCCTCCATTAAAAAGGCACATTCACCGCACAGGGTGAACGTGCCTCGTTCGTATGATTGCTATTACAAATAAGCGTTCTCGTGCTTTGCCTTTAAGCGATTCCAACGTCGTTCAACTTCGACTTCGAAAGATTTGAGTGAGCCTTCATACTCCGGCTTCGTCATATGCTTCGTTTTCCCCATCGTTTTGAGCCAATCAGATAAAGGAATCTTCTTGTTCTTCTCTTCGGGGTTATATGTGAGACTCGTAATTCCGTGTTCCACTTCATATAACGGGAAGAAACAGGAATCTACCGCAGCGCCTACAATGTTTGACCCTTCTTGGTCATCAGACAGCCAGTTGAGCGGGCAAGCAATGAGAATCTTCCCGTACACTAGGCCCTCGTTCTGGGCGTACCACTGTGCTTTCGCTGCCTTTTTCACGAGATCCTGCGGATAGGCTTCTGATCCCGTGAAGACATATGGAATATGCGTAGCCGCCATAATTTGCGCCGTGTCTTTGTGGTGGAACACTTTACCGCCTTGGTGCTTTCCAACGTTGGATGTTGACGTGCGATGACCCATCGGTGTTGAATAGGACAGCTGAGCGCCTGTATTCATGTAACCCTCGTTATCATACTCGAGGATAATCATTTTATGATTGCGCAGCGCAGCGCCAATAGCAGGCCCCATGCCGATATCCATCCCGCCATCGCCTGTAATCATGACGAAAGTGAAATCGTCCTTCAAACCTAAATGATCGAGTTCTCCACGACGCTTGCGCTCCCAGAACATCTCGACAACCCCTGACAGCGTTGCAGCGCCGTTCTGGAAGAGGTTATGAATATACGTCGCCTTATGAGCCGAGTAGGGATAACCTGTCGTGACAACCATCGCACAGCCTGTGTGGAAGATCGAAACAATATCCCCTTCGATTCCCTTGAAGAACAATTCTAAGCCCGAGAATATGCCGCAGCCCGGACATGCGCCATGACCAGGAGCAATCCGCTTCGGCTTCTTGGTTAGTGCGCGCAGTGGCGGGATTCGAACATTCAACTTACCTGAGGTCTCATCCGGCGTTACGGTGATGAGTCCTGTCTTCAAATCCTCATACTTCATCGGTGTCAGTACCCGCTTCGGCGCTTTCGCCGGATCACCTGGCGTGTGTCCGTAGTAATCGAAGGGCACTTCCACCTTGCCGTTTTGCACAGCATCAATGGCAAATTGGAACAGGTTATGCCCGTCTTCGGCATAAAAGTCCTTGCCACCTAAGCCGTATATTCGGCTTATAACAAGCGTATCTCTGTTCCCGTGTGTGAACAGCGCCGCTTTAATTTCGTTGACCATATTGCCGCCATGGCCGCCATAGGAATCCGCGCGATCGCCGACGGTGATCGCCTTCACATGCTGCAAAGCATCTGCGATCTGCTTGGCAGGGAAAGGGCGGATCATATTCGGTGCGATCGATCCGGCTTTAATGCCCTTTTCGCGGAGCTGGTCGACGACGTCTTTGATGATTTCGGAAGCCGAATTCATCAGGAACACCGCGACTTCCGCGTCCTCCATCCGATACAGCTCGAGTATCGGATAGTCACGGCCAGTCAGTTCGGCATATTCCTGCCGAATGCGATCATAGACCTCTTCGGCGTTGTACATCGCCATAGACTGCTGGTAGCAGTTATTAATGTAATCCGGTTCATTCATATAAGGACCAACCGTGATCGGGTTATTCCGATCCAACGTATCCGGGAAGCCTTGCGGCTTCTCGCCGATGAAAGCATGCACATCTTCACGATTTGCAAACGTTTGAACTCTGCGTTTCTGGTGGGAAGTGAAATATCCGTCCGAGGCTACCAGAACCGGCAAGCGCACCGCCGGATCTTCAGCCAATTTTAATGCGAGAATATTCATATCGTAAACCGCTTGCGGATCACGGCACATGACAATCGGCCATCCGGTATTTAAGGCGTAGTACAGATCCGAATGATCCCCGTGGATGTTCAAAGGACCGGAGACAGACCGGCAAACCAAGTTCATCACCATTGGGAAGCGTGTGCCGGACTGGACCGGCATTTGTTCCAACATGTACAAATAACCGTTGGCGCTTGTCGCGTTAAATACGCGACCGCCAGCAGTTGAGGCTCCATAACATATACCTGCAGATCCATGCTCTCCGTCTGCGGGAATGAGCACAATATCATGTTGGCCGTTGGATTTCATTAGATCTAGGAATTGGGCTACTTCTGTCGATGGTGAAATCGGGAAATATCCCATGACGTGATAATTAATTTGGTGGGCTGCATAAGCCGCCATCTCGTTGCCTGACTCGTATACAATGCGCTGTTCAACCTTGGCCTGCCCTAATTCCTTCTTGATATCAATGGACATAACGAGTAGTTCCACCCTTCTCCCATAAATACTCTCTAAGAGTTTACAGCTAGATTGAAGCGATGTGGCATACGGTGAATATCGGCATAACCGTCTTCTTCCCGCTCATCTGTGAGCGCTTCGGTCGGACAAGCCTGTACACATTTGAGGCAACCTTTACAGTATTGATAATCAATGCCCTGCAAAAACATCTGCGGACGCCCTTTTTTGTCAGGGAGCTCATCCCATACAAAGCAGAAATCCGGGCAAACATTATCGCAAGAAGCACAGTGAATACATTTATCTTCATGGAAATGCGGCATCATCCCTGCACGTGAAATGCTTAAATCCTTTAAAATACTATTTCCAGGATTTGAAATAACTCCGCCGATTGTCTGCGTTTCGTAGCCAAGAACTGGCGTATCGAAGCGGACGAAATCAGGCATTGTCTCTCCTTCTGGAAGCGCATACGTTTGGAACTTGACTTCGTTGTACCCACGGTCAAACGTTCGTAAGGCCGGTGCAACAGCCAACGGATACTTCTTCTCTAACGATTTACGAATAACACCTCTCATGACATCCGGATCAAGGAAATCACATAACCGGAATAATGCGCCAAGCATCGCCATGTTTACACGATTTTTCTCTTCCAGCGAAATTCCGATGGCATCGATAACTGCAATGGTGCCGCCTCTTAACTTCATCTTTTCCTTAAGCTCATCAGGCGTCTTCGTTGAGTTTACTAACACTGTACTATCTTCATAGATGCCACTGATAACGTTTACAGTCTTGGAAAGCGATTCGTGAAAAACACCTACTACATGCGGTCGTTCTACAGGTGAAGTATCCCGTATTTTCGTATCCATGTCACAAAACCTAATGTGCGCTTTCACTGCTGATCCTTTCTTCTCAGAACCATAAGAAGAAAAACTAACCCCGTTCAATCCCACCCCAACAACTCCCGCTTCCGCAAGCATCTTACCTGCCAGATTAGCGCCGAGACCGCCGATGGATTCCAGTCTTATCTCGAAAAATCCGAGATCGTTCAATTTAGGTAAAGTTACCATGCAAGGTCTCCTTTCAAAAATGAACAGCATAAAGAATAAATAGTATGAATAGTAAATCTACTTTCATTGTAACAAGAAATTGCTGGTAATCAACCTTTTTTTAGACAAGGCCTTTTTAAAGCAAGTAATCGATGATGAGCCCGCACTTTCCCAAATAATAACTTGTTTCTTCTAACCTCTCAGCTTTTGTTTCAAATTCACCCTTCTCGACATGCTCACACTCATCACAAACGTTCACATAATTTTCGTCAATCGGATTAAAGACAACACCGCAAACCTGTGAGCACGCCCGCATCCTCATCTCTCCTCGTTTTCAAATCCCTTGAATTTGTAAACGCTTGCAGTAAGTTAACTCTTATTATACAGCGGTTAATAGCGTTAAGACCATAACTCTTTAGCAAATCTTTAGCAAATCTTTAGCATCCAAAATAGGCCCCTTCTCTTGATAAGGTCTAATTATGTGAGATAATGTAGAAATAACTAAGATAATGTCGTACATATGGAAAGGATGGCACTAATTTGCTCCATTCAATCATTTCCCATGAACTGCATGGTCTCTTCTACCTCATGAGTGCTACATTAATCCATCAGGTTCTCACTCCCTTATTCATTTACAAAGAGCAGCAGCGCAACCTACTATTTGGTATTCTTCTCGTCATTCTACTCGCCTTTTATTGGAATTTTGAAGATATTGATCCCTTTATTTATTCGCTCCACTTTCTTCCATTGAGTTTGACAGCGGTCATTGTATTCGCAGGATTTATCCCTGCTGTGATGACTTGGATCAGTTTTAATATTGGCTGTATCTTTGTCCTTAATTATTATTGGGAACCGGCAATGCTAAGCAGCGCTTTTATCTTGCTCGGTAGCTATTATATTAGAAATAGAGTCAATCAACTAAACCTTAAGCTCAAAATAGCATATGCAACAGTCTTATTGGCCGTGTACGAAGTATTGTATGCACTGCTTGCGACTTACATACGATCTTACTTCTCTCTGTATGTTTTATACACCATATTGTTTACTTTTATTTCTTTATTGTTAATCATTTTTTTAGTTTTCCATGTGAAGAAGCATGAGTTTCATAGACAGCGTATTATCGCAATTGAGAAAGACCGCATGATTGGTCAGCTAGCTGCTACCATCTCGCATGAGATTCGCAATCCGTTAACCTCCACTCGCGGGTTCCTGCAGTTGTTAGAGCAGAGGGAGCTACCGCTCCATGATCAAAAGAGATATATTGAACTAGCGCTATCCGGCGTAGATCAGGCGAATACCATCATCAACGATTATTTGAACTATGCCAAACCGTCTAACGGATTGCAGGAGCAGCTGGATATTAAGGAGGAATTGGAAGCCACGCTTCGATTCATTACTCCACTTGCAACTAATCATCAGGTAGTAATCGAAATCATTCATGAGACAGATGACCCCCTATTCATCCTAGGGGAATCTAAGAAGCTTCGACAATGCTTAATGAATTTGGTTAAAAATGCTATTGAGTCCATGCCTGATGGCGGTCACATTTCCCTACGCACCTGTAAGCTGACGAGTGGCGTTCAAATTTCCATTACCGATACAGGGGTTGGCATGAGCCAGTCGCAATTAGATTCACTTGGTATGCCGTTTTATACGACCAAAGAACAAGGAACTGGACTTGGGCTTGTCGTCGTTATGAGCATCATCAAAATGATGAACGGGAAAATTTCCTTCAGCAGCGTCTTAAACCAGGGTACACAGTGCTCAATCCTTTTTCAGCAAAAATAAACAACCAAGTCCCTCCATTTAACAAGCATGATGATCTATGTTATTCTGTTAAGACAAGCGATCATCATGACTCGTGAAGGAGGGCTTTGCCATGAGTTCGGATTTCATTCAGATAAAATCGCTAGATGGCGACTTGAAAATGTCTCATAAGAAAAAGGATTATGGTTTGACCATCACGACCAAAGAACTGATTCTTCACAAGCCGCATATTAATTATTATTTTAAACTGGAGAACATCATCAGTATTGTTCCCTATAACAACCCATCACTTAAAGCCATATCTTTCGTGAACGCCCGATCGGGTAACCAAGAGACCACCCATTTATCTTCGGGCTCCGATCACTTCCGTATTTATGTTCAAGGAGCAACGGTCCATAACCGAAGCGGATTGTTTGAACTTGGCCCTATTCATATCGTCATTCCTATTTATCCAGTCATGCTTGAAGCTATCTCAGAATGCCTTACGCGCACAGGGCTGATCTCTTTATAAATACCAAAAAAGCAAAGGTTGAGAAAGATTCCCTCTCACCTTTGCTTTTTTATTTTGCTGCATTTATGCAAGCTGTTCCTTATCCATAATATACGTAAGTAATCTGGCGCAGCTCTCTTCAACCATTTCGAAAACTTCTTGGAAATTCCCCGTATAATAAGGGTCTGGTACATCTTTATTCATGCGCCCGGGTGCAAAATCCAATAGCTTGTGAATAGAGGCCCGCTTCTCAGCATCTATCGGTTCAGGAGCGAACGCAGCTAGATTCTGGACATTACTCTCATCCATTGCGATGATGTATGTAAATTGCACGAAGTCATCTGATTTTACTTGCCTCGCTTGCATGCCTTTGTAATCAATCTGATTTTTATCTAAAATGTCCCGTGTTCCTTGGTGCGGTGGATGACCAATATGCCAGTCACCTGTGCCTGCTGAATCAATGGCAATGGCATGTTCAAGACCAGCCTGTTTGACCTGATGACGGAAAACAGCCTCTGCCATGGGGGAGCGACAAATATTTCCCAAACATACGAATAAGACCTGGATCATACTTCACCAAATACAAGCTTTTTCTCACGCATCGTTAACGATCTAGCAGGGATGTCCAGTACGATTTTACCCTCTGCAATTCCCCAAATGCGTGTTGCGAATCGCTCTGCTAATTCAACCTTATGCAACGTAGCGATTACACTCATATTCCTATCTTTACATAATGACTTCAAATCCTGAAGAATGTACTCCGTGGATTTCGGGTCGAGACCAGAAACAGGCTCATCTGCAACAAGCATTTTAGGTCCAAGTATTAAGGCTTTGGCGATTGCTACACGCTGCTGTTCACCGCCACTAAGCTGGCCTACCTTCTTGTCCCCTTTATCCAGCAGGCCTACCTTTTCCAAATAATCCATGCTATCTACATGCTCATCCCTGGATGTCATGCCTGTAATAACGCGTAATGGTGCTTGAAACACTCTGCCCATCATGACATTCTTGACAGCGCTTTTATTTCGATTCAGCGCAGGCTTCTCTTCTAAGTAAGCGAAGTCCTTGCCTAATTTAAAGCGCTCCCATGGTCCGGGTTTGGAGATATCGTTGGAGTTATAGATTAACTGGCCGCTTGTCCACTTTTCTTGATGACTGATGCAGCGCAATAACGTTGTTTTGCCACTCCCGCTGCTTCCTATGACGGCAATAAATTCGCCTTGATCCACTTGAAAACTAACTTGAGAAAGCACTTGATTGTCTGGCGGATATACTTTACTTAGATTACGTACGGTAAGCATGACAATCTCTCCTTCATGTTTCCTATTGGTCCCTTTGGAAAAAATCGCCGCTCACATCAAGCAAAGGCCTGAATAGAGGGCGATTCTCGCTAACCCACGGGAAGTCATCTTTCATCTTAGTCACAAGATGTCGGTGCTTCTGAAGTTCCTGCTTCTACATTGATTTTATCGGAAATCGTATCACGAATGACCGACATGACCAGTTGTAGTAAATAATTGATGTCATCTTGTGTTTGTTTGAATTCACTTACAATTGGAATTCCGTCTAATTCATCTTGCAGAACTTCGATTTCATTCTCGATCTTTTGAACCATTTTCTCGTTCTTAAATGTCTGGAACGCAACAATCTCTTTTTGCTTCTTTTTGATGGAGCCAATTAAAACTTGAATATCCGGGTTTGTAGCGATTTGCTTCTCAGCCTTTTGATAGAACTGTACTTCATTCGAAGTAGTCAACAAAGTAGCCAGTTCTTTGGCTTTGTCCAAAATATCTTCGCGAACGATCATTTCCGTATTCGTAAATTCCTCAACTTTAAATGCATGAGGCTGGTTATCATGTTGGTGATCGCATTGGGACACTTTCCTTCACACTCCTATCTATATTAACAAACGTATTAAATGGATAATTTCAAGGGCTTATGAACAATTTCACCCTTCAAGATCCATGTTTGTGCATGTGTTACTTTTACATCGATCATTTGACCAATTAGCTCTTTGGAGCCGGTAAAATGAATCAACTTATTCGTTCGTGTGCGCCCGGCAAGTACATCAGCGTTATTTTTACTTTCGCCTTCAACGAGTACTTCAACCGTTTGTCCCAGCAATTTCTCATTGCTCGCTTTACTGTGAGCATTCACAAGCTCATTCAAACGATATAAGCGCTGTTTCTTCACTTCCATCGGAACATTATCTTCCATTCCAGCAGCAGGTGTACCTTCACGCGGCGAATAAATGAATGTAAACGCGAAGTCGAATCCTACTTCTTCGTAGAGTGACATCGTTTCATCGAATTGCTCATCTGTCTCACCAGGGAAACCAACGATAATATCGGTAGTCAAAACAACTTCCGGCATCGTTGCTTTAATTTTGCGGGCAAGCTGTAAATAATGATCTCTGGAATACTTTCTGCTCATCCGTTTCAGTACTTCGGTATTCCCCGCTTGAACGGGCAGATGAATATGTTCGACCAGATTACCGCCTTTGCCTAATACTTCGATTAAGTCGTCATCAAAATCCCTTGGATGCGAGGTTGTAAATCGAACTCGCGGAACGTCAATTTTACGAATATCATCCATCAAATTAGCAAAAGAGTAAGTAATATCTTCAAAGTCTTTGCCATAAGCATTGACATTTTGTCCAAGCAGCGTAATTTCTTGAAACCCTTGACGTGCTAGATCTCTTACTTCAGCAAGTACATCCTGCGGCCTGCGGCTTCTCTCTTTACCGCGCGTATACGGAACTATGCAGTATGTACAAAACTTATCGCATCCGAACATGATGTTCACCCAAGCACGGATTCCTTCCCGTTTCTTCGGTAAATTTTCAATGATGTCGCCTTCTTTGGACCATACTTCTACAACCATTTCTTTGTTATAAAAAGCATCCTTCAGTAAACCAGGCAAACAATGAATATTGTGTGTACCAAAAATCAAATCAACAAAAGCATGCTTCTGCATAATTCGATTTACGACAGCTTCTTCCTGTGACATGCAACCACATACACCAAGTACAAGCCCTGGCTTCTGTGCTTTGAGCGCCTTCAGGTGTCCAAGCTCGCCGAACACTTTATCCTCCGCATTTTCACGGATCGCGCAAGTATTCAACAGAATCACATCTGCTTGATACTTGTCTTCCGTCGTCTGATAACCCATTTGTTCAAGCAAGCCCCTCATAACTTCTGTATCATGCTCATTCATCTGGCATCCGTAAGTGCGAATCAAATAATATTTATCTTTGCCGAACCCCTGCATGTCCTCAGGGATATGAAAGTCATAGTGAACGGCGATATCTTCTTTTCCGCGCTTCTTAGCATCTGTCAGTGAAGGAGGCTGAAAATATTGAGAATAATCCTTATCGGATTTCACTTGGTTAGCCACTTTCGTTCCTCCTACGAGTTGCGTTGGTAAAACTTACGTAATTCACAAATAATTACGCAACTTTTATTATAACATCACATGCCTATTTAGTACAAAAGGAAATTGGCACAAAGGTGAAATTAGTCCTTGTTGAACTAGTCAAGAATCTCAGCTATATCCCCTGTTTTTACACCAGCTGCATTCCCCTCATCCGTGTCTATATGCATGTCCAAAGCAAATTGTTCGGATACACGAGCAATGACATTTTCAAAGATCAACGGCCTTTCGCCATTTACTTTGACGCGCAGCAATTGTTTATCTTGAATGCCCCAATTATCTGCGTCTGACGTGTGAAAATGGATATGTCTAGCTGCTACAATCACACCTTGATCAAGCTCTACTTCCCCTACTGGACCTATAACTCGGAGTCCTGGTGTTTGATCGATATGGCCTGATTCACGTACTGGTGGATTAATACCTAATGAAAACGCATCCGTGCGCGAAATTTCAATTTGGGTAAATGGACGCGCAGGTCCCAGAATTCTCACTTTATCCATCTTACATTTTGGTCCAACGATCGACACTGTTTCTTGGGCTGCATATTGTCCTGGCTGAGAAAGGTCTTTAAATTCTTTCAGCTCATACCCTTCTCCAAATAATATGGCAATATGCGCCTCAGATAGGTGTATATGTCTAGCAGACACTCCAACAGGAACTGTTTTCATTCTATATCATCCTTTGATTAGTATAGTTGTCAGTATTACCGCTCAGCAAAAAGGGCATACGGATTATCTCCATATGCCCTCAAGGTTAAGCCATTATTTGAATTCAGTGAGCATTTTGTTGAAGTCTGCTTCTGAAAGTTGAAGATCTTGTTTCGATAGTCCTTCTTTAGCGAAACTAGGGATTGAATTTTCATAGCTCTTTTTATCTTTGTTTTGGTAAATGATACCTGTCAACATGGAGTTTGTTTCCATGATTTTGGTCATTGCCATTACGCGATTTGTGTAGTCATAATCCGGAATTTCATCCAGATCAACAATGTTCTCTTTGAACCAGTCATACGTGTTTACTTTGTTGAAAGTTACGCATGGGCTGAAAACGTTGATCAAGGAGAAACCTTTGTGGTTCAAACCAGCTTCGATAACTGCTGTTAGCTGTTTCAAGTTACTGGAGAAAGATTGTGCTACGAACGTTGCACCAGCAGCCATAGCTACTTCTAACGGAGAAATAGCAGACTCGATTGTACCAAGCGGTGTACTTTTCGTTTTGAAGCCTTCAGCACTACGTGGAGATGCTTGGCCTTTTGTCAAACCGTA
Source organism: Paenibacillus sp. J22R160 (assembly GCF_059692135.1). Lineage (NCBI taxonomy): Bacteria > Bacillati > Bacillota > Bacilli > Caryophanales > Paenibacillaceae > Paenibacillus > Paenibacillus sp. J22R160. Next base: position 508,664 of record NZ_JCAUAU010000002.1, on the reverse strand, counting down.
GATTTGGTTGTCCATAACGATATAAGTAACATCGATGTTACGACGAATCGCATGTACCGTGTGACCCATACCGATTGCAAAGCCGTCTCCGTCACCACCGGAAGCAATAACTGTAAGGTCGCGGTTAGCCATTTTCACACCTTGTGCGATTGGCAAAGATCTACCGTGAATACCGTGGAAACCATAAGCATTGATGTAACCGGAGATACGTCCGGAACAACCAATACCGGATACGATTGCTAAGCCTTCAGGTTCCAAACCAACATTAGCCGCTGCACGTTGAATAGCTGCTTGTACGGAGAAGTCTCCGCATCCTGGACACCAGTTTGGCTTTACATTGTTACGAAAATCTTTTAATGTTGCCATGCTAAAGTCAACTCCTTACATTTTTGTTCGATTTCTGCTGGAAGGAACGGATTACCGTTGTACTTCAGAACGTTTTTAATTTTATCTGCATGACCAACATGCAGTTTAATTTGATCAGCTAGTTGACCTGTTGCATTGTTTTCAACAACGATAACCGTTTTTGCTTTTTCAACAAGCGGTCTCAGCTGTTCAGCTGGGAACGGGTGAATCAAGCGTACAGTCGCGTGGTTCGTTTTGATGCCTTCTTTTTCAACGCGGCGTCTTGCTTCATCAATTGTACCGCCAGTGGATCCCATACCGATAATCAAAAGATCTGGGTTCTCATGAGGAGCATCTGCTTTGATGGCATCCGTTACTTGAATGTGTTTCAACTTCTCAAGACGTTTATCCATCATTCTTTGACGATTCTCTGTGCTCTCCGAAGGACGACCCGTTTGGTCATGCTCTACCCCTGTTACGTGGTGAATACCATGTTTAACGCCTGGGATAACACGTGGAGATACACCATTCTCAGTGAACTCATAACGTTTGAACAATTGATTTGCTTCTAGCTCAGGGGCTTCTGTTACCAGCGTACCGCGATCGATTACGATACGGTTGTAGTCCAGCATTTCAGCGGATTGTTTACCCAAGGAAAGCTGAAGATCTGTCATCAGAATAACTGGGCATTGGTATTTCTCAGCCAAGTTGAAAGCTTCAATTGTATCATAGAAGCACTCTTCAATTGTGCTTGGGGACAATACGATTTTCGGGATCTCACCGTGCGTACCGTATACCATTGCGTTCAAGTCAGATTGCTCTTGTTTCGTTGGAAGACCTGTACTTGGACCGCCGCGTTGTGTATCAACGATAACAACTGGAGTTTCCGTCATACCAGCCAAACCAATGGCCTCCATCATCAAGGACAGACCAGGACCAGCAGAAGCTGTCAGTGCACGTGCACCAGCATAGTTAGCGCCGATTGCCATTGTGCAAGCTGCGATTTCATCTTCTGTTTGGATAACTGTACCGCCGAATTTAGGAAGTGCTTTAATCAAATATTCCATTACCTCGGAAGCAGGTGTAATCGGATATGCAGGCATGAAACGGCAGCCAGCAGCTACAGCTCCCAGAGCGATTGCATCGTTACCGATCATGAACAATTTTTGCTTGCCGTCAGCCGGCTCTAATTGGAAGTCAGCGATTGGGCCACCAGCCAATTCAAGTACGGATTCAGCACCTTTGCGAACAGCCTCGATGTTTTTCTCAACAACAGCTGCGCCTTTACGACCGAACTCTTCTTCAACAGCTTTATTAAACACATCAAGCGGCAAACCGAGCAATGCCCACGAGGCTCCTGATGCGGCCATGTTCTTAAATAGGGATGTTCCTAGTTCTTCTGCAATTGCAGTAATTGGAACTGGAAACAGACGTGCTTTAATTCCTTCAGGTAAAACAGGGTTAAATTTGGCATCTGCAACGATTACACCATTGTCACGAAGCTCGTGAGCGTTGAAATCGATACTTTCTTGGTCAAATGCAACCAGAATGTCCAAATCATCTGAAATTGCGCGAATCGGCTTGGTGCTGATGCGAATCTTGTTATTTGTATGTCCCCCCTTAATCCGTGAAGAGAAATGACGGTACCCATACAAATAGTAACCGAGACGGTTCAATGCAGTAGAGAAGATGCGGTCAGTACTTTCGACCCCTTCACCCTGTTGACCTCCGATTTTCCAAGATAACTGACTAATCACCGTACGTCCACTCCTTTTGATTGTAGCTGCTCGAACACATGAAAAGCTAAATTGTTTAGTAAGATAAGATCATGCAATAAAAAAAACCTTTCACTTGTCAACCAAATTCTATGCCTTTATGGAGCAAAATGCAAGGGGTACCAACGATTCTAAAAGATAGAGTTTTTAGATCGAATCCATATCAATATTAGATCGATTTTCAATTTTCATTTCGGAAGATTCGCCAGCATGAAATTGCGCCAATTTCCAAACAAAAATGCTTCTACTTGCTTTTCCTTATAGTTTTTACATAATGCTTCTATTAAATTCTCGAATTGACCTGCATGTCTTAACCCTTTGATCCACTGCTCGATGCCATCAAAATCTGATCCAAAACCAATCTGTCTCTCTCCTCCCAATGAGCAGACGTGATCAATATGTTTAAGTAGACCCGCGATAGGAACAGCCAGATTCATGCTATCAACGAAGTAGGGAACGAACGTAAGGCCAATTTGTCCCTGACATTGAATGATAGCTTTGATTTGATCATCTGATAAATTTCTTGGATGGGGGCATATTTTCTGAGCATTGGAGTGAGAAGCAATAAAAGGTTTGTTATAAACCTCAACCATTTCCCAAAATGCCGCAGTCGATAAGTGTGACACATCTGCTATTATACCCATTGTTTCTAATTCTCTTAACATGAGTTTGCCTTTTCTTGTGAAGCCGCCTTTTCTAGGCTCCATTACGCCGTCTGCGGCCCAATTCGCGTAGTTCCAAGTTAACCCTACACTTCGTACACCTAAGTGGTACAGGATTCGTAAATGGGTCAAGTTGCCTGCTAAAGCATCCACACCTTCAAGTGTCAGAATTGCGCCAATTTGTTCTCCTGCCTCTACCTCATGCCAATCCTGCACATTTTGAATTAACTGCATCCCCGAATGACGTACAATTTTACTTTGAAAAATATCAACCATCTGCAAGATATGATCAAATGTGGGCTGTTGAATGGAGTCTGATAAATAAATGGCAAAACACTGCACCTTAACGCCTGCATGCTTTAATCTCGGGTAACTGACATCCAGTTCCTGATCCTCTTTACCAAAATCGAGCTTAGGGTTCACATACAGTTTCGTTAACGCATCGCAATGACCATCCATGATCTTCATCCATCCAGCCTCCTTTATTTATCGCTAAACAAGACAAAAACCTCTTATCAGAGGTTTTGGCGTAGAATAAAAAACCTGTCTACAAGGTAAACAGGCTGCAGGCATTATTATGTATGATTACGCGCATTACCTCGGCTCAACGATTAATTTAATGGCCGTCCGATCTTCCCCGTCAATCACGATATCTGTGAAGGCTGGTACACAAATTAAGTCAACTCCGCTGGGCGCCACAAATCCTCTTGCGATCGCTACTGCTTTGATGGCTTGGTTTAAGGCGCCTGCACCAATAGCTTGGAGCTCAGCTGCCCCGCGCTCACGCAACACACCTGCCAATGCACCTGCAACGGAGTTTGGGTTGGATTTTGCTGAAACTTTTAATACATCCATGAATAGTACCTCCTCGGGAATGATGGATAGTTCCATTAATCATCATATTCTCGAGGTAGCACAAACATGACTTTCTATTTCGTTCAAATTAACTAAATTTTCTGATATATATATAAACTAATCCATGAAAACTTGATCTTCATCGTAACGAATGAGCTGGATCGCTTTCGCTTGCCCAGTTTGATCATTCAACTCTATAACAACAGCATGGAAATGCCATTTCCCTTCATCTGTGACGAATCTTACCGGCAGCTGAGTTTTAAATTTCTGAAGTACAGCATTTCTCTCCACTCCCAGAATGCCATCACGTGGACCCACCATCCCTACATCTGTCACATAAGCCGTACCTTGCGGCAATACGCGGTTATCATTTGTTTGCACGTGAGTATGCGTGCCGACGACAGCAGATACCTTTCCGTCCAAATGCCACCCCATTGCAATTTTCTCAGAAGTCGCTTCAGCATGAAAATCTACAAATATAAATTTGTGCTTTTTCTTATCTGCTTCTAAGATCTCATCCACTTTCCGGAACGGACAATCGATTGGTGGCAAGAACGTGCGCCCTTGTAAATTGATGATCAGCAGCTCCTGATCCTTAACCTTTATGACCGTATGTCCCCTACCCGGAGTACCAGGTGGAAAGTTGGCTGGTCGAACCATTTTCTCATCTCGATCGATAAAATCGAAAATCTCTTTTTGATCCCATGTATGATTGCCCATTGTAAGGGCCTGAATGCCCATCTCATAGATTTCTTTCGCTATGGCTGAAGTAATCCCCTTCCCCGCAGCAGCGTTCTCTCCATTCGCTATGAACACGGCGTGAGGATGCGCTTGTTTTAAACGAGGCATGATATTTTTGAGTGCTTTTCTTCCAACGGATCCAACAATATCTCCAATAAATACAATTTTCATAACAAATTTATAGCTCCTTTATGAACGTAGATGCGCAGATGGCTAGGATACAACCTATCGTCCCGCCTATAAAATAAGGAAAAGTGGCTGTATCAGCCACTTTTCGCATTGGTTACTCTTATTTAGCGTATTCAACAGCTCGTGTTTCACGAATCACGGTAACCTTAATATGTCCTGGATAATCGAGTTCACCCTCGATTTTCTTGGTAATATCGCGGGCTAGGCGGAACGCTTCGGTATCATCCACTTTCTCAGGTTGAACCATAACACGTACTTCACGGCCTGCTTGAATGGCGTATGATTTCTCAACACCTTCAAAAGATTCCGAGATTTCTTCGAGCTTCTCTAGACGCTTAATATATGTTTCGAGCGTTTCCCTGCGTGCTCCAGGTCTCGCCGCGGATAACGCATCTGCTGCTCCGACTAACATCGCAATAACGGACGTTGCTTCTACATCGCCATGATGTGAAGCAATACTGTTAATGACGACTGGATGCTCCTTGTACTTCTTACCAATCTCAACACCGATTTCGACATGAGATCCTTCAACCTCGTGGTCAAGCGCCTTACCGATGTCATGAAGCAGCCCGGCACGTTTCGCCAAAGTTACGTCTACCCCGAGCTCCCCGGCCATCAGACCAGCCAGATAAGCTACCTCCATGGAATGCTTCAATACGTTTTGACCATAACTTGTTCTAAATTTCAGTCGACCCAAAATTTTAATCAAGTCAGGATGCAATCCGTGAACTCCAACTTCAAACGTGGCTTGCTCCCCGTATTCGCGGATACGTTCATCAACTTCTTTACGGGATTTCTCAACCATCTCTTCAATACGTGCTGGATGAATACGACCATCTGCAACAAGCTTCTCTAGGGATGTACGAGCAATTTCCCGACGAATTGGATCAAATCCAGATAAAATAACTGCTTCTGGCGTGTCATCAATAATAAGGTCAATACCCGTTAATGTTTCCAATGCACGGATATTACGTCCCTCACGACCGATAATCCGGCCTTTCATTTCTTCATTTGGCAATGAAACAACTGAAACGGTCGTTTCAGCAACATGATCTGCGGCACAACGTTGAATGGCGAGCGTGATGATTTCACGGGCTTTCTTATCGCCGTCTTCTTTGGCCTGTTGTTCGATTTCTTTAATAAGCTGTGCAGTTTCGTGTCGCACTTCCTGCTCCACATTGGTAAGAATGATGCTTTTCGCTTCTTCCATTGTAAGTCCTGAGATACGCTCTAACTCCGAAACCTGGCTTTTATAAAGCTGATCAATTTGGTTTTGTGTATCCTCGATCCGCTTCTCTTTGTTGGCAACTTGCTCTTCTTTACGCTCGAGAGATTCTAATTTTTTATCCAGCGATTCCTCTTTTTGCAACAATCGTCTTTCTTGTCGTTGAATTTCATTCCGACGCTCACGAATGTCTTTTTCAGCTTCGGACCTAAGTTTGTGTACTTCGTCCTTCGCTTCCAGAACCGTTTCTTTTTTCAGTGCTTCTGCTTCTTTCTTAGCAGCTTCTCTAATCTGCTCAGCGGCTGTTTCAGCACTGGAAATTTTCGCTTCTGCAAGAGATTTACGGATAAAATAACCAATCCCTAAGCATGCAGCTCCAACAATGAGAATGATCGCGATCCAGATGAAAGTCATCTTGTTCACCTCCTCGTTGGTTTCTCCAAGGTGTTAGCCTGGGATTCCGTTCGGTTTTTTAATCCGATTTTTAGTTGTTTGACTAGTCATACATACCCTAAGTTAAAAAGAGTATGGCTTTTAAATGAATGCGCACTGTGCGTTAGAGGCACTATAGTGCTAATAATCCATAATCAACAGTGTAAAAATTGGCGGTTTTTACATCTGTCCCCTCAAAATCAATGAAATAAGTATGATTTTGAATACATTATGAAAATATACACTGTTATTTTATCTTTTGTCGAAGAAGCTTGTCAAGCGATAGTCCATGAGAAGATCATCATGCCCAACTTTATACCCCCGTATTCGTTAATGATATTAACTATTTTCAGTAAATAATTAACAACATTAATAATCGAAGGAATCCTCAATAATCTCATAATCTTCTTCACTCGACTCGCTGCTTAACTGCCCTAAAACCTTACTCACTACAGCTCCCGTGAATCCTCTTCGCATTAGAAAGGCAGCCGTCTTTCTTTTCTTGTCCATAGGTTCCCCTGAGGTTTGCTTCCATTTCGTTTGAGCAAGTTTCATTGCTCCTGCTATTTCATCCTCTGGATTGATGTTCTCCATTGCATGTTTAACCAGCTCTTTGTCGATGCCTTTTTGCTGTAGCTCTTGACGAACAAGATTGCGACCTTTCTTTTGAGAAATGATCCGGCTGTCCGTCCACATCTTGGCAAATTCTTCATCATTAAGGTATTTTTGCAAAGCTAATTTTTCAATTACCCATTCGATAATTGATGGTTCATAGCCTGATTCTTTAAGCTTTCGTTTCAGTTCACTCGATGAATGCGGTCGCCGGCCAATAACGCGCAAAGCCTTCATATACGCATTATTCTGCTCTTCATCTTGAATGATCTTCTCTAACTCTTGTAGGTTAACGATCTCTCCTTTGGCTATCCGATGCTTAATTAGAATATCTTCGTGAACCGAAAAAGCGTACTCTTCATTTAAAAATATATTATAGCGTTGCCTCCCCCGCTTCTGTTTCTCTACTCGTGTGATGATGGAAGTCTGTTGTTCTTCCTGTTCCAAGCTATCGAGCCCCTTTCATGCACGAAAGCACCCTAACCTAAGGTTTAAGGTGCTTTCACGGTATCATATATTCGAATCTTATTCGAAAGCCGCTTCTAATTCATCGTCTTCCTCGTCAACATTGGGTCCAACAGCAACAATCAAATTGCTGTTCTCACGGATTTTTTGCTCGATCGTTTCAGCAATTGCTTTGTTATCTTTCAAAAATTGCTTAGCATTCTCACGACCTTGGCCTAAGCGCTCGCCTTCATAGGAATACCATGCTCCGCTTTTATTCACGATATCCATCTCAGTCCCGATATCAATGATACTACCTTCGCGTGAAATTCCCTCACCGTACATAATATCCACTTCCGCCTGTTTGAACGGAGGCGCTACTTTATTCTTAACGACCTTAATTCTCGTACGGTTACCGACCATGTCATTACCTTGCTTGATTGTTTCTATACGACGAACATCCAGTCGAACAGAAGAGTAGAACTTCAGTGCACGACCACCAGGAGTTGTCTCCGGGTTTCCAAACATAACGCCGACTTTCTCACGCAATTGGTTGATGAAAATCGCAATAACCTTGGATTTATTAATCGCACCTGAAAGCTTACGAAGTGCTTGAGACATCAAACGTGCTTGCAGACCCACGTGAGAGTCTCCCATCTCGCCTTCGATCTCTGCTTTAGGTACTAGTGCTGCTACAGAGTCGATAACGATAATATCTACCGCGCCGCTTCTTACAAGCGCTTCTGCGATCTCTAGAGCTTGCTCACCAGTATCTGGTTGAGAAAGCAGCAGCTCATCTATGTTAATGCCGAGCTTACTTGCATAAGAAGGATCCAAGGCGTGCTCTGCATCGATAAATGCAGCTTGTCCGCCGAACTTTTGGACTTCAGCGATAGCATGTAGAGCTACTGTTGTTTTACCTGAGGATTCAGGTCCGTATACTTCAATAATTCTTCCGCGTGGGAATCCACCTATTCCAAGAGCGATATCAAGGGCTAACGCTCCGCTTGAAATCGTTTCAACTTGCATATGCGTTGATTCTCCAAGCTTCATGATGGAGCCTTTTCCGAATTGTTTTTCAATTTGTCGTAATGCATTATCAAGTGCGGCGCGACGGTCTGTCAAAACACTCACTTCCTTCTATCATTATAGGTATATGATAACTTGTTTCGGGGTGTTTGCCAAGTACTTTTTCGAACATACATTCGACTTTTTCGCGAACAAACAAAAAACCGCAACAAAGTTATCGCTTTGTTACGGTTCTTCCGTTAACACTTCTTACATTATATGCGAAGTCTAGCTTTCTTTCAACTGTTTCCAAAGGTGGTAGAGTGCGCTCTTCGCCGACCTGTGCTTAATTGATTCCCGATTACCGGAAAGCTGCAGCGTAATCACTTGAGTTTCCGCGTTCTTTTGCGCAAAACCTATATAAACAAGTCCAACAGGCTTACCTTCAGACGAGCCAGGACCGGCTACGCCAGTAACGGAAATGCCAAAGTCACTACCAGTTGTCGTAAGCAAGTTTTCCGCTAAAATAACCGCTGTCTCGCTGCTAACAGCACCCGGAGCACCTTCGCCTTCCAGTATCTCCATAGGAACACCGAGAAGTTTGTGTTTTAGCACATTGGAATAGCAGATGATTCCCCCTAGAAAGGAGTTCGAGCTCCCGGGGATAGAAGTTATTAAATCGCTGAGCAAACCACCTGTACAGCTCTCAGCCACAGCAAGTGACATCTTGCGTTCATCCAGCATTTTCAAAACAATCGTTTCAATCGGAACGTCTTGTTCCGCATAAATATGTTGACCTAAACGGCTTCTAATTTCTTGCTCAGTCGCAAACAGCTTGCGTTCGCCCTCTTCTGCGGTATGTGCACGAGTCGTTAAACGAATCGTTACTTCGCCTTCTTTGGCATATGGAGCAATGGTTGGGTCCGTTTGAGCTTGAATCAAATCAATTAATTGATGCTCTAAATTAGATTCACCGATACCGGCAAATTTGAGCATTTTGGAATACAGCGGAACTTCATCTTTCATAATCGTGCGCAGCCAAGGAATTGCATGTTTGGTAAACATAGGCTTCATTTCTTTCGGCGGTCCAGGCAGAAGAATGAAATGAGTCCCTTCAAACGTGAATGCAACGCCTACTGCTAGTCCTGTTTCGTTATGTAATGGATCGCTTCCATCGAGCATCAACGCTTGACGCCTGTTGCTTTCTACCATATGTATCCCGCGTGTTTGAAACATTTGTGTGATCGCACTCATCGACGGCTCATGAATGATCAACTGACGGCCTACATACGCCGCTAGGACATCTTTTGTCAGGTCATCCTGCGTAGGACCTAGACCACCTGTACAAATGACGACGTCGGCTCTGGAGGCGGCTAGTTTGAAGCTTTCCAACAATCTCTGCTCATTATCACCAACTACCGTCTGGAAATAAATGTCCACGCCAATCGCCGCGCACTCCCTAGAAAGAAATTGAGCATTCGTATTTACAATTTGTCCAAGCAAGAGCTCTGTTCCAACAGCAACAATTTCTGCTTTCATCCTAGCATCCTCCTAGAATAGAAAAAAACCAATAGGTTGCCCTATTGTGTCTTTTCTGAAAAGTCTATGACATGTTTATTTTTCACAAAATACTCGATTCCTGAGTAAACCGTAATGATAGCCGCTGCCCAACTTGCTATTACATCAAAAGGGATGTGCAGAAACGTAAACGGAAAATTATTGATAAGTAGCGCTATGATGGCTGTAATCTGAGCTGCCGTTTTTGCTTTTCCCCACTTGCTAGCTGCCATCACCGTGCCCTCGAGCAGAGCAATTTGGCGAAGACCTGTTACAGCCCATTCTCTACTGATAATAACAACCACAATCCAAGCATCTACTTTATCCATTTCCACTAGTGAAACGAGAACAGCCGTAACAAGCAGCTTATCCGCTAAGGGATCAAGCAGCTTGCCTAGATTGGTTACTAAATTGCGTTTTCTGGCAATATAACCATCTAAACTATCTGTACTCGCTGCAATAATGAAAATCAATGCAGCAATAATTTGATTATACGTAATGCTAAATTCCTCAATCCGTATATGAGGGAATTTTACCTTAATCAACAGAAAAAACATGATGATCGGAACTAGTAAAATCCTCGCCACGGTGATGCGGTTGGCCAGGTTCATGCAATTACCTCCCCAGATAAGTCAAACTCATAAGAGTGGGTAATGCGAACTTTGGCGAGCTCACCGATTGTCAGCTTACCATTCGATACGAATACTTCGCCATCGATCTCAGGAGCATCAAATTGAGAACGCCCAATATACACATCACTTCTACCATCGTACCGTTCAATCAACACATCGATTTCTTGACCGATACGGCGTCCGCCGCGAATATTCGAAATTTCTCTTTGGATTTCCATGATGGCATTCGCACGATACTCTTTCACATCATCAGGCACTTGATTCGGCAAACGTGCTGCTGGTGTATCATCTTCTTTGGAATAGGCAAAAACACCAAGACGATCGAACTGAACATCACGAACAAATTGTTTCAAGTTCTCGAAATCTTCTTCCGTTTCTCCAGGGAAGCCTACAATAAGTGAAGTCCGAAGCGCAACATCCGGGATTGATTCGCGAATTTTACGAACCAACTCACGAGTATCCTTTTGACGGCCAGGTCTACGCATGCGTTTAAGAATGGAATCTTCGCTGTGTTGAAGTGGCATATCAATGTATTTACACACTTTCGGATTCGTCGCCATAACTTCAATTAACTCATCACTAAAGAAGCCGGGGTAAGCATAGTGCAGACGTACCCACTCAATTCCTTCTACTTCGCTCACTTTATTCAAAAGCGTAGGCAACATAAAGCTATCATAAATGTCTGTGCCGTAATTCGTAGAATCCTGAGCAATTAAACTAACCTCTTTCACGCCTTGTGAAGCGAGATTAGCTACTTCCGCTACAATGGAATCCATGCTTCTGCTTTTGAAACTACCTCGCATGATCGGAATACTGCAGAAGGTGCAAGCATTATCGCAACCCTCGGCGATTTTTACATACGCTGTGTATCTAGGCGTTGTAACAAGCCTTGGCAGGTCCGCATCATAGTTAAATACCGGATTCCCAACAAGAACCGGTCTTTTCCCGCGCAGAGCCTCGTCTACGATATGATTGATTTTATCAAAATCTCCCGTTCCCACGATTCCGTCAATCTCAGGCATCTCATCCAGCAGCTGCTTTTTGTAACGCTGTGTTAAGCAACCCGATACGATAAGCGCTTTAAGTTTTGCCGTTTCTTTCAGTTCTGCCATATCCAAAATTGTATTTACGGATTCTTCTTTCGCTGCATCAATGAACCCGCAAGTGTTCACGATAATGACAGTGGCATCTTCCTTGTTATCTACAAGCTGAAAACCACGACCATGTATTAATCCTGCCATAATCTCGGAATCGACCATATTCTTCTCGCATCCGAGGGTAACTACTTTAACCTTTTCTGTCATGAACGAAACAACCTCCAATAGTCCTAAAAACACTCCCTACAAGTATAATACAAGCCCTATAGGGTGTCAAAATGTAAAAACCCCCTTGCAATAGGGGGCTTTTGCTTCAATAACATGGTATGTATGCCTATTTTAAATTTACAAATTGCAAATCAAGTGGAATATCCGCCTTGCGCAGCAGAGCGATAACAGCCTGCAAATCATCACGGCTCTTGCCCGTTACCCGAATTTGATCTCCTTGCACTTGCGTTTTCACCTTAAGCTTAGAATCACGAATTAAAATGTTGATTTTTTTCGAATTTTCTTGATCAACACCTTGCTTCATGCTGATTTTCTGTCTGACAGTTGAGCTAGCAGCCGGTTCTACCTTGCTGTAATCAAGATTTTTGATCGAGATCCCGCGTTTCGTCATTTTGGCGTGCAGGATATCAAGAACATTCTGAAGCTTAAACTCGTCATCCGAAGTAACGACTAGTTGATCCTTATCTAACTTAATACTGCTTTTGCTGCCTTTAAAATCAAAGCGGGTTGCAATCTCTTTTTCCGCCTGCTGAATGGCGTTATTTAATTCCTGCATATCCACTTTGGATACAATATCAAACGAGCTTTCTGAACTCATCTTAGACCAAGCACCCTTTCCATCAAATTACAATAGCATTATAGCAAGAAGTCTAATAAAAAGAAACATCCAGCTGCCCCACGGCCTAGGATGTCTCTTGAGGAAATGATTTCATTACCCGGGAAAGCGCAGGAACTGCCAAAATGCTAGTTTTTTTGCAAGTTCAGTTGTACACGCTTAGGATTAGGCGTATCACCAACAGGAACCACGGTGCCATTCACAGTAAGTTCTAGCGCACTTGCTGCTCCTACATTCAGATAGGCGGAACTTGTCAAATCAAAGGCGTCAGTATCTCCAGCTTTGTAAAGCTTTTGTCTTAACATGTCCTTACCGCCTCCCTCTGCAAGAGCATCTACTCGAATCCAGCAGGAACCGTTTATCTTCATCTGTATGTTCAAATTCGCAGTGCCTGTAATCGTGTAGTTGTCTACACCCTTTTCATTACTGCTGAATTTAACTTGTACCGCTGGTGGCGTTGGTGTTGGTGCCGGTGTTGGGGTCGGAAGAGGCTCCACTTTACCTTCACTGGAGGCATTCGTTGAAGTTGTCGGAGTCGTTCCTGCCCCGGGATTCGTGGTATCCGTAATTCTCGGAGACTGCGTTTGAGAAGGCTTTTCTCCTGCCGGTGTTCCCTTGTAATTCTTATATGTATAATAGTACACAATTCCGAAAATGAGCAAAATGAAACAAATAAACATGACGCTTGAAGCCCAACGGCTCATTTTCTCTGTATTACGAACACTCGTTCGATTCTTGCGAATTGTTTCTACTACCGGTTTTTCAACGACTGGAGAAGGATTTGTTGTCTGGTACATATTCAGCACTTCAGTTGGATCCAGCCCTACCGCTTCTGCATAGCTTTTGATAAAAGCTCGTACATAAAAGCTTCCTGGCAGTACTTTATAGTTTCCTTCTTCAATGGCTTCAAGGTAGCGTTTACGAATTTTTGTAACTTCCTGCAAATCGTCAAGCGAAATCTTTCTTTCCAATCGTGTCTTACGTAAAATGTATCCAAGATCAGACATTATGGTCACCTCCCCACGGGAATCTCATTAGTTAATGACGTTACAAACCTTAAAATGGTTCGGACGTGTACGTAAATGAATCGTAATTGATTTCCTCATCCGGACTATTACGAAGCTCAATAATATAATCAAAGTGATTATAAGTATATTCAGATTCACGAATAAATATATCCGGATGCTCGATCACCTTCGTAGAAGGCATAGCCATGATATCCTGCAAAAGAGTATGATGCTTCTCATTAGAACGAATCGTGGAAACGATTCCGTCAATAATGAAAACATTATTAGGAGTCATCTCATCCTCGGATAATTGGCTGCGGACCGTTTGTCGAAGTAATGTGGAAGAAACGAATGTCCAACGTTTATTCGCGCATACACTTCCTGCGATAATCGATTCCGTCTTGCCAACGCGAGGCATGCCACGAAGTCCAATCACATGGTTCCCGTCCCGCTTGAACACCTCTCCAAGGAAGTCAACCAATAACCCTAATTCATCACGGGTAAAACGAAACGTTTTGCGATCATCGGAATCGCGTTCGATATAACGACCATGTCGTACAGCCAAAATATCAACGAGCTTAGGAGGACGCAATGCCGTAATAGTAATATTATCTACTTTTCTTAGCATTTTACCCATTAAGTCAATTTTTTCTTCATCATTGGTTTGAAGGAGCATACCACGCGTACGATCTTCGACACCGTTAATGGTTACAATATTAATATCCAACATCCCCATTAAGGAAGCGATATCCCCTAATAACCCGGGACGGTTCTTGTGAATCTTATACTCCATGTACCATTCTTTAACGTCCAATCCTTCCACCTCATCGCAATATCTATATCGTTCATTTTATTAGCTCTTCAAATAAATTCTACAAATTTCGCCAATTTCCTTCTATAAAAGGCATTAATTTATTTCACTTTAAGTTCAGTAAGCTCTTTTTCATTGTAGTTCAAGGGACCTTTCTGCCATGACTTGCTCGTCATTGCAAGAAGCCGGTTATCTAGAATTTGCGGCCAGTTAAGCTCAGCAGATAATGAATTAGAGACATCCATTGCAGAAATGCCTAGCGTTTTTGCTTTTTGCAGCTGCGCTTCTGTTGCGGGAGTATAGAAAATAATCCAAGTAGCAAAATGCTGTCTTGTTTGAAAAGCTAATTGTTGGAACCACTGTTCATTATTATCGAGCAAAACAATGTGGTCCGCCTCTTCCGAAGGTGCCCATGCAGAAGGAATTGGGCGATCACTTCGCGTTACCCACTCCACTGTAACATTCTGAGCCAAGAGATTTTGAATCCACTGATTCTTCAAGTTCTCAATCTGCTGAGAATCAATTTGCATCAACGCTGCCTGCTCAATGACAGTGCTCGCACTCCCGTTTACATCCAGTTGACTCTGTAATAATGTCCATTTACCCGGATTTAGGCTTTGCTGAATCACCCCATTTGCCGATGGGAACAAATCGTTGCCGATAACATATATGTAATCGTACGAGCTTGCTTTCAATTTCGTGATCACACGATCGTCCACCGCACTCAAATCGTTGACCCAATCATAGGCAATATAATTGGCATCTCTCCACTTTTGGAGCGCACTCCCTACGGACTGCTTAGCGGTTTGAGACAAGTTAACGCTCGAAAGCATCAAGACAGACAATTTCTTATCCAATAACTCCTGTTTGATAACAGGAATTCCTCGATTTCCACAGCCAGCAACAATGAAAGATAAGAGCAAAATCATAAGCATAGAACGTTTGATAATCATAAATTCGATTCCTTTCTACCTAAGAAAGCGTGCAAAAGCCTCCGAAAGAGGAGGCTCTCACATAGTACCCTATTGAATTGTAAAACGGTTATTAACCTTTGTCTACTAATTTTACCATGAGGCGGGCAAGTACACGTTTATCCTGCTCATCCCCTGCATCCCACAGCTCTTTGAGCACACGTTCCTGCTCATTTTCCGGATCAACTTTATCAGCTAGAAATTCACCAATTTGAAAAGCGAGCTTCGAGATGGTTTCCTCACTCATCCCCGCATGTCCAGCTTGACTAACACGTTCAGCCAGAAACTCTTTCCACTTGTCAAATACTTTAAGTACTGTAGCCATTGTAAGAAGCCTCCTTTGAGATATGAGAGATGGTTATTACATAAGTAATATTCGCTTCTCCCACTAGAATTATGCGTGCTTCTTACAATAGAACATTAAGTTAACCAACCACCATTAGGACTTATAATTTGACCTGTGATATAGCCGGATTCGGGGAGCGCCAAGAAATAAACGAGCGAAGCCACTTCGTAAGGCATTGCAAAGCGGCCGGCCGGAATTTCACTGGCGATCGCGTCCCGCTCCACGCTTTGAAACCCGGACATCATATCTGTCTCTACAGCGCCAGGAGCAACTGCATTCACCGTAACACCAGATGGGGCAAGCTCTTTGGCTAATGCCTTAGTGAACGCATTCAGCCCACCCTTTGCCGTTGAATAGACGACTTCACAGGATGCTCCTGAGATGCCCCAAATCGAGGATACATTAATAATTCGACCATATTTTTGGGTAATCATTGCCTTCATAAAGGTTTGCGAACAAAGAAATGCTCCCTTGAGATTAACGTCCATGACAGAATCCCACTCTTCTTCGCTTACATCTGACAACAGCCCATAATGAGCGATGCCAGCATTATTCACGATGATATCAGGAACCATTTCTTTTTGCTCCAGCTTTTCCTTCATCAACACGATTTGTTCACGAGATTTCACATCTGCAGATACGGTTAATACCTTCGCGCCATGCTTCATGCAAGTTCTGGCAACTTCGTTCGCCGCTTCATGAGAATCGCGGTAGTGGATGACTACTTTCATCCCTACCGCGGCGAAACGCTCAGCAATCGCTGCTCCAATTCCTCGGCTGGCTCCTGTAATGAGAACCGTTTGCTCACTGAATGGCTTGGAAAAGGTCACGACTCCTCACGACTTTGAACAATCGAAATAGCAAGCTTACTCCAATCAAAATGTTCCCTGAAACGTTGATTAACATCATCAAGTGTAATTTGCTCATAGACAGGCAAAATGTCAAACAAATCAATCCCTTTGAACCGGTATTTCGTAAACTCATTTGCAATCGACTCCGGAGAATTCATCATCCGTAAGAAATTCCCGATTTTCTTCTTGCGGCTGCGTTCAAAGGTAACCTCATCAAGCCCCGAGCTCTTCCGCTCTTCAACTTCTTCACGAATACGGGCAATAAGCTGATCAGGATCTTTCGTGTCCCCCCCAAGGATAGAGAAGGCATAGCCATCACTGCAATTATATTCATGGCCGAAATTATCAGAAATGAGCTGTTCATCATAAAGCGCTTGATAAATATCAGAGCTTGAGCTGAACAAAATATCCAGCATTAATTTCGTCGTTAATTCTCTGACTAGCAAATCTTTACCTTTCACAGCAGGAGCTTGCTCCTTGAAGCCAATTAAGCACTTCGGCATCGATACCGGAAGCAAGGTAACTCTGCGTGATTCCTTCACATCCAATGGCTCTTCTGGGAAAAACCTTTTGATATCACCTTGCGGTGGAAACGTTTTGGCAGATTGATTTTCCTTAACAAGTGCAATTACCTCTTCAGCATTGACCCCACCTACAACAAACAAGCTCATATTGCTCGGGTGGTAGAAGGTGTGATAGCACTCATATAAAGTTTCCTTTGTAATTTTGGAAATCGATGCTACGGTCCCCGCGATATCGATATGAATAGGATGCTTGGCGTATAAGGATTCAATTAATCCGTAATAGCTTCTCCAATCCGCATTATCTTCGTACATTTTGATCTCTTGACCGATAATCCCTTTTTCCTTCTCCACATTTTCATCTGTAAAATAAGGATTTTGCACGAAATTAATTAATGTCGTTAAATTCGTTAAATAATTGTCCGTAGACGAGAACAAATACGCTGTTCGGTCAAAGCTTGTGAATGCATTGGCTGAAGCCCCGTTTGAAGCAAAAGTGGCGAAAATATCGCCTTCGGGCTCTTCAAACATTTTGTGCTCAAGGAAATGGGCAATACCGTCGGGAACTTGAACGGACTCTTTCCCTTCAACTTGAAAATCGTTATCGATTGAACCATACTGCGTCGTGAACGTCGCATAGGTTTTCTGGAAACCTTCTTTGGGCAGAACAAACACATGAAGCCCATTATCAAGCACTTCGTGATAAATCGTTTCACCCAGGTGTGGATAAGGAATAACTTTCATGGCCTACTCTCCCTTCTGATCCCTTAAAAAGTAAATCGTATCCAATTGAACCCGCTTAGCAGCTTCAGCAATCGCTGGAATACCGATTTGTTCCACGGACTCGATTAATCCCGCTACTGTGCGCTCTTTACCAGATAAGATCGCATTAAAATCAAAAGAAATTAATTCGAAAGCGGAATCCTGGATTTCGCGAAGCTGATTTGCAATCATAGCTCGAGTCTGGCTTAGTTCAATATCATTAATATCTCCCTGCTCCATAGCCGTTAGCTGCTTGCGAATAATGTCAACCGCTTTCTCATAATTCGCCATTTCAATACCTGACTGGATCGTTAATATACCTTTGTGCCCGTCAAATCGAGAAGAAGCATAATAAGCTAGGCTCGCTTTCTCACGGACGTTAATAAACAGCTTGGAGTGCGGATATCCTCCTAGAACCCCATTATACATGAGGGCTACTGGATAAAGCTCATCACCATAGGAAATATTCGTGCGCAGTCCCATGTTCAATTTACCTTGATTAACGTCCAATCTCTCGACGATAGTCTTCACTTCGCCTGAGGCGCCCCGCGGAGCGGTAGTAACGTAACCAACATCTTTATTGCGTTCAATCTTGAATGCAGACGATACAATTCCTTCAACTTCAGCCAGCGTTGTGTTGCCAACCACATAGATATCTATCGGTTGTGATTGAAGCCACTGCCTATACTGTTCGTAAAGCTGTTGGGAATTGATACGGTCAAGATCAGCTATTTTACCT
Source organism: Paenibacillus sp. J22R160 (assembly GCF_059692135.1). Classification (NCBI taxonomy): domain Bacteria; kingdom Bacillati; phylum Bacillota; class Bacilli; order Caryophanales; family Paenibacillaceae; genus Paenibacillus; species Paenibacillus sp. J22R160. The sequence goes on along the minus strand of NZ_JCAUAU010000002.1, from coordinate 490,238 downwards.
AATGGGTGAAGTCGATACGGATCGTCGCTACACATTTCCTCGATACAGCGCTCAGCCGCATACCGAATTTTATCGTTAATAACGGATTCAATACGCTTCTGAAGCGTTTGCTTCTCGGAATCTACATATTTGCTGCGAAAATGATTACCCTCTAGAGCAGGTCGTGTTAGAGTTTCTCCAACAAAATCGAGGCCTTGCTTTAAGAGTGACTGCGCAGATTTTACGAAACGGTCATTAATAATATCCATCCGCAACTGCACAATTTGATAATCGCCTCTTTTGTAAATATCAAAACCAAAACCTGCGCCATACAGATCATCCAAATACTCTCGAAATTGCTGCGTTTCCGGCCGTAATTCCGTTCCTCTGCGTAAAACAAAAGGAGTTAGTGCGGTATTTGTGACCGTATCTTCATCTAAGGGACGGCCTATGTACACGGAAATAGCAAACGTTTTGAACCGATCTGTCGGCAGCACATGCAAACGAATGTGATTCAGTGTGCTGCGCTCAAATTGTATATGCTTCAAAGGTCTGTCTCCCTTCTAAGATCGTAATAGTTCCATTATATTCCTATACGAGAAGGAGAAGCAACCAATGCCGGTCCCTTCTCCTTGTCCATTTCAAAATTATTTACAAAAAATATGCTTGCCAATATTCTTAACCTGTGGTCTGCTCCAGATCCATTTGGAAGTTGCTGTTTCTGGGTTAAAATAATAGATACACCCGCCTGTAGGATCCCAGCCGCTTAATGCATCTTTGACCGCTTTTTTCGTCGATTCGCTAGGTGTAAGCCAAATTTGACCATCTGCTACGGCAGTGAACGCACCAGGTTGAAAGATAACGCCCGAAACCGTATTGGGGAAGCTTGGGTTCTTGACACGGTTCAAAATGACTGCTGCCACTGCAACTTGTCCAACATACGGCTCTCCGCGGGCTTCACCGTTCACAGCATTAGCCATCAAGTTAATATCCTGCTCCGAAAGCCCGAGGTTATTAGATGGAACCAGATTAGCCGGCTTTTGGTCGGAAGTCACCTTCTCTGTACCACCGGTATTTCCACCGCCACCACTACCAGTGTTTCCACCTGTCGCCGGCGCTGTTGGTTTCCAATTTTTCGTGGCTTCCCAGAGCTTAAGCTTCGTTTTTGCCCCTACAATGCCATCTACTGTCATTCCAAATTCGCCTTGGAAACGTTTCACAGCCGTTAATGTCTTATACCCGTAGTCGCCGTCTATATTACCGCCATAAAAACCGATGAATTTCAAACGCCCTTGCAGTTCATTGACGTCTGCACCCGTAGCTCCATAACGTATCTCATTTTTGCTGAACGTTTCTTCTGCTGGCGGGTTGAACTTTCCTTTCAATTGGAATGCAACAACCAATACGAAAACAATACAAAAGGTTAGTACAATTAATCGTTTATTCATTCCCCTTCTCAACCTCACTTTTCAAATAAGAGCCTTTTCTTGCTTTTCTTAGCTTATTATGAGAAAGGGGGTCTTTGTTTATGCAAACAAAAACACTCTCCAGAAAGAGAGTGTCCATGTATTTGTCCTATATCGGTTATCAACTAATTCGATTGTGTTGGTATTGCTCGATTGACATCAACACCTCACGGGGTTTACTTCCCTCATAAGGACCGACAACTCCTTTGGCTTCCATGGCATCAACAAGCCTTGCTGCACGTGTATAGCCAACCCGCATACGTCTTTGAAGCAAGGAAACAGAGGCTTGTTTCGCTTCTAACACGATTTGAACGGCTTGATCATATAGCTCGTCCTCGAATTCATTTTGCTGCTCAGGCATTTCTTCAACTTGCGGCACCAATTCTTCTTGATAGTTGGCTTGTTCTTGCGTGCGTACAAACGTTACGACATGTTCAACCTCTTGGTCAGATAAAAAAGCTCCCTGTACACGTACAGGCTTGGATGCACCAACTGGTAAATAAAGCATATCGCCTCGACCTAACAGCTTCTCAGCTCCAACCATATCCAAAATGGTCCGTGAATCGACTTGTGAGGAAACACCGAACGCAATACGTGAAGGGATATTTGCTTTGATTACACCCGTGATAACATCAACGGAAGGCCGTTGTGTGGCAATAATCAAGTGAATACCTGCTGCACGAGCCATCTGAGCTAATCGGCAGATCGAATCTTCCACGTCATTAGCCGCGACCATCATCAAATCAGCCAACTCGTCTACAATAACAACGTAATATGGCAGCGGAGCTGCCGTGCCGCTCTCGGTAAGCATAGCATTGTAACCCTCAATATTTCGCGTGCCGCTCTTGGAGAATAGCTCGTATCGTTTCTCCATCTCGACAACGATCTTCTTAAGAGCTAGAGAAGCTCTGCGTGGATCTGTAACAACCGGCGCTAGAAGATGCGGTATTCCGTTGTATACATTTAACTCAACCATCTTCGGATCGATCATCAGAAACTTGACTTCGTTCGGCTTAGCTTTATATAAGATACTCGTAATGATCCCGTTGATACAAACGGATTTACCTGATCCTGTGGCACCAGCTACAAGTAAATGGGGCATTCTAGCCAAATTCCCAACGATCGGTTGTCCGGAAATATCCCTCCCGAGTACAACAGACAAGCGGGAGCTGGATTCTTGAAAAGCTGATGTTTCCATCACTTCTCGCATCGTTACAATCGAAACCTCTAGATTTGGAACCTCAATCCCAATCGCCGATTTACCCGGAATCGGAGCTTCCATCCGAATGTCCTTAGCAGCGAGCGCCAACGCGATATCGTCCGTTAAGGAAACAATTCGACTCACCTTCACCCCGACATCGGGCTGAATCTCATACCGCGTAACAGCAGGTCCTCTGACGACCTCGAGAACTTTGGCACGAACACCGAAGCTTTCCAAGGTGGCTTCCAGCTTTCTGGCATTCGCTTTGTAGTCAGACATCTCACTGCCTTTGCCAACAGCCGGCTTCGCCAATAGTTCGAGTGCCGGCATTTCATAAGGACGAGTTTGCACGACTGGCACATTATCTTGAAATTCTAAGGTAACAGGCTCATCTTCCGCAGCTGCATCACCCGTTGAAGCAGGTTTTGTCTTAGGTAGCACAGTTGTAGAAGTAGCCGAGACAGGTTTAACCGATTGTTGTGCTTCTTGAAAAACCTGCTCCTGGAAATCACGAATGATCGGTGTGACAGGCTGATCCTCCGCAGGAGTATCGGCAGCAGATCGCACTTCATTCGGTTTATAAACTACTTGTTCTGAAGCTTCTGTTTCTTCTGCATTATGTAAAAAGTCATCTTCATTCTCATCGCTTGCCGCTGTAGTTGCCTTCTTCCGGCCTTCTTTAATAGGTCGCAGCAACTCCATAATAAGCGGTGACTTCTTGCGTTTCACTGGCTGGAATACTTCTTCATCGAACTCATCGTCAACAGGGACATAAGCTGGTCTCTTTACTTTCTTATCGTTAGCACCAGATGCTGAAGCTGTAGCAACTTGCGCTGGTTGTCGCCCTTCTCGATCTTGCAGCCATTCTTTCATTCTGTCTTTGAAATTTTGTCCGACATTGCTGAATCGTCCGCGGATTACGTTCCCGATATCCACATAAGAAATGCCAGTAGCCAGAATAAAACCGATTACAAATAAGGCGTATTGGATTAATCTTGCACCCAAGTAGTCAAATAAAAAGTACAAGATACTATACAGCATGGCACCGATCATTCCGCCGCCAATGCCGTGCTCAAGCGCAGCCTTTCCTGCTTCCGTCGGATGCAGCCCTTCCAACATGGCGCTCCATGTCGACGAAATGATTTTACCTGACGTAAATCCGCCATCGGGGTACAACTGAGCAAATAAATCAATATGATTTTTTATCAGCAGTCCAAGAATAAACAGTAAAATACCTGCTTTCTTAGGCGTCACCATCTGTGGCCAGGCACGTTTGATCATGGCATATAAGGCCACATATATGAAAATAAGAGGCACCAACGAATACCATGTCCCAACAAAAAAACGGAAAAGGTAAATCAATGAGTTACCGACATGTCCTTGATGGGCAAGTGCAATGACGGAAAAAATCAAAATGAGAATTCCGTACAATTCGAATAACAAGCTTGTTTTTAAAGCCTTACCCTTCTTCTTGCGTTTCGCCACGCTTGTCACCCCCAAGTCCACATTATACCATATTTGACTTGAGGGATGATACAGGAACAACGCTTTAAGTGAGTGAAGTCCCAACGACTGGACTGTAAGAAATGATAGTTCCAGGGGCATATTGCTCTTTTAAATAATCCTGTGGGTTACAGCTGTACAGCCTAACAATACGTGCTTGAAAGCCGCTAATTGGCTCAATCTGCATCATTATTCCACCCTGGTCAATATCCATGAATTTGGGCTCATACGTATCTGCCCCTTCAAAAATCACTTCCATCGGCACAACCGAGTAATGAATCATTGTACAATGCCACCGCCCATAGCTGCTTTCTTGGATTCAATACGCTTGTTGAGTTCTCGAATGGCATCGCCGATCCCTCCGACTTGGTTGATTAAGCCGTATTTTACAGCATCCTCTCCAATCACCGTTGTCCCGATATCTCTGGTCAGCTCCCCCGTTTTAAACATTAACTCTTTAAACTTTTGTTCCGTTATATTGGAATGTTTCGTTACGAATCGTACGACACGTTCTTGCATTTTATCTAGATACTCAAAGGTTTGTGGAACACCAATAATTAACCCGTTTAACCGGATCGGATGAATCGTCATGGTCGCTGTTTCTGCAATAATGGAATAATCCGCTGAAACCGCTATGGGGACGCCAATGCTGTGCCCTCCCCCTAGAACTAACGCGATCGAAGGCTTCGAGAGGGTGGCTACCATCTCTGCTATCGCTAGCCCAGCCTCAACATCACCGCCAACTGTATTTAAGATGATCATGACGCCTTCAATTTTTGGATTCTGTTCCGCGGCGACCAATTGTGGGATGAGATGCTCATATTTCGTTGTTTTGTTCTGCGGTGGGAGAACGATATGGCCTTCCACTTGTCCGATTATCGTAAGACAAAAAATATTCGATTCACCCGAAATCGTATTGGTTTGGCCTAATTGCTGAATATTCTCGAGGATCGGATTTTTTTTCCCTTCCTCTGTCCCTGGTTCCTGCTGTTTCGTCGGTTCTGTTGATGATGCCACAATAAGTCCCCCTTCATGTTTGACTAACAATCCTTACATGCATGGATCATAATCTCCCATAGTATGAATATTCTTGGTTCCTTTCATGCATCATTTCTTCTTGAGAAGCAACTGAAAAAAGCTCCCTCCAGTGATGGAGAGAGCTTTGCTATTTGCATAGGTTCAAGTGACTGTTCGAGCCTAGACTTCCATGATAATTGGAAGGATCATTGGTCTTCTTCTGGTTTGTTCATATAAAAAGCGTCCTAGAACATCTTTTACGTTAGTTTTTAAAGATGCCCACTCATTTACATTTTCATTCATTAATTTCGTTAAAGTATTGGTAACGATTCGATTGGCTTCTTCCAAGAGGCCCTCTGATTCACGTACATAAACGAATCCACGAGAGATAATATCCGGTCCGGATAAGATTTTGCCATCTTGTTTACTGAGAGTAACGACAACTACAAGAATACCATCCTGAGACAGTAACTTACGGTCACGCAACACAATGTTGCCTACATCTCCGACGCCCAGTCCATCAATCAGAATGTTGCCGCTCTGAACCTTGGATCCTTTGCGTGCAACCCCATTTTGAATTTCTACCGTGTCACCGATATCGCACATAAAAATATCTTCTTTCGCCATACCCACAGACTCCGCAAGGATACCATGTTGACGCAGCATGCGATATTCACCGTGAATTGGAATAAAGTATTTCGGCTTCATCAAATTGAGCATAAGCTTCAATTCTTCTTGACTGCCATGACCTGATACGTGTACACCGGTTACTGAACCTGGTCCATAAATGACATTAGCGCCAATACGGAACAGTTCATCTACGGTACGACCTACATCACGTTCATTCCCTGGAATCGGCGTAGCTGCAATAATGACCGTATCACCTGGTAAAATATCAACTTTACGGTGGGTGGAACGCGCCATTCTTGTAAGTGCAGACATCGGCTCGCCTTGGCTTCCTGTGGAAAGAATGACAACCCGATCAGCAGCAAGCTTGTTCACTTCTTCAGGCTCAATCAACATGCCATCCGGAATGTTCAAGTAGCCTAATTCGCTTGCAATCGATACCACATTTACCATGCTTCGACCTATGACGGTAACTTTACGATTCGTTGCAGCCGCTGCATCAAACACCTGTTGTACACGATGAATGTTAGATGCAAAAGTTGCAATGACAACTCTCTGTTTAGCTTTACGGAACACTTCTTCAATCTCAATGCCCACACTGCGCTCTGAACCTGTGTAACCAGGTCGTTCTGCATTGGTACTGTCAGAAAGCAAGGCTAGAACGCCTTTCTTTCCGATCTCTGCCATACGGTGCAAATCGGCGTATTGATCATTAACAGGAGTTTGATCAAATTTGAAATCCCCTGTATGAACAACGACGCCTTCCGGCGTATCCAGAGCGACACCGACAGAATCAGGGATACTGTGATTGGTTTTGAAGAATGTTGCTGTAATCGTGCCTAAGGAAAGCACAGAATCCGCATTAATGAGGATTCGGTTCGTCGTACCGAGCAAGTTTGCTTCCTTCAGCTTCGCCTCAATGAGACCCATTGTAAGCTTAGTAGCATACAGTGGAACATTAAGGTGCTTAAGCACGTAAGGTAAGCCGCCGATATGATCTTCATGGCCGTGAGTTATGATAATGCCGCGTACTTTATCCCGATTCTCCGTTAAGTATCCGATATCTGGAATGACAATATCAATTCCGAGCATGTCCTGCTCAGGAAACTTCAAACCACTATCAATGACGATGATATCGTTCGCATACTGAACACAATACATATTTTTTCCGATTTCGCCCACGCCGCCAAGAGCGAAGATCAAAAGTTTATCAATATTTTTTTTGGACAAGAATATACCTCCTTCTAAGATTGGACGACGAATTTTAAATGAAAAACCGAACTAGTCACTTGCAACCATTATACATGAAAAAAAACAACAAATACAAGTTAATACCGATTACAATAGCTTCCCCAAAAAAAGAAAACCGATGCCGGAGCACCGATTCATTAGGCGTTATCATACAAAAAGTGATTGGATGAATTGTCCTTCTTGCTCGGATACGCGAACTAACGGAAGTCTCACGCCCCCTGTTTGAATGCCTTTCAGTGCAAGAGCATGCTTAATTGGTGCAGGACTCGGAACACGGAAAATACCAATAAACACAGGGTGCAGCTTACGATGAAGCTCTGCCGCTTGCTGAATGTTACCTTCTAAATAATACTTTACCATAGATTGCATTTCTTTTCCAATCACATGACTCGCAACGCTAATAATTCCATGACAACCAACGGATATTGCTGGCAGGGCATTGCTGTCGTCCCCGCTATATACTAGAAAACCAGGGGCTGCATCGTTAAGAATACGGGTTAATTGATCCGTGTTCGCACAATCCTTGGTTGCCACTATATTCGAAATGTGGGAAAGGCGAATTGTTGTTTCAGCATCCAAATTGACACCAGTACGTCCCGGTACATTATAAAGCATGATACCAACCTTTACGGATTCAGCAACTGCTTTAAAATGCTGGTACAGCCCCTCTTGTGATGGGCGGTTATAGTAAGGAGCAACGATGAGTAAAGCATCGACTCCGAGTTTCTGGGCCTTTTGGGAGAAATGGATGGTGTGTGCAGTGTCATTGCTTCCAGTGCCTGCAATGATTTTGCAACGACCTCGGGCATAACGAACGGATAGCTCGATAAGCTTCAGCTTCTCCTCTTCAGTTAATGTAGGCGCCTCACCAGTGGTCCCACAAATTACGAGGCTATCAGACTGCTGCTCTTCGATCAAATAATTGATTAGCGGTTCTACTTGGTCCCAGTTGACTTGTAATTGCTCGTCAAACGGAGTGACCATGGCTGTGATTACTCTTCCAAAATCCACCGTCTGCACCTCCTCAATCTCATATTCATTTATTTAAACCAAATTTATGATGTAATGCTTTAACTGATTTAATCATATCTTCACCTTGAACAAGCACCCAAATCGTTGTATTCGAATCGGCTGATTGCAGGATCCGTATGTCTTCTACCGTTAAAGCCTCTACAATATGCGCCATAATACCCGGCACACCGTTCATACCCCCGCCAATCACGGATACCTTTGCACATCCACTTAAAGCATGGGGTTCATAACCTTGGCTCCTAAGCAGCTTAACTGCACGCTCGGCCTCGTGATCGAATACGGTATAAACAACTGCCGAAGGATTCACACTGATAAAATCAACACTGATCTGGTTCTGCGCCATCGTTTTGAATACACGAAGCTGCAGATCAAATTGCCCCTCAACGGCGGCCACATGAATTTGCGTAATATTCGTAAAATGGGCAATCCCCGTAACAAAGCGGTCTTTCACTTGATTCAAATCATGCGGGATACTGTCTGAAGCTGTAACCAAAGTGCCTAATTCCTTCGTGAACGTGGATCGCACCCGGATCGGAATATTAGCGTGCATAGCGACTTCTACGGCACGCGGATGAATCACTTTGGCGCCATTATGCGCCATATTGCAAATTTCGGCAAAGCTCACGCGAACAAGCGGTTTAGCGTCCTCTACAATTCTTGGATCCGCTGTCATTATCCCATTCACGTCGGTGAAAATATCAACAATTTCAGCTTTCAGTGCTGCTCCTAATGCAGTCGCTGATGTATCACTACCTCCGCGTCCCAGCGTAGTCAGCTCATCCTCGCTTGTTTTACCTTGAAAACCAGTAACAATAACAACCATGTCTTGTTCCAGTAATTCTAAAATACGGTTAGGCTGCATGGCAACGATCTTAGCGTTACCGTGCACATCATTTGTCAAAATGCCAGCTTGCCCACCCGTCAAAACTGTTGACCGTATGCCTCTAGATTGCAATAAGCTGCACAAATGTACCGCAGAAATTAATTCTCCGCAGCCCATTAGCATATCGAGTTCTCGCGCTGGCAGCCCTTCCCCGTTCTTACGAACAAGGTCTATAAGCGTGTCAGTCGCATAGGGTTCGCCTTTGCGTCCCATCGCAGAAACAACAACAACTAATTTGTAATCATCAATTAGTGCATCTTGGATATGTCCAATAACGTGTTCTCTAGCTTGTGCGGTGGAAAGCGAGGTACCTCCGAATTTCTGTACAAGGATTCGCATGAGTTTCCCCCATATTCACTGCAACTTGATTGCAGTTATGCTGATTATTGTTCTATAGCAATATATTCAGCAATTTGCACAGCATTCCAAGCAGCGCCTTTGAGCAGGTTGTCAGAAACAATCCACATATTCAGTGCTCTTGGGTTGCTCAAATCGCGGCGTACGCGTCCAACAAAAGTTTCCAACTTACCCGCTGCATCTGTCGCTAATGGATATTGCTGCTCAGCAGGGTTGTCAACTAACACGATACCTGGAGCATTCGCAAGCAATGTTTTCACTTCTTCTACGTCGAAATCTTCCTTCAATTCCACGTAAACGGACTCTGAGTGACCATAAACAACAGGAACACGCACACAAGTGGCAGTCACTTCAATGGACTCGTCACCCATAATTTTTTTCGTTTCAAGAATCATTTTCATTTCTTCATTGGTAAACCCATTGTCGAGGAATTTGTCGATTTGGGGGATTGCATTAAAAGCGATTTGGTGTTTCACCGGCAAAGAGCCCACTGGCAAAATTTCCGGATTCGCATCGTTTCCTGCAAGTACCTCTTTCGATTGTCTCAACATTTCATGAATAGCTTTCGCGCCCGCTCCAGAAACAGCTTGATACGTCGACACGATGATACGGGAAATGCCATAACGATCGTATAACGGCTTCAATGTTGCAACCATCTGGATCGTGGAACAGTTCGGATTTGCAATGATACCTTTGTGCTCGTTGATTTTGTCAACATTCACTTCTGGAACAACCAGAGGTGTGTCCGGATCCATCCGGTATGCACTTGTGTTATCAATACAAATTGCGCCCGCTTTAACCGCGTGCGGAGCTAATGCTTTAGTAACGTCGCCGCCAGCGCTAAACAAGGCAATATCTACACCTTCAAAGCTATTAGGGGTAGCTTCTTGAACGGTTACATCTTGGCCTTTGAAAGGGATCTTTACACCTGCTGAGCGAGCGGAAGAAAGCAATTTTAATTCATTGATGGGGAAATTCCGTTCTTCTAATAGACGGATTATTTGTTCACCTACTGCACCTGTTGCTCCGACGACTGCAATGTTGAAAAGCTTCTGGTTGGACATGAGCTGGTCTCTCCCCTTCAAGAATTATATATGAATTAGTATTGAAATCTCTCAATAATCATGGGTTGCAACTGCTTGCCATCCAACGCAGATTCACAAGCTTCCATAATCAAGTCCATGCGAGCCACCAACGAATTTGGCTTAGCTCCAGGTGCATCTTGACCAAAAGGAACAAAATAAATGTTCTTTGTAATCAGAAGCTTAGCGATATTCATCGCATTTAGACCCAGTCCGTCATTAGTTGAAATAGCTAAAACTAGCGGACGTAAGTTCCGCATTTGCGCTTTGGCTGCCATAAGTACAGGGCTTTCTGTCATTGCATTTGCTAGCTTGCTAGTTGTATTTCCTGTGCACGGCGCAATAACCATCACATCAAGCAACTTGGATGGACCTAGTGGTTCTGCATCTACAATTGTCGAAATGATGTTGTTGCCTGTTATGTCCTTTAACTGCTGCTGCCAATCTGCCGATTTACCGAAGCGCGTGTCCGTTGTCATGATCGTATTGGATACAATCGGAATGACACGTGCACCTGCATCTACAAATCTCTGAATTTGAGGCATTACCTCTTCCAGCGTACAGTGAGAACCGGTTAACGCGTAACCGACTGTTTTCCCTTGCCAATTCATTCCACATCGCTCCTGTCTCTGAAGTCTTCCTCGATCAGCTGACTTAATGTGTTAGCCATGATGCGGCCAGCTGTTTTGGGGGCGACGATGCCAGGTAATCCGGGCGCCAGCATCGCTTTGATGCCTCTTTTTTCGGCAAATCGGAAGTCCGTTCCGCCGGGTTTAGAAGCCAAATCGATGATAAGCGCGCGATGTGGGATATTGGTAATAACTTGCGCTGTGACTATCATAGTCGGAATTGTGTTAAAAAGCAAGTCAATATTCCCCACTTCCGGATACAGATCTTCCGTATAAAAAGGCTGAAAACCCATCTCCCACGCCCTTGCGAAATGCTCTGGTCTCCTTACCCCTACCTTAACGGTAGCCCCTAAACCTTGCAGTGTTTTGGCCATGGTGAAACCCGTACGACCAAAACCTAAAACCATACATACAGAACCATGAATTGTAATATCCGTGTTCTGTATCGCCATCATCAGAGCGCCCTCAGCTGTTGGAATAGAGTTGTATATCGCGACATCGTCCCGATCAAATAACTCCACAACGCCGATGCCATGTGCGGCACAAAGTTTTTTCAAATAACTTTTGGCCATTCCCGTGTACACTTTGGCATGCTTCGGCAGCGAAGAAATATGAGCGTCCGTTAATCTCAACTCTTCGCTTGAAAAAATAGATTCCACTTGTCCCGAATCATCCGTACCTACAGCCGGCAAAATAAGAACATCAACAGTTTGAAGCAGCACGGGATCTAGTTTCGCATTGGAAACACCGCTAAATTGCCTCCCGAGATTGTCAAAACCGAATAATGTTACTGTCGCATCAAGCTCGGTAAATTTCTGAATTACTTCTAGCTGCCGGGCGTCTCCACCCATGAAAGCAACCGAAATCCCAGTAAGCATTCTTTGCTTACACCCCTTTCTCGGTCCGTTTCGATACGTTATAGTATGCGTTCGCCTAAGGATGGGTGCCACTGCTTTTTGAAACAAAAAAGAACCCCTTTTCAGAGGTCCTTCCTTCTACTTATTATCGTCCCGTGTGACCGAACCCGCCAGAGCCCCGCTCCGTTTCCGTCAACTCGTTAACTTCCACTAAATCAATCTGTGGTACAAGCTGAAAAACCATTTGTGCAATGCGTTCATTTCGCCCAATCGTGAACGCTTCCTGTCCAAGATTGATCAGCAGTACTTTCACTTCACCGCGATAATCTGCATCGATTGTTCCTGGTGAATTCAGTGTCGTAATGCCATATTTATAAGCTAATCCGCTACGTGGCCGAATCTGAGCTTCTAGCTCTGGTGGCATGCTCAATGCAAAACCAGTAGGAATGAGACGACGCTCGCCTGGAGCAAGAATAACAGGTTCGCTTACAGCAGCATGAAGATCAAATCCACTTGCAGCTGCAGACATTTTCTGAGGCAAAAGGATATCTTCCTGCCCGGAGACTCTTTTTATTTGGACATCAAACTTAGAGAGAGACAAGCTGATCCCTCCTGAAGTTGCTAATCACATCATCGGAATTCCCTACCATAGAGAGAGCGAAAGGCCTTGAGAATAACGTTTTGGTTAATGCTTGAATGTGCTCCATTTGTACACTATCAATACGCTCAAGCATCTCATCCAAACTGTAATGCTTGCCGGTCATCAGCTCATTTTTCCCAAAACGGTTCATTCGGCTGCTTGTACTTTCAAGGCTAAGAATTAAGCTGCCTTTCAGCTGTTCTTTCCCTTTTTTCAACTCGGACTCTAACATGCCCTTTACCGCAATATCATGCAGCAGCTCCATTGTGACTTTCAGTACCTCTTCTGTTTGTTTAGGGGCTGTACCTGTATATATAGTAAACATGCCGCTATCGATATGGGAAGAATGATACGAATATACCGAGTAAGCTAAGCCGCGTTTCTCACGTATTTCCTGAAATAGTCTGGAACTCATGCCCCCGCCGATCGCGTTATTGAGCAGCACCATAGGGTACAGGTTTTCCTCTTGTAGCGAGAGACCCGGCAGTGAGAGGCAGATATGATTTTGTTCTGTTTTTTTAGCATGGAAAATCAATTCACCAAGAAAGTCCGGCGCATCATAACTCGTTTCTGTACCCGTTTGTGTGAATCCCCCGAAATGCTTCTCAATCAGTTCACGAACACTGTCATCAATATTGCCAGCAATACTAAGTACTGTATTCTCCGTATTATAATGTTTCTTCATATAATTACGAAGATCATCGGACTTCATTTTGGATAAATTCTCTGCAGTACCGAGAATCGTATAGCCTAATGGATGAGTTCCATATGAAGCTTTCGCTAACAAATCATGGACCAAGTCGTCAGGTGTATCTTCGTACATAGAAATTTCTTCATAAATGACTCCCTTTTCTTTCTCCAGCTCCCCTTCATCAAAGGAAGAATTGAAGAACATATCGGAAAGCACATCCATAGCTAGCGGCAAATGCTCATCGAGTACTTTGGCATAATAGCACGTATACTCTTTGGAGGTAAATGCATTGACATTCCCGCCAATTCCATCAAATATCTCTGCAATATCTTTTGCTGAATGGCGTTCCGTTCCTTTGAACAGCATGTGTTCAATAAAGTGCGAAATGCCGTTTTGTTCTTGAGACTCATTACGTGAGCCAGTCTTCACCCAAATTCCGAACGTGACCGATCGAAAAGTAGGGATTTGTTCCATAACCACTCTCAAGCCATTATGTAAGCGATATTTGATCACTAAGTTTCCTCCTCAAAATGAAGCCCCGTAAAGTCCCATTTCCAAATTATACTTCCTCAGTCTAACAAAAATGCGCGAGCGACTCAACTTTGCTGGTTGTCCGCCTATCAGTTGACTATTTGCTTCGCTTCTTCTACCCGTTTTGAGGAAAGCAGTTCCGTTACCGTCCCCATTGTTAATCCCTTATTTTTAATCATTCGGATCATCCCTGGCAGAGCATCTCGGGAAGAAGGCGTAGGATGCATCAAAATGAGTGAGCCTGGCTCAACACTAGTGGATAGCCGCTGCAGAATGCGGTCAGCCCCGGGGTTTTTCCAATCAATCGTATCAAAAGTCCATAATACTGTCTTTAAATTCAATTCGGCAGCTACTTGAACCGTTTCTTGTTTAAAATAGCCCGAAGGCGGCGCAAAAAGTGTGTTGTTCACTCCTAACTGCTGCTTGAGCAGTTGTTCGGTTTTGGAAATTTCGTCCACAGCCTTGCTTCGGGTAACATTCCTCATATCCTTATGTGAATAAGCATGATTAGATAATTCATGACCTGCATTCTGGATGGTTTTCGCCATCTCTACATTCTTATTTAACCATGAACCATCGAGAAAAAATGTGGCGTGCACATTTTCTTTGCGAAGCGTCTCTAATATGCTCGGTAAATACTCATTACCCCACGCAACATTGATCATAAAAGAAACCATTGGCTTTTTGGGATTGCCTTTATAGATAGGGTTTGGCCCCAGATCATCTAACTGGATACTAGGAGAAACTTCTTTCATGACGTAATTGATTTTGCCAGGTGTCAACTTGTGTTCAGCAAGTTTAAACGTTTCAGCAATATCGACTTCTAGTCCGTTATAGCCGGGGATTGCTTTCCACACAGGATCTATTTTCGCATTGATAGGAGCAATTTTACGCTTTTCCGCTTCTTGTGTAATTGTATCTAATAAATTATTACTTTTAGGCGGATTAGATGGCTTTGATCCAACTGGGTCCATAGCGAAAACTGGAAGAGCTTCTTCGTCCTCCCAATCCGTCCCGAGTACATAGGGACTTTGTCCACTTTTCACGGACTGAATATAGGCACCTACATTAGGGATAGTATCTAAGGCAAGCATAATCATAGCAAAAAAACTTCCCAATAGAAGCCACTTCTTGTAGCGCATAGACTAGTCCCCCTTCTCCTCATGTCCTGAGTGTATGCAAAAAGGGACAAGAGTAGAACTGGGCATGTCCGTGTCTAGCTGAATAGCAAAAAAGAGACAGATTGATCTGACTCTTTATCCATAACTCAACCTATGAAAAAGGGACTTCACAAGTCACTCAGCCCTAAGTTTGAGCCGGGACTTGCGAAGTTAATGTAGCTTTGCGAGAAAGATTTACTCTGCCTTGTTGGTCAATCTCAGTTACCTTCACTGTGATTTGATCACCAACGTTAACGACATCTTCGACTTTTGCTACGCGTTCTGTGGAGATTTGAGAAATATGAACCAGTCCTTCTTTGCCTGGCAAAATTTCAACGAAAGCTCCGAATTTCTCTACGCGTTTTACAGTACCAAGATACGTTTCACCGACGATAACTTCACGCACAATACCTTCAATAATGGAGCGTGCTTTTTCGTTCATTGCTTGATTAGAAGAAGCAATGAAGACACGACCGTCTTGCTCGATATCAATTTTCACGCCAGTTTCTTCGATAATTTTGTTGATGATTTTACCACCAGCTCCGATAACATCACGGATTTTATCTGGGTTGATATTCATTGTCAAAATTTTCGGCGCGTATTCGGAAAGAGTTTTCTTCGGTTCTGAAATACGTGAAACCATTTTGCCTAAAATGTGCAAACGTCCTTCTTTGGCTTGCTGCAAAGATTGCTGCAGGATGCTGCGATCGATACCATCGATTTTGATATCCATTTGAAGCGCTGTAATACCTTCTGCTGTACCAGCAACTTTGAAGTCCATATCGCCAAGATGATCTTCCATCCCTTGAATATCGGACAAAATCGAGAAATGATCGCCGTCTTTAATCAGACCCATCGCGATACCAGCAACTGGTGCCTTAATTGGAACCCCAGCGTCCATAAGCGCTAATGTACTTGCACAAATACTTGCTTGGGATGTAGATCCGTTGGATTCCAACACCTCAGATACAAGACGAATCGTGTAAGGGAATTCAATTTCGTTAGGAATGATCGGCTCTAAAGCTCTCTCCCCTAGCGCACCATGTCCGATTTCACGACGACCCGGCGGACGAAGCGGTCTTGCTTCACCTACGGAGAACGGAGGGAAATTATAGTGATGCATGAATCGTTTCGTTTCTGTAAGATCCAAGCCATCTAGAATTTGAACATCGCCTAATGCACCCAATGTACAAATGCTCAACGCTTGTGTTTGTCCACGTGTGAACAAGCCTGAACCGTGTGTACGCGGCAGCAAATCAATATCGCAGTCAATCGCGCGAATTTCTTCTAATTTACGTCCATCCGGTCTTACTTTATCATGTGTGATTAAACGGCGAACTTCTTCTTTGACGATATCATAAAGAGTTTCTTTAACATCGCCTAACAACTCTGGTGTTTCAGCATATAACGCTGTAAAATGCTCCACTGCTTCTGCATTCACAATATCAATTGCCTCTTGTCTTGCATGTTTCTCGGAAATTTTGATAGCATCGACTAATCTAGCCTGCGCGAATTCGCGAACTGCTTTGTTGACTTCAGCGTCAACCGCGTGGAGTTTAACTTCCATTTTCGGCTTGCCTGCAATTTCAACCAATTCTTCAATAACAGCAACAATTTTGCGGATTTCATCATGACCGAACATAATAGCTTCGAGCACAACGTCCTCGGATACTTCATTAGCGCCTGCTTCAACCATCATAATGGCGTCTTTCGTTCCTGCGACAGTTAAATGAAGATCACTTTTCTCTGCTGTCTCACCCGTTGGGTTGATAACAAATTGACCATCCACACGTCCAACAATAACGCCACCAACAGGGCCATTGAAAGGAACATCAGAGATGGCAAGAGCAGCGGAAGTCCCGATCATTGCCGCGATTTCTGGTGGACACTCTTGATCCACGCTCATAACCATGGACACGATTTGTACATCGTTACGAAAGCCTTCTGGGAAAAGCGGACGAATCGGACGATCCGTCAAACGGCTCGCAAGAATTGCCTTTTCACTTGGGCGACCTTCACGTTTGATAAATCCGCCTGGAATTTTACCTACGGAATATAGTCTTTCTTCATAATTGACAGTCAACGGGAAGAAATCCAGGTCTTTCGGTCCGCTGGATGCTGTAACTGTACTTAGCACAACCGTGTCGCCATAGCGAACAGTAACTGCTGCGTTGGCTTGTTTGGCAAGTCGGCCCGTTTCAAGAATGAACGGTTTGCCGCCAAGTTCCATTTGTACCCTTTTCTCCATAAAATCCTCCTAAGGAAATTTCTTATTCATTATGTTTCTTGATGCGCATTCACAGAAAAGGAGGTCAATAACCTCAAACTTTAGACTCCGTATGTATTCAAAAAATTGCCTAGCACCTGAGTCATCCTCTATTTCTGCGTTGTGTCTAGTATTTCCTTCTTTTTCCGTTTTAAAAATACAAGAAAAAGCAACCTCGTTGCCACTCTCTGCGCAAGCTTTATCAAGCCCAGCAAAGGAGCAACAGGTTGCTTCTCATTGTCGGTTTTATCGACGCAAACCAAGCTTCTCGATCAAAGCACTATAACGGCTTACATCTTTGTTCTTCACGTATGCTAGAAGCTTACGGCGTTGTCCAACCATTTTAAGCAAACCACGACGGGAGTGGTGATCTTTCTTGTGTGTACGAAGGTGGTTCGTAAGGTTAACAATGTTCTCTGTAAGGATTGCTACTTGTACCTCAGGTGAACCCGTATCGGTATCATGTACCTTGTGAGTTTGAATCAGTTGTGTTTTGCGCTCTTGAGTTAATGCCATGATTGTTCATCTCCTAAATTCTATTGTATCCCCGTAAGCCTAGAAATCGCCGATGATAGCGTCTATCCAAGCTAAGGTTCATGCCAAAGGAATTGTCCTTTGGGCAACGTTAATCAGTATACCATAATCGCATAGTAGAAGTAAATGCTTGGTTCTAGATAGGCAACTATAATTTATTTTTTGCAGCTTCCGCATCGACCTTGATTTGCGCGATCAACTCGTCAATGGACGAAAATTTACGCTCTGGACGAAGGAAAGCAATGAGTTCAACTTTCATGTGTTCGCCATATATTTGCTCGGAGAAATCAAATAAATGTGCTTCAAACGATGGCTTCAATTCTCCTGTTGCGAAAGTAGGCTTTACACCAATATTCATGACGCCTCTATAGGTTTCCCCTTTGATAGAAGCTTTAATCGCATACACGCCGTTTGTAGGGATAACATAAGTCTCATCCAATTGCAGATTAGCCGTTGGAAACCCTAACAGTCTTCCGCGTTTTTCTCCATCTACCACGATGCCGCTAATGCTGTAGGGACGACCAAGAAGTCTAGTAACTGTGTCAATATCCCCTTGTTGCAATGATTCACGAATGAGTGTAGAACTAACTTTTTCGCCGTCCATTTGAAAGGGTCTCACCACTTCTACAGAAAATTTCCCATGACTCAATTCACAAAGCGAATCCGGGTTGCCTTTGCCTTGATAGCCGAAAGTAAAATCAAAACCGCAAATGACACTGTTCACACCAAGCCGATCCAATACTTGATCCACGAATAGTTCCGGGGACAGCCGCATTAGCGAAGCGTCGAAGGTAACAATGTAGGTATGATTGACACCCAGCGAGGCAAATATCTCCATCTTCTCCTTCATTGGTGTCAAGAGATCAATGTATTTATCCTGCCCCATTACCGATCTAGGATGCGGATGAAAGGTCATGATCGCCGTTGGAAGATCAAGCTTTTTGGCGGTAAGTAAGGCTCGTCCAATGACCTCTTGGTGTCCCAAATGTACACCATCAAAATCACCTATAGCCACTACCTGCTCTCCTACAAAAATGCGGGGAGCATCAAAATCAATGGGATATGATATTGGTATTATTTGCATATAAGTTCAATTCACCTATCCATTTCAACCTGTCCCTGAATGTAATGGGTTAAAGAAATACTTTTGAAGGGATCAGGATTTGGCTAGCGCTTATCCATTCAAATAGCCCTAGAAACCGTTTATCGGGAGAATAAGCACGGAGCAAGGTTTGTGAACCTGCTGCTGCACCTGTTATGCGACTCTCAGACACAGAAATCCTTTTTCCTTGCTGGGCATTGATGGCTTCTTGTTCGGAAAGCTCAACAGCAGGAATATGGGAAATGGCTTGATCCATAGGAATCATTCGGTCTTGTAACTCGCCTTGGGCTTTCAATTCTTTGATTTGCTCAAAGGTTAAACACTGTTCCTGGCGGATACTGCCTGTGGAAGTCCGAATCAATCTTCTCATAACCGCAGGATACCCTAAAGCTTTACCAATATCAACACATAAAGTTCGAATATAGGTCCCTTTTGAGCAAGAAACACGAAAATGTATTTCCGGATGCTTTTGCTGTAAATCCATATGAAGAATGTCTAACTGATGGATGGTTACTTTACGAGATTTCCGCTCAACTTCCTTACCTTCCCGGGCTAGTTCATAAAGCCGTTTCCCATCGATCTTAACGGCCGAGAACATAGGAGGAGTCTGTTCGATTTCTCCAACAAAGCGAAGCAATGCCTCGCGGACAACCGTTTCATCCAATTGTACAAGAGAAACTTCCTCCAACACGTTGCCAGTCATATCTTCCGTATCTGTTGAAAGGCCGATTCGAAGGATTGCTTCATATTCCTTCGGCAGTTCCTGTATATATTCAACCATCCGGGTTGCACGACCAATGCAAAGCGGCAGAACGCCTGTCACTTGCGGATCTAACGTTCCAGTATGGCCGATACGTTTAATTCCAAGTATACCTCTGACTTTGGCTACAACATCATGAGATGTGAAGCCTTCCGGTTTCCAAACAGGCAAAATGCCTTCTAGCGTCATATCAGCTTACTCCCTACTTCCTGAACCATTCTTGCTACAGCTTCTTCAATTGTTCCTTGGATTGTGCAGCCTGATGCACGCACATGACCGCCTCCACCAAGGGATTGAGCGATCGCTGCAACATCGACAAGTCCTGAAGAACGAAGACTTACTTTAATTACACCGGGCGCTTTCTCTTTAAATAGCATACCCACTTCGACGCCTTCTACATTACGAGGATAGTTCACGAGCCCATCTAAATCCTCACTAGACGCCCCAGTAGACTCTAGATCAGCTAAAGATACTGCGAGCCATGCTAGTTTGCGTTCATGGGCGAAGGATAGGGTTGATAACGCCTTCTGAAGAAGAACAATCTGCGAATATGTCACTCTCTCTAAAACTTGCTCTGCAATTTCGGAGCCCTGCACACCTAATGCAAGCAAAGACGCTCCAATTTGCATGACTTCCGGTGAAGTATTCGAGTAACGAAAACCGCCTGTATCAGTAAGTAACCCGGTGTAAATGCAGTTTCCAATAGCCAAATTCAAGTTCATGTTCATATGTATGGCTAAATCATACAAGATTTGAACAGTCGCGGCTGCATCATGCTTAATCAAATGACACGAGCCAAATCTATCATTGGTCGGGTGATGATCAACATTGAGCAGCAGGGCTTGTTCATCAAAAAGAGTGCTGACCCTACCTATTCTGGAGAAATCAGCACAATCAACACTTATTATGGTCTTGTAACGTCTACCCGGTATTTCTTTGCTATAATCAAGTACCTGATCGCTTCCCCATAGATAGGAGAATTTAGAAGGCATAGCGCCTTCATTTATCATGGTATATGTCTTTCCAAGCTGGCCCAGAAGCCAACCCATCGCGTATGTAGAGCTGGCGGCATCCCCATCCGGCTGGATGTGAGATACCACCAAGAAATCATCATGCTGCTCGATAAACTTAGCTGCTGCTTCCAGCTGCTGGCTGTATTCGGTGGCATGCATCATTCTGTTACTCATACATTTGGATTTCCTTCCTGGTTTAGCTTATGAAGCAAGTTCTCGATATGACTGCCGTAATCGATAGACGCATCGAACTTGAATTGCAATTCCGGGATCTTCCGTAACCGAATTCGTTTGTTAAGCTCAGAACGGATATAACCGGAACCTGCAGAAAGCGCCTTGAGAGTGGCCTCTTTCTGTTCGTCCGTACCCATAACGCTTAGAAACACACGCGCTAAGGAAAGATCATTTGTTACTTCAACACCCGTAACGGTTAGGAAACCAATTCGCGGGTCTTTTAACTCAGATTGAATGATTTGGCTTATTTCTTTCTTAACTTGCTCGCTAACTCGACCTACACGCACTCTAGCCATTTGTTATCACCTCTCGACGGACTCCATGATGAAGGCTTCGATAATGTCGCCCTCTTTAATATCATGATAACGCTCCAGAGATATACCACATTCATAACCTTGTGCAACTTCTTTTTGATCATCTTTAAATCGTTTCAAGGAATCAATTTTGCCTTCATGAACGACAATACCGCTGCGGATTAAGCGAGTTTGAGCGTTACGAGCAATTTTACCCGAGATAACCATACAACCGGCAATTGTACCTGAGCCCGTAATTTTGAACACGTTACGTACTTCAGCTTGACCAAGAACAACTTCTTTGAAGATTGGATCCAGCATGCCTTTCATTGCTTGCTCGATTTCTTCAATGACATTGTAAATGATATTATGCAGACGAATATCAACTTTCTCTTGATCTGCTGTAGCTTTAGCAGCTGACTCTGGACGAACGTTGAAACCGATAATAATCGCATTGGATGCCGAAGCAAGAATAATGTCAGACTCCGTAATCGCCCCTACACCGTTATGCAGGATTTTGACACGAACGCCTTCCACTTCAATCTTCTCAAGCGAACTTTTCAGTGCTTCAACAGACCCTTGAACGTCACCTTTGATAATGACATTCAAATCCTTGATTTCGCCATCTTTGATATGCTTGAAGAGGTCATCCAATGTTACGCGTGAATTAGCCGTCATCTCGGATTGACGCAGTGCAATGGAACGACGATCCGCGATATCTCTCGCTTTACGCTCATCTTCATACACTAAGAATGGATCTCCAGCTTGAGGAACATCCGTTAGACCTGTGATTTCGACTGGCGTAGATGGACCCGCTTCTTTCAAGCGTTTGCCCTTATCATTAACCATCGCTCTGATACGGCCGAAGTGAACGCCAGCAACGAAGCTGTCTCCTACTTTAAGCGTACCATGTTGAATCAGGACACGAGCCACTGGGCCTCTTCCTTTATCCAACTCAGCTTCAATAACCGTTCCTCTTGCACGTTTGTTCGGGTTAGCTTTGTACTCTTGTACTTCCGCCACGAGCAAGATCATCTCTAAGAGATTTTCAAGTCCGATACGTTGTTTCGCGGAAATTTCACAGAAAATTGTATCGCCGCCCCACTCCTCCGGAACCAATTCATAGGCTGTAAGCGCCTGTTTGATTTGGTCAGGATTCGCGCCTTCTTTATCAATCTTGTTCACAGCTACAATGATTGGAACGCCTGCCGCTTTAGCGTGGTTAATCGCTTCTACGGTTTGTGGCATTACACCGTCATCTGCTGCTACAACGATAATCGTAATATCCGTAACTTGTGCACCGCGGGCACGCATTGTTGTAAACGCTTCGTGACCAGGTGTATCCAAGAATGTGATCTTTTTATGGTTAACTTCAACTTGGTACGCCCCAATGTGCTGCGTAATTCCGCCAGCTTCGCCTTCGGTAACGCTTGTTTTACGAATTGCATCAAGAAGTGTCGTTTTACCATGGTCAACGTGACCCATAATCGTAACAACGGGTGGACGCTCAAGCAGATCTGCCTCATCATCCACTTCTTCAATCGTCTCGAAGTTGTCTTCTTCGACTTTAATTTTAATCTCAACTTCAACGCCGAATTCAGTTGCAATCAATTGAATAGCGTCCAGATCAAGCTCTTGGTTAATCGTCGCCATTGTTCCTAGGAACAATAGTTTTTTGATAACTTCAGAAGCATCTTTGTGGAGCAATTTGGCTGTTTCACCAACCGTCATGCTGCCGCGAACGATGATTTTCTTAGGTGTGTTATCAATTTTCTCTTTCTTAACGGTTTCTTGCTGATATCTGCCGCGGTTGTTGCCACGTTGATTGCCACGGTTATTACCGGATGGCCCACGGTTACCGCCAGAGCGGTTATCATCAAAACGCTTAGGCGTTGGTTTGGATTTCTTAGTTGTGATCACACCAGCCTTCGCTGCTGCATCATCCAATTCAGCTGCTGTTGCTCCAACATGGAACTGCGGCTTAGCTTCTTGAATAACGGGTCTTCCGCTTTGGTTATTGTTACGGTTGTCAAAAGGTTTGTTTTGACGATTAGGTCCTGTACTGCGGTTAGGGGTCGCGCCTTGCGGACGTCCACTATTTGCGCTTTGTCCGCCGCCAGTAGATGCACCTGCACCTTGGTTAGGACGAGATCCCGCATAATTGCTATTGGTGCGTGGAGCTCCGCCTTGGCCTTGACCCTGGTAGGAGCTGCCTTGACCGCTCGGACGTTGGCTGTTATACCCGCCAGGTGATCCACCACTTGGACGTCCATCGTTAGAACGGAAAGGTGGTCTGTCTCCGGAACGTTGACCTTGACCCTGTCCTTGGCCTTGATAGCCTTGGCCACTTGGACGTTGTCCGCCTTGGGAAGATCCTTGATAGCCGGAACGTTGCCCGCCTTGTGAGGAACCTTGACCGCTTGGGCGTTGTCCGCCTTGGCCTTGATAACCCGTGCGTTGTCCACCCTGACCTTGACCGCTTGGACGTTGTCCGCCTTGGGAAGAACCTTGACCACTTGGGCGTCCATCACGCTGAGGTTGGGAAGGGCGACTTGTCGTACTAGGTGTAGCTTGCGTAGTAGTTGGTTGCGGTGTCACTGCACCACTAGTTGAATTGTTGGCTGATTGTTCTGAAGAAGCAACAGGCGTATTGGAAGCCCCCGTTGCTGCACCTTTATTCTCTTGTGCTGGAGCCTGCGATGCAGGATTCTGATTCGTCGTTGATGAACTCACATTTCCTCCGTCCGTAGCTGCTCGTTTGGCAGCCGCATTAGCTTTTATATCACGGAAAAATTTCTCCACGGAACTAACCGCGTCATTTTCCATTACACTCATATGATTGTTAACAGGGATATTTAAACGTTTGAGAATGGTGATAATCTCTTTACTGCTCATATTGAGCTGTTTGGCGTATTCGTATACGCGGGTTTTATCTTTATTATCTTGTTGTTTATTGGTCAATATGTTCCACCTCCGCAGGATTTTCTTGACTTTTCTGCAGCATCTGCGCGAAGCCTCCGTCCAATACACCTATGGTGACACGCATCTCTTTACCAATGCTGCGGCCCAATTCATACTTCGATCCGATTTCCATGAGAGTCACCCCATAAAATTGGCATTTATCCTGAAATTTCTTACGTGTATTAGCCGAAGCATCCTCCGCCATAATGACAAGCTTAGCTTCTCCCGAACGAATGGCTTTAAAGACGCCTTCATCGCCGGTAACCAGCTTTCCTGCCCGCATCGCCAAACCCAATTGGTTAAAAAATTTAGGATTCATCTTCGGATTCCTCCTCTTTGGAGGAGAGAAATTCATCCTCAACCCGAATAAAATCTTGTTCCAGTTGGTCATAAATATCAGCGCTTACGGCATGCTTAAGTGCTCTATCCAAGGCTTTGCTTTTCTTTGCCAATTTAAAACAAGAAACTTTACCGCATAAGTAGGCACCGCGCCCGGATTTTTTCCCTTTAAGATCAATGAGAATGTCATCTTCAGGCGTTTTTACGATGCGGATCAATTCCCTCTTCGGCATCATTTCCTGGCAGGCCACGCATTTTCTCAGAGGGACTTTTCTCTGCTTCATTCCGATCACCCCTTGCTCCCAAACAAAAACTTAATCGATACTGACTGAATCTTGATGCATTTCTTCTGTATAAGTTTTCACTCGGCCAAATTCTTGTTCCGCTTGTGTTTCACTCTTAATGTCGATTTTCCAGCCTGTC
This sequence comes from Paenibacillus sp. J22R160, assembly GCF_059692135.1. Classification (NCBI taxonomy): domain Bacteria; kingdom Bacillati; phylum Bacillota; class Bacilli; order Caryophanales; family Paenibacillaceae; genus Paenibacillus; species Paenibacillus sp. J22R160. The sequence continues at coordinate 465,407 of NZ_JCAUAU010000002.1, read as the reverse complement.
AATTTAGCTGCAAGGCGAGCATTTTGCCCTTTGATACCAATTGCCAAAGATAGCTGATAGTCTGGAACAATGACGCGTGCCATCTTTTCATTTTCATGAATTTGGACTTCAAGAACTTTGGAAGGGCTTAGTGCATTGGCCACGTACTCTTCCACGCTTTCCATCCAACGAACAATGTCGATTTTCTCGCCGCGCAGCTCAGTTACGATCGTTTGAACGCGTAATCCTTTGGGTCCTACACAGGAACCTACAGGATCAACCTCAGCATTGCGTGAGTGAACAGCGATTTTGGAACGGAATCCTGCCTCACGAGCCACTGAACGAATTTCGACGACGCCATCAAAAATTTCAGGCACTTCGAGTTCAAATAAACGTTTAAGCAACCCCGGGTGTGTACGGGACAAAATGATTTGCGGTCCTTTAGTCGTATTCTCCACTTTGGTGATATACGCTTTGATCCGATCGCCCTGCTTAAACTTATCTGTTGGCATGAGTTCAGTTAAAGGCAGTACAGCCTCTACTTTACCTAAATCAACATAAATGTTGCGTTGATCTTGACGCTGAAGAATACCCGTAACAATATCTTCCTCTTTGTCAATAAATGCATTGTAAATTAAACCTCGCTCAGCTTCACGAATACGCTGCGTTACGACCTGTTTCGCTGTTTGAGCAGCAATTCTACCAAAATCGCGAGGCGTAACTTCAATTTCAACAATATCTTCCAGTTGATAATTAGGATTAATTTCACGCGAAGCGTGTAGCGAAATTTCCAATCTTGGATCGAGTACTTCCTCAGTTACGGTTTTGCGTGCAAATACCTTGATGAGACCCGTATGACGATTGATATCTACGCGCACGTTTTGTGCGGTGTTGAAATTACGCTTATAACTTGAAATCATCGCTGCTTCAATTGCATCGATAAGTAACTCTTTAGAGATACCCTTCTCACGTTCAATTTCCGACAGCGCTTCGATGAAATCCGTGTTCATTTGAACTGAGTCCCCCCCTTCAATAAGTAACGGTCACTAAAATACGATAGCCAAACGAGCGCTTGCTACCTTAGTAAACGGAATAGTAACTTTCTTTTTGCCAATTTCAATGATGAGATCTTGTTCGTCAAAGGATACCAATAATCCTTCAAACTCCTTGGAGTCCTCGATCTGCTCATAGGTCGTAACAAATACGTGACTGTTCACAGCCTTGTAATAATCCTGCGTCTTCTTCAATGGACGTTCAGCCCCTGGTGAAGAAACCTCCAAGAAATAAGCATCAGCAATCGGATCTTTCTCATCCAATTGAACACTAAGGTATTCACTGATACGGCCGCAATCATCTATATCAATTCCGCCTTCTTTGTCAGCGTAGACGCGAAGGAACCAATTGCTGCCCTCTTTGACATATTCAATATCCACGAGTTCAAATCCATTTTGTTCAATGAAATCCTTCAGCATGTCCTCTATGACGGATTTGATGTGTGCTTGTGTAACCACAGATAAATGTACCTCCTAAATTGACTTTCCCTAGTCACAACCCGAAAAGTCCTATATCAAAATGTAAAGAGTGGGTTTCCCCACTCTTTAATCACAAGATGATATCCTCATTATTGCCAATAAAAATTATACCATAACCAATCTTTGCATTACAATAGCAAACTTGTTAATGATTTTCACTTGACAGCTAATTTTTCAACTAAGCTATCCAATGAAATTTAGAAAAGTGACAACTGATTAGATTCCGGCATACCTCGGAAACATCCCATCGACGTTAATAGCTCAATCACGGTTTTGGAAGCTTTAGAACGATTCTGGAAATCCTCGATGGAGAGGAAATCGCCCTCGTCCTTGGCAGATGCAATATTTTTTGCTGCGTTCTCGCCAATGCCTGACATGGCCGCAAATGGTGGAATCAATGAATTGCCATCAATCGTAAATCGCGTTGCATGCGAACGATAGATATCAATCGGCTTGAAGCTGAAGCCACGAGACGTCATCTCTAGTGACATCTCCAAAATGGAGACCATGGCTTTTTCTTTTGGAAGCGCCTGAAAGCCCTTTTCCTCAATTTCAATCAAGCGTTTCAGAATAGCGTCATATCCTTGGCACAGCAGTTCAAGATCAAAGTCGGCCGCACGAACGCTAAAGTATGTCGCGTAGTACGCAATCGGATGATAAACCTTGAAATAGGCTGTACGAACAGCAGAAATAACGTAAGCAGCAGCATGCGCTTTTGGAAACATATATTCAATCCGTTCACAAGATTCAATATACCAGGCAGGCACGTTACACCGTTTCATTTCGTCTTTCCATTCATCCGTTAGCCCTTTACCTTTACGCACACTCTCTGTGATTTTAAAGGCTAAACCAGCATCCATACCTGCTTTATAAATTAAGAATAGCATGATATCATCCCGACAACCAATAACGGTCTTAATATTGCATATTCCCTTTTTAATCAACTCTTGAGCGTTACCTAACCAAACGCCCGTTCCGTGGGACAGACCAGAAATTTGCAGTAAGTCGGCAAACGAGCTTGGTTGGGTTTCTTGAAGCATCTGACGCACGAACTTCGTTCCCATTTCCGGAACGCCATAAGTGGCAACTGGAGAACGAATCTGATCCGGGGTTACATTAATTGCTTCGGTTGAGTTAAAAATACTCATCGCTTTAGAATCATTCATTGGAATGCTTGTCGGATCAATCCCCGTTAAATCTTGCAGCATCCTCATCATCGTCGGATCGTCGTGTCCGAGAATATCAAGTTTAAGCAAATTGGCATCGAATGCGTGATAGTCAAAATGTGTGGTTTTCCATTCTGAATTCTTATCATCTGCTGGGAATTGAACAGGTGTAATATCATCAACTTCCATATAATCAGGAACTACAACAATTCCCCCTGGATGTTGCCCCGTACTACGCTTAACTCCAGTACAACCAGCGGCTAACCGATTCAACTCAGCGCCCCGCCACTTCTGGCCCTGCTCTTCTTCATACTTTTTCACGAATCCGAAGGCGGTCTTCTCTGCAACAGTACCAATGGTACCGGCACGGAAAACACATTTCTCACCGAAAATTTCTTTCGTGTAATTATGGGCAATCGGCTGATATTCGCCAGAGAAGTTCAAATCGATATCGGGAACTTTATCCCCTTTAAAGCCTAGGAATGTTTCAAAGGGAATGTCATGTCCGTCTCCTTTGAGGTTTCCACCACATTCCGGGCATACCTTGTTCGGGAGATCGAATCCGCTCGGAACACTACCGTCCAGGAACCATTCACTGTGCTGACACGAGGCACAAATATAATGCGGAGGAAGCGGATTAACTTCAGAAATACCAAGCATCATGGCAACTACGGAAGATCCGACAGATCCCCTTGAACCTACAAGGTAACCATCCTTATTAGACTTTTTAACCAGTCTTTCGGAGATCAAATAGTTCGCAGAGAAACCGAATTTAATGATTGGAACAAGCTCTTTTTCCAACCGGGCAACGATAACCTCTGGGAGCTCATCGCCGTAGATACCTTTCGCTGTAGCGTAACAGGTGTTTCGAATTTCATCGTCCGCGCCTTCAATAATTGGCGTAAACAGTTTATCCGGGAAGAGCTCAATCGCTTCGAACCGATCAGCCAGTTCATTTGTACTGCGCACAACAACCTCTAGGGCCTTCTCTTCACCCAGAAATTTAAACTCTTCCAGCATCTCTTTCGTGGTGCGGAAGTGAGCATCCGGCTTCTTCATTGATTTCAGTGGGCTAAAACCGGTAATCCCATTAATGGTTATGTCACGGCATACTTTCTCACGAGGATGTAGGTAATGAACATTTCCTGTCGCAATAACCGGTTTGCCCGTTTTATAACCGATTTCACAAACGCGGCGTACGGCGTTCTCGAGATCCTCAACACTGCCAACAAGCCCTTTTTCAACCAAATGCATATTGTAGCTCACCGGTTGGATTTCCAAAATATCATAGAACTCAGAAACTTGTTCGGCTTCTTCGATCGTTTTGTTAAGAACAGCCTCAAAGAACTCCCCTTTTTCACAACCGGACGTAATGAGAAGCCCTTCTCTTAATTCGACTAACACGCTCTTCGGAATCGTAGCGCCTCTTTGTAAGTAAGTCGTATGGGATAAAGAGATAAGTTTAAATAAGTTCTTTTTGCCAACCGCGTTAAGTGCATAGATACAGCAATGGAATGGTCGCTGATTCGACAAATCTTTGCCGACGTAATCGTTTAGTTTGGCGAGACTCGTTATTTGTCGATCGTTAGCCTCATTAATTAAATGATAGAGCACAAATCCTAAGGCGATGGAGTCATCAATCGCACGGTGATGATTTTCTAAGCCTACCTTAAATTTATCGGATAATGTGTTCAAGCGATGATTCTTCATGGATGGGAACAAAAATCTGGCAAGTTCCAATGTATCTAATACAGAATTCGTAACCTCAGGCAGTCCCATACGCTTCAGATTCGCTTGAAGGAACCCCATATCGAAGCGCGCGTTATGTGCTACAAGGACGGAATCGCCAATAAAATCTATAAACTTTGGAAGCTCCTCCTCAATATCAGGCGCTCCAACTACCATGTCATCTGTAATATTCGTTAATTGCTGAATATTATAAGGGATTTTCTCATGCGGATTAATGAACGTTGCAAAACGATCGATTTCCTTACCATCTTGCATTTTAACACCGGCAAGCTCGATGATTCGGTTATTTGTAACGGATAAACCCGTAGTCTCAACGTCGAAAATAACATATGTCGCTTGCTTCAAGTCAAGATCTCGGCCATTCATGACGATGGGCACAGAGTCGTTGACTACATTAGCTTCAACGCCGTAAATCACTTTAATCCCGTGTTTTTTCGCGGCTTTTCCTGCATCAGGAAAACATTGAATATTGCTGTGGTCCGTAACTGCAATTGCTTTATGACCCCATTTAGCGGCCATTTTCACATAATGATCGATCGGGGTTAGAGCATCCATTGTGCTCATTGTAGTGTGTAGATGGAACTCAACACGCTTCTCAGCAGCATCATCCATTCGATCCTTCGGCGCCATCACTTCTGTCAAATCGTTTGGAATCATAGCAAGCTCAGGGATTTGCATGAATCGGTCATACTCAACCTTACCTCTCGCTCTGATCCAAGTTCCGTTTTGAAGTAAACTCATAATCTTCACGTCATCTTTGGTTTTCGCAAAAACTTTCATCGCCATTGAGTCCGTAAAATCCGTTAAGTTGAAAGTAAACAACGTGTTACCGTTTCTTAATTCCTTAACATCTAAGCCGAATACAGTTCCTTGAACCGTAATTTTCTTCTCTTCTTCTTGAATATCTTTCAGCGGAGTCGGTACTTCCTTAATGTCGTACCCCATGACGAGTTTCAAATCATCCGGTAAAGAGGATTCTTCTTCCTCCATGTCAATCGACATCATGATTTCTTGTGTAATCGTCTTCTCGCTTTGCTCTCGCTGCTTAGCAAACTTTTCGTATTCTGTTTCAACATCCGCAGAATTGCTTATCGCATATTTAACCGTCAATTCCGTTTGGAAAAAGTTATGGAAAAAGTCCCGAATGAATGCATCGATATTCTTTTTCTTAGCAAGCTCTAGACCAATCGCATCGAGCATGATGAGGGATAGTGTTTGCCCTTGTACTTCAAATTTGGCTTTCGCCATCCAGCCGTTAATGGATGGCACTTCGCGCTGCAGCCATTCCATGAATAGGCTCCAGTATTCATCCACCAAAGCAGCTGGCTCCGCCCCTTCAAACTTCCAAATAAAACGAATCTTCGCAATTTGCGCGAATTTTTCTTGAATCATTTTACAAAAAGAGCGGTAAATGTTCTGAGGCACTAATTCATTTTTCACCAAATAAAAAGTCCAGTCGCGATTCTTCCGACTAATTTCTACTTGATCGATATAGCCTTCTGTAAAAAATGATCGCACGATATCGGCTGGAATCTCAGCTTGCTGCATCAAAAGCTCAAAGCGATTCCGTTTATCAGCCAAATTACTCATGAACAGCCTCCCCATAAAAATACGAAGGGCAATGGATGACTTGCCTCCATTTGCCCTTATTGTAGTAATTAGTAACTGCGGCCAAATACGACCGTATGTTTAGCAGCTTCGCCGCATACCAGACATGTTGACTTCGTTTCTGTAGGTGTGAAAGGAATATTACGACTTGTCGCGCCTGTTTCTTGCTTCACTTGTTCCTCGCATGCGTTAGAACCGCACCATCCGGCTAAAGCAAAACCACGTTTCGTCTCAAGGAAGGTTTTGAATTCATCGATAGAATCCACGGCAATATAATGCTCGTCACGGAACTGCTTGGCTTTATCATACATCTGCTGATGAATCTCAGCAAGTAAATTTTGCACTTCTTCGACAAAATTCACTTGTTGAACGGTTTTCTTTTCCCCGCTTACACGGGATACAAGAACAACTTGTCCATTCTCCATGTCACGTGGTCCCAATTCAACACGAATCGGTACGCCGCGCATTTCATATTCATTGAATTTCCAGCCAGGGCTTTGATCCGCACGGTCGTCCACTTTCACTCGGACACCAGCTTTTTTAAGTTCAGTGTACAGCTCGTCTACCCGCGCGATAACTTGATCCCGCGTTTTTGGAGGGCCAATTGGAATCATGATAACTTGCGTCGGAGCGACTTTTGGCGGAAGCACTAAACCTCTGTCATCGCCATGAACCATGATCAGCGCACCGATGAGTCGAGTACTTACCCCCCATGAAGTGGTATGTGCAAATTGATGCTGATTCTCGCGATCCAAGAATTTGATATCAAAAGCAACTGCGAAATTCGTACCCAGGTAGTGAGAGGTCCCCGCTTGTACAGCTTTTCCATCTTTCATCATCGCTTCAATCGAGAACGTATCAATTGCGCCAGCAAATTTTTCAGAAGGCGTTTTTTGACCAACGATGACCGGTATAGCCAAGAAATCTTCCGCAAATTGACGGTACACGTCTAACATTTGCATGGTTTCACGGCGCGCATCCTGCTCATCCTCATGTGCCGTATGGCCTTCTTGCCATAGGAATTCCGTCGTACGCAGGAAAGGTAAAGTACGTTTCTCCCAACGCACCACATTCGCCCATTGGTTAATCAGCAAAGGCAGATCACGATAGGAGTTGATCCACTCGGAGTACATATGCCCGATCATAGTTTCGGAAGTAGGGCGAATCGCCAAACGTTCTTCCAGTTTCTCCCCGCCTGCTTCGGTCACCCATGGTAGTTCTGGATTAAAGCCCTCTACATGCTCTTTTTCCTTTTGGAAGAAACTTTCTGGAATAAATAGAGGGAAATAAGCGTTTCGGTGTCCCGTTTCTTTGAATTTGCTGTCCAACTCGCGTTGAATGTTTTCCCAAATTTCGTAGCCATCCGGTTTAAATACGATACAACCGCGAACTGGCGAGTAGCTCATCAGATCCGCTTTTTTGATCACATCTATGTACCAACGGGAGAAATCTTCCCCCTGTGGTGTAATCTCTTTAACAAACTGCTTATCGTTTGACATAAACCCTCCTAGATCATTTAGAACTATCCCTTAATTAAACGTAAAATATCATTATACGTTACGGCCACCATAAGCAGCATAAGCAGCGCAAACCCAACGAAGTGAACCATGCTCTCCCGGTTCGGATCTATTGGCTTGCCGCGAAGCGCCTCTAGCCCCATGAACAATAGTCTGCTTCCATCCAAAGCAGGGATCGGCAAAAGATTAAATATCCCAAGATATAAGCTTAGTGTAGCTGTCCAAGAGAGAAAAACAGTTATTCCCATTTGGGCAAACTGGGCAGATACCTGGGCTGTTCTTACCGGTCCTCCTAAATCGTCGAGTTTAAATTGCAGCGTCACGAGCTTCTGCAGCCCCGAAACGATTCCAATTGTTGTCCCAACAACTTGTTCATAGGTTCCACTTATTACTTCAGTAAATGAAGCAGTTCTTCGATCACCTGAAATCACAACGCCTAATTTGCCAGAACCAGCTTCCATTTCGGGTGTTACCTGAAGAGTCAATGGGTTTCCTGCGCGGTCAATCACCCAGGTCATTGGCTTCCCGGCAGATGATTGAATCGTCGTTACCAGTTTCTCGCGGTCATCGCCGATTGGCTGATTATCAATCGAAATGATAATATCGCCTTTCTGTAAACCTGCCTTCTCTCCTGCCTTACCAGCAAGAACGGAATCCAGTTTCACATTCGTGAAGACACCGGACATGATTACAACGATCAGGAATAGCACAATCGCTAAAAGAAAGTTCATTACAGGTCCCATTACGATAGCAAGGGCCCGTTGTCCTACGGTTTTCGAACCGAATTGCCGATCATATGGCGCGATCTGTGTTTCGATTCCTTTGGTTACCATCAGCGCTTCTCGGTCAATGGGATAGGTCACTCTTTCTCCATCCACATCGAGTGAAACTTGAAGCGTTCTTTCTAGATCAATTTGTTCCACAACACCCAAAATGACATTGGAGCGACGGTCTAATTGATCGAGAAAAAGGGAGGATACTTCATTTTGTTTATTTAATTTAACGGCAACGGTTTGTCCAGGGTTCACTTGAACAATTTCCGGATCCTCGCCTGCCATACGTACAAAGCCACCGATTGGCAAAATGCGAAGCGTATAGCGAGTTTCCCCTTTTTTATATGAGAAAATCTTGGGTCCAAAACCGATGGCAAACTCTCTAACTAAGATGCCTGCACGTTTTGCAAAGTAAAAATGACCCCATTCATGAATCGTTACAAGAACGAAAAACAACAAAATAACCTTCAATCCAACTTCTATGGCTGACAAGTCGTATTTCCTCCTTCATGGACAGCATGTTCTTAGATTACCATTATTGAACCGCTGAATACAAGCTATGCCCGATAAGCACAGTATACGAGCTGGGAGAATGAATTAGACGTACCTGTCACCAGAGAAAAAAAGAGCCGAGCCACACTCACTGACTTAAGCTCTTAACCCATTAAAATTGAATAGACTCCGCAAATGATCTAGCCCATAGATCCTGCTCATGAATGAGCTCCAGCGCAGGATTGGAATAAGACTCATGCTTCTGTAGAGCTGCTTCAATGATTTCTTCGATTTGTAAAAAAGTAATTTCCCCATTGAGGAAACGTGCAACAGCAATTTCATTGGCAGCATTGAAAACCGTCGGTGTCGTACCACCTTGTCTACCGCTCTCATAAGCCATTCGCAAACACGGATACCTGGTATAATCCATCTCGCGGAAATGTAGTTTGCCAATCGCAGCTAAATCTAACCGCTTAGTCGGAGTTATGTATCTATCAGGATATGTTAATGCATACTGAATCGGCACACGCATGTCCGGGTTACCCAACTGAGCAATAATGCTGTTGTCAACAAATTCAACGTAGGAGTGAATGACACTTTCCGGATGAATCAAGACATCAATTTGATCATAGGAAAGGTCGAATAACCAGTGCGCCTCAATTACCTCAAAACCTTTATTCACCATCGTGGCTGAATCAATTGTAATTTTGGCTCCCATCGACCAGTTCGGATGCTGTAAGGCTTGCTTAACTGTAACGTCCTCTAACTCTGCGCGAGTACGATCCCGAAAAGAGCCGCCGGATGCCGTTATCGTAATTTTGGAAACTTGCGATATGTTTTCACCGTTTAAACATTGATAAATCGCTGAATGCTCACTATCAATAGGCAGTACAGCCACACCTTTTTTACGTACAGCTTCCGTTACAATGTGTCCTGCACTCACTAAAGTTTCCTTGTTCGCAAGTCCGATGTGTTTACCAGCATCTATTGCAGCAAGTGTAGGTCTTAAACCTTGACTTCCTACCAATGCGGTGACAACTAAGTCAGCGTCCGTCGCAGCGGCTACTTCAATAAGCCCATCTTCCCCATGTACAACCTTCGTGCCAGCCGATATGTTCATCTGAACCTCGTCCGCCAACTCCTTCGTTGCAACGGAGACAAGTTTCGGTTTAAATTGGTTAACTTGCTCAATCAATAACTTCGTATTAAATCCGCCAGATAAAGCTTCAACTTGAAATTTCTCTGGGGCATTTTGTATGACGTCTAAGGTTTGTGTACCGATAGAACCTGTTGATCCTAAAATGGCAATCCGTTTCATGACTAAGCACCTCGCCCATGACAATTACATAGGTATTATTCCGATCACATAAACAAATGGAAACACAATTAACCAACTATCCATCCGATCCAGCACACCGCCATGACCAGGAAGTAGTGTCCCCGTATCTTTGATTCCTTTCACACGCTTATAGGCAGACTGAATCAGGTCGCCAACTTGTCCAACAACAGCAATGATAAAACCAAGCGCCAACGCTTTGCCAAACCCTAGTAGATCCGGGGCAAACCAAGCGAATATAAACGCTGCGAACATAGAGATGACAACGCCGCCAATTGCGCCTTCTATTGATTTCTTAGGGCTAATTTGGGGCCACAGAAGGTTCTTGCCTAACTTGGAGCCAACGAAATAGGCGCCCGAATCCGATGCCCAAATACAAACAAAAACTAGGATTGACCAAAACAAGCCGTGCTCTGCTAAACGTGCCGCAATCATATAATAGAAGCCAAATGCGATATAGACAACGCCTAATAAAATGACAGAAACCTGATCAATCGTGATTTTATTTTTCGAAACTACAGTTATAAATAGAAGTAAGAACATAGCAAACCAAATGATCGCACTTGTGGAAATTGGAGAAGTTATCCCAACGAATTCCCAAGGTATTGTTATGTACAAAAGTGCAACTAAACCAACGGCGCTAGTTAACTTATACTTCGTGTAGCCACTCATCTGCAAATATTCCCGATAGCCAATCATCGAGAGCAATACGATTAATCCTGCATACCAGTAACCGCCTAATACTAATAACGTAATAAAAACAAGCCCAGCAATAACGCCTGTGACAATCCTTTGCTTCAAGTTGAATCCTCCTAGATGAACAACTTCAAATCCGGCAGCAATTCGTTAAACCGCCACCGTTAGGAGAAATCGAAAGGGTCACTTACAGTCCTCCGTATCTTCTCCCACGGCGTTGGTATTCAGCGATGGCCTGCAAAAATAAAGATTCTGTAAATTCCGGCCAATAAGCCTCAGTAAACCAAAGCTCTGAATACGCCAACTGCCACAACAGAAAATTGCTAAGTCTCAACTCACCGCTCGTGCGAATTAACAAATCGGGATCTGGTAGATCTGAAGTAAGCATATACGATGAAAAACGAGTCTCGTCCAGCTCTTCGGTTTGCAGCTTGCCGCTTTGAACATCACGAATCATATCTTGCACACCAGCAATCATTTCTTTACGTCCACCATAGTTTAAGGCAAAGTTCAAAATGAGTCCTGTATTATTTTTCGTCCGTTCGATAGCTCCCTCTATAGCGTTCAACGTATAGTCAGGCAAGCCTTCTTTCCAACCCGTCATGCGGATCCGAACATTATTCTCAATTAGCTCTTCAATTTCCAAAGGAAAAAACTCTTGTGGAAGCTTCATCAAAAACTCCACTTCTTCTTTAGGTCTTTTCCAATTTTCTGTAGAAAAAGCATACATCGTCAATACTTTAACACCAATCTCATTAGCTGCCATCGTAATTTTCTTTACATTCTTCATGCCGGAATGGTGCCCGGCTACACGCGGCAAACCTCTTTGTTTTGCCCAGCGGCCATTTCCGTCCATAATGATAGCGACATGCGCTGGCACTTTGTCCAATTCAATTTCTGGTCTAGCTGTAGATGCTTGCTGATCTTTCATTCCAAACCATTGTTTAAATCGCTTGAGCACTGTTGTTCCTCCCAACTAGGGAAAGATGAAAAACCCCCAGCGACTACCCGGGGGCATATCTATCTTATACTTCCATGATTTCTTTTTCTTTAGCAGCCAAAACTTTTTCAACTTCAGCTACGAATTTATCCGTAAACTTCTGGATATCTTCCTGATGCTTACGGGACTCATCTTCCGAGATCCCAGCTTTTTCAAGCTTTTTGATCTCATCATTCGCATCGCGGCGAATATTACGAATAGCCACTTTGGCTTCTTCGCCGAATTTTTTTGTCATTTTAACAAGATCTGTACGGCGCTCTTCCGTCAATGCCGGGATCACAATTCGAATTACGATACCATCATTGGATGGTGTTAGACCCAAATCAGACTTCATGATGGCTTTCTCAATAGATGACATGGAGCTTTTGTCCCATGGTTGAATAAGCAAAGTACGTGAATCAGGAGTAGTTAAATTCGCTAGTTGATTCACAGGTGTCATTGCTCCGTAATATTCCACTTGAATACGATCCAATAAAGAAGGCGTAGCACGACCAGCACGTAGCGAAGTTAAGTCTCTTTTAAGTGCGCCGATGGCTTTATCCATCCGGTCTTCTGCGTTCTTTTTCACTGCTTGTGGCATCGATTAGACACTCCCTTTAACTGTAGTCCCAATTTTCTCGCCAAGGACCACTCGTTTAATATTCCCTTTTTCTGTAATGTTGAACACCACCAACGGGATGTTGTTATCCATACATAGGGAAGATGCGGTTGAGTCCATGACACCTAAATTATTACTGATAACTTCCATATAGGTCAACGTTTCGAATTTCTTAGCTGTTGGATCTTTGAATGGATCTGCAGAGTAAACGCCATCCACTTTATTTTTGGCCATGAGAATGACTTCTGCTTCAATTTCAGCTGCTCTTAATGCCGCTGTCGTATCTGTAGAGAAGTATGGATTCCCTGTACCAGCCGCGAAAATGACAACTCTCGATTTCTCCAGGTGACGAATTGCTTTTCTACGAATGTAGGGCTCAGCCACTTGCTGCATCGTAATAGAGGACTGTACTCGTGTAGGCACTTCGATATTTTCCAAAGCATCCTGCAGAGCCAAGGAATTCATAACGGTCGCAAGCATCCCCATGTAGTCCGCTGTCGCACGGTCCATCCCTTTTTCACTGCCGGCGATTCCACGCCATATGTTACCGCCACCAACAACGATAGCGACTTCCACGTTTAATTCAACTACGTCTTTCACTTGCTGGGCAATGGAGGTAATGACTTCTGAATCAATGCCGTACCCTTGCTGTCCTGCCAGAGCTTCGCCGCTCAATTTGAGCACTATTCTTTTATAAAAAGGTTGACCCAACTTGTATAACCTCCGTTTCCATGCATGAACAAACTTATTGGCTAAAAAAGAAGGAACACCAAGTGTTCCATCTTTTTTGAAAGAGCTATTATAGTTTAACTTGGGACATAACTTCTTCTGCAAAGTTTTCTTGTTTCTTCTCAAGGCCTTCACCAAGACCAAAACGTACGAAACGACGAATGGAGATGTTTTCGCCGATTGCAGCGATCTTCTCGTTCAACAATTGATCGATTGTTTTGTCTGGATCTTTAACGAATTGTTGCTCCATTAAGCAGAACTCTTCGTAATATTTACCGATACGTCCTTCAACCATTTTATCAATGATTTTCTCTGGTTTGCCTTCGTTAAGAGCTTGGTTGCGAAGAATTTCTTTTTCTTTTTCCAAAGCTTCTGTCGGCACTTCTTCACGACGAACATAAGTTGGGTTAGCTGCTGCGATGTGCATTGCGATATCTTTACAGAAAGTTCTGAATTGCTCTGTTTTACCTACGAAGTCAGTTTCACAGTTGATCTCTACAAGAACACCAACTTTACCTCCAGCGTGAATGTAAGATTCTACTGCGCCTTCAGTTGCGATACGACCTGCTTTGTTAGCTGCCGCGGAAAGACCTTTCTCGCGAAGCAATTCACCAGCTTTTGTGATATCACCATTTGCTTCTTCAAGCGCTTTTTTGCAATCCAACATTCCTGCGCCTGTTTTTTCACGTAATTCTTTCACTAGTGCTGCTGTAACTGCCATTGAAAGAAACCTCCCGTTTGTGGTTTAATATGTAATGCTCTTGCTTTAAAAAAAGGGTGGTGACAGGCTGTTACACCTTCCAACCACCCTTTTCCATTCCTATAAATTAAGCTGTTGTTTGTTCGCCTTGGTGTGCTTCGATAACTGCATCAGCAATTTTCGCTGTAAGCAATTTAACTGCACGAATCGCGTCATCGTTACCTGGGATCACGTAGTCGATCTCGTCCGGATCACAGTTCGTATCAACGATACCAACAATTGGGATACCCAATTTACGAGCTTCTGCAACAGCAATACGCTCTTTACGTGGATCGATAATGAATAGTGCGCTAGGCAAGGATTTCATGTTTTTGATTCCGCCCAAGAATTTCTCAAGACGCTCTTTCTCTTTGCGGAGAATGATAACTTCTTTCTTAGGTAGAACTTCGAATGTACCGTCCTCTTCCCATCTTTCAAGAGTTTTCAAACGGTCAATACGTTTTTGAATCGTTTGGAAGTTAGTAAGCGTACCACCCAACCAACGTTGGTTGATGAAGTACATTCCGCAACGTTCTGCTTCTTCAGCAACGGAATCTTGAGCTTGTTTTTTTGTTCCTACGAAAAGGATTGTTCCATTATCTTCAGATACGGATTTAACAAAGTTGTAAGCTTCCTCAACTTTTTTAACCGTTTTTTGTAGATCGATAATGTAAATTCCGTTTCTTTCTGTGAAAATGTACTTGTCCATTTTCGGGTTCCAACGACGTGTTTGGTGACCGAAATGTACGCCAGCTTCTAAAAGCTGTTTCATGGAGATAACTGCCATCCCCAATCCCTCCTCTAAAATGGTTTATTTGGTATCCGCCGCCTGTCGCATCTTTGCATAAAACTTACCAAAGTAAGCACCATTATACAAATTGACTGGCGTGAGTTTTTAACACCGTGAATAAATATACCACAACTCAAATCCCTATGCAACCTTTTGTCGATAACGTATTTTCCCGTGACAATAGGGATGTTTGAATAAAAAAAGACCTCAAAATAAAGATCAATTTGAGCGTCTACTGCTGGGAAGTTATGAGATTCGACACAACTTTCTGTAAATCCATTTGCCCTTCAAAAACGTGGAAGCCAACTTGCAATTTGGTGTTCCCACCTTGCTTTTCAAGCTCAGTTGCAAATGCCTTGCGATCGGAAATTAGACCGGATTTCAAAAGAAGCTCACTAACAGCCGTTGCATCAAGATTTGGCTGCACGTAGACAACCGTTCTAATAACTGTCTCTACTTTAGGCTGGTCTTGAGGTTTAGCCGCGGCTAGTTTGTCCGTTTCTTCTTTCACCTTTTTTTGAACAGAAGCATCCATTTCAGCTTGCGTATACATTTTAGTGCCTAAATCAAACACTTGATAGTATTTAGTGGCTTCCTCTTTCAACTTCTGAGGATCCATTTCATCAAGAGCCAAGCCAGATTTGCCCGGAACGCTTGCCCGAACTGACATCATTTGCAGCAACAATGCTCCAACAATAATCCCAGTTCCAATACCTAAAATATACGAACGATTTTTAAGCACGGGTCTGCTCCTCCTGTCGGGAAAGCTGTAGAATCAAACTAACCTCACCTTTATTCATCCCTAATTTCTTAGCGATAGCTTCAACGCCTTTACCTTGATCATGCAAAGAAAAAAGCTCAGCATATCGGCTTTTCATACTCAAACCCACATAAACCGGCTCTTCTTCCATAATAGGTGGTTCAACGACTAAAGCAGAATTCATGAAATGAGGGTCTACCGCGGCTGCCTGTTGCCCAAACGCTAAATCCACGGCAGGAACTGAAGCTAGGCTAGCTAGGTTCACTTGATCTTTGACATGCACTTTAGTCAACTCTTGCGACAGCTCATGTTTCTGCTTCTCCAAAGTTTCCAGCCTGCCTGCCAGCTTGGCAAGTTCAACCTCGTAATCTTGTTTGGTCTTCGAGAACAGGCTCAGCAGCGATTGATTCTGCTCATCCATCTCAGCGGCAAAGTGTTCTATCGTCTCCTCGATCTCCTGAACGACAGTCATCTTGCCGGAGGCTGTCACTTGTTCCTTAGGTAGGAAACGCGCATAAACAATCACAACCAGTCCTAAAAGCACGACATACATCCAAGGCTGCATAGCCACTTATGTTCACCTTTTTCTATAAATGAAATAACGCATTATAAGGATAAATCAATATGATGACCTTTGTACGGATGATTCGGTTGATGTTCAGGTTCAGAAGAGACTGCGGACGAAGTCTTTCTGTTCTTAGACTTTTTCTCTGCCATCTGCTGCTTCTGCCCACCATGGTCATTGATATCAGCTTTAGCGCTTTCTTCAAGCTTGCTGCTGTGGTGTCGATCTTTCACAGTAGATTGAGCCGCTTGATTTTCTAAGATAGTCTCATCTTGGCGCGGTTTCTGCATCAACTGATTTTGACGAATTCCCGCCTCATCGTTTTTGTGTACAGCGAACTGTAAATCGATGGCTTTAAAACTCATCGCTTACCCACCCCTTCACTCACACGTAGGCACTCATTGAAATATCTCCTTCGTGCAAACGGAACGTCATTCGATTCGTCGAATCTTTGATGAATTTCGTATAGCGCCCAATGACAATCTTAGTTCCTCCGTAAACAGTCGACAAAACCTCAACCTTCGCTTGTTCGGAATCTTCTAATGATTTTTCGATCTCAAGAATACGTTCCTTAATCGTATTTTGCTCTTCGACACCTTGCTTTTTCGTATGATTCAGCTTAACTCGCATCGCAAGTTTATCCGGAGTCAGTTGACCAGCAGCTGCTAATGAATCCAACAATGAAAGGGCTTTATCTGTTTTATCCAAATTCTCCATAAAGACCCTCAGTTGATTTCGCAAATGTATCATTTCATTACGGAGTTCCGGTAATACCCCCACTTCAATGACAGTTGTGGTTGACATGGAGTTTCCGATTGTACGCGCAGTCACACGTTCTCCCGCTTGAATGGTACCTCCAACGATGAGCCCTTTAGCTCCATTGCAGCTAACTGCTTTGCCAGCTCGAATGGTTGAATGCATGATGCTCTGTGAGACTTTCAATTCGCCTAACACTTCAACGGTAGCATCTTGAATAAAAGAGCTCTTTACATTTTTACCGGCTTTCACAAAAGCTTTATTTTGACCTACAATGCCAGCATTTATCTCAATTGAGCCATCCGCTTCAAGCTCTGCAGCTTCAACGCCTCCAGTGACGCGAATATCGCCCGCAGCACGGATTTTAAAACCAGGCAACACATTGCCGCGGACAACAACAGTACCGATAAAATCAATATTTCCAATATGATAGTCTACATCTCCATTCACTTCATAGACAGGAAATACGTTAAACTTATCTCGATCTGTTTTTACAACCATCCCATCAATCAAGGCATAAAGCCCCTTTTGTTCGGCGTCTGCAATGACATTCTTACCAATTTTAAAACGAGCTTCTTTCCCAGCTTTAGTCAAAATCGTCTCACCGGTTACTGCACGTCCGGGAGTTCCTTCAGTAGCCAAGAAACGCTGCCCGATAAGCTGTCCTTTTTTTACATTATGTAGGGATACCACTTCTTTATAGTTGACCCTGCCGTCATCCAGCTCTTGAGGTTTTTTGTCATTCTCATCAAAATCAAAAATATAAGAAATATAGCCGTTAGCACCTGGTTCTGCTTTCGTCCCTGCAGCGATAACTAGATTTTGTTGATAAAAAGACTTAGGATTTGCAGCTATTTGAGCAAGTAATGGTCGATTCAAACCATGTACAATGCGGTTTTTCTGTGCTAAGTCTTCCAATTGATCAGCTGTTACATAAAGAGTATCATCTACATTATTTATAAGTAAAAATGCTGATAATTTATCATTCGAGATGGAAATATTGATGTAATATTCTAAAGGCATGTTCCTCTCAAGCATGGAATTCCACCCTTCAACTTTAGCAAGTTTATATTATGTATCTTGAAATAGCTGATTCTTAAATCGGCTAAGTACACCCTTTAAACGAAGAATCGCTTTTGAATGTAGTTGCGAAATACGCGAAGGAGATAAGCTCATTACTTCGGCGATTTCGCTTAAAGATAGTTCCTCGAAATAAAATAACGAAACCACAGTACGTTCCTTCTCTGTTAAACGTTCAATAGCTTTAGCTAGCGACTCCTTCAGATAAAACTCATTTACTTGAAACTCCGGGTTTTTAGCTTTTTCATCAACAAGTAATGAAAGTCGTGTTTCCGAATCTTCTTCCCGAATTGGATCATCGATGGAACACACAGTAGTAATAGAAATATCTTGAAGCATCTGTTGGAAATCTTGTTCACTAACCTGCAAGTATGCGCTGATTTCGGCATCGGTCACAGAACGAAGATACTGTTGTTCAAGCTTTTGGTAGGCCTCTTCAACCTTTTTGGCCTTTTCTCTAACAGATCGCGGGACCCAATCTCCTTGCCTGAGACCATCGATGATAGAGCCACGGATTCGCCAGGATGCATAAGTTTCGAATTGTAATCCGCGGACGTAATCAAATTTCTCCACGGCATCAATTAGACCCATCACGCCATAGCTGGACAGGTCTTCTTTCGAGACGCTTTTGGGTAGTCCAATGGCTAGACGTCCTGAAACATAATCGACTAAAGGCAAGTAACTTTCAATCAGTGCCTGCTTAGCGGGAACCCAGCCATCTTCCTTCCACTGCTTCCATAAGTCGAAATTCGCTAGTTGTGATTGCTTTTGTTCGATCATGATTTACGTTTCACCATCCTTAGTCTTCTGACATTCGCCTTAGGGCACCCGCCAGTTGTTCAGGGTCCAGATTATTCTTGGTGACTAACTTAGGTGGATTCAGTGGTGAAAATTGCATGTCAGCTGATGAAGGCGTATGATTATTGCCCAAGCTAGCTTTCAACAGTTCACGTGTTTCCTCATCTTCTTCTGGAGTCGTCAAATCCAAAGTTTGACCAACAGATGAATCTGGTGTCAAATTCGCAAGTTGTATGTGTCCTGCCGCGTGTTCAGCCCCAATCATCAGACCTAACACCCATCGAAAGCCAAAGGTAAGAATAAATAAAATAAGAAAACTGTATACACTTTTTAGACAAGAAGATAGCAATAAATTATTGCCAATCGATAAGCTAAAAGTAAATAAACCTGCCAAACCTGCCACAATGAAATTTATTCGAATGGTACCAATCATCATTAAATTTCTTTCACTCCTAATTGGACGCTTCGAATGACTAGAATACCGGTTTCACTATTAAATTCTATCGTTCGACCGTAATTCGCTCCAGTATCCTCTGCACGAATTGGAATTCTGTATTTATTCAACATTTCTTTACAGGATTCAACATTTCTCGGGCCAATTCTCATCGTATCATTATTTCCAGCAAAAGCAAACATTTGAGCCCCGCCGGCAAGCTTAGCTTCAAGCTTATTAATGCTGGCCCCCAACTGCTCCATTCTGGAGATTAACTCAGGAATTGCTGTATCCGCGTATTTCGCAATGTTCAAGGAGCCTTCACGCGCAATTTCAGAGGATGGCAGCATGACATGTGCCATTCCCGCTACTTTCACTCGGCTATCATAAAGCGTGACGCCCACACATGAGCCTAAACCTGTTGTTTTTAACACGCCTGTAAGTTGTGTAACATTCAGGTCAGCCATGCCAACTTTAATCAAATTATCTTGGGTCATGAAGAATCTACTCCTAATGCCGAAAATATTTTGCCAAACGATTCCGGATCAGGAATTAGGAAGAAATGTCCTTGTACTTCATTTTCCCCTTCCAAAAATTTGGTGTCGATGAGGAGCGCCTGATCACCCATTTGACCAAATTGCAATAAACCATAGCTTAATATCGCACCTGCCATATCAATCGCTAATGCTGGGACTGTAGGCTGCATGTTCAAGTTAGTAAAATCAGCAAGAGAAGATAGATAAGACCCGGCAAGAATGTTGCCTATTTCGTTTAAAGCAGATAACTCTAGCTCGGAATACTCTTCTTGATCTTCAATTTTCAAGCCAATCAGATCCCGCAGTATATTCTTGGCAGCATCTAAATTGAGAATAAAGAACATATTTCCCGGAGCATCCCCATCTACCCGTAAGAAAATGGCCAGAACAACCGTCTCAGCCCCGCCAACACTATCACAAATTTCTTCAAAAGGAAGCATCCTGACTTTGGGCACAAGCATATCGATCGGTTTATCCAATAGCGTAGATAGGGCGGTAGCAGCATGCCCCGCGCCTATATTGCCAACTTCCTTGAGAACATCCATTTGAAAATCTGCCAACTGACTAAAAACGTCCACAAGCTAGTCCTCTAATCTTTCTAACTGTAGAATTTCATCGCGGTTTAAAACCTGCTCTAAATTAAGCAGTACTAGCAATCTTTCCTCACCGACACGCGCAATTCCATCCAGATACTTCGCTTTAATGCCGCCAACAACTTCTGGTGGAGTATCAATGTTATCGGTATCAAGGTCAATAACGTCATTGGCTGAATCTACGATTAAGCCGACTTCAAACTCACCTGCTGATACGATGATAATACGAGAAGCATCTGAAGTTGCTTGCTCTTCAAGTCCAAAACGTGAGCGCAAATTGATAATCGGAATGACCACACCACGAAGATTGATCACACCTTTAACAAATTCAGGCGCTTTCGGAACACGTGTCATTGGCTGCATTCTTTCAATCGTTCTGACTTTCTCGACTTCCACGCCATACTCTTCCGATCCAAGTGCGAAGACGATTACTTTTTTTTCTTCTCCCATTGTAATATCCTCCTTAGAATTATGTAGTTATTTAATCAATGCGTTTGGATCAATAATCAAAGCTACTTGCCCATCTCCAAGAATCGTAGCACCCGAGATCGCAAACAGACCTGTTAAATATTTGCCTAGTGTTTTGAGAACAATCTCTTGCTGCCCGATAAATTCATCAACCATCAGTGCCACTTGCTTGTCCCCTTTACGAACAACAACAATCTCAGTTTCCTCTTCAAGATCCTCATTGAAATCCGGCACTTCGAACAATGTGCTCAAAGATACGAGAGGAATAACTGACTTGCGGTAATCCACCATCTTGTTGCCATGGATGTTGCGAATTTGACTCTTTTGAATCGCTGAAGTTTCCACGATAGAGGATAAAGGAATAGCATACTTCTCACTGCCAAGTCGAACCAACATGGCTGAAATAATAGAAAGTGTTAGTGGGAGCTGAACAGAGAATTTACTGCCTACGCCAGGCTTCGAGTCGACTTGTACATGTCCGCCAAGCATTTGAATCTTGGTTTTCACAACATCAAGTCCCACGCCGCGACCAGAGATGTCTGAAATTTTTTCGGCCGTACTAAAGCCAGAAGCGAACAGTAGGTTGTAAACTTCCTTATCCGTCAACTTTGCAGCTTGTTCAGCAGTTACAAGTCCATTTTTAAGAGCCGTTTTTAATACTTTCTCTCTATAAATGCCTCTTCCATCTTCTTCAATCTCGATAAATACATGATTTCCGCTATGGAAGGCACGAAGTTGGATGGTTCCATGTTCACTTTTCCCTGCGGCTACACGGTCACTGATTGACTCAATACCATGATCTACAGCATTACGCAGTAAGTGGACAAGTGGGTCACCAATCTCGTCAATAACAGTACGGTCTAATTCGGTTTCCGCACCAGTGATCACTAAATCTACTTTCTTATCTAGTGATTTCGCCAAATCCCTTATCATCCTCGGGAAGCGATTGAATACGGAATCAACAGGCACCATGCGAAGTTTTAGAACAATATTTTGCAAGTCGCTGCTTACTCTAGACATGTGTTCAACAGTTTCTGTTAGATCATTGCGCTTAACCTCACTAGCCAGCTGTTCCAAACGTACACGATCAATCAGCAATTCGCTAAAAAGATTCATCAATGCGTCTAGCCGCTCTATGTCGACACGAATCGTACGGCTTGCAACTGGGGCGCCGCCAGCAGCCGGCTTTGATGCTGCAGGTTCTACTGCATTCTGTGTGCTCGCTACAGAAACTGCTGGATTTGGCACCTCAACGGCTGCTACAGCAGCAGCGATTTCTTGTCTTGCTGCCTCAACTTCACTCCGAGGAGTAGATAATTCAACCAAAGACTCAGAGTCTACCGTAATAATTACAGCTGATTCAATCTCTGAAACGCTAAGAATCTCTTTTTCTAGCGTTGCCTGGTCAACTTGCGATATAAAATAGAGCGAGAATGAGCGGTCAAATTTCTCTTGCTCGATCTCTTGCACAGATGGCGTCGCTTTGACGATCTCACCCATTCTCTCCAATGCATCAAACACCATATAGGCGCGCGCGGCTTTCAAAACACAGTTCTCATTGACGTTAACTTCTATGTAGAAAACAAGAAAACCCGCATCAATTGATTGCTGTAGGATTGAAAATTGAAATTCATCTACTTCTATGCCTTTAGCAGGTTCCTTATCTGCCGCAGCAACTGTTGCTGAAGCTGTTTTGTACTCACCAGTCACAATGGACCGCAGTGATACCACAATTGGAGTAACATCAGCTTTTCCAGTACCGCCCTGAATAATGTCTTCTACCATGGATTCTAGAGAATCTAAACTTTTAAAAATACAATCAAAAATGAACGAATTCATTTCGATTTTACTGTTGCGGACCATATCCAGAACGTTTTCCATTTCATGTGTGAGAGAAGCAATATCCTCAAATCCCATTGTTGCAGACATGCCCTTCAACGTATGTGCAGAACGAAAAATATTATGTACAATGCTAATATCTTGAGGGTTGCTTTCTAAACTTAGTAAGTTCTCATTCAAAGATTGCAAGTGTTCTTTCGACTCATCGATAAACATGGATAAATATTGACTAAGTTCCAAAACCACACACCTCCAATAGGATCTTCAAGTAACTTGCTTGCATTGTTCCATCAATTAAGGAAGTACACATTGCGTCAGGCGGGCAGCAATATTTTGCTGTGGGAGTACATGCATAGCCGCCTGAATCTCTACAGCAGCCCGAGGCATACCATAAACTACACACGTTTCTTCAGACTCGGCAATGGTTGTCTCCACACCCGACTGCCTCAAGGAAAGCATACCTCTGGCTCCATCGCTACCCATCCCCGTCATTAGGACGATGTGCCTCTTCAACTCCTTCAGGCCAAGCAAGGACTCAAACATGACATCCACCGAAGGACGGTGGCCAGAACGAGGATCTTCTTTTGTAAGTCTAATCTTGTATGTTTTGTTAACATCTTTGTATACAATCATATGCCAACCTCCCGGCGCTACATAAGCAGTTGCTGTTTTGAGCACATCACCCTCCGCTGCCTCAACAACTTGGATCTGAGAGATGTCATTCAAACGCTGTGCTAATGACTTCGTGAAATTAGGCGGCATATGTTGAACAATAAGGATTGGAGCAGGAAAACCTGCCGGAATATTCGAGATCACTTGGTGTAAGGCTCGTGGTCCTCCGGTTGAAGTTCCAATTGCAACAAGATGCTCAAAATTCGGTGAACTTTCCACTAATGATTTCTTCGAATCTAATTGCTTTGATGTACCGACTTTGTGAAGTTGAAGCGGTGCTAAATTGCTTCTCGGCGTCACGGACGGCTGCTGAATGGGCTGAAATGATCTCAACTTGGTTCGAACAGCCATTTGCAGCTTTTCGTGCAGTAGCTGCTTTACTTTATATAAGTCCAAAGAGATGGAACCCGATGGCTTTCGAATAAAGTCGACAGCACCCCATTCAAGCGCTTTAATCGTTTCTGACGCCCCTTCCTCGGTTAAGGAGCTTATCATGATCACCGGAGTTGGCTGCTCAGCCATAATGCGTTGCAGCGCATCCAGACCGTTCATCACGGGCATTTCTACATCCATTGTGACTGCATCAGGTCGTAAAAGCTTCACTTGATCAATAGCTTCTTGTCCGTTTTTGGCTGTTCCAATGATGTTATACTGAGGATTATCTGAAATCAGATCGCTTATTATTTTTCGCATAAAGACGGAGTCGTCTACAACCAGTATGTTATAAAGTGCCATGCTGTTTACCTCCCTTTATGTGCTAATTCGACATAACTCGCGAAAATCCTATTTCAAAAGTTTCATCATTTTATTCAAAAAGCCCTTGACACCGGAAGAAGGAATATCAACGAGGCGATAACCTTTGATATAATCGTCTACTAGTGACTGGAGACTCCTAGCCGCGACTGAATTCGGAAAAGCAACCGTAAAAGGAACTTGCTTTTTGACAGCTTTTGACACTGACGCATCGTCTTCTACAAAGCCTAATGTAGGAATCTGAATTCCTAAAAATTGTTTAGCTACTAAAGCGATTTTGTCAGCTGTTTGCTTGCCTTCCTTCCAATCTGTTACTCGATTAATAATTAATTTAAAGGACACATCGTGTCCCATCGAATTAACCATTTTGATGATCGCATAAGCATCAGTAATGGAGGTTGGCTCTGGAGTCGTTACAACGAAAGTTTCCTCAGCTGCTAGGATGAACTTCAAAGTTTCTTTAGACAATCCAGCACCTGTGTCAAAAATGATGAAATCCACATAACCGTTAAGCTGCATCACTTGCTCAGCAAAGTAGTCAAGCTCAGCTTCCGTTAAACGAAGCAAATCATTGAAACCTGAGCCGCCTGCGATGAAATCCAAATCATTTGAACCCTTCTGGATGATCTCCCAAATGGTTTTTTCCTTTTTCAACAAGTGATACAAATTGTACTTAGAGGAAATGCCCATCAGCACATCAATATTGGCAAGCCCTATGTCGGCATCAAAAACAAGAACCTTATAACCTTGGGACTGAAGCGCTAAAGCAAAGTTAAGCGTAACATTCGATTTCCCTACGCCGCCCTTCCCGCTAGTCACGGTAATAATCCTGGTAGTTTTTGTGCCTTTATCATTCTGAATTTGAACCAGGTTCCGCAACCCTTCTGCTTGATCCTTCATGCTCTAGGTTCCTCCAATAACAAATCAATGATTTGCCACTCGTTCAATTCCGTGATGTCATCAGGAACGCTTTGACCATTGGTCACATACGAAATTTGAAGAGAGAACTCATGAACAATATTAACAATAGCTCCGTAAGAATCCGTTTCATCCATTTTGGTGAAAATGACTTTATCCAGCTTAAATTTGTTAAAGTTGTTCGTGATTGCCTTCATGTCTCTATATTTCGTTGTTAGACTAAGGACTAGAATGGTCTCACTATTTCCTTGTGTCTTGAGCAAGGAATTGAGCTCCGAGACGTACATTTCATTACGGAAATTGCGGCCGGCTGTATCCATGAAAATAACATCACAATCTGCTAAGTTTTGAAATGCTTTTACTAAATCTTGCGGGGAAAACACAACTTCTAATGGAACGTTCAAAATGGTGGCATACGTTTTTAATTGTTCAATAGCCGCAATTCGGTAAGTGTCTGATGTGATAAAACCAACCTTGCGTTGATACTTGAGCACTTGTTCAGCAGCCAACTTGGCAATTGTTGTCGTCTTACCGACTCCGGTCGGGCCTACAAAATGAACAACACGCGTATTCAGTGAAATTTTCTTACCTTGTTCCGACTGAAAAACCTGACCAAGTTTAGCTTTAACTATTTGTATGGCACTCTCATCTGTAACTGGCTCATCCGCAAGCTGAAAGTCAGCAACAGTTTCATCTATTATTTGACGAATTAGCTTTGGATCAACTTCTTGATCGTTTAAGCGCTGCTCAAGCTTTTGTAAAGGCTCAGGTAACGCGAACACGTCCGAGGCTTGTGTTAGCTTCTTCATCATCTCTTTCATCTGTTTGAGTTCCTCAATAAGGTGCTCATCCTTTTGATAGCTAAACTTATTCGGCGCATTAACAGATGCCGGTGTATATGCTTGTTGCGACGATTGAGTTAAAGTTGTTTGCGCATCCACACCATATTTTGCTGCAATAGGTCCATTCACTGCTGAAACATTCGCGAGCACATCCGGGACATCCGGAAAATCAGATTGATGAGATTGAGACTTTGTTGCATACGCTTGAGAAATTATCGGCTGCTGCTTTTGTGGTTGAAGCTGAGGTGCAACCTTCGGTGCCGTTGGAGCTGCATTCGAACTGGTATTATCAATCGCTGCTATGACCTCAATCTTTTTCTTTCCAAACATACCCAGAAATCCACCTGTACGAATTTCTTTGGTATTAAGAATCACCGCATCTTTCCCTAGATCCGTGCGAATTTTCTGGAGTGCATCAGGCATGGAATCAACAACGTATCTTTTTACTCTCATAAATTGACTACCCCCATGCTCTGAATTTCCACGCTAGGCTCTAATTCGCTGTACGATAAAACGGGAATATCTTGCAGTGTTCTTTCAAGCAATTGTCTCAAATACATCCGAATCGTTGGCGATGTTAAAATGACAGGTTGTTGTCCTGATTGAATTAATTTGCTTACTTGTTCACTTACGCGATGATAAATAATTTGAGATGAGGATGGATCAAGGGCTAAATAACTTCCCTGATCTGACTGCTGCACAGAATCAGCAATTTTCTTTTCCACTGACGGACCTACTGTAATCACCTTCAACGAATCTCCTAATGAAGTGAATTGCTGCGTAATTTGTCTAGATAAGGATTGTCTGACGTATTCCGTCAAGATCTCGGGATCCTTCGTATAAGAACCATAATCGGCAAGTGTTTCCAAAATAGTAACCAAGTCGCGAACGGATATTTTCTCCTTAAGCAGCTTAGCCAACACCTTTTGAACGTCGCCAATCGACAAAACGGAAGGAATGAGATCATCAACAAGTGCAGGATAGGATTCGCGAACATTATCAATGAGAGCTTTCGTTTCTTGGCGTCCAAGAAGCTCATGTGTATGTTTCTTAATAACTTCTGTCAGATGAGTGGCCACTACAGATGGAGGATCAACAACCGTGTATCCTGACAACTCGGCTCGTTCTTTGGTCATTTCATCAATCCAGATCGCAGGTAACCCAAAAGCAGGTTCTGTTGTCTCAATACCAGCAATTGAATCATCATCGATTCCTGGGCTCATTGCCAGATAGTGATTAAGGAGTAGTTCGCCACGTGCCACTGTATTGCCTTTAATTTTGATGATATACTCATTCGGACGTAACTGAATATTGTCTCGTATCCGAATAACAGGTACGACTACGCCTAATTCAAGTGCACATTGCCTACGAATCAATATAATCCGATCAAGTAGATCTCCGCCTTGCTGTGTATCCGCGAGTGGAATTAAGCCGTAACCAAACTCGAACTCAATGGGATCGACTTGAAGTAAGGAGATAACACTTTCGGGACTGCGAACTTCCTCAATTTGTTGCTCTTCCACCAATTGTTCTTCTTTGAAAGCTTCTCGTTCCAAGTTTTTTTGCATTTTGTAACCAGCAAAAACCAACAATCCAGCAATCGGAAAAGTCGTAAACCAATGAATTGGTGTGAAAATCCCTAACATCACTAAAGTACCTGCAACAATATAAAGAAGTTTAGGCTGTGCAGTTAATTGTTTGGTAACATCATGGCCTAAGTTCCCTTCAGAAGATGCTCTTGTAACGATAATACCAGCAGCCGTTGAAATCAGTAGTGCAGGAATTTGGGAAACTAATCCATCCCCAATCGTCAGAATCGAGAAGGTTTGAAGGGCTTCCGAGAAATCCATGCCTTTCATCGTCATCCCAATAATAAAGCCACCAATTAAATTGATGACCAAGATGACAATACCAGCAATAGCATCCCCTTTTACGAATTTACTGGCACCATCCATGGCACCATAAAAATCTGCTTCTCGTTCAATCTTTTGCCTACGTTCGCGGGCTTGTACTTCGTTAATCAAACCGGCATTTAAATCGGCATCGATACTCATTTGTTTACCTGGCATCGCATCGAGCGTAAATCTCGCCGCAACCTCGGCAACGCGCTCAGAACCTTTGGTAATTACGATGAATTGAACCAAGACAAGGATAAGGAATACGACAAATCCCACTACGATATTTCCTTGCGCTACGAAAGAACCAAAAGTTCTGACCACGTCGCCTGCTTCTGCATGAGACAAAATGTTTCGAGTTGTAGAAACGTTTAATGCTAACCGAAACAACGTTGTAATCAGTAATAAGGATGGGAAAATTGAGAATTGCAAGGCTTCTTGCGTGTTCATGGCTACCAAGATAATCATTAAAGCAATAGAGATATTAATGATTAGAAGAAAATCCAACAAAGGGATTGGAACTGGTACAATCATCATTAAAACAATACCAATAATACCTATAAGAACGAACAAATCCTTGACTCTCATTAGATTGTACCTCCCTTCTTATTAATTCGTCTTGCCCTTCATTTTATATACATACGCCAACACTTCTGCGACAGCTTGGAACAGCTCAGCCGGAATCGAGTCTCCTATTTCCACCTGTGCAAAGATCGCACGAGCAAGCGGTTTATTTTCCATCGTGATAATACCGTTGGTCTTGGCAACTTCTTTAATTTTCAATGCTACGTAGTCAGCGCCTTTCGCAATAACGGTAGGGGCTTGCATATTGGTGGAGTCATATTTCAGAGCAACTGCAAAGTGAGTTGGGTTCGTAATAATGACATCCGCTTTGGGAACTTCCTGCATCATTCGCTGCATCGCCATCTGACGCTGCTTGGCACGTATCTTTCCTTTAATGAGGGGATCTCCCTCACTTTTTTTGTACTCATCTTTAATGTCCTGCTTGGACATTCTAAGACTTTTCTCATGTTCATATTTTTGATAAATATAGTCAAAAATGGCAAGTACAATGAGAACTGCCCCTATTTTTATACCCAGCTTTAAAGTAACCGCCGCTATGAACGAGAACGTGCTTTCCAACGGGGCATGGCCCAAGCCCAATAGTCTAGCCTTTTCTCCCATTAATGTCGTGTAAACCACATAGCCGATAATTGTCATTTTCAAAGTAGACTTCAAAAATTCCATTACGGTCCGCAAAGAGAAAATCCGTTTAAATCCTTCTATAGGATTAATCTTGTTGAATTTCATCAGCAAGGGCTCACCGATAAACATAAACCCGACCTGCGCATAGTTCCCAATAATCGCGATGATCATTACTAGAAGGAAAATAGGACCTAAAATAAAAAATCCTTGCTTGAGCAGTTCAGCGAAAAGCGCATGAACATTGCTATCCGTTACATCCATCGTCAGTTGATTCTCATACACATTTCGAAAAATGTTAATTATTTTCTCTTTCATGTACCCGCCAAACATTAGAAAAGACATGAATGAAAGGAGTAAGATAAGTGCAGCGGGTAAGTCCATACTTTTTGCAACTTGCCCTTTTTTGCGTGCATCCTGCCTTTTCTTCGCCGTAGCTGGCTCTGTCTTTTCCCCAGCAAACCATTGTAAATCAAGCTGCAAACGACGTTGTTGGGACACGGCTTTCCTCCTACTTAGGGAGATGGTTGCTGTGTTCCGCTAATAATTTGGAGCAACTTCTCCATGTTATCGAAAATGGTTGAGAACAAATATTGGAATTGTGATATTAATTCCGGGAATAAAACAACAAGTAGGAATAAGCCCAGAATCATTTTTAGCGGTGCACCGATAACAAAAATGTTAAATTGAGGAGCAACCCTCGTTAATAGCCCTAGACCTAAATCTGTCAAAAAAAGCGCTGCTATAATTGGAGCAGCAAGTTGAAACGATAGATAAAACATTTTGGCCAAAGAATGAAACAAGAAATCAGAAATTTCGCCGTTATAGATGCGAGCAAAGAGCTGATTGTCCAATGGAACCCATTTGTAACTATCCATAATTGCTCTAAGGAGATAATGATGCCCGTCAAATGAAAGAAATAGCAGGACGGCTATCATATATTTGAGGTTGCCTAACATAGGCGCTGAGTGCCCTGTTAGAGGGTCAATTACACTTGACATGCTGTAACCAATTTGCATATCCATAAAAGAACCGGCGGTTTGAACGACCGTAAAAAAAATATAGGCAAGAAAACCAAGTAAAATGCCTATCAGCATTTCACGAATGATCAAAAGAACATATTCACCATCCATGGGAATTGGCTTATCCAACCCCATGCTTGCAAAAATAAGGAATGAGATGAATACGGAGAGACCGATTTTGAACATCATGGGTACATTTCTTGAAGATAAGATCGGCACCACGACAAAGAACGATGTAATTCGACAAAAGATAAGCAAAAAAATAGGAATTGCCTGAAAAACTAATGTCATCGCGCTCACAACCTATCCAACGAATTTGTAAAGGTTGTTGAGTAAATTGAACGTAAAATCAACCAATGTGTTCATGATCCACGGCCCAAAGACGAGGATAGACAGCAATACAGCGACGATTTTTGGAACAAAAGCTAGAGTTTGTTCCTGGATCTGGGTTGTCGCTTGAAAAACACTTATAATCAGACCTACTACTAGTCCGATGATAAGCATGGGAGCACTTGCTTTTAACACCGTATAAACAGCTTCACCAGCAATTCGTATTACAAATTCCGAACCCATTTAGGAAACCTCCGTTATCTTGATCCTCAACTATAGCTTAGGAGTAATGATCTCACCACAAGATACCAGCCATCTACCAAGATAAAAAGTAGAATCTTAAACGGTAATGAAATCATAACAGGCGGCAGCATCATCATCCCCATTGCCATCAAGGTACTGGAAACTACCATGTCAATGACCAGGAACGGAATGAATATCATAAATCCCATTTGGAAAGCAGACTTCAACTCACTTATCGCATAAGCTGGAACTAATGAAGTTAGCGGAATATCTTCTACGCCAGTAGGTGCCTTTGCTTTGGTGTAATCTAAAAATAACTTTAAATCCTTCTGACGCGTATGCTTGAACATAAATTTCTTCATTGGCAATGAAGCCTTCTCGAAAGCCTGGGTTTGATTGATCTCACCCTTCATATATGGCTGAAGAGCTACTTGATTAACTTCTCCTAAAGTTGGAGACATGATAAAGAAGGTTAAAAACAGAGCGAGTCCGATTAGAACCTGGTTAGGTGGCATCTGCTGGGTTCCTAGTGAAGTACGGACGAAACCGAGCACAATGACGATTCGTGTAAAACTAGTCATTAAAATGAGAAAAGATGGTGCGAGACTCAAAACGGTTAACAGCAGCAATAGCGTTACTGTGTTGGAAGACCCTCCGGCAGTCCCTCCAGTCCCAATGTTTACGTTCAAACCTGGAATTGGATTGTTTGGATCGGTCTCCGCAGCTGATGCTGTCAAAGAGAGTAGAAACACAGAAACCAACACAATGAGAAGTGTAAGAACTATTTTATTTCGTTTCATTCATCATTCAACCGATCTTTTTGTTTTTGATCAGAAAGCCATTCTTCCACATTGCGATTACGATTCGTTACACGCTGCAGCTTATCATGAAATACTTGCTGGAACGTTGAAGTAATTTCTACTTCTTCTTCGATGTCTTTTTTTCTAATTGGCAGTTTACTGATCCACTTGCTAACAGTTCCGAATCCCATTCGATCATCCTGAGAAGAAATCAAAAGCTCGGTGATGTATGCTACTTCATCGGCGTCATTGATTTTATCCAGTAGTTGGATGTTATCTCCGACGCCAACCACGAAGAGCGAATGTCCAATTTCAACGATTTGAATTGATTTATTTTGGCCTAGGGGAACTCCACCTAAAGATCGAATTGAGTTCCCAAACATTGTTCCTTTATTTTTCTTCGCTACGTATCTAATAAGCACATAGAAAAGAAGAATAATTAAAATCAAGAAAAATATGACCTTAAAAATCATGCCAAACGTCCCCGTTGGATCGGTACTCGGATAATCCGATGTTGGAAGTCCTTGCCCGGGTTCTGTTTCAGCAAAACCAACGGACCTTGTATACAACATAGCGGTTAAACTAAGTAATCCTGTTAGCAGTCTTTTCGAGCGGAGTCTTCTCATATCCACATTCCTTTCGGTGTATGTAAGACTCGACCGAATGAAGACGGCTTAACCTAGAGTCTTTTTAATAGCTTCAATAACACGGTCTGCTTGGAAAGGCTTCACGATAAAGTCCTTCGCACCAGCTTGAATTGCATCAATTACCATAGCTTGTTGCCCCATCGCCGAACACATGATCACTTTAGCGCTAGGTTCAATTTTTTTAATTTCTTTCAAAGCTTGAATGCCATCCATCTCAGGCATTGTGATATCCATTGTAATCAGATCCGGTTTCAACTCTTTGTATTTTTCGATAGCTTGTGCTCCATCATTCGCTTCTCCACAAACCTCGTAACCATTTTTTGTCAAAATATCACGAATCATCATTCTCATAAATGCAGCATCATCAACAATTAGAATACGGTTAGCCATGAATAAAGTCCCCCTAGAATTAAATTATTGTAACTTCTGAATTCGTTCCCATTGGTTCACAATGTCCGTTACACGAACTCCGAAGTTTTCATCGATGACAACGACTTCGCCTTTGGCAATGAGCTTATTGTTTACTAAGATGTCTACCGGTTCACCTGCTAGCTTATCCAACTCAATAATCGATCCCTGGGAGAGTTCCAAGATGTCTTTAATCACCTTGTGCGTTCTGCCTAATTCTACAGTTACCTTCAGTGGTATATCTAGTAGTAAATTCAGGTTCGTATCATCCGCATGCCCTAAAGCACCAGATTGTAAATTTCCAAACTGCACAGGTTGGACATTGACATTGCGATTTGGCATCCCGCCGTATGCAGCAGGTGGCTGCTGATACACGGGTTGCTGAGGCGGATACATAGGCTGCCCCATTGGCGGCTGCATTGGTGGCTGCATAGGCTGTTGGTACATTGGTTGTTCATACACAGGCTGCTGTTGTTGATACATAGGTTGCTCATACACTGGTTGAGCAGCTGCAGGGGGCGGTGAATGTACTTCCTGCGTAGGCACTGGTGAAGGCGCCGGCGCTTGTGCAGCAGGTGCAACTTCCATAGAAGAATCAGAATCGCCACCCATGAGGATCGACACCATTTCTTTGGCGAAAGGAACAGGTAATAATTGCATGATATTAGAATCAATAAGGTCACCAATGATAAGTCGGAACGATATCTTTATAAATACGTCCTCGTCAGGTAGTTTTCCTTCTCCTTTCGACAAATTTAATATGTCGATTCCTGGAGGTGAGATATTGACAAATCGATTAAATATGGTAGACATCGATGTTGCCGAAGATCCCATCATTTGATTCATCGCTTCTTGCACCGCACTAATGTGAATTTCGCTAAGATGTTCATCTCCGCCAGTTCCGTCTCCACCCATCATCAAGTCAGCAATAACTTGGGCATCGCGCGTTTTGATCACTAACAGGTTAATGCCATCGAAGCCATCCACATAGTTGACATGAACAGCTACATGCGGTTTTGGAAATTGCTCTTGCAATTCATCTTTACTGATAATCGATACTTTCGGCGTCGTGATGTCGACTTTTTTTCCAAGCAAGGTAGAAAGAGCTGTAGCTGCACTACCAAACGTGATGTTACCAATTTCACCTAGTGCGTCTTGTTCTAATGAAGATAAAAAATCTTCAACTTGAGGAGACCCATGAAAAGAAGAGGCTGAACTATCGTCCGAAGACTGTCTCAACAAAGCATCGATCTCTTCCTGGGACAAATAATCTCTATTATTCGTCATAATCTTCTTCTCCTTCATTTACGATATCTGTAATTTGAACAGCCATCTTTCCTTTTAAGGTACCAGGGCTACCGAGATATTTCAGCTTCTCGCCCACTTTGACTTGAAGCGATTCTTCGACGGATTTTTGCAGAGGGATAACATCGCCGACCGTTAAGCCTAAGAAATCTCGAATTGAAATTTCGGACGAACCCAATTCTGCAATGAGGGGCAGCTTGGTTTTTTCCAAGCGGGATTGAAGTGCTTCCACTTCTTCAGGTGCTCTCGTCTTCTTCTGTGAAACGAACCAATGATGCACAGAAAGTCGAGGCATAATTGGCTCGATAACCACATGCGGAATGCATAAATTAATCATCCCTGTCGTATCACCAATTTTGGTGCTCAATGAGATCAGTGCGATCGTTTCATTGGGGGAAACAATCTGCATAAACTGTGGATTTGTTTCAAGTGCCTCTAATCTAGGCTGAATATCAATAACTGTTTTCCATGCCTCTTGCAGGCTGTCGAAAGCCCGGCTAAAAATACGTTCCATTACAATCGTTTCAATCTCAGTTAAAGCATTAATCTTCGTAGGGGTTGTACCCGCACCACCTAACAAACGATCTAACATAGCAAATGCAACATTGGGATGAACCTCAAGCACCATCCGACCCTCTAAAGGCTCCGCTTCAAAGATGTTCAAAATGGTCATTTTCGGGATCGAACGAATAAATTCATCGTAAGGCAATTGTTCAACCTGAACCACACTAATTTGTACAAACGTACGGAGCTGCGCTGAGAAATATGTTGTTAGGAACCGCGCAAAGTTTTCGTGAATTCGAGTCAAGCTTCGAATATGATCCTTAGAGAAGCGCACAGCCCTTTTAAAGTCATAAGCCCTTACTTTCTTCTGCGTCTCTTCTTTTTTAAGTTCATCCGCATCCATTTCGCCAGAGGACAATGCCGCCAACAAGGCATCGATCTCATTTTGCGACAAAACATCAACCATTAGAGTCACCTCCTTTTAGCAAAATCAATAGCGAATTTATTGAAGCACTTTATCAGTTATCCAAATTTGTTTTATCTTACCTTCGTGAAGCAATGGGTTTAATTTGTTCATTAACGTAGCCGTTAAATTATCTGACCCTTTACTTCCTTCGATTTGTTCCTTCGTTAGATCTCCAAGCGTTTGAACAATCGTCCCTTTCACTGCGGAGTCCAACAAGCTGTCAAATTCAGCCTTACTTTTTGAGTTTTCTAGTTCAAAAGCGAAACTAATTTTAATGAAATTTTGGCTACCTGATAAATTGGTCAAAATATCTTTGATGATTGCCGTGTTTGCCTTAACTGCTTCAGCAGATGGTGCTTTCGTCGGTTTAACACTAGCTACAGCATCTTGTGCTTGTACCGCAGGATCTTTGGATTGATTATTCTTCTCCATAAAATTCCACAAAACGAATGCAGCGGTCAAAATTAAAGTGATTGCAATTAAAATCGATACAATTAGTATAAAAATTTTATTCTTAAACAATTACGAACCCTCCGCATCCTTTGACATAATCGTCGCTCGAACTGAGCCAATTTCCTGCATGTAGGTCCGCACTAAGCTTACCACAACCTCTGCCTTCTCAAGAACTGTGATTTTCTTGCCTGTAGTCAAGGTAATCATGGTGTCTGGCGTCTCTTCAATCAATTCAATCAAAATCGCATTAAGGATGATGGCTTTACCGTTTAAACGAGTGAGAGAAATCATGCTTCTCCTCCTGCATCAGGATAAGGGGAGACTAGCTCCCCTCTGTCATTTCAATGAAAATTAATGTTTAAGATTAACGACCTCTTGAAGCACTTCATCTGACGTTGTGATAATACGGGAATTAGCTTGGAAACCACGTTGAGCAATAATCATCTCTGTGAACTCACCAGTTAAATCAACGTTAGACATTTCTAATTGGCCAGAAATCAGTGTTCCTGTCCCGGTTTCTGTATTACCAGGGGCATCAATTACAATCGCACCCTCCGGATTAGCATTCGCTGTCATACGGTACAGATTGCCGCCAATTTTCTCTAGGCCAGATGGATTCACAACTTTAATAACACCAATCTTTTGGCCAGTTGCTACTGTTGCACCTGTGGAGTCAACACCGATGATATCACCGTTTTGAGAAATGGAGAAGGATACGATATCTTCTGGAATCACGATTGGACCAGCACCTTCAGCGCCCATAACATGTAGGCCTTCAGCATTCACAAGGTTTCTAGTAGGGTCTAATGTAAAATTTCCAGATCTCGTCAAATATGGAGCATCTGTTTGTTCAGTAGTTCCAACTGCAAAAAATCCATCGCCATTAATACGTAAATCGGTAGGAACATTCGTCGTCATCGCGCTACCAGCTGTATGTATGGTGTCAATTGAAGCCAAGCTTACTCCTAAACCAACTTGCTGCGCATTCACACCGCCACGGTTCTCGTCAGCAGCACTTACGCCGGAAACAGTTTGGCTAAGGATATCTTTGAACATAACGCGGCTGCCTTTAAATCCGATGGTGTTTACATTTGCGATATTATTACCGATAACATCTAATTTCGTTTGAAAACCACGCATACCTGAAACACCAGAGTACAAAGATCTTAACATCTTACTAGCCTCCTAATCGGATTAAAATAACGTATTTCATGAGCTGCTTCCTTCGATCCACAGCTCCAGGCTTCCTGTAAGGTCGAGCCCTTTTATGAAGATATAATAATTGCACTGTCTATCTGTGTAAAAACATGTTCATTCATCGCGTTTCCATCAAGCGCCGTAACAACAGTTCGGTTAGGAACATTGACAATCAATGCATTTCCGCCTAAAACCATTAGGGCATCCTTAGCACCTTTTGCTGCTACCTTATCAATTGCTTTGCTAAGACTATCTAGTTGTTCCGGCTTCAGTTGAATGCCTCTCTCTTTCAGCCTAACTTCTGCATGATGACTGAAACGAACAAATTGCTCCTGAAGAAGCTTCTGAAATGTAGGATTACCGGATGTGGATACCGGTTGCTGTACAGGTGTTCGTCTCGTAGACGCAGGAGAAACCGCATTAGGATAAAGCTGCCCTATGGATATTCTCTCTGTCATTTGGTTTCTCCGACATCCTCAATTTTCTTGAGTTTATCCAGAGAAATTTCAACTCCCTTCACATTGGCAAATTGATTTCCGTCTTTGAACGTAATGGAATCAACAACGCCTGACTTTTCGACAGTCGCTCCAGTAGAGTCCATTTCATCCCAAGTGATCGATTTGCCAATCAAACCTGAAACAAATCCTAGTGATTGACGCATTAGTTTCATTTCACCAGCCATATTGGTCAACTGCTCAACGGAAGTGAACTGAGCCATCTGGGCAATGAACTCTTTATCTTGTAATGGTTGTGTTGGATCTTGATTCTGAAGCTGGGTAATTAGGATTTTCAGGAAATCATCTTTACCTAATGTATTGTTGTCTTTTTCTTTCGTTTTAGCATTTTTACCTGTATTGATTAAATCTGAAACGTTACCTACGATGGGATTAGCAGCCATACTTTCACCTCCAACTGCATCAATTCGACTTACTATTAGGCAGTTACGTCAAAGGAATTGCCATGAATAGCCGGTTTAACTTGTGCCACGGCATCAATTTCTTGATCGAAATCCACTGATTCGACCTCAAAGCTGCCGGAATTGTTCTTATTTTGTCGTTGAGACTGACCAAAAGTTTGCTGTTGACGATGTTCCTGAAACATACTGGATTGCATGTTTTGGCTTTGTGTAACTTCAAGCTTTTCAACTTGCAAACCTTGTGTTAGAAGTGCTTGTCTCAGCTGTGGCAGCTGATTTTCCAGCATCTGCTTAGCTGCTGCGGATTCGGCTGCAAACTGTGCAATTAGCTGACCATCATGCATCGATATTTTCACATCGATATGTCCCAGATTTTTAGGAAACAACGATAACTTAGCTTCTGAGAACCCGTCAGCAAGAGTGATCTTCATGTTTTTCAGCACATGTTCAGTCATTTCTTCAGCGAAATTAGCAGCATTCATCATTGGAGCAACTGTTTTATCAACAACCGTCTGCGACTGCTGCGTTCTTTGCAAATCAGCGATCGTAACAACTGAGTTAGTAGTAATTTCAGAATCTGTTGGCAGATCTACAAGATTTGGCACCGTATCTCCTGATGTAGAAGATGCATCCACCTGCGCGGTTAGAAAACCGCTTTTTAGAGCAAGAAGCTCCAATTTTGACTTTGCAGGTTGTACGATAGTCACGGAGTTCATATCAAAGTTCTGATCTATTGTTTTTTTACTGCTTAACTTGTGATGATTTGGTTTATCAGTGGAATTGACTTCCTTCTTACTCCCATTCATCAAACCTTCCATTGCTTCAGTAGCCTTCTCTTTAGCAGCAACATCCAAAGTTTGGCCCTTCAAACTTGCCATCAACTCGGGTAGTAATGGTTGGATGACGTTCTGAAGATCTTGATTCAGAAACTTCACAATCGGGTTGTCAGGCTGCTGCTTTGACAAAGATGCTAATGCTAGCAACGTATTTTGAGCTTGCAGGTTTGAGACGTCCGTAGTTGTTTGAAGTTGTAATGCACTTGGGAGAGTAACCAATGGAGTTGGTTGTGCTCCGCTTAGCGTTTGCAGAAGTTGCTCTGCTTCTTCAAACCATTGCTGAACCTTTGGATCCTGCAATAACTGCTCAGCAAGTGTTGGATTACTATTCATAGCCTCCAAAACGACTTCAGAAAGTGGCTGCTCTTCTGTCTTTACATCCTGTACAGCAGCTCCTTGCATAGGTGCTACCAAACTCTGAAGCATTTGGAGCAACATGCTTAGGGAAAGTGCTTGATCAGCAGAATTTGCTTCAGCATTCTCAGTGTTATCTTGAGATAATTGACCATCCAAGACTTGATTGAAGCCGTCTTTAGAAGTTGTTCCTTTCGCACCCGCCTTATTCGTCGAAGTGGAAGCAGGGTTTGCAGTAGGTGTTGTCTGCATTTGTACATCCATCTTAATTATTCACCTCCCTCCTAAGATCAACATCAGTTACTGAACAAGTTTAGCTGAAATTGAAGCAGCAATTTCCTTATTCGCATCAGACAATGCTGACATCACTTTGGAACGGGAAGCATTATCCATGCCACTTAAGATGGCTAATACTTTCTCGGGATTTGATTTATTCATTTCAATTAACACGTTTGAAGCACTTTTGGGAGTCATATTAGCAAATGTTTGACCCAAATCCGATTTACTGACAGATGTCGTTGCTTTTGCTGTGCTTGCCCCATTCGTTGCTAATCTTTCTTGTAAAGCGGCAATCTCTTTATCTCTTACAGGAATAATATCTTTAAGTCCCATCGATGCTTCGGCCGCTTTAGTAGCATCCATTTTCTCCAGGATAGCCCCGCGGCTGTCCGCTTTCATCATGGAGAAGATAAGCACCATTTCTTTCGGCGTAAGAGCTTCAATGATTGGAGCCGCTTTACTCGGTGTCATTTTTGCATACATATTGGCAAGCTGGGTAATTTGATTCGCATACTCTTCTTCTGTTTGCGTCTTGTCTTTCAACTTTTCTTCAAGATCAGTTATCTTAGCTCCTGCTTCTTTGAGTGATTGATCCTTCAGCTCAGTTGTTGTTTCAGCCTTCTGCAAAGCGGACTGAAGTTCTGCCAATTTGGCATTTAACTTCGTAATCTCATCATCCTTGGTTTTGATGCTTTGTTCAGGAGTTGTCTCTTTAGCAGATCCGCTCACAACACTTTTTTCTTTGGGTGCAGGAACAATGGCTCCAACCACCGGAGTGTTATGCAACGCTTTCTGGATACTGCTCTTGATATCATAATCAAAGATTGACAGCAACACGAAAAGCAAGACAGCCGTAAACACAAAGGGGATGACAAACCATATCAGAAACCGTTCCAGCGCACTATAAGATGCACCTTCAATGCTTGTATCGGCCATCTCCTTGTTCCTCCTTTACCTTCCTCAATACGAGAGTCGTTTGAACCGGTTTGTGGCCATTTCATCCAGAGCATCTTGCTCTTTTTTGGCGACAAAGGATTGAAATTGGCCGAATGCCTTCTCCCTAGCTTTCGACCACACCTTCTCATCGATCATTCTTTCCGAAAGATGTTCCTGCTTCTTGAGCACGATATGCTTAGCTTGCTGAACATCTTGATGTTTACGTGCAATTTGCTGGTCTACATGATTCATATAAGTCTGCAGCATAAGCATCTTAGCTATAGATACTGAATCGCAAGAGGCTGTCACCATTTCCTGATGCAGGTTCTCTTTTTGTTCAAACAATCCATGTAAATTCGTTTCTTCGTTCCGTAGTTGACCCATTGCCTCAGATAAAATCCATTCTGCCTGTGTTCGTTCATTGTTTTTCAAATCGACAATTTGCTGGAAAGAATAACGAAATTGCATTTAGGACCCTCATCCCTTATAAAATTCGTGAATCAAACGTTCTTGAGCTTCTTCATAGGTTAGCTTTTCACTTGTTTTTTGCTTTGTGAAATCCCATATGGCTTCAATATGATCCATTGCAACATCAATATTAGGATTAGAACCTTTTTGGTACGCCCCAATATTGATTAGGTCTTCCGAATCTTTATATATAGAGAGAAGTCGCTTTAAGTGATCAGCAGCTTCCATGTGTTCAGAAGGCACAATTTCTTTCATTACACGGCTTACGCTGGACAAGACGTCAATGGCAGGGTAATGACCTTTGTTGGCAATGCTGCGGTTTAGGACAATGTGTCCATCGAGAATCCCTCGCACTGCATCAGCAATTGGCTCGTTCATATCATCGCCGTCGACTAGCACCGTATAAAATGCAGTAATGGATCCTTTCGGCCCAGTACCTGATCGCTCTAATAGACGCGGTAGCATGGCAAAAACCGAAGGTGTATAGCCTCTCGTTGCTGGAGGTTCCCCTACAGCAAGGCCAACCTCACGCTGTGCCATTGCAAACCTAGTGACAGAATCCATCATCATCATCACATTCAGGCCGCGATCTCGAAAATATTCAGCGATACTTGTCGCAATCATTGCTCCTTTGATGCGAATAAGCGCAGGCTGATCAGATGTTGCAACGATCACTACTGACCTTGCTAGTCCTTCAGGACCTAGATCTCTTTCAATAAAATCCAAGACCTCTCTGCCCCGTTCACCGATAAGTGCAATGACGTTAACATCTGCAGATGTATTACGGGCAATCATTCCCATCAGCGTACTTTTTCCAACACCAGACCCTGCAAAAATACCAACGCGCTGACCTTTACCAATTGTCAATAATCCATCAATGCATCGAACACCAACAGAGATTGGATTCAGCACTCGCGGGCGAGTTAGCGGGTTACCCGGCGCATTATTCGTAGAATATTGCGCCATTCTTGAAGGAAGAAACGACCCATCTAGTGGTTGTCCTAATCCGTCTAATACTTTACCAAGAAGCTCATGGCCTACTTGAACAGTAAGTGGTTTCCCTGTACCTACAACATCACATCCAGGTCCGATAGAATCCAAATCGCCAAGCGGCATCAACACCACTTTATTGCTGCGAAAACCAACGACTTCCGCTTTTAATGGCTTATTGGATTTATGCGGGTAGATGTAACAAAGGTCGCCAATGCTCACATCTGGCCCTTCTGATTCAACCGTCAATCCGATCACTTGTGTTACTTTTCCATTAACACGAATGGGATCGATGGTATGCAAGTGCTCTATGTATTTATCAGCTTTTGGTAGTGCACTGTTCATAATCCTGTACCCTCACTTTGAGTGGCCAACTGTTGCAGTGCAGATTTGATCTCTTTCAACTGTGTATCGATTCGGGCATCAATGCTTCCAAAAGAAGAACGAATCACGCATCCGCGATCTTGTACGGTAGTATCAGGAATAATCTGTAATTCAGCCTGCGAGTCTATAGATGTTAGCAACTCTTCTCGGGCATCCTGAATGTAAGCGAATTGCGAAGGTGCTACACATAAAGCAATGATCCCTTTTTCGCGCCTACGCGACAGAACGGTTTGAATCAACTCAACGACCCATTCTGGATTTAAAGTTAACTGTTTACCTATGACTTTTTCTGCTATCGATGTGCTTAGTTCTATCAAAAATGGCTCGGATTCCTGAATGATCTGTTGTTTAAGTTTGTATGATTGCTCTAGAATACCTTGAGCTTCCGTTAGCATTTCACTGTATTCCTGTCTAAGCGCTTCTTCAGCTTGAGCGATCCCTTGTTGGTAGCCTTCTTCATAACCAGCCTGTCTGGATAGGGCGATATGCTCTTCATCTTCTGCACGGCGTGTTTGCCACCAGCTATTAATTTCTTCCTGCGTTTGTTCTCGAAGTGCCGTGCATTCCTGCATGGCCTGATGGATTTGCTCATTAGCAAAAGCTTCGGCATCTTGAAGAATTTGATCTTTCAAATTCGTTGCTTCGGTTAATTCCTGTTGTTGTTCAGGAGTTAGCTGATTACTTGCATCAAGATTTTCGTTCAGGAATTGAAAGGGTGAGATCGTTTCGACCAATTTCTTATCATCTACAGCGTAATAAGCAAATGATTTAATGATATTAGACAATAATATCGTCTCCTCCACCACGTGCAATGATGATTTCACCTGATTCCTCTAGGCGGCGGATTGTTGCAACAATTCTCGTTTGTGCTTCTTCAACGTCACGCAAACGGACAGGACCCATAAATTCCATTTCTTCCTTGAACGTATCTGCCATCCGTTTGGACATGTTTTTGAATAGAACATCACGAACTTCTTCGCTTGCAACTTTGAGTGCCAGTTGTAGATCGGCATTTTCAATATCACGGATAATTCGCTGAATAGAGCGATTATCAATATTAACAATATCTTCGAAGACAAACATCCGTTTCTT
This sequence comes from Paenibacillus sp. J22R160, assembly GCF_059692135.1. Lineage (NCBI taxonomy): Bacteria > Bacillati > Bacillota > Bacilli > Caryophanales > Paenibacillaceae > Paenibacillus > Paenibacillus sp. J22R160. Next base: position 422,962 of record NZ_JCAUAU010000002.1, on the reverse strand, counting down.
AATTTCTTCAGCCAATTCAGGATCTTGAATTTCAAGAGAATCAAGAATGGTCCGCTCTGTCCCTCTATCAACACCATTCAAAATTTGAACGATAGATGCAATACCACCAGCATTTGTGTAGTCTTGTGTAACTGTAGAAGAAAGTTTTTGCTCCAGTACACGTTCTACCTGGCTGATCACTTCTGGAGAAGTACTGTCCATCAATGCGATACGCTTAGCTACATCTGCTTGTTTTTCTTGTGGCAATGAAGACAAGATGATAGAAGCTTGATCTGCTTGCAAATAAGACAAAACTAATGCAATGGTTTGCGAATTCTCGTTTTGAATAAAGTTAAGAATTTGAGCAGGGTCTGCTTTTCTAGCAAAATCAAAAGGTCTCACCTGCAGAGTCGCTGTCAGACGGTTGATGATATCGAGTGCTTTCTGAGAACCAAGGGCCTTCTCCAAGATATCTTTGGCGTAAGCAATACCGCCTTGAGAAATGAACTCTTGTGCAAGGCAAATCTGATGAAACTCAGAAAGAATCGCTTCTTTTTCGAAAGAATCTACTTTCCTTACATTCGCAATCTCTAGTGTTAACTGCTCAATCTCTTCTTCTCTTAAATGTTTAAATATTTGAGCAGACACCTCAGGGCCTAAACTGATCAAAAGAATGGCTGCCTTTTGTCGTCCGGTTAACCCGTTTAGAGCAGCTTTGGCCATACAAGTGCACCTCTATTCGTCTACTAACCAAGTCCGAAGCAGATTGACAAAGTCTTCTGGTCGCTTTTTCGCAAGAGTTTCTAACTGCTTACGTACTTGATTGTCATTAGTAACATTTTCAATATCAATCGTTGGAAGTTCAGCTTTACTTGATGCAATGTTCAGATCTTGTTCCAGTAATTGCTGTGCAGCTTTTCTGCGTTTTCTAATTGCAAATCCAGCAATCGCACCAATAGCAAGCGCCGCTAGTGCCAATCCAGCGTAAGTTAAGTACGTTGTTGTTTTGGAAGCTAGTGTATCCGTAGGGCGTGCAAAAGAATGTGCAAGAACTGTAACTTTTTTCTGTAATTCATCGTCTGTATATGTAGCCTTGTTATCTGCTAGTGCGGTCCTAACAATACTAACCAAAGCGGTTTGCACAGCAGTTTTAGTTTCAGCAGTCAAAGAAGTCGGATCATCTTTAACCGGTGGTTCAATTCCGACATTAATACTTAGATCTTTTACTATGTACGGTGTCGCAACAATGTCATTCGTAATCCGATTCACTTCGTAATTTACTGTCTTCGTGTTTTTCTCTGTATTCGATTTCCCTGAGTTTGACGCTCCTGGGTAACCAGGTACATCCGTCGTGCCAGTACCAGGAACGCCGCCAGTATCTGCACCATTATTTTGGTAAGACTCACTAGCTTCCTGCAAGGAAATTTCCAAGCCCTTTTGATCCACTTGATTTGGCGCGGAGACGAGCTGTTCTTTACTCTTCTTTTGATCAAAGTTCATGGTAGAGAATACACTCACATTTACTTTGTCTCGTCCAAACATAGTTCCCAGCATGTTCGTAATATTTCTCTGCAGATCTTTTTGAAACTTATCGTTAATGTCGGACTGACTAGTCACTAAGCTCGAAGAGGACTGGCCTCCTGATTTGGAAGAAACTAAGCTTTGCCCGTACTGATCTGAGATGGTGATATTCTCAACAGGAAGATTTTTGATACTGTGTGAAACCAAGTTATAGATGGTATCAATTTTACCTTGATCGAGTATGTAGCCTTGTTTCATTTGAAGAACAACGGATGCTGTAGCTTTCTCTTCCTGCTGTTGCAAGAAAGGTCCATCTTCCGGAAGTGAAATAAGAACCTTTGAACCTGAGATGGCTTGATTGGAATTAATAAGCTGCTGCAACTCACCTTGAATCGCGTTCAAATATTTCACTTTAAATTCGTTATCTGTGATACCAAATGAACTACTGTTGCTAAAAGCACCGAATCCTAGAGAACCATTCTTATTTAATCCTTGTGACTCAACACCGAGTTTCACATTTGCAACTTCACTTGTCGGCACTTCGATGCTTTTACCATCAGCACTAAGCTTGTATGGAATCTTAGCTGTATCTAGATAACCCTTGATTGCAGCCGCATCACTAGGTTGAAGTTCGGTAAATGCTAAGGAATATTCCGTCTTAGATAAATTAACACTTATAATTGCAGCAGTCAGAATTAGAAGGACAACCGTTGCAATAAATGTTATTTTCGTTGTTCTACTATATCGATTCCAATACTGTTTTACTTTTCCCCAGTACTGGAGGAGATTCTCATTCACTCCGTCACCCCATCGAATCAAAGTTTTAGCAGCATCTCGTTAATTACAGCTGCATTCTCATCATTTCTTGGTAAGCTTCAAGGACTTTATTTCTAACCTGCACCGTAAGTTCCAGGCCTAACGATGCTTTCTCGGAAGCAATTGTGAGCTGATGGACGTCTGAAAGCTCTCCTTTAATGAAACTTTGATTAAGTTGATCAACTTGTTGTTGTTGGTTATTTAAATTCGTCATCGCTTCATTTAGAAAAGAGCCGAATTGTTTACCAAGGTCTGCAGCACCTTCACCTGAATTGTCTTTGGGTTGAGCTGAGCTCATGATATTTAATGGACTATAACTAATTTTGTCAATCATGCTGCAACCTCCCGTTTCATTATCTACCGATCTCTAATGCCTTTGAAATCATTGATTTGCTTGCATTTAGCGCGGTTACATTGGCTTCATAAGATCTTGTGGCCGAAATCATATCAACCATCTCTTTAAGCACGTCAACATTGGGCATGTAAACGAACCCACTTGCGTCTGCATCAGGATGTGAAGGGTTATATACTTGTTTAAGCGGCGACTGATCCTCGAAGATTTTGTTAACGCGTACTCCTTCGCCTGTACCATCTGCCATAGCCGACTGCAAAGACTGCGCGAAACTCGGTTGTGACTTCGTTTCAAATGCAACTAACTTCCTCGTGTAGGGAACCCATTTCCCGTCTACAAATTTAGCACGCGTTGTATCCGCATTAGCAATATTGGATGAGACGACATCCATTCTTAAACGTTGTGCAGTCAGTGCTGATGAACTGATGTCAAATCCGTTAGTGAGCCTCATTTGTTATTACTTCCCCCCTAATACTGTGCGCATTTTTTTGAATTCACTGTTCATTTGCTGAATCATTGTATTGTATTTCAGTTGGTTTTTAGCCATTAAAGACATTTCATAGTCCATATCGACATTATTCAAGTTATTGTTAATCGCTGTCGATTCATCGGTTTTAATTTCTGAATTCGGTAAATTTCTCGATTTGCCTATAAAGAAATGCTTAGGGTTTGTCCGATAACCTTCTATAGAGGGCGTTGATGAATTCATTTCACCTTGCAATAGCTCTTCAAACAATACATCTGACCGTTTAAAGTAAGGTGTGTCCACATTGGCGACGTTGTTCGCTACCACTTTTTGTCTAAGTGTCGAAGCATCGAGCGAACGCTCCATCAAGTTCCAACTGGGTTTGTCCAACAAAGACATACACGTTACCCCCTTTCAATAGTGTATTCGACATTATACTTCCACAGAGAAAGTATGTATTCCTTCTTATTTCGACATTATTTTCACAAAATAAATAGAAAAAGTTTCCTGTTGTAGAAATTTGTAAGTTCATTACCTTTCTAATCATCTAAGATATTAGCTTAAGTTACAATAAGAAAAAAGCCCTATCTTTTTATCAGACAGGGCTTTTCAATAGTACCAACTATAGTTTCGTCTTGATCTGTTCGATGCTTTGTATTAATTGTTCATTTAAAATTCGGATATAAGTGCCCTTCATACCAAGCGAGCGTGTCTCTATAACTCCGGCACTTTCCAGCTTACGAAGTGCATTCACGATAACAGAACGCGTAATTCCTACGCGATCAGCGATTTTACTCGCGACCAAAAGCCCTTCTTTTCCATCCAATTCCTCGAAAATATGCTCTACAGCTTCCATTTCGCTAAAGGATAAAGACCCTATTGCTACTTGAACGACAGCTTTACTTCTTGCTTCTTCTTCGATTTCTTCCGCTCTTTCTCTCAAGATCTCCATAGCGATTACTGTCGAACCATATTCAGCTAATATTAAGTCATCATCAATAAATAAGCTTTCATTGCGGCTTAAAATTAATGTTCCTAACCGATCGCCACCACCAATAATGGGCACCAGCGTCGTGTGCGTATAAGGGAACATGTCTTTCATTTGCTCCGTATAGTAAAAATAGGGGCTGCTTTGTTCTGAAGTCGATGTCGTTTCCTCTATCTTCAATAGAAGATTATTGGATTCAGATGGAAATCTACGTTCAAGCAAAATCGCCTGATTCATTTCAGTTGAAATGGGATCATTCGTTGTTGCATAACCTAGAATCTTCCCTTTACGGCTAACAACATAAATATTTGCGATTACAATATCACGAAGAACTTCTGCCATATCCATAAAGCTAACCGCATTCCCTGCTTCCTTTTGCAGCAATCGATTTAGCCTTCTTGTTTTGTTTAATAAACTCATGTAACTGCCTCCTACTTACGTAACCCTGCAATCGTTCATTATAAAATGTATTGACTCAAGTCTCTATTTTGAACTATTCCGCTAAGCTTTTCGCGTACATATTCCGGATTGATTACGAAAGATTCCAATGTAATTTCAGGCGCTTCAAAGGAAAGATCCTCAAGTAATTTCTCCAAGATCGTATGCAAACGACGTGCTCCGATATTTTCCGTATTCTGATTGACTTCTACCGCGATTCGAGCTATTTCATGAATAGCTTCCTCAGCGAATTCAACTGTTATACCTTCCGTTTGTAACAAAGCCGTGTACTGTTTCGTTAGTGCATTCTTAGGTTCCTTCAAAATAGAAACAAAATCTTCAAGCGTTAAATCACTCAATTCTACACGAATAGGAAAACGCCCCTGAAGCTCCGGGATCAAATCTGAGGGCTTTGCAATATGGAAAGCCCCAGCACCAATGAATAAGACATAATCCGTCTTCACGGGTCCATATTTGGTCACAACGGTAGAACCTTCAACGATAGGGAGAATATCGCGCTGTACACCTTCACGGGAAATATCCGGACCATTTCCTCCGCGGGAACTGCTGGCTACTTTGTCGATTTCATCGATAAATATGATGCCCGACTGCTCAGCGCGATGAATAGACTCTTGGATAACATCGTCCATGTCAATCAATTTCTGTGCTTCTTCTTGTGTTAGAACTTTTCTTGCTTCCTTCACAGGAAGCTTGCGCTTCTTCATTTTTTTGGGCATCAGACTACCAAACATTTCCTGCATATTCATGCCGGCTTGCTCGTTTCCTTGTCCCGCAAGCATATCCAACATGGAAGGTGAAGAGTCTTCCACTTCAATTTCAACAATCTCGCCTTCTAATTTACCACTAGTCAATTGATCTGCGATTTGGGCCCTTCTAGTCGCTAGATTTGGATCAGGCGCACTCTCTTCCTGCTCGGGTTGATTCTGGCCTCCAAACAACATTTCAAACGGATTGCGCTGCGATTTCGTGCGCAATGGACTCGGCGCCAATAAAGAAACAATTCGCTCATTAGCTAACATCTCTGCACGGTCTTTCACAGCTTCCATGCGTTCCGATTTAACCATACGAATAGAGGTTTCAATTAAATCTCTTACCATGGATTCAACGTCACGACCGACATAACCTACTTCTGTGAATTTGGTTGCTTCTACTTTAATAAAAGGTGCTCCAACCAATTTAGCTAATCTGCGGGCAATCTCAGTCTTACCTACACCTGTTGGTCCAATCATCAGAATATTTTTGGGAACAATCTCATCCCGCATGGCTTCATCCACCAGATTTCTCCGATAACGATTCCGCAAAGCAATAGCAACTGATTTCTTTGCTTTCTTTTGACCTACAATGTATCGATCTAATTCCTGTACAATTTGTTTAGGTGTTAGGGAGCTGTTTGCCATTCGGGTACCCTCCTAAAAAAGTGCGTATCAATTCTGATTTACTCGATTTCTTCGACAATAATGTTATGATTCGTGAACACGCAAATTTCAGCAGCTGTTGTAAGTGCAGCATGTGCAATCTCTTTGGCACTTAGTGCTGGTGCATGACGATGTAAGGCCCTTCCAGCCGCCAATGCGAAACTGCCGCCAGAACCAATCGCCAGAATGCCATCATCCGGTTCAATAATTTCCCCATTGCCTGAAAGAAGCAATAAACCAGTAGCATCCATAACAATCATCATCGCTTCTAAACGACGTAATACGCGATCTTGACGCCAATCCTTCGTGAGTTCGACGGCTGCACGCTGTAAATTACCATGATGTTCTTCTAGCTTGCCTTCAAACTTTTCAAAAAGGGTAATCGCGTCGGCTACTGATCCTGCAAAACCTGCGATAACTTTCCCTCTATGTAAACGCCTCACCTTTTTGGCACTGCTCTTCATAATCATACTGTTGCCAAAAGTGACCTGACCATCTCCGGCAATTGCGCCTTTTCCTTGATGACGAATGGCAAAAATAGTTGTCGCATGAAATTGCGCTTGACTAGCATCCATCTCTTCTCACCCCTCCAATGGAATCATACACCGTGTAAACAAAATCTTGACTTGGTTTCGACCTAATAAAAAGAGATAAACCTCTAGCGAGGTCAATTTCACAAATTAGACCGCATCTAGAGGTACATGTATGAGAAAACGAATGAATAATAATTCAAAACATTATTATAGTAACACACTGAATAGTGACATTACAACCTATTCAGTTATTGTTTTCGAAAAATTCTGAATACTCTCGATTGCCCGATTAGCGAGCTTCTCGTATTTTTCTTTTTTGTTCCGAATTCGTTCCGGAAGTTGTGGAAGTAATCCGAAATTGGCATTCATCGGCTGAAAGTGTTTAAAGTCAGCTGTCGTAATGTAATGAGCCATGCTGCCTAATGTTGTTTCCTCAGGAAGCACCAAGCAAGGTTGCCCTTTTGCTAATCGACCTGCATTAAGCCCAGCAATTAAACCTGATGCAGCAGATTCCACATAACCTTCAACACCTGTCATTTGTCCTGCAAAAAACAGATTCTCACGATGCTTGTACTGGTAAGTCGGCTCAAGAAGCTTCGGTGAATTGATAAAAGTATTGCGATGCATCACACCATAACGGACGAACTCTGCTTGTTCCAAACCAGGAATCAAAGACAGGACACGTTTTTGCTCGCCCCATTTTAAATGGGTTTGGAAACCAACCAAGTTATATAATGTTCCCGCGGCATTATCTTGACGAAGCTGTACGACGGCGTGTGGCAGCTTTCCAGTGTGCGGGTTAATCAGACCCACAGGCTTCATTGGCCCGAACAACACCGTCTGCTTACCGCGTTTGGCCATTACCTCTAAGGGCATGCAGCCTTCGAAATAGATCTCTTTTTCGAATTCCTTAAGTTCTGCTACTTCTGCCGTTATTAAGGCTTCGTAGAAAACATTGAATTCCTCTTCTGTCATCGGACAATTGAGGTAGGCTGCCTCACCTTTGTCATAACGAGAAGCTAGGTAAACTTTATTCATATCAATGGAATCTTTCTCTATAATCGGTGCTGCTGCATCATAGAAGTATAAGTATTCCTCACCCATCAGTCCTTTAAGTTGGCTAGACAAATCTGGCGAAGTTAACGGACCGGAGGCTACCACGGTGATGCCTTCCGGCAAAACTTGAACTTCCTCGTTAATAACCTCAATTAGCGGGTGGTTCCGCAGTGTTTGTGTAACAGCTTGTGAGAACCCATCACGGTCAACGGCTAACGCTCCACCTGCCGGCACAGCATGCTGGTCTGCGCAAGAGAGAATCAAGGAGTCCATTCGTCTCATCTCTTCTTTCAATACGCCAACTGCATTCGTCAAACCATTGGATCTAAGGGAGTTACTGCATACCAGCTCTGCAAACTGATCTGTTATGTGAGCTGGAGTTTTACGGACATTACGCATTTCGTATAAAGTAACAGGGACACCTTGACGTGCAATCTGCCAAGCTGCTTCACTCCCAGCGAGTCCTGCTCCGATGACTGTTACTCTTGGGTATTCTGGCAAAATCGGACACCTCTAATCTTTCATATCGTCGTTCTGATCTTCATTTACTTCTTCTTTATGGTCGCATTTCGTACATTGAATACTGATGCCATTCTTACTTCTTTTCTCGATCATCATCGAGCTGCAAACTGGACAAGGCTTATTAACCGGTTTATCCCATGAGACAAAATCGCAAGTTGGATATTGATCACAGCCGTAGAATACTCTGCCCTTCTTACTTCTGCGTTCTACAATCTTACCTGTATGGCAGCTTGGGCATGTGACGCCGATATCTTTAATGATCGGCTTCGTATTACGGCATTCCGGGAATCCGGAGCATGCCAAGAACTTACCGAAGCGTCCCATTTTATAAACAAGATGCTTACCGCATTTCTCGCAGATCTCATCAGATACTTCATCCTGAATTTCAATTTCCTTCATTTCTTCTTCGGCAAATTCAAGCCGTTTCTCAAAGGAAGTATAGAAAGTATCCAGGACTCTTACCCAATCCTCTTTACCTTCTTCTACAAAGTCAAGTTCCTCTTCCATATGGGCTGTGAACTCAACATCGAGAATTTCTGGAAAGAACTCTTGCATTAGTTGAATGACAAGCTCGCCTAACTCAGTAGGAACGAATTTTTTCTCTTCGATCGCAACGTAACCACGCTTCTGTATCGTTTCTAGCGTCGGTGCATACGTGCTTGGCCGGCCTATGCCCATTTCCTCGAGAGCTCTCACTAAACGGGCTTCCGTATACCGTGGAGGCGGTTGAGTAAAGTGTTGCTTGGGGTCAATGCTTTGTTTGTCTAAAACATCGCCTTTGGATAACGGCGGAAGCAATTTATCTTCTTCTGTCGTTCCATCATCATTACTTTCAACGTAAACCTTCATAAAGCCGGCAAACTTCATTTTGGAGCCATTCGCCCGGAATACCGTTTCACCTGCGGTCAAATCGATAGTCATCGTATCCAAGATGGCGGATGACATTTGACTTGCAACAAAACGATCCCATACGAGTTTGTAGAGACGATATTGATCTCTGCTAAGGAATTCTTTCAATTGTTCAGGTTCACGGAGCACTGAGGTAGGCCTGATTCCTTCATGCGCATCTTGTGCGTTTGCATTCTTTTTCGTGTAGACACGGGGTGTTTCTGGATAGAATGCTGCACCGTATTTCGTCTGAATAAACTCTCTAGCTTCTTCTTGGGCGACAGGTGAAATCCGTGTTGAATCCGTACGCATGTACGTAATTAAACCAACCGTACCTTCTTTCCCCAAGTCTATTCCTTCATATAACTGCTGCGCCACTGACATCGTCTTGGACGCCCGGAAGTTCAATTTACGTGCCGCTTCTTGCTGCATGGAGCTCGTAATGAATGGAGGAGACGGGTTACGCCCACGCTCTTTCTCTTTCACTTCTTTGACGGTAAACTTCCCGTTGCCCATTGCGGCCAAAATCTCGTTAACATCCTCTTGCGAGTGCAGTTCTTTCTTCTCGCCGTTAATGCTGTGGTACTTCGCTTCGAACCCTGCTTTTCCCGCATCCAACAGAGCTGTAATGGACCAGTACTCTTCAGGTTCAAAGGCTTTGATTTCATTCTCTCGATCTTGAATCAGTTTAACCGCGACCGACTGTACACGGCCTGCCGATAAACCTTTCTTCACTTTTTTCCAAAGTAAAGGGCTTATTTTATAACCTACAAGTCGATCCAATATCCGTCTAGCCTGCTGTGCGTTAACAAGATCCTGATTGATGCGGCGAGGTGTTTTGAAAGCATCCTTCACAGCATCTTTCGTAATTTCATTAAATACAACACGGCACAGCTCATCTGCACCAACATCCAAATAATGCGCTAAATGCCAGGCAATCGCTTCACCCTCACGATCCGGGTCAGCTGCGAGATATATTTTTTTCACTTTTTTACTAGCATCTTTTAACTCTTTTAATATAGAACCTTTACCACGGATAGTTATGTATTTAGGCTCAAAGTTACGATCTACTTCAACGCCAATTTGGCTTTTCGGAAGGTCGCGAATATGACCCATCGAGGCTTTTACGATAAATTTGCTGCCTAAATACTTGCCGATGGTTTTGGCTTTAGCTGGTGACTCAACAATCACTAATGAATCTGCCATGATCGTCCTTCCTCCCCTCTTAATTTCAAGGTTAAGTCTATTGGCGAGAAGAAAAACTCCTTGAATAGCCTATGCTTGGATGTAGGTAGAACCTGGAAGCTGTTTAATCGCCTTTTTCAATAGTAAAGATAACAGAACTCCATGCAAATGTCCAAACGTAAATTGTCCGTCCTCCATTAGGGCATCAATCGAAATGGGTTCATTCGACAACTTACGAAAAATTTCGCCTTCCTCATCCGAAAGCGAAAATAATGTCAGCGGCTTGTTTAAAGCACGCTTTTCATCGGAACTGATCATATAGTTGTAATCGTCTACAATCTCTTCCACACGTGTAACTAATTTAGCGCCATCCTTTAAAAGCCTATGAACACCACTGCTTACACGGGAATTAATGGGTCCCGGAATAGCGAATACATCCCGTGACTCCTCGAGAGCAAACTCTACTGTTATCAGCGATCCGCTGTCCTCAGCTGCCTCAACAACTGTGACTCCTAATGACAATCCCGCTATAATGCGGTTCCGCTGCGGAAACATACCAGGCTTCATCCCTATACCAATAGGATACTCAGAAATGATAACTCCTTCTTGCTCAATATTTCGAAATAATAAAGCATTCTCACGTGGGTAGATCTGATTGATAGCGCAACCAAGAACAGCTACCGTCTTTGACTTTCCTTGTAAAGCGCCGATATGAGCTTTACTGTCAATTCCTCTAGCTAGCCCGCTGACGATACCGAATCCGGCTCGCGAAAGAGCAGCTGCCCATTCCTCTGCAATCTTTTTCCCATAAAGCGTTGGGGTACGGGTACCTACCATTCCTAGGAGTCGTCCATTCAGTATGGCAGAATTACCTTTTACATATAAAACCCAAGGGGGCTGCGCAATTTCTTTCAATATTTGAGGGTATTCGTCATCCAAAATCGTAAGAATTTGAATGGATTGCTTCATATATAATTGAAGCTTCTCCTCAATGAATGTATGAGTAAATCGCGAGGCAATTCGTTCTGCTACGGAAGCACGAATACCTTGAGCAGCAATTTCCGCTGCGGAGAGTTCAAACAAAACTTGCATGTCTGGGAAACGGTTAACGAGCTGAAGCATGGTTTTCCAGCCGACCCCTTCAAGTTCATGAAGGCCAAATAAAATGATTCGATTATCCATAAGTATATACACTCCTTACTCGAATGACAAATCTTTGCAAAGCTAGAAAAACAAAAAACCTCCCAAATCCCTGATTAAGGGAGATGGAAGGTTGCTTACCTTCGAAAAGATGAGACTATTTTTTTGTGATAACTTTGTCAAGCATGCCTTTTTCTTCAAGCACGCTAACAAGCGTTGAACCCATTTCAGATGGAGTAGCCGCTACGCGGATTCCGCATCTTTCCATAGTTGCCACTTTCTCAGCTGCAGTACCTTTACCACCGGAAATGATCGCACCAGCATGGCCCATACGTTTTCCTGGAGGCGCAGTTTTACCGCCGATGAAACCAACAACTGGTTTCGTCATGTTTGCAGCAACCCACTCAGCCGCTTCTTCTTCTGCTGTTCCACCGATCTCACCGATCATGATGACAGCATAAGTGTCCGGATCTTCATTGAAACGTTTGAGGATATCGATAAACTCAGAACCTTTTACAGGGTCTCCACCGATACCAACAGCAGAAGATTGTCCAATACCGCGAGTTGTCAATTGGTGAACCGCTTCATATGTTAGAGTTCCGGAACGGGAAACAACACCTACGTGACCTGGTGTATGGATGTAACCTGGCATGATACCGATTTTGCACTCGCCTGGTGTGATTACGCCTGGGCAGTTAGGTCCGATTAGAACCGTTCTCTTGCCTTCCATGTAACGCTTCACGTTAACCATGTCAAGAACCGGAATACCTTCTGTGATACAGATAACGAGATCAAGATCAGCGTCAACGGCTTCGATGATGGATTCTGCTGCAAAAGCAGGAGGTACATAAATAACAGATGCTGTTGCACCAGTTGCATTTTTAGCTTCGATTACTGTGTTATAAACTGGAAGTTGAACTAGCTCACCGTTTTCCAGTGTGATGTCTACTTTTGTTCCGCCTTTACCTGGGGTTACGCCACCAACCATTTGTGTGCCGTATTCAAGACCGCCTTTGGTATGAAACAAACCCGTAGCGCCGGTAATCCCTTGAGTAATGACTTTTGTATGTTTATTGACCAAAATACTCATGATCTTTTGTTCACATCCCCTATATTATTTAAAAACCGCACGGGTTTCATTTATTTCACAAGTGCAACGATTTTTTGAGCACCGTCTGCCATGGAGTCAGCCGCAACAATGTTCAAGCCGGATTCGTTAAGAATCTTTTTACCAAGTTCCACGTTTGTTCCTTCAAGACGAACAACAAGCGGACGGGACAGACCAAGTTCTCTAGCCGCAGCAACAACACCGTCAGCAATTACGTCACAACGCATGATACCGCCGAAGATGTTTACGAAAATCCCTTTAACTTGCTCATCGGACAGGATGATTTTGAATGCTTCTGTCACTTTCTCTTTCGTAGCACCGCCCCCTACGTCAAGGAAGTTAGCAGGGTCTCCGCCGTAGTGCTTGATGATGTCCATAGTAGCCATCGCAAGTCCTGCGCCGTTAACCATACAACCGATATTACCGTCAAGAGCAATGTAGCTCAGATCATATTTGGAAGCTTGAATTTCTTTCGCATCTTCCTCTTCAAGGTCGCGAAGTTCAACGATGTCTTTATGACGGAATAGAGCGTTAGAATCGAAGTTCAATTTAGCATCAAGAGCCATAACGTCGCCGGAACCAGTAACAACCAATGGGTTGATTTCAGCGATGGAGCAATCTTTTTCTACGAACGCTTTGTAAAGCGCAAGCATGAATTTAACTGCTTTGTTAACCAGTTCGTTAGGAATGTTGATTGAGTAGGCAAGTCTACGAGCTTGGAAAGATTGAAGACCAATCGCAGGATCTACTACTTCTTTGAAAATTTTCTCAGGAGAATGCTCAGCAACCTCCTCAATTTCCGTACCGCCCTCTTCAGAAGCCATCAAAACGACGCTGCCTGTAGCACGGTCAACAACAACACCAACATAATATTCTTTTTTAATGTCACAACCTTCTTCGATCAAAAGGCGTTTAACTTCTTTACCTTCAGGACCTGTTTGGTGAGTGACAAGCACTTTGCCAAGAATTTCGCTAGCATATGTACGAACTTCGTCGAGGTTTTTAGCTACCTTAACGCCGCCTGCTTTACCGCGACCTCCGGCATGAATTTGCGCCTTAACTACGACGACGGATGTTCCGAGTTCTTTTGCAGCTGCAACAGCTTCATCTACGGTGAAAGCAACTTTCCCGTTAGGAACGCTGACTCCGTACTGTCTCAGGACTTCTTTGCCTTGGTACTCATGGATATTCATTTCCTAAAATCCTCCTATCAGTATGGACTTTCTATACGTGCTATACAGAGGAAAAAGTGTAATTTCCTATGTGTGTTGTGCACGAAATAAATCTTGCTGCCGGAATTAGTATCACACTTCTTCACAAGCCCTAACCATTGTATCACTAATTTTCGACAGTTTCCTTATTTTTTTCGTTAATTCATTCAAATTTTCCTTTCACGCTGAAAAACTTTAGCTATCACTTACAGCCTTCAAACGCCCTAATCTGTGATTAAATGACAAAAATGTTCATAAAAAAAACGTATTTCTCATAACTTGAAAAATACGTCTACCTCTTTATTTGTCAATAATGTGGCGTCGTCGGAGTATTCATTCGCGGTTCGCGCTCCGCTTGTTTAATAAACCTCATCTCATTTCCTGTAAAACTGCAGACAAGACACTGAATCATCGGCTCTTCCTCAGGAATTGCATCAGGATCATTGAATTCCGTTATATTGCCGGAAAGAGCATCCTTCAGAAACGACTGCGCATAGCTGGTAATTACGTTAAATTTGATACGATTAGAACGGCAGTTTGGACAAAAATACGGCTTCTCCTGCATATCATCACCTCATCTACCAGTATGTGCATATTGACTTTATTTAAAACGTTCAAAATCCAATTATAGATTGCGAAAATTTTCCATTTTATATACAATAGAGGGAATTAAACGGATCAATAAGGAAGCACCTTTTATCCTCATGAACAGTAGTTCAATCTGCTGCTCTATTAAGGAGAGGAAGGTGTTTTATTGTATGTACGGCAAAGTTTGGAGCGCCTGCTTGCATGGAATTGAAGGAAGAACAATCGAAGTTGAGGTAGACATCTCAAGCGGTTTACCTCAAATGAATTTGGTGGGGCTTCCGGACTCCGCCATCCGGGAATCTGTGGAGAGGGTTCGTACCTCTATCAAAAATTGCGGTTTTACTTTCCCGATGGATCGTATCACAGTGAATCTAGCACCAGCAGACTTGCGTAAAGAGGGTTCCTCTTTCGATCTAGCAATTGCTGTTGCCATTCTACTAACAACAGGCCAGGTAAGCAGTGAATCCTTGCAGATGACCTTATTTTTGGGGGAACTAGCATTGGACGGGTCACTCCGACCTATTCCAGGCGTGTTATCTATGACGCATGCTGCGAAAAAGTTAGGCATCAACCGAGTCTGCGTCCCTCTCTCCAATGCCTCTGAAGCTGCACTAATTGACGGCGTGGAAGTTTGCGGAATAACAAATCTCTCAGATTTTAAGAATTGGAACCGGCATTCTCATCAAGAATATCTATTTAATTCTAATACGATTAGCCAGAATGAATATTCGACAAATTCCTTGATTACTCGTCATGATATCGAAGATTATGCAGATGTAAATGGGCAGCATCAAGTCAAACGGGCGCTGATGATAGCTGCTGCAGGCATGCATAATATTCTTTTAATCGGCCCGCCCGGAACCGGCAAAACCATGCTTGTAAAACGCATGCCTTCCATTTTACCACCTATGTCGGATCATGAATCACTTGAGGTCACCAAAATATACAGCGCCTCAGGCAAGCTCATAGACCGGTCCTCGCTGATGCGCACTCGATCATTTCGAGCTCCGCATCACACCATCTCAGCCGCAGGGCTGGTCGGAGGGGGAACCCTACCGAAACCAGGCGAAGTCAGCCTAGCTCACCGAGGAATTCTATTTCTGGACGAGCTTCCAGAGTTTACACGAAATGCACTGGAGGTCCTTAGACAGCCACTGGAGGAGCGCTACGTTACAATAGCTAGGGCACGAGCCGTCTACACATTTCCTTCTCAGTTTATCTTAGCTGCTGCTATGAATCCTTGCCCTTGCGGTTATTATGGAGCAGAAAACGAAGCAAATGCCTGTATCTGCTCATACGCGAAAATCGTTCAGTACCGTTCCAAAATATCCGGCCCCCTGCTCGATCGTATCGATCTTCATGTTGAGGTGCCTAAACCTAGCTATGCTCAGCTAAAGGAACATACGATAAATAATCCTTTATCTTCGAAGGAAATGCTGGAGCGAGTATTAATTGCTCATCAGCGACAGCTGGAGCGCTATGCAGGTACTGGCATTCAGCATAATAATGAATTAAGTGGTAACCGAATGAGGCAAATTTGCCATTTAACTGCTGAAGGCGAGCAGCTGTTGAGTGCATCCTTTGAGGCGCTTGGGCTGAGTGCTAGAGCCCATGACCGGATTCTCCGCTTAGCTCTGACGATTGCAGATTTAGAGGAGAGTGATCGTATTCTGTCTCATCACCTAGCAGAGGCCATCCAATATCGGAATCTCGATAAGCAGCAAAAAGAGCAGGAAGGATGACGCAAATAAGAGCCTTTGCCCCGTTCGTCTTTTCTACGATCGGGCTCAAAAGGCTCCTTGGATATGTTCAATTTGAGGCGCTGCTCCGTCCAAGGATATTTCGACGGCAATGACATCAAAGCGAACGGAGTTCTCATATTTTTGAAAGCGATGCAGGTAAAATTGAGCTGTTTCTCTTACTTTCAATTGCTTACGGATATCAACGGATTCTTTGGCGAGCCCAAAGCGACCAGTAGTACGTCTTGTTCTGACCTCAATAAATACGAGTGTACCTGCTTGCTCTGCAATGATATCCAGTTCTCCCGTGCGGCAGCGCCAGTTCCGTTCTAAGATCCGATAGTCATTATTGCTTAAAAATGCTTCCGCTGCATCTTCGCCAAGTTTACCGAGCTGCTTTCTGTTATCTTTCTCTTGTCCCTTCATTACCTGTCCCTCTGGGACCGCATCCGGTTATCTGATCGATAGATAAAGCTTAGCACTTCAGCCACTAACTGATATAGCTCAGGAGGAATTTCCTGATCTAGGTCCAGCTTGGATAATACTTCAACTAATGAAGAATCTTCTTGAACAGGAATTCCGTTATCCTTGGCTTTTTGTAGTATAGCTTCAGCTACGTGCCCTTTACCTTTGGCAATTAGGGTAGGAGCTTTCTGTGCTTCAGGCGAGTAACGAAGTGCCACTGCCTTTTTGATCGGCGTGGGTTCAGGTGTTCCAGCTGTATTCCTTTGCTTGGTCATGCCCGAAAATCTACCCCCTTGTACGTTTGTGGGAGGTAAAGCGAGCGAAGATCTGCTCGACCATCTTTAACGCCTTTCACTTTCCCTTCATCTTCGTTTATTACAGGCTGTGGATAAGGTGAACACTTCAATGAAATAAACTGATACCCCGCCTTGTTCATCGCCGATGTTATTTCTTCCTTGGACTCTTCCATCATAGGCGTTAATGCCGGATGATCATTATGGATCGTCAATGAAACAATCTTATTTACGACATGAACATCGACTAATGTATTTCCCATGACTTTCATTTGTAGATCGAATAACAAGCGACAGTTGCTTGCATCTACTTCTCCGCGTTTGCCTTTGCGGGACTGTATATGAATCGCTGCAGATTGCTGACCTGTTCCATCCATAAAAGGAACAAATAAGGTCATATGGGCAAACATGGCGGATTTGTCGCCAGTCAACATCAGCTGTTGACCCGTGATTTGCCCAACCGCTTGCTGCGCCGCCTCTCGAAGAGGCGCTGGCGTATCATCCGAGGCTGTGAGCTGCATAAGCAGGCTCTTCAATGTCTCAGCAGCAGCAGGCTTAGCCGTATCATCCTGCTGGGAAGCCATGGCGATCAGGCTCGGCTGCTGATCGTCCTTCTGAAGTCGGCCGCGTTGCATGACCTCTCCGCGCTCATCCAGCTTCGCTGCCAGATGAGCCTCATGCTCAACGCCGACGGCTTTGAGCATCTTGCTGATCCAGTTAGGCTCTGGATCAGCCTCTAGCGCCTGAGGCGCGCTGCTGCGCGCCTCTAGCGGCTCCGCCGCCTTCTGCTTCGCAGGCGGCTGCTGTACGGGCGAACCCGCCACCGGCGGTTCACCTTCTCTCGATGGCTCAGCGCTGCGCGCCTGAGCCTCTGGCACCGCCGCCGGCTGCGGCGGGGCGGCGGCAAGCTCCACGCCCGCTGCTGCAGCTGCGGGCGGAGCGGTTACGACAGCGGCCACAGACGCGCTGCCCGGTGTAGCTGACGGCGGCCCTGCGGGAGCCGCCGTGCCGCCTGCGCCAGCCTGCGAAGCAGCTGGCGAAGCCGCAGCCGCGGCCGGCGCCTCCGGCGGCCGCGCGGGCCAGACAGCTGCGGCGGAAGCCCGCAGCTCTTTCAACAGCGCGACGACCTGCTTCGCGGTGTCGGCAGCGGGATGTTGCGGCTCCTGCTCGAGCAAAATCGCAGCCTGCTGCTCTAGCTGTTCCAGCACCTTCCCGACGGGAGGACCGGAAGTAACTTGTCTCAAAGCCCCTACCGTCTCCTGTGTAAGGGGCAATCCCTTTTTATGGGCTAGAACAGCAGCTTGCGCCCATTGTTCCTTATTCACGCCTTCAGGCACGCTCTTCATCAAAGTTTCAAAAGCTTTCACAGTTTCCTTGGATACAGGAACGCCTTCTTGTTGCATGTGCTGAACCATTTGCCGATTGCCTGCCGTATCCTTAACTGAGAAGGCCTTAAGGAGATCACCGAGAGAATCTTCTGTAATCTGTACACCCGATGCCGTCAACGGCTTTAACAGAACTTGTCCGCCGCTTGATTCCGGTTGAACCTGCAGGTAAGTCACATCTCCTTGCTTAAGAGGAGTTTCCAGCTTGGCTCTGACCTGTACGCCACTTATATTAAGTAGTGCTTCTTGATCGCTTAACAGTTGAAGAACGATGCCTTTCACAACTTGACCTACTTTTAATTCAAGCACCTTGCTATCCGAAGCGGTTAAATCACCCACCAAGCTGCGAATTAATCCACTGATGTTCATCCCGTTCACCTCAAGTCTTTCTAACACTTATGTATATTTATCGGCTGTTTCTCGCTATTTCTTAATAAGATGAAATCAGATGAAGTCCAGCTCCAATTGTTCAGACTGCGGCTGCGATTCTTTCTCTTCCAGCTGCGCCATCACTTTGCGAATAAATAATTTACGGTGGAGAGCCGTCGGACCATAACGCAAAAGCATCTCTCTATGGTGCTTTGTCGCATAACCTTTATGTACCGCAAGTCCGTACTCGGGATATTGTTCATCCCAATCTGCGCACATCCGATCTCTCGTCACCTTGGCGATAATCGACGCTGCTGCAATAGATTGACTGAGCGCATCCCCATGTATAATAGCCGTTTGTGGAATATCCAAATCTACGATTTCGGCGTCCACAAGCAAATAATCCGGCACCTGGCTTAACTGCTCGACGGCCTGCTTCATAGCCAACCTTGCTGCTTGCTTAATATTAATAGCTTCAATCTTATCAACATCAACGATGCCAACCCCTACAGCTAAGGCTTCATTCCTAATTTGTTCATAGAGGGCATCCCGTTTTTTCTCAGAGAGTTTCTTGGAATCATTTACCCCTTCTAATACATATCCTTGAGGAAGAATCACGGCAGCCGCAACGACATCACCGAATAAACAACCTCTTCCTACTTCATCGATCCCGGCAACAAGGCTGAATCCTTGCTCCCAAACTTCTTTTTCGTGCTCCAGCAATGACTTTCGCCCCTTTCCATCTCATCATTATAAGGGATTGCCGCTTCGTCAAGCTATACCCATTTTCTTCAGCAAAAAAACCACTTCCGGTCCCGCTTTTATCAGCTAGGTCCGAAGTGGCTATTTAAGTTCATACGATTACTGAGGCTTTTCCAAAGAAATACGCCCCATTTTACCTGCTCGTAGATCACGGATGATAATCAAGGAAGCTTTATCTAGATCCACTTTACCACCACTTACGATGGCTCCGCGCTTCCGACCGATTGCTTCCATCACCTTGACCACTTCGTGCACATTCTCCATATCCTCCGGAAGATCGGTTACTCCGAATCGCTCTTGAAGAGCTGCACCATAATGTTCAACCATGTAGCGAACAACAAAAAGCGCAATTTCATCTAAATGTAACAATTCTTCTTTAATCGCACCGGTCGCTGCAAGACGCTGACCAACCAATTGATCCTCAAATTTCGGCCACAAAATTCCAGGCGTATCCAGCAAGTCCATTTCAGTTCCGACTTTAATCCACTGTTGACCTTTGGTAACGCCCGGTTTATCGCCGGTTGCTGCGATTTTTTTACCCGCCAACTGATTGATGAGCGTTGATTTCCCAACATTCGGAATACCGACGATGAGCGCCCTTACAGCACGAGGATTAATCCCTTTGCTAAGCTGACGTTCAATTTTATGTGCCCACAGCTGTTTTACGCGCGGTAAAATTTCTTTGGTCGCAGTGCCAGTAGCAGCATCAATTGGCAAAGCAGGCAGTCCTTGATCTGCAAAATACTTAACCCACTGAGCTGTCACTTGAGGATCCGCCAAATCGTTCTTATTCAAAAGGACCAACCGAGGTTTGCCCTTCAAAATTTCATCTACCATCGGGTTCCGGCTGGAGAGCGGTACGCGGGCATCCAAGAGCTCAATGACGACATCAATTAGCTTCAGCTTATCTTCAATCTGTCTTCGAGCTTTGGTCATGTGACCGGGAAACCATTGAATGGTCATTCTATTTCACCTCAAAAATGTATAAAACTAATTTTGTTCAGCGGCCAAAAAATGACTTCTGCACGGCCAACGACTTTTTCGAATGGAACGAAGCCTACACTTTTAGCACGGCTATCTTTCGAGTTCGGTCGGTTATCCCCCATTGCAAAAAGCTCCCCATCTGGTACTTTCGTTTCTGGGAAATCAGACAATGTATTATACGCATGTCCTTCTTTGTTCGCTTGTTCGATGGCTTCCTTGATAAATGGCTGATCGATCTCTTGACCATTAATAAAAACTTTATCACCTGTTACCTTAACGGTTTCCCCTGGGAGTGCGATAACACGCTTAATGTAATCTTTCCCCTCAGGTGCATGGAAAACGATAACTTCTCCCCGTTTCGGGGCGCGAATGTCATAAACAATTTTATTGACAATGAGTCGTTCACCGGTAGAAAAATTCGGACGCATGGAATCACCGTCGACTATGAAAGGTGAGAACAGGAACCAGCGAATGATAATAACGAGCACTCCCGCGATTACTAACGCTTTGATCCATTCCCATGTTTCGCTTTTTGCTGTTTTTGCAGGTTTTACAGATGTTGTTTCCGCGGTCGTTACTGAGCTTACTCTAGGCTGATCTTGCTCATTCTGTTCCATCACTGATTGCCTCTTTTCCAGTTTTGGTTATATGTATTAGACTGCCCTACAAAAATGAAAAGGAGACTTGCCTAAACAAGCCCCCCGTTTTCTTATCGAATTTCTTTGATTCTTGCTGCTTTACCACGAAGACCACGCAGATAATAAAGTTTCGCACGACGAACTTTACCACGGCGAGCCACTTCAATCTTCTCAATCTTCGGAGAATGGAATGGGAAAGTTCTTTCCACACCCACACCGTAAGAAATTTTACGAACTGTAAACGTTTCGCTGATTCCACCGCCGTGGCGTTTAATAACAACACCTTCGAACAGCTGAATACGCTCACGTGTACCCTCGATAACTTTTACGTGTACTTTAAGTGTGTCTCCTGGACGGAAATTAGGAATATCCGTACGGAGTTGCTCTTTCGTAATCTCTTGAATAAGATTCATAGTTGACTCCCTCCTTCCACACAGGTGTTCATTCCGCTTATCTACATTGTATGTCTTAGCTGTTATGCGTAGAGGACCACCAGACTCGAACTGTTGAAAAATTCACAACAGAATATATATTATCATAGACGGAAAGGAAATTCAATAGAGAAGTTTTTGGGGGCTACTTCATTTGTTTTTCTCTTTCCATTCCATGATCCAAACCTTTTCTTCTTTGGACAAATCTCTTCCTTCCAGCAAGTCAGGGCGGCGCTCAAGGGTACGGAGGATGGATTCCTTACGGCGCCAGCGCTTCACGTTCTCATGATGTCCTGATAAAAGCATGTCAGGCACTTCCCATTCCCTGAACTTAGCTGGCCTCGTATAATGCGGGTACTCCAGCAGGCCAGTGGAGAACGAATCCGTCACCGCTGACATCTCATTGCCCAGCACACCAGGCAGCAGCCTTACTACGCTGTCTATAACGACCATAGCAGGCAATTCTCCGCCAGTTAATACATAATCACCTATTGACAGCTCATCGGTCACTAGGTACTGCCTAATCCGTTCATCGTAGCCCTCATAGTGACCGCAAATAAACACGAGATGCTCTTCGTTCGAGAGTTCTTCGGCAATTTTCTGCGAGTAAGGCGTACCCTGCGGACACATAAGAATGACCCGCGGCTTCGCTGGTTCTTGCTCAGCCCCTTGATGCTTAGGCAAATCCTCCACTGCAGCAAATATCGGCTCTGGCTTTAGGACCATTCCTCCGCCACCGCCGTACGGATAATCATCGACCGTATTATGTTTGTTATTGGAGTACTCCCGAAAATTCACGGTGTTTAGACTAACAATTCCCTTGTCACGAGCTTTCCCCAAAATACTCGACGAAAATACCCCATCAAACATTTCTGGAAACAAGGTCAATACATCGATTCTCATTCCATTAGTCCTTCCATCAAATGAATCCGGATTGTTTTATCAGCAATGTCCACATCCAGGATCACATCATCAATCACAGGAAGCAGCAACTGTTTGCCCTTGGGCAAGTCCACAACCCAAACGTCATTGGCGCCGGGCGTCAAAACTTCAGAAACAAGCCCTAGTTCTTGGCCTTCCTCCGTTACGACCTTACAGCCAATAATCTCATGGTAATAGTATTCTCCCTCTTCCAAGGGTTGTTGATTCTTAGCTTCGATTTTTAGCAGTGAACCTTTGTATTTCTCAACCTCATTAATATTGCTGAACTGCGCAAATTGGACGATAAATACATTTTTATGTAAGCGGGAGGTTTGAACCGTCACCGACGTTTGCTTATTTTGAGGATCAACAATGATTAATGTATTCCCTTTGTCAAAACGTTCTGGAAAATCTGTTTCTGGAACTATTTTCAATTCCCCACGAATCCCGTGGGTATTTGCGATTAAACCAACAGTTATTAGTTTCTCGGTCATTTGCGCTTGCCCAACCTCCACTATAATTTACCTTTCAAGACCATATAAGAAAAAGGCTAGGAACTGAATCCTAACCTAGTTTCTTATGAAACGATTTCAACGGCTACCCGCTTCGTTTCTTTCACTGCTGCTGACGTGACGACTGTACGGAGCGATTTCGCAATCTTGCCCTGCTTCCCGATCACTTTACCGACATCGTCGGGGTGAACAGACAGCCTGTACTCAATTTTGTCATCCTTCTCCACGACAGTGACACGTACTTCTTCCGGATGATCAACAAGAGCCTTAGCAATAACGGTGATAAGATCCTTCATGAACCCACCCTCCGAAAGATAACAGATTACTTCTGCAATTTCAGCTCGTGAAACTTAGTCATCAAACCTGCTTTGGAGAACAGGCTGCGAACTGTATCGGACGGTTGAGCGCCAGTTTGAAGCCATTTCAGCGCTTTTTCCTCATCAAGGGTTACAGCTGCTGGTTCTGCGATCGGGTTATAAGTTCCGATTTCTTCGATAAAACGACCATCACGCGGGGAACGGGAATCCGAAACCACCACACGGTAGAAAGGAGCTTTATGAGCGCCTACACGTTTAAGACGAATACGTACTGCCATGAAAAATCACCTCCTACTTAGAATAAAAAGCATTATTTAAAAGGGGAATTTAAATCCCTTGCCTAACTTCTTCATGCCTTTGGCGCCTTTGGGCCCCATCATGCCTGAAAACTGCTTCATCATTTTGCGCATATCATCGAACTGCTTAATGAAACGGTTGACCTCTTGAACCGAGTTACCACTG
Source organism: Paenibacillus sp. J22R160 (assembly GCF_059692135.1). Classification (NCBI taxonomy): domain Bacteria; kingdom Bacillati; phylum Bacillota; class Bacilli; order Caryophanales; family Paenibacillaceae; genus Paenibacillus; species Paenibacillus sp. J22R160. The sequence continues at coordinate 399,457 of NZ_JCAUAU010000002.1, read as the reverse complement.
CCTAGTGCAATCCGTTTGCGACGGTTTGCATTAAGGAGTTCAGGCTTGCGTTTCTCTTCCTTGGTCATCGACTTCACAATCGCTTCAACACGCGCCATCTGTTTGTCGTCGACTTTCATATCTTTCATGCCTTTGATCTTGTTGGCGCCTGGCAGCATCTCCAGAATCTGATCCAGCGGCCCCATCTTCTTCACTTGCTCCATTTGGTCAAGGAAATCCTCGAAAGTGAATTCGGCGTTGCGCATTTTGCGCTCCATTTCTTTCGCCTTATCCATATCAATACCGGCTTGGGCTTTCTCAATCAAAGTAAGCATATCGCCCATGCCAAGAATTCTTGACGCCATACGATCCGGGAAGAATGGTTCCAGCGCGTCCATCTTCTCGCCGCTTGCTACGAACTTAATCGGGCAACCTGTAACCGCCTTGACAGATAACGCCGCGCCACCGCGGGTATCGCCATCCAATTTGGTTAGTACGACACCTGTGAGTTCCAACTGCTGATGGAAACTCTCAGCTACGTTGACAGCATCCTGACCCGTCATAGCATCGACAACAAGCAAGATTTCATCAGGTTCAACAACGGAACGAATATTTTTCAATTCATCCATCAAGTTCTCATCAATGTGCAGACGACCCGCAGTATCAATGATCACATAATCATTGCCGTTATCTTTCGCATGTTGAAGTCCTGCTTTTGCAATTTCAACAGGGCTTACTTGATCTCCTAGTGAAAAAACAGGCACTTTTAACTGATCACCAAGAACTTCTAACTGTTTGATTGCCGCAGGACGATAAATGTCACACGCAACCAACAGCGGTCTATGATTCTGCTTAAGGAGCAACTTGGCCAGTTTACCGGACGTTGTTGTTTTACCTGCCCCTTGTAAGCCCGCCATCATAATGACAGTCGGCGGACGATTGGAGCGAGCAAGCTTGCTCTGTGTGCCACCCATTAATGCTGTGAGCTCTTTGTTAACAATATCGATAACGACCATGCCTGGTGTAAAGGACTTCAGTACATCTTGTCCGATAGCTTGTTCTTTCACCTTAGCAATAAAGTCTTTCACCACTTTAAAGTTAACGTCCGCTTCAAGCAGAGCGAGTCTAACCTCGCGAAGCGCTTCGCCTACATCTTCTTCCGTCAGCTTACCTTTGCTTCTCAGCTTGCCGAATACGTTCTGTAATCGGTTTGCTAATCCTTCAAATGCCATGCGCTTCACCTCCTGCTTGGACTTCTTAATCGATCCCTATCATTGTATCAAAAAGCTCTGTCATTTTCCTCTTTAGCTCTGGTTCGCAGCTATCTAGCATGTGATCCAGCCCTGTGCGCAGCTTCATACGTTGTTCATGCTTATGTAACAGATGCAGTTTAGCTTCATATTCCTGTAAAGTTAACTCTGCTCGTTTTATATGTTCATACACCGCTTGGCGGCTTATTTCGAAATTCTCGGCGATCTCTCCGAGCGAGTAATCATCATGAAAATACAATTGAAGGAACGTTCTCTGCTTCTCGGTTAAAAGTGGTTCATAGAAATCAAATAGCAGATTAATGCGATTTGTTTTCGCAAGCATTTGATCGACAGTCATGAATCCACCTCCGTAAAGGTTGCACCCTTGACACCAGCACAACAGAACCTATCATACTGAATTCCAGGATGAATGTCAAGCGTTTTACCTTGTCAGTTCTTAAACAAAAAAATCCCCCTCTATCCGACTAGCGGCAGAGGAGAATTTCTCCCATTATTCTTCTTTTTGTTCGCCAATCCATTTGCCAAATAAGGCATGAACGAACTGCTCGGAATCGAATGGCTGAAGGTCATCCATTTTCTCTCCGAGACCGACAAACTTCACTGGCAGCGATAATTCCTGACGAATCGCCACAACGATACCACCTTTGGCTGTCCCATCAAGTTTGGAGAGCACTAATCCGGTCAGACCGGTTTTGTCACCGAATAGCTTAGCCTGGCTGAGCGCATTCTGACCGGTCGTTGCGTCAAGCACAAGTATGACCTCATGAGGAGCATCTGGCACCTCGCGCTGAATAACACGGTAAATTTTATTCAGCTCTTCCATCAGATTAACTTTATTTTGCAGGCGACCTGCTGTGTCACAGAGCAAAATATCCACGCCGCGGGTTTTGGCTGCTTGCACAGCATCATACATAACCGCAGCAGGGTCAGCTCCCGATTGCTGCTTAATGACGTCAACGCCTACACGCTCACCCCAAGTCTCCAGCTGTTCAATCGCTCCGGCACGGAACGTGTCGCCAGCAGCCATGAGCACTTTCTTCCCTTGGGATTTGAACATGTGTGCCATTTTACCGATCGTTGTCGTCTTCCCAACCCCATTGACACCAACAAACAAGATAACCGATAAACCATTAGGGTTTAAATTCAAACCTGCATCGGCGTCACCCTTCAGAAGCTCGATCAATTTTTCGGAAAGAATTGGCTGCAGTTCTGCGGGATCTTCAATTTTGCGTTTTTTCACTTCTGCACGAAGCTGATCAATGAGCTTAAGAACTGTGTTAACACCTACGTCCGCGCCAATCAGAATTTCTTCCAGTTCCTCGTAGAAATCTTCATCAATCTTTTTGCGGCGGCTAAATAAGTCATCGACACGCTCCACGAACACATCTCTCGTTTTCGATAGTCCCTCTTTGAACTTATTTGTTACCGCTTCGGCCTTGCTCGAAATGCTTTCTTTTAACCGTTTAAAAAAACTCATAGTTCCTCCCAAGGATAAACAACTTCGTCGTCCCATTGGGACGAGCGCGTTTGTCAAGATTTAAAAATAACATCACTTATTAAGATGCTGACATTTCCGCTTCCTCATCTTCCAATCGAACAGAAACTAGTTTGGAAACGCCGCCCTCTTGCATGGTTACACCATACAGCACATCGGCCTCTTCCATCGTCCCTTTGCGGTGGGTAACGACGATAAACTGCGTCATTTCCGAGAACTCGCGCAAATATTCCGCAAAACGTGATACGTTCGCTTCGTCCAAGGCAGCTTCTACTTCATCCAATACGCAGAAAGGAACAGGCTTCACCCGAATGATCGAGAACAACAACGCGATCGCTGTAAGCGCGCGCTCTCCCCCCGACAAGAGCTGAAGATTTTGCAGCTTTTTGCCTGGAGGCTGGGCGACGATCTCAATCCCCGTATCCAGCATATTTTCCGGCTCGGACAGGATCAAATCTGCACGTCCCCCACCGAACAGTTTGGAAAAAACAACGCCAAAATGTGAACGAATCGCATCAAAGGTTGTTTTGAAGCGCTTGGACATCTCTTGATCCATCTCGCGAATTACTTGATAAAGCGTAGTTTTGGCTTCAATCAAATCATCTTTCTGCGTGCTCAAAAACTCATAACGCTCAGAGATTCTGGCATATTCCTCGATCGCACCGAGATTGACATCACCAAGCGAAGCAATTTCGCGTTTGATCTCACGTACCTTGATCTGCGTACCCTGGATATCCTCTGGAACCGGATAGCGTTCTTTGGCCAACTCATAGCTAAGTTCGTATTCTTCGCCAAGCTTTTTCAGCAAGTTTTCCAGCTCAACATCCAGACGAGTTACGCGCACTTCCGTTTGATGCAAGCTTTCTTCAACTTGCTTTAACTGTACGCGCTGTGCCCGTGTTTCATTCTCTCCCTGCTCAAGCTTATGTAACCATTCGGTTCGCTCCGCACGTTTGAAATCAATGCTCTCTGTACACTGCTGCTTCTTGAGTTTGAGATCATTAAGCAATTCAACTTGCAGGACGGTTTCCTGTTCAAGTGTGCTCATGTCCTGTTCTAGTTGCTGCAAAAGCCCGCGATTCATCTCCATCTCTCGATCCGACTCGCTAAGATCCTGCTGCAACCTCCGCTGCTGATCCTGAAGGGACTGCTTCTCTTGGGAAATTGAAGCCACCTTCACTTTGAGATCCGTCAGTTGGCCTTGCAGCTCTTCTTTCTCGGATTCGCTGGCTTTTCGCGAATTTTCAGCATCACGAATCGCTTGCTGCAAAGAAGCTTCTTCTTGCTGCAACTCCGCAAGCGCTGCTTCGGACTCCGTCTTCCTGCGTCCAAGATCCGCTTGCTCATCAAGCAAGGCTCCCCTGTCTTGACTATCCAGGGAAAGCTGCTCCTCCACCGTACGGCTCTCCGCTTCGAGTGGATTCAGTTCCGCGCGGATTTGCTGCTCCTCAATACGCTTGTGCTCGCCTTGCTGGCGAAGCTGCTCGACGGCCATCATCTCATCCGTAATTTCACGCTTCATGACACTGGTCTGACTGCGCAAACCGCTGAGCTGCTGCTCAGAATGTTTGATTTCATTATCCAACTCTTCGATTTGGCGTTGACGGCCTAGCAGATTTGTCGTCTTCTTCTGCAAACTCCCCCCTGTCATTGATCCGCCGGGATTAACTACATCCCCTTCTAGTGTCACAACCCGATAGCGATATTGTGCTTTTGCAGCTATATGATTTGCATCTTCTAACGTTTGGGCAACAACTACATTTCCGAGGAGACTAGAGAAAATGTTCTGATAAGTAGAATCGAATGAAACCAAATCTACAGCGATACCTACAAAGCCTTTTGCCGATCTGAGAGAGCTGATCTCGTTGTCCGAAATCGAACGCCCGCGGATAACATTCATCGGCAAGAACGTTGCCCGTCCCATTTGACGGCGCTTCAAGAAAGAAATCGCTTCACGCCCATCGGCTTCGGTTTCGACTACGATATTTTGTAAAGCCCCGCCTAAAGCGGTTTCAATCGCGATCTCCACATCAGCCGGCACTTTCACGAGCTCGGCAACAGCACCGCGAATCCCCCGCAAATCCTTGCGGCTTTTCGCTTTAAGCACCTCTTTAACACCTTGCATAAAGCCATCGTAATCGTTGGCCATTTCTTTCATGGTGTCGCGGCGTGACGTCAGCGCATCCAGCTTCTGTTCCCATTTACGGACCATACCTAAGGCATCATCAAGTAAGCCCTGCTTATTTTTCAAGCTTTGGGTCAGCTGGACATACTGCTGTCTGATGTCTTCGATTGCTTTAACCGTTGTTTCAAGTTTTGCCGTTAATTCTTGCTTGCGAACGGTGATTTTCTCGCGCTGATCCGCCCATTTCTGGCGCTCATCATCAAGCCTCTCCAGCCTGCGTCCGATGCTTTCCGTTTGCTGCTCAGCATAACGAATTTCGTTCCGAGCTTGCGCCATCCGGTTTAGCGTCTCTAACAGTTCACCCTTTAGTTGATCTTCTGGCGAAGAGCTAATTCCGCCGTTAACCCCAAGCAGACGTTGTTCTTCAGCGGTCAGCTTAGCTTGAAACTCAAACAATTGGGCACCAATCTGAATGATTTTCTCACGCTGTTCGCTAAGTTCCGCTTCCTTGTCTATTTTGCGCTGTTCCTGCAAGGCAATCGTGCTGCTAAGCTGCTGCTGATTAGCCATGTAATTTCTCTTACGCTCTTTGAGTACTTCGCCGTGCCCCTCGCACTTCTCGAACTCCTCGCTCAGAACAAGCAAGCTTTCCTGAAGCTTTTCTAGCTCCTCTTCCAACCTGCGTGTTTCCCACCGGTGCTTCTCCAAATGCGCATCATGTTGATTCACAATGGTTGAAAGCTCTGTTTGCTCCTTCACCAGCTTCTCCAGCTTCTGCGAAGCTTCATTCCATGATAGATATATCTGATCAATCTGATGAACATACATCGCAATTTCGCTACTTTTGAGCGTTTCGCGCAGCTCCTTGTAGCGAATCGCTTTCTCCGACTGCTCTCGCAACGGTTCGATCTGGTCCTCTAACTCTGAAACCAAATCATGAATCCTGAGCAAGTTTTGTTCTGTATCACTTAATTTCTTTTCTGCTTCCTTTTTGCGTGATTTATATTTAACAATCCCCGAAGCCTCTTCAAAAATGCCTCGACGATCCTCCGATTTCGTACTTAAAATTTCTTCAATACGTCCTTGTCCGATAATGGAATAGGCTTCTTTCCCGATTCCCGTATCCATGAACAATTCCGTTATATCTTTCAGGCGGCAGGGCTGCTTATTAATTAAATATTCGCTTTCCCCACTCCTATGTACGCGGCGAGTAACCGTTACTTCATTGAAATCAAGCGGAAGCGATTGTGACGTGTTATCCAGTGTCAACGATACTTCCCCATAATTGACAGCCCTACGCGCATCACTGCCCGCAAAAATAACATCTTCCATTTTACCGCCACGCAAAGACTTCGCGCTTTGTTCCCCCAGTACCCACCTGATACCATCGGAAATATTACTTTTCCCGCTCCCATTCGGACCTACAACCGCGGTGATACCGCGCACAAATTCCAGCTCCGTCCGGTCTGCGAAAGACTTAAACCCGGATAATTCAATCCGTTTTAAAAACATGGTCTCACCTCAGAAATTATTGTAACATATCCCTTCTAAAAATAAGAGAAAAAAACAAAAAAGGCAGCCGCAGCTGCCTCTTTGTGCTATATGACTTACCGCTGAACGGTCACATTCAATTTCAACAAAGCTTGCGCAGCAGCCTGCTGCTCAGCTTCTTTCTTGGAACGTCCAGCTCCGGTTCCTAGAAGGTCGGTATCCATGTGTACTTCAGCTACAAACTCACGCTCATGAGCAGGTCCTCGCTCATTCACGATCCGGTATTCCAGAGAACCCATTCCGTGGTGCTGAGTATGCTCTTGCAGCTGAGTCTTGTAATCAATAACGAGCAACTTACCTTCACTGGAGATATTGGCAAATACATATTTCTTCAAGAAACCTTTTACAACATCTATGCCTTGATCCAAATATAAAGCACCAATGAAGGATTCAAAAACATCAGCAAGAAGAGCTGGGCGGTTCCGTCCGCCGGTCAATTCTTCCCCTTTACCAAGTAACACAAAAGCACCAAAATCCAAATCTTCAGCAAACGTAACGAGTGACGGCTCACAAACAATCGATGCTCGCAGCTTCGTCAATTCGCCCTCCGAACGCCCAGGATAAGAATCATATAAAAATTCCGAAACGGTTAATTCTAATACGGCGTCTCCTAAAAATTCGAGACGCTCGTTATCTTTATGTCCAGCAATACGATGCTCATTTACATAGGAAGAATGGGTAAAAGCTTGCTTCAACAGCTCTGATTTTCGAAATGTGATGCCAATCCGCTGCTGTAATTCCTTAACATTGCGGTTCATTGCTTAATTCACCACCCAGAGAGAATGCTATTTCGTTATCTTTCTTCGCAGGCAGGCAAATTATGCTTGGAACCTTTTCATAATAATCGTTGCATTGTGACCGCCAAAACCAAATGAATTGGACATCGCAATATCAACCTTTGCTTGTCGTGCATGGTTCGGTACATAATCCAGATCACATTCCGGATCTTGGTTTACCAGATTAATCGTAGGCGCAATCAAACTGTTAGCGATTGTCAGGCCACAGATTACGGCTTCAACGCCTCCGGCAGCCCCGAGCAGATGTCCCGTCATCGATTTCGTTGAACTAACCGCTACTTTGTAGGCATGATCACCGAACGCTTTTTTGATCGCTGTTGTTTCTGACTTATCACCAACTGGTGTTGATGTTCCGTGTGCATTAATGTAATTGATCTCGTCTGGCGCAATGCCAGCATCCTTGATCGCTTTCACCATACAACGTGCTGCTCCATCCGGATCTGGATCTGTCATGTGATAAGCGTCACCGCTCATCCCATAGCCGATTACTTCCGCATAAATGCGCGCCCCGCGCTGCTCAGCATGTTCGAGGGATTCCAGAATCAGAACGCCTGATCCTTCGCCCATAACGAAACCGTCACGATCCGTATCAAACGGACGGCTTGCCAAATGCGGCTCATCATTACGAGTGGACATCGCGCGCAGCGCACAGAAACCAGCCACACCAATCGGCGTAATCGTCGCCTCTGCTCCGCCGCAGATCATAACGTCTGCGTCACCGCGTTGAATCATTTTAAAGGAATCACCAATGGAATGCGTCCCTGTCGCACAAGCTGTAACTGCTGTGGAGTTCGGCCCTTTGGCCCCTGTAACCATCGAGATGTGACCCGAGGCCATATTCGCAATCATCATTGGGATAAAGAACGGAGAAACACGTTTTGGACCTTTTTCCAAAAGTATTCGATGCTGCTCTTCCCAAGTGTTCAAACCGCCAATTCCAGAGCCAACGGAAACCCCAACGCGTTCAGGATCCGTATCTTCCTTCAAGTTCAAGTTCGCGTCCTTCAGAGCGTTCAGCGCGCCTGCTACGGCGAATTGTACGAAACGGTCCATCCGGCGGGATTCTTTACGATCCACATATTCCTCAATATTAAAATCTTTCACTTCTGCTGCAATGCGTGTTGGGTATTCGCTTACATCAAAATTCTCGATCAAGCTGACACCGGACTTACCGGACGTCAAATTACCCCAGAACGTATCCAAATCTTGACCAAGGGCAGTAACTACGCCCATACCTGTAATTACAACTCTTTTCATCTGTACCACCTTCTATGTAGTGAATCTTCATTTTTTTATTGGGTGAGAATGGAGAGAAGTCCCGTCTTGATTAGAAACGGGACTCTGTAGACTATTACGTATGAGATTTTATGTAATTCGTAACTTCTCCTACTGTCGTAATCTTCTCAGCATCTTCATCTGAAATTTCTAAATCGAACTCATCTTCTAATTCCATTACTAATTCAACTACATCGAGAGAATCAGCACCAAGATCTTCTTTGAAAGATGCTTCGAGGGTGACTTCAGCTTCATCAACCCCTAGACGATCGACTACAATTCGTTTAACACGATCCAATACGTCGGACATCCGGTTCACCTCCTCTTTGGTATTATACGAGAATCTTTGACAGATTGCCAGTAGGCAATTTGGAGAATCTCTTTTTGGAGAATCTTACATGTACATGCCGCCATCCACATGAAGTGTTTGGCCTGTCATGTAGGATGCATCGTCGGATGCCAGGAAGCGAACAACCTTCGCGATTTCCTCTGGTTGACCTAGGCGTTCCAACGGAATTTGCTTTAACATTTGCTCACGCATCTCGGCCGACAACTTGTCAGTCATGTCGGTTTCGATAAAACCTGGCGCCACCGCATTCACGGTAATGCCCCGAGTGGAAAGCTCCCTCGCCGTAGCTTTGGTTAAACCAATAACACCGGCTTTGGCTGCTACGTAGTTGGCCTGACCCGGGTTGCCGAGTACGCCAACTACAGAAGATATATTAATTATTCGACCAAATCTTTGCTTCATCATAGGACGTGTAACAGCTTTAACACAGTTAAACACACCTTTTAGATTTGTAGCAATGACTTGATCAAACTCTTCTTCCTTCATTCGCATGATTAGATTGTCTCTTGTGATACCTGCATTATTCACAAGAATATCAATCTTACCAAACTTTTCAATGGTTTGCTTAACTAATTCCTCAGCCTCCTGGTAGCTGCTCACGTCAGCACGCAGTTTAATGGCTTTGCGCCCCATCGCTTCAATCGCTGCTACTACTTCTCCAGCAGCGGCTTCACTTCCTGCATAATTCACAGCAACATCTGCGCCATGCTCAGCCAAATGCAAAGCAATCGCACGGCCGATCCCTCGGGATGCCCCGGTTACCAGTGCTACTTTACCTGTTAGCATCTTCTTGCACCTCCTGCAAATACTTCTCCAAAGCCTCTTGGCCGCCAATCGAAACGGTTTTGACCGTTTTATCGACCTTTTTGATCAGACCGGCAAGCACCGTTCCTGATCCCAACTCAATAAACGTATCTACACCTTCGCTGATCAAGTAGGCAATTGTGTCCTCCCATAATACAGGGGAGTAAACCTGCTCAACAAGCAAACCGCGGATATCGGCTGGAGACGTAACAGGACGTGCCGTAACGTTGGCAACAACGGGAACGGCTGCCTCGCTCATCTCGACGGATGCGAGCACTTCAGCAAGACGCTCCGAAGCCGGCTTCATGAGCGAAGAGTGGAAAGGTCCGCTCACCTCGAGCGATATGGCCCGCTTCGCGCCAGCTTCCTTGCAGCGTTCAACAACCGCTTGCACGCCTTCTTTACTGCCCGAGACGACGATCTGTCCCGGGCAGTTCACATTGGCGAGCTCCACGACGGAGCCGCCGCTTGTGATGGCCTTGCACAGCTCCGCAAGCGCTTCGCGCTCGGCTCCTAGCACGGCCGCCATCGCGCCCAGGCCGCCAGGGACGGCCTGTTCCATGAACTCGCCGCGGGCCCGCACCGTGCGGACCGCGTCTTCGAAAGCGAGCACGCCGGCTGCGACGAGCGCGCTGTATTCACCCAGACTATGCCCAGCGACATAGTCTGGCGTTATGCCCGCAGCCTTGAATGCTTCCAGACAAGCGATGCTTGTTGTCAGCAAGGCAGGCTGCGTGTGGTATGTGATCTTTAATTGGTCCTCTGGACCTTGGAAGATCAGATCAGACAATGAAAAGCCCAGCGCTTCATCTGCGCGGTCAAAATAAGCTTTGGCAGCCGGATGATTCGTGTATAGATCATGACCCATCCCTACTGACTGCGAGCCTTGGCCAGGAAAAACAAATGCAATTTTACCCATACGAGAATAGGCTCCCCTTTGGCAATAGATTTTAAATAAATGAATTAAATGGCCTGGGCTACCAAACGAGCGCGGTTGCGCCCCAAGTTAGACCTCCGCCAAAACCAACAAGCACGAGACGGTCGCCTTCCGTTAATCTCCCTTGTTCTGCTGCTTCTGCAAGCGCTACAGGGATGGAGGCTGCCGACATATTTCCGTATTTATCAAGATTAATCATACATTTATCTGCTGTCATTTCCAGTCGGTTTAAGGAAGCCTGAATAATCCTCATGTTCGCTTGATGCGGGACTAGTAAATCAATATCCGATTTGTCCCAACCTGCTTTTTGCAGAACTTCATCTGCTGCATTCCCCATAATCCGCACAGCGAATTTGAAAACTTCAGCTCCAGCCATGTAAATGTAATGCATACGCTGATCGATCGATGTTTGTGACGCAGGATTGCGTGATCCCCCGCCCTCAATTTTCAGAAGTGGTCCACCTGTGCCATCAGCACCAAGTTCAAAAGACTTGAAGCCTCTCTCTTCAGGCACTTCGCCTATCACAACAGCTCCTGCACCGTCACCGAACAGAATGCACGTATTCCGGTCTGTATAATCTGTGATCTTGGATAAACAATCTGCACCAATCACTAGGGCATATTTATAAGTTCCGGTTGCAATGAAATTGGAAGCATTAGCTAGTCCATATACGAAGCCAGAGCATGCTGCAGATAAATCAAATGCCGCTGCTTTTTTGGCGCCTAGCTTCTCTTGAAGTATGCAAGCCGTTGATGGGAATGACATATCCGGCGTAATGGTGGAAACGATAATTAAGTCAAGTTGGTCCGCAGTAATGCCGGCGTTGGCTAGTGCGATCCAAGCTGCTTCGTAACAAAGATCGGACGTTGCTTGTCCTTCAGCTGCGATCCGTCTTTCACGGATGCCTGTTCTCGTTACGATCCATTCATCGTTCGTCTCCACCATCGTTTCCAATTCTTGATTCGTTAATATACGATCAGGTACATATTTACCTGTACCAAGTACCCCAACTGGTATTAGGTTCATGTTGTTATATCTCTCTTCCCATGGCTTATTTCGGCAGATATCGTGCCAACCAAATCATTTTGCAGAGCTATTCTGGCTTGACGAACTGCATTTTTTATGGCATTTGCATCGGAGGAACCATGGCTCTTCAGGACCAATCCATCTATCCCTAAGAATGGTGCCGCCCCATGCTCGTTATAGTCCATCTTTTTACGGAATTGGGTCAGACCCGGCTTCAAGACGGCTGCTGCAAGCTTGGTAAACACCGACTTCGTAAACTCTTGCTTTAGTACTGAAAAAATGGTGGACACAGCGCCCTCCAGCGTTTTCAGCATAATATTCCCAGCAAACCCGTCGCATACGATAACATCGCATTTGGCGCGCAGAACTTGAGAAGATTCGACATTTCCCACAAAATGAATAGGCCCTTGCTCCATTAAAGGATATGCTGTTTTGGTTAATTCATTCCCTTTGGCAGCCTCGGTTCCTACGTTGAGAAGGCCTACTCGCGGCTTAGCAATGCCATGCACTTTGGAGCGGTAAATACTGCCCATAATCGCGTATTGAAGCAATTGCTCCGGCGTAGCATCCATATTCGCGCCCAAGTCCAGGGCAAGTACACCATTGCCATCCATTGTCGGAATCATCGGTGCCAGAGCTGGACGCTCAATGCCTGGGATTCTCCCAACCACGAGCAACCCTGTCGTCATCAAAGCACCTGTGTTCCCTGCGGAGATCATGGCTTCCGCTTCTTTCTCACGTACTAGTCTACCCGCCACAACCATGGAGGCGTCTTTTTTGCGTCGCACTGCTTTCACAGGCTCATCTTCCGCTTCAATGACTTCCTCCGTGTGACGGATACTTATATTTGCCGGCCTCTCTGTGAGGTGAGCTTCAATTGCGGCGCTGTTACCGACCAAAATGATATGTACGTCCTTCCACTCTTTGGCCGCTGCTAGCGCACCCTCCACTACAATCTTAGGGGCATTATCGCCGCCCATGGCATCAATCGCGATCCGCATGCAGCTTGTCCTCCCTCTCTAGATGTTGCTCTTTCTTCGAATGAAAGATCACGAAATTACCTCGGAACACAGCCTCATCGCCTACATAGGAAGACACTTCAACTCTTGCTTTCCCTTTGGAAACGGAACGCACATAGGCTTTGGCGATACATTTCTCTCCTAGCTTTACAGAACGTATAAACCGGATATCTGCTGAGGCTGTCAAGGCGATCGGATCGTCGATAACGGCAACGGCGAGGGAGTTTGCTTGTGAGAATATATGATGTCCTCTTGCAATTTTGGTTCTTGAGAAAACATGATCTTCTTTAATTTCAAAAATCGAAATACCGCTTTGATCCAGCTGTAAATCGATCACTTCACCAATGACTTCATCAATGGACAGTGAACGCACTTGATCGTACGTTTTGACCGCCATGTGCTTCATGCGTTCCCGCAGCTCAGGAATACCTAGTTCCAATCGGTCTAACCGGACGGTTTGGATACTAACCTGAAACGTTCGCATCAGTTCCTCGTCAGTCATAAAAGGGTTTACCTCAATTGCCTGAAGCAATTGCTGCTGCCTTTGTCGTTTAGGAAGGCGTTCGATGGCTAGCACCACCTTATCTCGTGAGATCTCATCTTATTACCAGATACTAAACTGTAGTATATTAAATTTAGAAACAAAAAGAAAGCAAAAAAAATAGCACCTCACACTAGGATGAAGTACTATGCTTATTCTTATGCTTTTACGATCTCTCTACCTTTGTAAGTTCCGCAAGACTTGCACACGCGGTGTGCCAGCTTCAGTTCTCCACATTGTTCACATTTCACCATGCCTGGAACTTCCAATTTAAAGTGAGTACGGCGCTTGTCGCGACGAGTTTTGGACGTTCTCCTTTGAGGTACTGCCATATTCAAAACACCTCCTTCATCGAATTTCGGGCGTTGCCTTATTCTTTGTTAAAAAAGTCCGCGAGACCTGCAAGCCTAGGATCAATTTTCTCCTGCTTACAGCCGCAATCCTTAAGATTGCGATTTTCTCCACACACGGGACAGAGACCTTTGCACGCTTCGTCACAAAGTGGTATGTACGGTATACCGACCACTACATTTTCTACAACGTACGGCTCTAAATCGACTTTATCTCCAACTACCAAATGAATGTCCTCGTCAAGATCCGGGTCTTCTTCCTCTGGCTTTTGCATGAAGACTTCCTCAAAAGGAAGTTCGATTGTTTGATTAGTGTGCGTTAAGCATCGTGAACAGCTTAACTCCAAGTCTAGCGTTAACGTTCCGTTAACTTTTGCTACTCCATCTTCATGCGATGCAAGAAGATCGACACGTACAGGACCATGACTAAGAACTTCTTGACGCCCTTCAAAAGGAGCCGTCAAATTCATCTCTTCTGTCATATGGACCGGGTGTCCTTTAAGAGAAAGCTCTCTAAAGCGAATCTGCATGTTATTCACCCCAAACAAACAAAGATTATTATATCCATTTTGAATGCCTTTTGTCAATTATTAATCTATTTACTTTCATTCCTAAGAGCTTACTTTGGAGGCAGCGCGGCTAGATATTTAAGGGCATCATCCATCGTGCCGATCTCAACAATTTTCATCTTCGTCTTAATTTGATTAGCTCTTTGGACGGCATCTGAATAATTCGTTACTTTGGTCCCGTCTTTGTACGTCACATCTTTGGGTGCAAAGAAAAAGTCCGCCTTTTCTCGATCCGCGGCTATGATCTTATGTTGAATGCCTCCGATTGGACCCACGGTGCCATCTGTTTCAATAGTCCCCGTTCCTGCAATACGGTACCCCTTCGTGATATCCTCTGGAACCAGTTGATTATAAATTTCTAACGAGAACATCAAACCAGCCGAAGGACCTCCGATTTCTCCTGCTTTAATGGAGACCTGTTGATCTTCTTGGTCTGCTTTGACCGCCTGCATATCAGCCGGAACAACGCCAATACCAGCGCGAGGTTCACCTGTTTCCCCTTCTTGGAGAGGAAGCGCTGCTAGCGCCAGTGACGCCTGCTGTTCCACCTTATTCCTAGCATATGTAACGGCGATGGATTCCCCGGCTTTCTTCCCTTTTAGCGCATCAAGTAAATCCTGGGCTACTTTCACATCTTTCTCCCCAGCCTTCAGCAGCACATCACCTGGTTTGAGCACCTTTTCTCCCGATAAGCCTGGCAATGTCTGCAACACCATAACGCCCTCATGATTAATGTGAAAAGGAACCTTCGCATGTGTGTATGCTGCTTGAATGGCACTCGCTTGCGAGGTTAGCATGACATATTCTTGACGCTGTGTATATTCTTGCTCAGACTCACCTTTACGCAAAACACTTGTTTTGGGCTGAATTTCTTCATAAGGATGTACAAGACCAATTAAATAATTAACCATATTGGCATCGGCTACACGTACTGTCGTGAGCATCAACGTTCCCTTTTCCGAATCAGAGCCTCTAGGTATTGTCACCATCGGTTTAATTTCTTCCGCTGTTCCCGGCATAAAAATAAAGAATGGCAAACGTACAAAAAACAACAAGTAAATAATCACAATTCCGACAAGAGCTGAAACTAAATATCGCCTCGTCGACGATCTTCTCGGATATTGATAGGAATCATTAGACCACGTGCGAATTCGATTCTCTTCTTCGTTTTCCATGCAGGTTCCCCTTCCTGATGCCTACTACAAGCAATGGCTCCCTTCAGCCGGACAAGAATGAAAGCTTGGTCTAAACCTCTGTCTTTTTGCGTACAAATGAAGCATGTTAAAGGATGAGGTGAAACCATGCAGCCTTCAAAAGTAAGCTACACTCCCAAGCTGACGACGCTGGTACTGGGTTCTCTGGCTGCCCTTGTAGTTGTGTCTATCATACTTTTCCCTGACAAAGCGTTTCAATCTTCGCTCGAGGGACTTACGATTTGGTGGAAACTCGTCTTTCCGGCACTGCTGCCTTTTCTCATTATGGTCGAGCTGTTGATTGGATTTGGCGTCATTCAAGGGACAGGCGTTCTGCTAGACCCGCTAATGAGAGTGATATTCCGTTTGCCTGGAGTGAGCGGTTGGGCGTTAGCCTCAGGTCTTATTGTAGGATTTCCTAGCGGAGCCAAAATTACTGCCACCCTCAGCGAAAAAAAACTCATCTCACGAGATGAGACTGAACGATTAACAGCGCTATCCCACCTGTGCAGCCCTTTGTTCTTAATAATGGTTGTGGGCATCGGATTTCTGAACAGCGCGAAGCTTGGTCTTGTACTTGCCATCGTCCATTACACAGCCGCCATTATCACAGGCTTTTTGATGAGATTGTCCAAAGCACCTCAGCAGCTTTCAGATGCTCAAAAGAGCTCTGATCACAAGTCGTCAGGCTCTATTTGGAAACTAGCCCTCTCAACCATGCGACAAGCCTACCTGCACGATGGTCGTGCGTTCGGCAAGCTCCTAGGCGATGCAGTCCTTTCTTCAGTTCAAACGTTAATGCTGATCGGCGGATATATGATGATCTTTTCCGTATTGATTAATGTCATTTCCATTACCCATCTTACCGAGACCCTTAAACCGCTATTTTCCTTCTTCTTACGCTTTTTGAATGTCCACACGGATACCTCACCACAATGGATTATGGGATTGATGGAGATTCATCTCGGAGCCTATTCTTGGAGCCAAGTCCAAGGTGTCTCCTTACTTCCACAAATGGCGCTTATCAGCGCATTTCTTGGCTGGGGAGGCTTGTCTGCTCATGCGCAAGTTGCTGGGTTTCACCAAAAAACAGAGGCTCGGTACCGTTTTTTCTTCCAGTCCCGTATTTTGCACGCTGTGCTTTCCTTTGTAGGTACCATCCTACTTTGGAAACCTGTACAGTTCCTACTAATAGATGCAGAACTAGATACAGAACCAAGCTTTCTCTGGTTGGATCAAACATCAAACACGAACACACTATTCGCTTCTCAGCTGAACGGCGGCTCGATATGGGCTTTATGGGGGGTTACACTTTTTCAATTCCTTCTTTTGATCATCGCTATGCTAATCCTATCTACCTTTATAAGCACTTTTCGAAAAAGAGCCCAATAAATGGCTTCTAGCTCTGTTTTAAGCTCTTGGGAATTTATTTTGAAGCGCTTCTTCCACTTCGGGAGGAACTAAATCTACAACAGGCCCATGAAACCTTGCAATTTCTTTGACGATACTGGAGCTCAAGTAGGAATACTTGGGCTTCGAAGTCATGAAGAAAGTCTCCACATCCGAGTTAAGCTTGTGATTCGTTGACGCCATCTGAAGCTCGTATTCAAAATCAGAAACAGCCCGAAGACCGCGCACAATCAGGCGCACATTGCGATGCTTCATATAATTCACCATCAAGTCTCTGAACCCATCCACCTCTACATTCGGCAGATCCTTCGTCACCCTGCGGATAAGCTCCATTCTCTCTTCCAAAGTGAACAGAGGGTTCTTGGACGTGTTATTCAGTACGGCAACAATGAGCTTATCAAACACCTTCGCTGCTCTATGTATAATATCAAGGTGGCCATATGTCACCGGGTCAAAACTTCCCGGATATACAGCTACAGTAATGCCGTGTTCTTGTTTCATCATGCTGTCATCTCCTCTCAAAAGCCTATTCATCCCCTACAGATTGCTTGTAAATCGTAACAGCGGTATCTCCATAGTCCGCTCTTCTTTGTTGCTTGAATCCGCCTATGACGTCGTCAAGGACATCCTTCGCATCATGCTCTACGACAATCGTGGTATTCGCTTCAACGATAGCTTGTACTTCCATCGCGTTAATCAGATCCACGATCACTTTCATTTTATACGGCGGGTCTAGAAAAACCAATTGGAACTGCTGCTCCCTTTTAGCTAACGCCTTCAGCGCCCGAGCGGCATCTGTCCGGTAAATCTCGGCTTGATCCTTGAGACCGGCCACTTGCAGATTATGCTGAACCGTATCGATGCTCTTCTTCTCGATATCAATGAAGACCGCTTTCTCCATCCCGCGGCTCAGAGCCTCGATGCCTAGCCCGCCCGTGCCTGCGAACAAGTCTAGAACCTGTCCTCCATCAAAATAGGGACCGATCATACTGAAGATCGCTTCTTTCACTTTATCCGTTGTTGGTCGTGTGCTGATACCGGGTACCGCCTTTAACGACCTGCCTTTGGCAGTGCCTGAAATCACTCTCATCTTGCGCTTTTCCCCTTCTGACTGGTTCATTCTTTTGCTATCGTACCACAAGCCCTATTCTGACACAAAAATTTTGTGCCTGCCATGTATAAATTTCCTGTAAAACGGTCATCCTTGAACTATCGACATCAGAGAATGTCGTAGACAACCGCGGAGAAGACTTACGTTTCCCCATAAGCTCTTCGTCCGGTTTCTCCTCTCCCATGAGACGGCCTGTAAAAGGGCCGTCGTATTAATTTTATAGTACAGTTTAATAAATAATGAGTGATACAGGCTCTATAAAGCCTTCAAAGGTACCGATAAGGTACCAAATGAAAAGAATTAAATCTAACTACAACTAAATTAACCAACAATAAGCCCTGGGATGTTACCCTTGGGCCTTTGTTTTGTTTCTTCATTATAATAATAATAAATTTATTTTCCTTCCTACCCTGCCAACAATTTTCAAGTATAGATAGCTGAACAAGAATTCATCAGTTCTCAGTAGCTGCTGCGCTGTCTTTATTAAACTCGCTCCTCGTTAGATTAATCTCCTTGCTTTAAAAATAGGCTCCACCCTTTCAGAGACATTGAGGACGTATTCTTAGTAGTATGACCTTAGCGGAGGCATTTCATAAGCGCTAGTTCCGTAACTGGAACATGTTCGTAGCCAAGAGATTGACTTTGATATGCAGCTCAAGATCTGGAATATCTTCATTGACGGCCATACCTTTGCGATACCAGACTTCATTCAAGGAGTAAATGTCAACGGATCGTTTCTTCCCAACTTCATAGGTTTTTGTAATTTCATCAACGACGTTCTTCTTAATCAACATATTCATTTCATTCAGCCCGAGCGGTTTCTTCTGCTCTCGAATGGAGGCGTCCATGCTAATGTCTAGTTTAACGATTCGTTTACCGTTCTTATATGCGGCTGTTTTCTTTACCTTATTGTTCTTTAGAGCTGCGGTTCCAACAAATGTGCCTTGACCGTCCTTGATGGGGAGAATACCGCGTAATGTTCTCTCCTTTAACCATTTCACTCCACTTGCTTCTTTACGGTTGAATCTGGCTTGGCTCTTTCCGTTCTTTAAAGCGACAAGGCCATTCACAGTAGGCAGCGTAAACGGCTTACCGTCTTTATCCCAGCTCTCGGAGAGTTGTAAATGATCAAGCAGCGTCGTCTCGAACGGTTCCCTTGAAGATCGAATAACCTTCTGATAATTCAACGGCTCAAATGAGGATTGCATCTGCTTATATAAGAGATTTGGTTGGTAGTATATTGTGTTAATAGAGGAGCTTCCAGTGATCGGCTTTGTGTTCAGCATCTTTCTGAGGTCTTCATTCGTTGCAAATACCCAGGGTGTATAGCGTTGATCGCGTGTTCGCATCAAGTCATCATGAATATCTAAGATCCCCTTGGCAAGCATGCGATCACTAAATATAAATACTTTCGTCTGTGTAAAATCCATTCGCATCTGGCTCTCCTTCAGCAGATCGAACACCGCCATCCCAATGCTTTCGCCTTCGCCTACTCCAACAACAATCGGATTTGGGATGTTTCCGCTTCCTTCTTGCTTCGCCATGGACGCGAGATCATTGATTTGAGCATAGATTTTATATTTTCCGTCGATGTAATCGATGCCGATCATATTAACGAAATTGAAGTATTGAATGTTCTTTCCGTCCCAGCATCCACAAAGGAATAACATGATGCAGCCGATCAAAGTCGATTTCCAGGCCCTCTTCATGACTTTCCGTCCTTCATCCTCGTATCATCCTGCAAATGGAGGTTCTGCGCACGCTTTTTCATTTTATTCGCTGGTTTCTTAAGCAGTGCCCCTATGAGATCTGCCCAAGATGGCGGTGAAAGCGGAGAGAGGTACGGGATCCCGAACGATTTGAGATCGGATAAATAGGCGATGGTGATGAAGATAGACATGAAGAACCCGAACATCCCGAGAATAGATGTGATGATCATAATGACGATGCGTGCGATAGATACGATGCCGCTCAGCGTCGGATTGACCAACGTGTAGCCGGATATTACCGTGGTCGCAGCCACGACAGTTACGGTAGGGGACGTAATGCCGGCTCGTATGGCGGCATCACCTATGATGATACCGCCGACGACGGTAACCGTTGGGCCTACTGATTTCGGGAGCCGCAGTCCTGCTTCTTTAAACAACTCAAACAAGATGAGCACGACAATCGCCTCGAGTGGAAGTGAAACCGGAAGTCCAATGCGATTTGTTGCGATTGTAGCTAACAAAGGCAGTGGAACCTGCTCGAAATTGAATCCGATCAGCGCGATGTAGAATCCGGGCAGGAACAACGCCAAATACCACCCAAACATTCGGATCAGTCGTTGAAAAGAACTGATCACCGCACGGTAATAGCCGTCTTCCGGTGATTTCATAAGCGATGTAAGCGTAATGGGAGCGATAATGGCAAGTGGCGAACCATTAAGCAAAACTACGAAACGGCCGCCCATCAAGTACTCAGCGGCAAAATCGGGCCGCCCGGTATTGTCGATAAGCGGTACCACCGACTTGGTCTTATCCGATATGGCTTCTTCCAGCTGAGAGCTCGTAATGAGCGCATCGATGTGGATTTTCTGCAATCTTGCTCGAGCCTCATCGACAGCCTCCTTATTTGCAATATCTTGGATGTAGAGCAAACATATCTCGGTCTGACTCCGGACACCAATTGTAAAAGATTCCACTTTGAGTGTCGGAGTTAACAGTCGCTTGCGGATTAGCGCTACATTGGTCTTGATGCTTTCGGTAAATCCATCGCGCGCTCCCTTGGAGGACGTTTCCGTGACGGACTCTTCCGGGTCTCTTTGAGGTGGGTCTGCGACATAGTGCAGGTAACAGAAAGCCGTTTCCATATCGAAGAGAAGTAAGTTGCCACTAAACACAAAGGACGATAGCTCGTTCTTCCAATTCGATGTTAAAGTAACGGGGTGC
Organism: Paenibacillus sp. J22R160; assembly: GCF_059692135.1. NCBI lineage: Bacteria > Bacillati > Bacillota > Bacilli > Caryophanales > Paenibacillaceae > Paenibacillus > Paenibacillus sp. J22R160. Next base: position 378,724 of record NZ_JCAUAU010000002.1, on the reverse strand, counting down.
TGCCGCCAAATGTCTGCACTGCATGTGCTCACTTCATTGATTTGCTCCCGATTAGACATGCCTTGGCAGAAAATGAACAGAAAGCCGCCAATTGGTTCGAGCTTAACATCGCCGCAGTCCTCAAATAACTGCAGTATGTCACTTTCGCTTATTTTAGCCATTTTGCTTCACCGCCTTCTTATTCTTTCCTGCCCAAATACAAATTAAGAGCACGAAGCTAGTGACACCGCAAAACAGACTGGAACTCGTATAATAGGTTTTTACATGATCGTGGAACTTTATATCCGACAGCTTAAGCTGATTGATTACAAAAAGAAACAAAGAAATCAGAATGAGCAAAATTTCGGGATGCCTCCATTTTTTCACCCACAACGTGTGAATGATATAGATCGCCAGCGAAATTCGTATAAACGCACCGGCTAACCATTGATAAATGGACAAAAAGTCGGTTTGACTTAGCATGCTTCCGATGGACGCCATGCGCCACTGCTCGTACGCTGGGTATCGAAGTTTCTCGGCTTCGAACGGACCGAACATGGCGATTATGCCTGACAATGGTCCAAACGTCAGCTCAATCAACATAAGAACAACCAACATCATATTCATGAGAGACAGCTTGCCCTTAACATTGTCCTTTAGGAAGAACACGAGAAAGATCTCCGTAATGCCCGATGTTGTGTACCAAGCGCCATGTGTGATAGATTGCGCTGAATTTTTGAAGATTGGAAACATGTAGCTGTAATCTTTATATTGAAAGTTTACTGCCATGATATAAAAGCCGAATAGAACGATCCAGGGTAGCAGAATGCCATTGGTGATTGCAATTGCGGCCAGTCCCTTTCTTGCCGTGTAATAACTGATGCCGATGAGACATATGCCGACTACCCATGTTGGGGTATAGGTCAAGTATGATGTATTTGACCACACGATCGTATCCCGTATGCTGATGCTAGCCTGAGTTAAGAAGTATAAGGTGAACAGAACCGTGAAAATAAGCCACACCAGTGAATTTGTTTTCTCTTTCACCCAGGTGGAAAGCGAAGAAGGGATATGTTTGTACATATATACATACAGCAGGCCAAGAAGTAAGGAAGGTACAACGGCGGCCAAGACAGAGATCCATGCGTCACGGTTCGCGGTATCTAGCAATATGGGAATCAGGATGACATGGTTGGAGATTCCGATATATGTAATCAGCAGCATAGACAACTGGAAGGGTGTGATTTTTCCGTTCAAACCAATCAGCTCCCTCTTACGATGGCAGTATACTTAAATTTTCCAATTACACATATTTTATGCATATAAAATAGACTTCCATTTAGTAAACATAGGTAATTACAAGTCCAGCATCTGAGACAGCGTTTTGTGCCCACTCCGGAATCGACATACTTGCAGTTTTTTCAAGAGCGTTGATTTTTTCTATGTGTGCCTCTGCAGTTTTGAACATTTGCTAGCGGCCCGATTGTTTAGAATAATTCCATCTACGAGGAAAGCAGCGTTGTGAACGCCACCGTCGCTGACGGATCGGTAGAAGTCGATTTCAGCACTTCCGGATCATCTGCTTCCTATCATGGGCAAGCATTTTCAGATACCGTCATTGTCGTGCAGAATGTGAATACAATTTCATTTGATTATTGGTTTAATACCGTCGGTAGGAAGGGACTCCCTCCTTCTTAAGAAATTGATCTCTGCCTCAACACCTATGCCATGTATGTAGTTCTGATGCGATAGGAAACGGCACTTATGCTTTGAAACTATTTCCAAGCATTGCTAACAACGCTTTTAGAAATGTTAAACGAAATATATAATTTATAATTTTTAATTTTCAATGCATAAGAATACCTTCCACTCCAAATGATATGATTACACCAACAAAAGGAGTGATTTTTTCCATGGCAAACAACAGCACATTAGTGGTTCCTCAAGCAAAAGCAGCTTTAAATCAAATGAAATATGAAGTAGCTCAACAATTAGGAATTCCTCTATCACCAGATGGTTACAATGGGAATCTCGCAACTCGCGACGCAGGCTCTATTGGTGGAAGTATTACAAAAAGATTGGTACAAATGGCTGAACAACAGCTCCAAGGCTTTCAACGTTAAGCTTTTGATTTAAAAGCAAGCATGCAAAAAAAGACTTCTAGCCACCTAGCCTCCTCCAGGTGTAATGAAGTCTTTTTATTTTGAAACCGAATAACAGAAAGCGGGAGATCATACGGAATGACACAAAAGGGCAACCACGAATCTACAGATATAACAAATGACCTTAATCAGAATATAACAACGGATATTTCACATACAACGGATGAAGTTACGGATATAAATGATCGAATCAAAGCAGAAACAACACCCGAGACATGTCGTGCAAGTATAGATGGGGATTAATTGAGTAAGCATAGTAGCCATTGCTGGTTTTTGAGTATTTTGTTGGAATTAGTTAGCATAGTCATTTTTCTAGCTATTGGTTGTGGACTATTAGGATGGGTAGAGCAACAACTTATATATTCTCATTTTAAATTATAATTGAAGATTACTTTCTATGTTATCTGCCGCGGGTGGTTTCAATCTAAAGAGAACAAAAAGCTACCACGAACTCTTACCACTCTTCTTTCAATAGCAGCCGTTTGTCTACTTATTTTCCCATTCATTTTATATAAAAAAGGTGCCCCTCGCCATTTTTTATGGCTTTTGGGACACTCTCTTTTAATCGCTACTACTACCTCCACTGTCACTTCCGCCTCCGTTGGAGGACTCATTGTGATTGTGATGATGATTATGGTGGTGATTATGGTTATGATGATTTCTGTTAGGATCATCTGAAGAATTATTAGCAAAGAAATTGGAACTATCATTGTGAGATTGGGTAAATTACTTCCTCTATGCCTGCCTTTGCTGACCATACCAGTTAAGCTAAAAAGAATGACCATGATGACAACAATTACAATTAAACTCATCAAATCAGTCCCTTCAATATCTTGTTACAAATATTTCTATTCTTCACAATAATTAAAAGTCCTCTAAAGCTCATCTTTCCGTAATTCCAATTCAATCTTAATCGGCTACCCCAGATAATTTCCCTTCAGACTCAAACTCTAGCATTACGAACAATCTCTGACATCATTTCTGCATTAGGATAGTCTACATCCCTATAAAGTTCGATTACTCTCTCCGCATCAAAATCAACTCGTTGTATCGATGTTTTCAATTTACCTTTTTCAACTTCAATCAGACCATAAGAAGCTTTAGTGACTCCATCAAACGGAAGCCCAACGCTTCCAACATTCATTAGAACCTTACCATTCAAGTGTCTTATATAAGCTTTATGGATGTGTGCATACACATATATCTGCGCATCTTGTGAGCTCATCAGGCTGTTCTGCAATCCAGCGTCATCGACGTTTGGCAGGACTATTTCAAATAAGCTACCCGGTGTTGCATGGAAGGCGTTTATTCGAATTCCATTGACCTCACAATTAATTGATGTTGGGAGTGTTTCTAAATAGGCAATATCAGATGGTTCAAGTTTCGAAAAGGTCCAGTCACGCTCGACGTTCATTAATTCGATCACTTTTTGCGGAACCTCCCCTTCACGAACGCCACGGACCACCCACTCGTCTGCATTGCCTTTAATCACTTCAGTATTTAAAGATCGAATTAATTCTAAAGAGCGTTTTGGTTCAGGTCCTCGGTAACAAAGATCGCCTAATACATAAATTTTATCTATTTCATTTTGCTTGATATCGTTTAAAACCGCTTCAAGAGCGACTGCATTGCCATGTATATCTGAAATAAAAGCTAATTTCATTCGATTTGACCCCCACAGTAATAATGGTTAAATTTTACCATTCCTTACTTTGCATGTCCACGAGAGCTAACCGTTTGTGATCAACAAAAAAAAACCACCTCACGGTGGGGTTAAATCAGCTAATGCTTAACGATTGCGCCGCAGCAATACTACGCCGCTAATTCTTGATGTGTCCTTCTGATACACCACTCTAAAACCGATATCTGCATCCAACAAACAGGCAAACGCATTATTCAACAGCCTACCAGGAGCTAACGCAAACGTACAAGGCGAGGCATTTCCGATTACACGAGAGGCGGTAATTCTGCGCGCAGAACCTGGACGAAGCGGATTTCTCGTCCAAGTAATCAAAACGAAATCAGTGTTACGAACTGCTTTTGCTCGAGCCATTGTCTTCACCTCTTTATCTTTAGGTACTCTACATTTAATGCGAAGACCGGAGGATTCGAACTAAACGCTTACCTAAAAAGGTCAAATAAAAATAGCCCCGTGAGAATAATTCCTCATGGAGCTAGTAGACTAGCATCTCGAAAACTCATATGCTATAATAGTCAAACGAGAACATATATTCTCCTTTTTTCGCATTTATCTTACAGTCAGAAAAGAAGGTATCCAAATCCAATGCAAGATCCTACAATTTTTGAACGTCTACGAGACAAATATGCCGATGAAGACAGGGCGAAGCTTGTTATGCTGCAGCTAAGAACGTTATTAGAACAAAAGAAAAAGAAAAAATGGTACCAGAAGCTGAAATTGCCAACGAAAACACAACCAACAAGCTGGAAAGAGTAATCACCCCATAAAAAAGAGACTTTCCACCAGTAGCCCTGACTACCTAGGAAAGCCTCTCTCCTTTTGTTATTTACCCCTTTTTTTCGAATAATACAACACACCTAGATAGTGCGCCCCTGTAAATAGAGTTAGAATTCCAAAGAAAATCAAGAATCCGCCCTGACGATCACGGAAAAACAACTGCAGGACGAACAACGCCAGCGAGATTTCACTCCAAAGAAGCGTTCTTTTTTTGAGCTGGGTCAAGTCCGCAGTGGATTTGCTAATTTTGCGAAGATTCATGAATGTAAGACCTGCAAGTACAATGACTCCAATAATAATCACGAGAATGTAACCTGAACTGCCCGACATGTGACTCCCCCTATTTGCGATGTTCAACTTTATCTTCTTTTAATAGTAAGATATTATATCTAAGATACATGGAATGATGCTAGATGTCTATTTGAAAAAGAAGAGAAGGAGTCTTATATGTCTACAATTATATATAAATCAATAGAAGCGTCGGATATTCCGGCTTTAATGGAAATTTACAACTATTTCGTAATGAATTCGACCGCTTCTTTTCATACGGAACCTGTTGAAATTACCGAGTTTACAGAAAGTGTTATTCATCCGAACCCGCGGTTTCAAACTTTTGTTATCACGTTGGATGGAGAACTCCAAGGCTACGTTCAAGTAATGCCTCACAAAAAAAAGCAAGCTTATGCCACTACAGGAGAAGTGACGATCTATTTGCAGCCTGGATGCGTAGGCAAAGGGCTCGGTACTGCCGCCATTCAATATATTGAAGTGTTCGCGAAAGAACAAGGTTTTCATTCCTTAATTTCTACGATTTGCGCGGATAACAAACCTAGTATTCAGATGTTTTCGAAAAATGGCTATACCCAGTGCGCTCACTTTCGCGAGGTTGGCTTCAAATGGGGCAAATTCCTTGATATCGTAACTTATCAGAAAATCATTTGAAATTCTAAGGCGTTAGCAACTGCCAATTCAAGCCTCCATCTTTCGTTTTCCACACATTTCGGGCATTCCATAGCCAGCCGCTGCTTGATGTAAGGAAACTAATCTGCAAACTCGAATCAACCGGCTGGAAGGCGGCGGGAAACTCATGCATACTCCATGCTTTTCCGCCGTCGCTGGTCCGAAGCAGCTGTCGTTCTTGCTCTTGAGCATGATTCTGCTGATTCGACTGCAGCAGTACGAAACCATGTCTTGGATCTACAAAAGACAGTGCCTTCGGCACAAGAGATGTCGATACTTTCCCTGCTTCATCCCATGATTCCCCATCTGTCATGTGGTAAAACGTTACAACTGCCCTATTTTTTTCACTTGGACTTGGGAATGAGCTCGAGCCAACGAACCAGCCCTCTATGGATGAAAGAAATGTAACCACGCCTTCGCTTGGCAAAGGGATACGATTTGACGCTAACCAAGTGATTCCCCCATCTTGCGTACGAAGCAGTACCAGATCTTTGTCGTTGCGAATGGCTAGCAGTCCGTTCTGGCGATCAAAGAACTGGAAGAACACGATTTCCTTGTCTTCCTCAATTACCGGTAGATCCTGTGCAATAACTTCCCATGTTTGACCTCCGTCCGCGGTTAAGCTAAGTTCCGATTTTCGGTCTTTAGATGCATTTGTCAGCAGCCAGCCTGTTTGGGAATCAAGAAAGGAAAGCGTGCTTGGCACCGATAAACTGGCTACCCTTCTCAGGGCCTTCCAAGTCATCCCGCCATCGCCAGTTTGCATGAGCGAAGCTTTTCCGTTTCCAGACGTAATGCCATAGCCTTGCAGCTCATCCACAAATGTAATGGCTTCGATCGGGACATTCTGCTTATCTGCATTTTCATCATGTACTTGTATATTCTCTCCCGGAATGACAGAGAGTCCACTAATTTGCTTGTCTGGTTTGTTCGATTGGGTACCTGTTGGCAGAGTCGAGGCTTTTTCATGAAAACAGCCTACGCACAGCACAAAAACTATCAAAATCACTAATTTTCTGTTGTTCATCAGGGCTATCATGTCCTAATCCTCGCTCCTTTCACGTGTACCGGTTTAAGTATATGTAATGACGGTCTACGACTGAAAATAGTTCATGTCCATGGTTTCCAATAGATGTTATTCCTTTATTTCACAGGATAGACTGTCCCTTCATTACAAAAGCTAGAGCATATCATAATGCTCGGAGGGATTGCCATGACCACCAAGTGGGTGTGCTCCGCTGCCATCGTTTGCCTGCTAGCTGCTGGATGCGGTGTGCCTAAAAGCAAGTCATATCAGGATCAGCACTCAGTGCAAAATGCACATGTCGATGAGCAAGAAGCAACAATAGAGTCCATTCTCGATGACAGCGTGTTTGATTTTGAACCTATTCCGAGCCCAAGGAACATAGAAGCACTAACACCAACACCTGTGGCAACACCTCTGACTGCGACTGCGGTTCCACCTAAATCTGCGCCAACGGTTGTTGCGCCCAGCCCGTCGCCAAGAACTAATCCAAAGAAAGCCGCGCATCCTGAAGGATCCAGCTCTAAGAAGCCCTCCGTTCCCGTTCAAAAAAATTCAGGCCAAGTTCGAATTTCTCAGAAAAAGCTTACGCTTTCGCAACTCGTAGTCAAATACCCGGACACCTTCAAGCTGCGCGGATCTAGTCAGGAGAAGAAGATCGCGCTAACCTTCGATGATGGACCTGACACGCGGTTTACACCTAAGGTGCTTGATGCTCTTAAAGCTAGCCAAGTAAAGGCAACCTTTTTCGTGCTTGGCTCACAGGCCAGTACCCACCCTGATATGGTTAGACGAATTGTTCGTGAAGGCCATGTCATTGGTAATCATTCTTATAGCCATGCGAATTTGCCGAAATTATCGGTAGACAAATTCCAAAACCAGATTATGAACACGGAAAATGTGTTGCAAGGCTTAATCGGCTACGCGCCTAAGCTTATCCGCCCGCCCTACGGAGCAATTAATGAGGAGCAGGTCAGATGGGTCGCTGACCACCATTATTTGATCGTGAATTGGAATGTCGATTCCCTTGATTGGAAATCTCTGAATTCGGAGCAGGTGCTAAGTAATATTATGCAGCAAACGAAGCCTGGCTCTATCATCCTGCAGCACTCTGGTGGAGCTGAAAGCCAGGATTTGTCAGGGACGGTTCAGGCCATTGGACCGTTAATCGCGAAGCTTAAGGCAGCCGGCTATACCTTTGTCACCGTACCTGAACTGCTTCACGTAGCCAAAAGCAAATAAACCGAGAAACGCACCCATATGGTGCGCTTCCGGCTGTTTCTTCCGCCAAAAAAAAGTCACGGAACGAGGTTCCATGACTTTTTTAATGTTCTACTGGCGCGGCGGCTGCCGACGACTTGCATTCCGCACAATAGCCAAATATCTCAAACCGATGACTTTGAATTTCAAAGTTCTTCGGCAAATCCTCAACTAGCTTCATCGGGCAAAATTCGAACGTCACCGTCTTCTCGCAGCCCACACAGATCATATGATGATGATGGTGAGATAAGCAGCTCGCTTTAAATTTCAAACCGTCAGCCAAATGAAACTGCTCCAGCACGCCCATCTCACTCAACAATCGAAGATTACGATACACGGTATCGAAACTCACACCAGGATATTTGGTTTTCATGTATTCATAAACGTCTTTCGGCGATAAATAACTTCCAGATTCCGTAAATAATGTTGCCAAACTCCTGCGCTGCTCTGTAATTCTCCAGCCCTGCTGAGCCATGGCTTTCAGCATCTCGTCAATCGTATGTGTATGAGTGCCCACTTGCATTACTCCTCTGTCATGAATTGTTCTACTAACATAGTGCAGCAAATTGGCATCCTACGTCAAGTAGCTGACCATCCATGTTTCGACAATCTTGTCCAATTCGCCTCTCACTCATTATAACACATAATAGTAATAATTATGATTAATAACTGTTTACCACAATAAAAAGAATCCACAGCATTATACATGCTGGGATTCTTCATTAAACTGCGCTTATGATTCGGAATCACTGCCCGGCATGGATTCCAACCTCAGCAATGCATCCCGTACGGCATCTCTAGAGAAATTTTCCCCAATGAATACGGCAACATCAGGCACTTCGCCTTTTGGCGTAATTTTGACGAAATCCATTTCCCTGTACGCATACTGAAATAAGAAACGGCTTAAAGTATCAGAGAAGCTAAGAATGCCTTTAGCACGATACACCTCTTGGGGGAGCTTGCTGACAAACTCTTCGAAAGCGTTACTATCGACTGCACGTTCAAAAAAATGCGTATACGCCATCACATGACTGTGAGAATGATGATGGTGGCTACCGTGTTCGTGAGCATGATTATGTTCTTCGTGTGATGTGTGATTATCTGATTCTTGATCATGTGAAACATGCTCGTCAGTCAAATGGGGTGTAGCGTATCCCTCTTCTTCGAGCATTTCAATAAGTCTCATATCAATTTGACTAAAAACTGTGAAGTGAATGGAGGCATATGGATTCCATTCGCGCACAAGTGCATCCACTTCCTCGAGTGCCGTTCCTGTCAACAGATCTGTCTTATTCAGAAGAAGCACGTTGGCACACCGGATTTGTTCCTTCATGAGGCGATATGTTTTACCCCTGCTTGTCCGGTTAAGCTCCAGCAATTGCGGAGCATCTACAACCGTGATGACTGCTTTGAGTTCCACTGGAATGATAAGCGAAGCATCGGTTACTTCATCAATGATTTCCATGGGATTCGCGATACCTGTTGATTCTATGAAAATCAAGTCAGGCTGTTCCCCGGTTACCAGCTCGTGAAGAGCTGTTGCCAGGTCGCCTCGGCTCGAGCAGCAGATACAGCCGCCCAGCAACTCGGACATTGGCACTTCATTTGCAACCAACTGCCCGTCCAAATTCACTTCACCGATCTCATTCATGATGACGGCTGGCTTTCGCCCCGCTTCGGTAAAATGATCAATCGCTTTGGTTAATAAGGTCGTTTTCCCGCTTCCAAGGAAACCGGATAATACATAAACGGTAACTCTTTTCTGTGCCATCATCGCCATGACTACCTCCGCTCCTGAATAACTTCGAAGTTCGTAGATAGAATCGGCCATTTCCCTACATGTTGGACGAGAAACGGAAACAGCTTAACCCACAACAAACTGTTCGTCGGGTCAATTGGCTTCAGCGGAAGCTCTAAGCGGTCATATAGAATACTCGCAGCCTCTTGAGCGAGCGCCAAAGCCAAATCTACTTGCGTAGATAATTCTACGGTTGCCAAACGAGGGAGATAGTGCTGGCTAATGGATTCAGACAATCGATGCTCGGATAAGTTGCTTGAAGCCATTATTTCTGCCATTCCCGATTTGACCAAACGAGCAATTTCTGCATCGAAAGCATGAGGAATACAATAAATTTCTAGCGCCAAGGCCGCTATATAAATCTCTTTTATGAGTTCATCTTCTTTATCTTGCGTTATAACCGGATCCTGTAAATAAGCGGCAACGGCCGGCTTTAGGGTATCCCAACTATTTTCGATGCTTTTCATCGTAAACTGCAGCATAGCTGCAGCTAGTTCAGCCGGTGTAATTTGTTTTTTTTCAGCATCTTGCATGGTAGATTACTCCTCTTTTCTCTCGTTGCTTTTAAAATGGATGATTAACTCAATAATTTCGGAACGGCTCCCTAGACGAACCGGCGGCCCCCACGTACCAAAGCCTGAGGAAACGATGGCATGCAGATTCCCCTTCTTTAAGTAGCCCCAATCAAGCTCAAAAAGCCTTCTTGTGATCAGGTAATTCGGGCTAATTTGTCCCCTGTGCGTGTGTCCTGAAAGCATGACATCAGCGCCCGCGGCTTCCGCTTTATCTAAATGATAGGGCTGATGGTCCATGACAATAATAGGCTGACCTGGATCAGTCCCCTCCAATAGGGACGCAAGTGCTCTTCGCCCTTCGGCCGTTCGTTCGGCCGCCTTGTCTTTTCGGCCCACGAGATACAAGCGATCTTGGATATGCACAGTTTCATCCATGAGTACACGAATACCGATTTTGTCCATCTGTTCTTTGAAGGCAGGAATGTGGCCACCAATGTATTCATGATTGCCTAATACGGCATAAATGCCAAGCGGAGCTTGCAGTTCTCGCATCGTTGTACCCATATCATAGCGGATAAACGGGCGAATATCATCATCAATAACGTCCCCTGGCAGGAGTATCAAGTCCGGCTTCAAGCCATTGACATGCTTCACCAGCTTTCGCAAATGACGATTACCCACTATTGATCCCAAATGAATGTCAGAAGCCACGGCGATGCGTAGCTGCTCCCAGTCGCCTGCTTGTTTGGGAATCGTAATCTCATACTTTCTTACAATAGGGCTTCGCGCATTATAGGAACCACGAATCATGACGAGAACAATGATCCCTACATCTATCCACCCAAGGATAGGCGTAAATGTAGCAGCAGGTACAGATGCCAGATGGAGCACTCCTGCGGCCAAGTCCGTCAACGGCAGCAGCAGAAAACCGAACTGCATAAGGGCAAACCAGTAAGAACCGACAACTTTCAATACCATTTTCATTCCAGCAGGCAATACTTTGGAACCAGCCCATGCTAGTAAATACGACAAGGCAACAATCCAGAAAACAACCCAGTATATGCCGGGATGAAACCAAGAACCCAACTGGTTCGTTAGAAAGACCTGACCGTGCCAGCCGATGTAACCGTTCAACCCGAAAATAATAGCAAATACAAGCGTGATGCTTAGAACCATACGTATTCTCATTTTACCTCTCCCATTCTCTCAATCCGCCTACAGCAGCAGGCTTAACGGTTCTATGCATAGCTCATCATCATTGCGCACGTTGCCCACCCTGCTAGACACGGGGTACGCATACATGTCATCAGACGGGTACGGCTTCAGTAGCTGGCGCAGCACATCCGTGTTCGTTATGCTGCGGTCCAGCCAAACCGCTTCTGCCTCTCGCGGTAAAATGACTGGCATACGCTCATGAATATCAATCATCATTTCGTTCGCTTCCGTAGTAATCACGGTGCAAGTGGATATTCGGGTGCCATCCGGAGATGTCCAGGTGTCATACAGCCCCGCCATGCTGAAGACCTCTTTGCTGCGCAGCATAATCCGCATCGGTTGCTTCTGCTTCCCCGTTCCCTTCCAGTCATAGAAGGAATCTGCCGGAATCAAGCAGCGTTTGCGCTCAAAGGGTTTGCGGAACGCAGGCTTGTCCGCAAGCGTCTCCGACCTTGCATTCAGCATCGTATAGCCTAGCTTCTCGTCCTTCGCCCATTCCGGAACGAGCCCCCAGCGCAGCTCGCCTAGCTTATTTTTCTCACCGTCGTGCACGATCGCCATGATTTGCTGGCCGGGTGCCACATTGTATTTGGGGCTGTATCTCGCAGGATATTTGTAATAAATATCATACCGCAGCATCAGCTCCTCTATTGTCACGGTTATTGTATAACGTCCGCACATGGCCGCACATCCTTTGCCTTGATATTTCCTAGCGAGAGTCTTCGCTTCCCTCTTCCCTGTCTAACGTTTCAATCTCTCTCCTCCATTATGTGAAAAAGAGATACTCACGTCAATTCGCGCAGCCCGCGGAGGGTTTCTCCAGCGGGCTGCGCGTTGCGTCATATCTTCTTTGTGTACGTCATGGACTAAGTTTTGAGTTCGTCACCTTTTTTGTACATGCTTGTGACGAAGTGATCAATGTATCTGGCCGTTCGCACGCTCATTTCAGCTCGCATGTAGTCTTTCGCAATAATCAGCGTGTCTTCATGCCCGCGGCAAACATAGCGGTAGTGAATGGCCCGGTCATTCTTCTCTTCTTCAAATATTTGAATGCTTCTGTGCATCATTTTCGCTTTGGTTTCACTTACATCAGCTAGAATTTGGGCCGCAAGCGCGTGGGCAGCGCGTGAATAGAGCTGTCTAAGCGTTTCGGCAGACCTTTCGATCTCGACGGCCTTTCTTTTGATCATCCCGTGCATCAAAGGCAGCAGCACGTAATCTCGCATAATGCCAATGTCCTCCGCTGTAGGACGATTCGCCGGAACAGCTTTGTCGCTGCGCAAATTCTGCAGCGCTTCCCGGTGCTGCGGCAGCATCATCCTGCTGGATTCCCATAAACCGTTCTTTTCCAGTTTCTTACTCATTTATAGTGCCCCCCGATTTTGAGCGCTCTGTTCTGTGCTTGACCGGCTGTCGTAAGTGAAGAAGCCCGCACAATCGCTGCATTGCCGAATCGGTCCTTGAGGCTGTCTGTTACTTTCTCAAGCGCCCTCGCCTTGACCTGATCCTCAAAAAGCGTAAGCTGATAAGTATCATCGTCAACGAATTGACTTAGCATCACACCAGCACGGCGGACGGGCATCGTGTCCCAGAACTTGTAGAACAGCTGCTTAACGGCTTGAAAAACGGTTCGTGTATGATTCGTAGGGTCAGGCATCTTCATTTGGCGTGAAAAGCCTGTCGGGGCGTCAAATGGGCTGCACATACAGCTTACGGTAACAATGGACGCCATATATCCCTTGCGCCGGCAATCGCGGCACACCTCCTCAGTAAGCTCGAGCAGGATCGTATCCACCTCAGTAGATTCCGCATAGTCCCTAGGAAGAGTCATCATATGGCCTATAGACTTCGGAGGCGTGTCAAACGTTCCGGGCGTAACCGGACTATCATCCAGCCCATTCGCTGTTCGCCACATCACTTCCGCGTGAATGTCTGATTGCTTGCCGAAGCGCGCACGAAATTTGTCCTTGAGCAGCGGCAGCGGCGTTTTTGCCACATCACCGATCGTATACATGCCCAGTCTGGCGAAATGCGCAGTCATCCGTGAACCGACACCGAACATTTTACTTACAGGCTGCGCCCATAAGTACTCCTCTACGGCGGACGGGCGCAGCGTGAAAATGCCGCTCTCATTCTTTTTAGCCCAAATATCGGTTGCGATCTTCGCCAGTATTTTATTCGAGCTAATTCCTATGCGGACCTTCACGCCCGTTTGCTGCAGCACCTTGCGCTGAATCGCCATCGCAATCGTATCTGGGTCCCCGAAAATAGGCAAGCTTGCCGTAATGTCTAGAAACTGCTCATCAATACTGAAAACCTCTACGAGATCGGTAAATTCTTCGTATATTTTAGTAATCATAAGTGAAACATCAATGTAATGCTGCATGCGCGGGCGCATAACGACCAGTTCCGGGCATTTCTTGAGTGCCTCCCCTAGTCGCTCGGCTGTGGAAACGCCATAGGATTTGGCAATGGGACAAGCTGCTAGAATGATGCCAGAACGCAAAGCAGGGTCTCCGGCGACCGCAACCGGTTTATCCCTGACCCCCGGATGATCCGCCTTCTCTACACTTGCGTAGAAGCTCTGGCAATCCGCTAGGAATATCGTCCGTTCCTTTCCTTTGCTCACCGTAATCCCCCCCGCATATTCATCAGCGTAGTCATCAGTTCTGCTTTAACTAAGCTGCGAAGCATCGTGAAGTGATGGATGTAGCCTCGGACTTTGTACTCGACATTAATACCTAATGCATTCATTTCGGTATGAATCACTTTAATATCTCTTTTCTTCATAACGCTCTTAATGCTTTGCAATTGAGGATAAATGGCGGTCTCCACCTCTCTGAGGTAAAAAAGAATATGATTGTACACAATTTTATCCTTATAAACCTTGAGTTCCTCCATATCCCTTGCCAACATATCGAGTAAAATGGGCAGCAGCGTATATTCCTTAATAATTTGAACATCCTCTTCTGTCTCAATTCTTGCATGAACACTCATATTTTCCACCACCATATGCGAACATATATTCGTGTTACTTATTATATACCGAACACGTATTCGTTATGCAAGTGGTTTTTTCAAAAAGTAAAAAAATACCACCTGACCAGGTCGTTTAGACCCTGCAGGCGGCATTTTTTGTCTGGCTTATCGAAACATGGACCACAGTTTAATTAAGTGAAACGTGTTGGAGGGATCGATATTTTGGGAAAGAATGAACTCCAAAATCTGATTCGCCTGGAAGTTGGTCAGATTCTCCCCGAGAATGCCAGAGACAATCCCGATGAGCTGTGCGACCTTCATACGATTTTGCAAATCAGCCTTCGTAACGCTTTGCAGCAGCATGATGAGGCGTTCCTTAATCACTGGGTTTCTTATTTTGAACTTGACTCGCTCAATCAACGCAGGATCGATGCCGTACAGCTGATAACTCATGTTCGTACCTCCGATGTCCCGTCATGCTTTATACATATGAGGGAACGAACACAAACTTGCTACATATAAATAGCGATCAAAATAACACATATGCAATTTAGCGCAACAAGCAGCGGCATGCCAATAACGAATGAGGTATGCTTCGTCTTATGCCGCCAAACCCGCATGCCAAGCCAACCGCCGATCCCGCCACCAAGTGCAGCAAACATAAACAGCCGCTTCTCCGGGACTCTGCGGCCGCCTTTTTTGGCTTGCCCCTTGTCGTGCCCCATTTCTATGAAGGTAACGATATTCATCAGCAGTAAATATACAAGAAAATAAGTCAAATGATGGCACCCTCGTTTCCAAAATAATAATAGGACTACTATTATCTTAAAATCGAATAGGGGCGTGGTCAAATATTAATTTTAAAAATTAAAGCAGCGTAAGCTCCACAACTGTCGCTCTCTTATCCGGCAGCGGATAGCTGGAGTGCTCCGGTCTACCGAAACTAATGAACGCATCCTCCGGATACTGAGCAGCATTCCAAGGACGGCTTAAGAAGACCTCGGAACCATCCGACAGCAGTCTGGCTTTCTTCACCTTACCAGCCAATCCATTCAAGTTAATGGGACCTACACTTTCTTCGAACAAGTGAGCATACAGCAAATTGCCCTTTTGCGTGTACCTGCCCCACTCCGGCTTCGGCCAATCGGCTTGCCCGCAGCCGTAAATACTGTTCCCATTTTTCTGAACCCAGTCGCCAATCTCTGACAAAATATCCAATGACTCCTTCGGAATCTCGCCAAGCGCATTAGGCCCGACATTCAAGAGCAAATTACCATTTTTGCTGACGCACTCTACCAGTTTTCGAATGACGGTAGTCGGGGATTTATACTGGAAATCCTGAGCTGCATAGCCCCAGTTATTATTCAGCGTGATACAAGCCTCCCATGGAATGGGATTACCCTCGTGATCCGTCACACCTTGCGGTGGAATAATTTGTTCCGGTGAAGCAAAGTCGCCCGAATAGCTGAGTGGATTGTTCGTATAAATACTTCCGCCCTCTTCGCCGCTCGCGTCCAATCGGTTGTCTACAATGACGTGCGGCTGCAGAGACCGAATCATCGCCATAAGCTCTGGTGCTTTCCAGGTCTCCCCCTTCATCTGATCATAGGAGAAATCAAACCACATGATGTCCAGCTTGCCATAATTCGTGAGCAGTTCTTTGACTTGCCCATGCATATAGGCCAAATACCGGTCGAACGTCTCTGGATTTCTAACATAGCTCTCGTGATCCCGCATCGGATGGTGACGATCTCCATAAGCCGGGTAATCCTCATGATACCAGTCGATTAACGAATAATAGAGCCCCACCTTCAAGCCTTCCGCCCGAAATGCCTCAATAAATTCCCGCACTAAATCTCGCCCGGCCTTGGTGTTCGTTGATTTATATTCTGTGAGAGCGCTATCAAATAAGCAAAAACCATCATGATGTTTTGCCGTCAATACCGCATATTTCATACCCGCTTGCTTGGCTGCCCGCGCCCACGCTTTAGGATCATAGCGAACAGGATCGAATTCATCGAAATAGGGTTGATAGGCCTCTACCGAAATGCGCTCCGCATTGCGCACCCATTCTCCCCTAGCTGGAATAGCATACAGTCCCCAGTGAATGAACATACCGAATCGATCCTGCAAAAACCACTGAGTGCGCTCTGTTCGTTCTTGAATAATCGGATTTGTCATTTCCTACACACCTTTCGCTATTAAATGTTATGCGCTCCCATGATCCTCTTTCGAGCGGTGAGCCCACTAAGCCTCTACGTTTATTCTACTAAGACTGCTCAGCAATAGACAGATACGAAACTAACCTCAATTAGGATAGAATTAACATTCTGCCCGCAAAAAAAAACGCTAGGATCGCGACTGACAATAATCATCAGTCTATCCTAGCGTTTTGTTTCATGATAAGCACTTCTGATAGATTAATCTAGCACTTCACTATCAAAAATATGAGCACGCTCCAAGTAAGCTCTCAAAGGCAGGAAGGAAGCACCCGTCCAGAACGATGAATCGCCGACGAGCTCAGCAGCATCATCACGCGCCTGCTCCATGACTTCGAAGTCCGCCATCATGTCGGCCACGCGGAACTCCGGAAGCCCGCTCTGCTTCGTGCCGAAGAAATCGCCCGGCCCGCGCAGCTCCAGATCGCGCCTGGCAATCTCGAAGCCGTCGGAGGTTTCGGTCATCGCCTTCATGCGTTCCTTGCCGACCTCGGTCTTCGGGTCGGCGATGAGCACGCAGAAGGACTGGTGCTCGCCGCGTCCCACCCGCCCACGCAGCTGATGCAGCTGTGACAGGCCGAAGCGGTCGGCGTCGTAGATGACCATCAGCGTGGCGTTCGGCACGTCCACGCCAACCTCGATGACCGTGGTCGACACCAGTGTCTCCATGGTCCCTTCCTTGAATGCGCGCATGATCGCTTCCTTCTCCTGCGCGCTCATGCGACCGTGCAGCAGGCCGATCCGCATATGCGGAAAATGCTGCTGCAGCTGAATATGGACGTCGATGGCATTCTGCACGTCCAGCTTGTCCGACTCTTCGATGAGCGGACAAATCACATACGCTTGCCGCCCTGCCGTCACTTCGCGCTGGATGAAACCAAGCACACGCTCCAGCATAGCATGCTGGACGGCATACGTCTTGATCGGCTTACGCCCTTTGGGCAGCTCCCGCAGCGTCGACACGTCCATGTCGCCGAAAGCGGTAATCGCCAGCGTTCGCGGAATGGGTGTCGCCGTCATCGTCAGCACGTCGGGGTTCATCCCCTTGCGCCGCAAAATGCTGCGCTGGTTCACCCCGAAACGGTGCTGCTCATCCGTCACAACCAGCCCTAGCTGACGGAAGTAGACGTCCTCTTGAATAAGCGCGTGCGTTCCGACCAGCACATCAATCATGCCCATCTGCAACGAAGCGAGCAGATCCCGCCGCTTACGGTCCGTCGAGCTGCCTGTCAGCAGCGCAACCTGCAGCCCGTAGGGCTCAAACAAGCGGTCCAGCGAGCGCTTATGCTGCTCCGCCAGGATCTCCGTCGGCACCATCAGCGCGCCTTGGTAGCCGGCCTTGAACGTCGCGTAGAGGCCTATAGCCGCGACGATCGTCTTCCCTGCACCGACATCGCCTTGCAGCAGCCGGTTCATACTGTACGGCTCCTGCATATCGTGCAGGATCTCGCCCACGACCTTCTTCTGCGACTCCGTCAGCTGGAAGGGCAGCGCGCGCACGAAGGCGCGCACAGCAGGCAGGTCGACCTGCTGCTTCAACCCGTCCGCGCGGCTGCGCGTCACGGCGCGGTAAGCCTGCAGCTTGAGCTGGAACAGGAACAGCTCCTCATACACCATGCGCCGGCGCGCCTGCTTGCCTTCCTCCACACCGCTCGGCGTGTGGATGACAGCCAGCGCCTTGCTGCGCGGCATGAACCCGTACCTGCCGGTAATCCCGGCCGGCAGCACTTCACTGACCATGGCGCTGTACTGTGTCAGCGCCTGCTGAATGACTTTACGCATCCACTTTTGCGTAATCGTGCCTGCAACCGAATAGACCGGCTGAATGGTGCCGGTATTCGAATCACCTTGTCCGGGGAACTCGGAGTCGGACACGCTCATTTGCCTCCGCTTGCCATCCCATTTGCCGGTTAGAATAATCTCCTGCTGCGGCCGCAAGCGATCTTTCAAAAAGTGACGGTTGAACCACACCGCCGTCAGGAGAAAGTCATCGACCATCACCTTGCAGGAAAGTCGAGACTTGCCGCTGTAACGCTGCAGCACCGGCTCCCCGATGATATAACCTTTCACTGTGACACGGTCGCCGTCTTTCACGCTGGCGATATCACGCACTGTGTAATCCTCATACCGGAATGGCACATACTCCAGTAAATCCATAACCGTAAAAATGCCCATGGCGTTTAGCTCAAGTACTTTTTGAGCGCCGACTCCATGGACTTCGCGTACTACAACTTGATTTAAATCCATCGCTTACACCGCACTAACGAACGCTGCGATAGTACCGGGTCCAGCGTGTGCGCCAATGACAGGGCCCAGTGTAATATAGTCAACCTGCTGCACCTCAAATTGCTGGGTAATGACTTCTCGCAACAGCTGAGCGCCTTCCAAATTGTTGGCATGGGCAATATGTATAGACGGAATACGGCGATTCGGCACATCAGCGGCGAGCAGCTCTAGAATACGCGCGATCGCTTTCTTTTGACCCCGAACCTTATCAACAGCCGCCACTTCACCCTCACCATCTATCGAGAGGATTGGCTTAATATTGAGCAAAGAACCAAACAATGCCGACGCTTTGCCGATTCTTCCGCCCTTTTGCAGAAATTCAAGTGTATCTACGAGGAAGTATATGTAAAAGTTCTCTCTGATCATTTTTACTTGCTCTATAATTTCTGCCGCGCTTTTTCCAGCTTTGGCTGCTTTCGCAGCAGCGACAACCAAGGCGCCAATACCGTAAGACGCAGAGCGGGAATCAACCACATGAACTTTGCCGGTAGACTCCTCCAGCATCGTGGAGGCCAGCAAGGCCGACTGGTACGTTCCGCTCAGCGCAGAAGATAAATGAATTGAAATAATTTCCGTATTCGGCTCTTCCAGCAAACTCTGATATAAGCCAAGAAACTCCGCAGGAGACGGTTGTGAAGTTCTAGGAAAATGAGATGACGAGGTCAGCTTAGGATAAAACTCCTCGGATCGCAGCGTCACCGCATCTAAAAATTGCTCATCTCCAAAATGAATCTTAAGCGGCACCATCTCAATGTTAAGCTCTTGTCTAAGTGCCAAAGGTATGTCGGCCGTGCTGTCCGTTACAATACGAATATGTGTCAACAGGGCTCACTCCATTTCCCAAATTTAATCCACCGAGGGGAGGATCGTTTATTCTACAGAGAACAGGTACGCGTACAAAGGCTGCCCGCCAGGGTGAAGCTCAACTTCAACTTCGGGATGAGCCGTCTGAATGAAGGCCTCAAGTTCTTCCGTCTCTGCGCTCACCGCATCTTCTCCGGTGAGGATGGTCACGATCTCGCTGCCTTCATCAATCATTTCTTCGAGCAGCTTTTTACAAGCATCCATCAAACTTGGCTGTGAAGACACAATCCGGCCATCTTGAATGCCGATAAAATGCCCTTCCTTAATGTCAATACCGTCCATGTTCGTATCACGCACCGCGTAAGTCACTTGCCCGGATTTCACACGGCGAAGTGATTCGTTCATCGCTTCCGTATTCGTTTGGGCATCTGCTTTCTCTTGGAACGCCAGAATGGCTGCAAGACCTTGGGGAATGGATTTGGATGGAATCACGATCAAAGTTTTGTCGACTAGATCAGCTGCTTGCTGCGCTGCGAGGATGATGTTGGAGTTGTTCGGAAGCACATAGACCGTTCCCGCATCAATGCTGTTAACCGCATTCACGATATCCTCTGTGCTTGGATTCATGGTCTGTCCGCCGGACAATACGACATCGACGCCTACACTGGACAAAATCTCTGTAATGCCCTTGCCCGAAGCGACTGCAACGAAACCATACAGCTTGCCTGGTGCTGCCGCTGTTACAGCAGTCGGAGCAGGAGCCTCGTAACCTTCCGTAGTCATCTCTTCCAATATATGTGAATGCTGATCGCGCATATTTTCAATTTTGATACGACTCAGTGCACCGTAATTCATCGCTTGATTCATGACTTCGCCTGGATATTCGGCATGAATATGCACCTTCACCAGTTCCTCATCGGCAACGACAAGCAAAGAATCTCCCAGTTTGCTAAGCTGCTCCCGGAACCTGCCTTCATCGAAAACAAGCCCTGTCACCTTGCCTGGTTCAATCGTTAGCATAAATTCCGTACAATACCCGAATTCGATATCTTCAGTAGCCAAGTGCGCCTGCGCCGGAAGATGGGAGTGGACTTCTTTGGCCAGATTCAAGCCCGGAACTACGGAAACTGTATCGAGCCTTGTATCCATCGTCGCGTAATCTTCCTCTACCTGAAGCAGACCCCCGTTTAACGCTGTGACAAAGCCTTCATACACGCAAACAAGCCCTTGACCGCCTGCATCTACCACCCCAACCTGCTTGAGCACAGCAAGCTGCTCAGGCGTTCTAGCGAGGGCTTCGTTCGCCTTGCTCAAAACTTCCTGCATAAGATCGAGCAAATCGCCGCCGCGTCTATACTGTGTGGCATGTTTGGCCGCTTCTTTGGATACTGTCAGAATTGTGCCTTCTACCGGCTTCACGACAGCCTTATACGCTGTCTCTACCCCTTGCTGCAACGCAGCCGCGAATTGCTGTGCATTCACATTCTCTAGATCGTGCACATGCTTCGCGAACCCGCGAAACAGCTGTGATAAAATAACCCCAGAGTTACCCCGGGCGCCCATCAGTAACCCTTTGGACAATGCATCAGCTGCTTTCCCAATATGAGGGGATGGCTTCTTTTTCAGTTCCTCACAACCAGCGGTGAGTGTTAAATTCATGTTGGTGCCGGTATCTCCGTCGGGTACAGGGAAAACGTTCAATCCATTAACCTTGTCTACATTTCTGCGAAGGTTATCCGCACCCGCCAAGACCATGGCAGTGAAGTCATTTCCATTTATTGAAATAAAGCGCTTACTCAAAGTGATTCCCCTTCCTGGTTATCGGGCTTTTATTTGGCTACACGAACGCCTTGAACAAAAATGTTCACATCGTCCACATGAAGCCCTACGACATCGTTCAAAATATATTTGACTTTTGTTTGGACATTGCCGGCAACTACGGATATTTTGGTTCCATAGCTGACAATAATATAAAGATCAATCTCGAGTCGCCCGTTCTCCCGACGAACTTCGACACCGCGGCTTAAATTGTCCCGTCCTAGCAGTTCTGCTATGCCGTCTTTTAATTGCTTTCTAGTGGCCATGCCAACAAGTCCATAACAATCTAACGCAGCGGATCCCGCCAGAGTTGAAATCACTTCATTGGTAATATACACTTTTCCAAACTCAGTTGTGAGTTCAATTGGCATTATTTAACAACTCCTTCATGTTTCCCACTTTAGCAACTAACTATGTAAGTATTCCCATTCCTGCTTTGCTTCAGCAAAGTCGACGCCAAATCGTCAATTACTATGTATTCGGAAAGGTGGGCTAATCTTCATTGTACTATAACATACTTCATAAATAAACGGCAAAAAAGAAGGTAATTCGTTGACTCTGCTCCTTTTGCTATGCTATTATATTTAAGTGTGTTTTTGCTGGTTATTATAAGAATCACAAGAAGCAAAGTCTAAATTTGAGGAAAGCTGTCATGTCAAGCTTAGGCTTGCCACCCAGGCTGCTTTGTATACTGCCGAAGGAGGTGTCAAACATGTCCCGCAAATGTTTCGTTACAGGTAAAAGTCCTAAATCAGGAAACCACGTGTCCCACGCTAACAATAAAAATAAGCGTACTTGGGGAGTTAACGTTCAAAAGGTTCGCATCCTCGTTGATGGTAAACCAAAACGGGTTTACGTAAGTGCTCGTGCGTTGAAGTCCGGTAAAGTGGCTCGCGTTTAATTTTCGGATACTTATACTTTATGTAAAAAGACAAAAAGCACCTTCCGGTGCTTTTTTTGCATTTCTGGGGAATTGGACTTCGTATGTGTTAGCCAACTTAGTTTTTGCTAAACGTATTAAGTACAGCTTTCACGAATCCACCCAAAAATTTTGGTAGCTTGATTGTGTAGAACTTCATTCTCTACCCCTCCTTAGAGTTTAGCCAGTAAACGGACGCATGCCGAAGACTGACTTCGACTTCGTGAGCACTAACATCATTACAACAGTATATGCCCCGGTCGTGAAAAAGTACCTTCTATTTTACTTTCTCCGATCTATTCAATTCCAGAAAGCAAAAAAAGCTACAAGAGCGCATCGCTCTTGTAACTATATGTATGCAGCTAGGGTGCAGTTATACCCATCTGCGTGTATAGCGCATAAATTAAGGTGAAAATGAAATACAAGACCACGGCAATCACGATAAACCAAATCCGAAACCCGAGCCCCTCAAACCGACGGAAGAAACGCATCCCCAGATACAACGCACCGAGCGAAAAAATATACTTCGTGAAATCGTGTATGTTAGAAAAACACGCAAGAAGCACGGCGCAAACTAGACTGTACAGAAACAGCCAGAGAAATCTCATCGTCCCGCTCCCCTCTACCCCCGAATTCGTTTAATTGCATCGGCGCGGTCGGACTGACCAAATACAGCGTTGCCTGCGACGAGCACATCGGCTCCCGCTTCGATCACCTGGCGAGCTGTCACTTCGTTGATACCGCCGTCCACCTCAATGTGAAGACCGCTCAGTCCCTTAGCGTTCGCTTGATCGCGCAGTGCGCGGATTTTGCTCAGCATGCCGGGAATGAACGCTTGTCCGCCAAAGCCAGGATTGACGGTCATTATAAGAACAAGATCCAGATGCTCATCGAGCACGTGTTCAATCAGCGAAATCGGGGTTGCAGGGTTAAGGACAACCCCTGCTTTGACGCCGCTTTGCTTAATCAGATGAAGCGTCCGGTGCAGATGCGTACAAGCCTCTACATGGACAGAAATGAGGTCTGCGCCCGCTTTAACAAAGTCAGGAATATAGCGATCAGGCTCCTCTATCATTAAATGGACGTCCAGCGGCAGCTTCGTCACCGGACGTATGGCTTCAACAACAAGTGGTCCAATCGTAATATTGGGCACGAAATGGCCATCCATGACATCCACATGGATCCAATCTGCTCCGCCAAGCTCCGCGTCTTTAATCTCTTCACCAAGCTTGGCGAAGTTAGCTGATAAAATAGAAGGTGCTATATGTACCATTCGTTCCTAATACCTCCTCTTCCGATCCTTGATTTCCCCTAAAAATAACAAGTAATGATCATAACGCGAAGCGGCAATCGTTCCTTCGGCCACCGCATCACGAACCTTGCAATCCGGCTCATGCAGATGCAAACAGCCCCTAAACCGACAGCCCTCTGCTACCTCAGCGAATTCTTTGAAGCAGCTGCTAAGCCCTTCTGCTTCGACTTCCATGAAATCCAACTGGCTGAATCCCGGCGTATCTGCGACGAGACCGCCATTGTTCAGCGGAAGCAGCTCAACATGGCGGGTGGTATGCTTTCCTCTGCCCAAACGTTGAGAAATCTCATTCGTCTCCAAATTACGGCCGCTAATCATTTCATTCAGCAAAGAGGACTTGCCTACACCGGATTGCCCCGCAAAAACGCTGACCGCGCCTTCGAGATGTTGCAGAATCGATTCCACACCCACTCTCAGGCGAGAACTCGTCTTCAGCACGGTATAGCCGATCCCCTCATACAGCTTCGTAATCCGGTCCAACTCCGCAACCGTCATTTCTTTAGGTGCTGCAGGATTATTGTGATCTGACAATAAATCACTTTTGGTGAAGCAAAGTACAACTTCGATGCCTGTATGTTCAATATGAACAAGAAATTTATCTAGCAGCTGCAAATTCAGAACAGGCTCTGTCACTGAGAATACAAGTACAACCACGTTCACATTGGCAATCGGAGGACGAATCAGCTCCGAAGAGCGGGGCAGGATTTCAGTAACAGTCCCTTCCCCATTCTCTGTCTCCTCAAACATGACCCGATCACCGACAAGAGGCGTTATTTTCCTGTTCTTAAACACGCCTCTACCGCGGCAAGTAATCGTATTAACATCCTGGAGCTCCGCCCCTTCGGGCAGAACATAGTAATAACCGCTCAAAGCTTTAACAATCATTCCTTGCGGCATTAATTTGTGCCTCCAGTAGGTGGTTTTGAGGCAGCGCCACCTGATTGACCTTGCCCATTGCCGCCCACCGGAATAGCCGGCCCGTTGTTTTGCTGTTTAGGCGATGACGAAGGCGAGACGCTAGGACTCGGCGAGACGTTCTTGCCGTTCTTTTGATCTAAATAATCTTGATAGGTACGTGTAATGGAATTAACCAAGTTGTCTCCTTCTTTAATCAAGATTACGGCTTTCTTATCCGGAGAAACAATGACTTTGACATCCAGGTTTTGAGGCTTCGATACTTTTTCCGTTTTGTATTCGAAGTTCTCATACTGCGCATCGCTAACGATAATTTTAAACTCGGAATCCTTGCCCTCCGTCGTCGGCTTTACCGGGACACTGACAGTCAGTTGTCCAGCATCTTCCGGCAATCCATCGCTAATAATCAAAGAGATTTCGGAGCCAACGGAGACATCGGTGTTCTTATCAAATGGAAATTGCTTGATTACCTTCCCTTTGGCAACCTTGTAGCTTTTCTCGCGTGTAATGCCGTTCGCAGGAAGCTTAAGGTTCAGCTTGGTGATTTGCGCCTTCGCTTCAGCCTCCGTCATGCCGACGAGATCCGGCATTTTGAAGGTTTCCTTTGCTTTGCTTACAACGAAAGTAATCGCTGCTTTATCCAGCTCAAATTCTTCCCCGACTAGAGGTGTCTGCTTCAGGATTGTGTCTGGCGGATCATCCGTCGTCGTTTGCGTGAACGTAATCTGAGTATCATCAATACCAAGCGCTTCCAGCTTCAGTTTGGCGTCTTTGAGCTGCTGGCCGATATAGCTTTCCATCTTGATCTTAGGAGCGCCTTTACTAACATACAGCGTCACCTTGGTGCCAACGTTCATTCGCATGCCGCTCGGGTTTTGACGGATAACCGTATCCTTAGGCGCTTTGCTCTCCTGATCATATTCTACCGTAAACCCGAGCTTAGCGGTGGTCAGTTCGGCTTCCGCCTGCGTTAATGTCTTGTTCACCACGTCCGGAACCTGGACCGTTTCAATGGTGAACATCCCTTTCACATATCCGATTGCGTACCACATAGCGCCAAGAATCATCAGCAAAATGACAATCCATACAAGCGGCTTAATCCAACCCTTCCCCTTCTTGGGAACAGGCTCCTCGCGCCAAGATGGCTTCTCAGGTTCATCGTCGTCATCGAAGCTCGCAAGCTGATCCGCACGAATGGCTGGCATAACCAAGGTACGCTCCTCGTCCATTCCATCGGCATCCCAAAAAGCCACTTTGGCTTCATTCCGGCGATCCGGGTGCAAGCACGTATCAAGATCCGCCATCATCAGCTTCGCAGACTGGTAGCGTTCATCGGGCTTTTTGCGCATGGCTTTCAGAATAATGTTTTCCACGCTCTGCGGAATGAGAGGATTTACTTTACGAGGATCTTCCACATCTTCCTGCAAATGCTTCAAAGCCACGGAAATCGGGCTTTCGCCAAGAAAAGGCAGGCGGCCCGTCAGCATTTGATACATCACGATACCGAGGGAATACAAATCGGATTTTTCGCCGGTATTCGTACCTTTCGCATGCTCCGGCGAGAAATAATGCACAGAACCGACAACAGCTCCCGTTTGCGTTATCGTGGAAGACGTTGCAGCCCGTGCGATACCGAAATCCGTCACTTTGACACGGCCGTTTTTGCCGATCAAAATATTGTGCGGCTTAATATCCCGATGAATAATTTCATTATGATGAGCGTGATCGAGCGCATCTGCAATTTGGCTGGCGTAATGAACAGCGTCTTCCACCTGCAGTGGTGCTCTCTCCTTAATTAAATCATTCAAAGTAGTGCCTTCTATGTATTCCATGACAATGTAATGCACATCTTCTTCTTGTCCCACGTCATAAATACTGACGACATTAGGATGAGAAAGGGAAGCGGCTGCTTGAGCTTCTCTGCGGAAACGACGAATGAACTCTTCGTCATGCACATACTGCTGTCGCAGTACTTTTACAGCCACTTTACGATTTAATAAAAGATCATGCCCTTTATAAACTAAAGCCATGCCGCCTCCGCCAATACGGTCTAGAATTTCATAGCGGCCCCCAAGCTTTCTACCGATCAATTCCCATCACCCCTTTTTTCGTCCGAATCAGAATCGTGCGCAAGTAAAACAACCGTTACGTTATCGTCTCCACCTTCATCCAGCGCGCTTTGAATCAATTGTTCCGCAGCAGCATCCAGCTCAGCATGCGATTTGATGATGCGTAAGATATCGCCGGAATCCACTAATCCGCTTAAACCGTCAGAGCAGATCAGAATCGTATCCCCAGGCCGCCACGAATACTCGTATAAGTCCACCTCTACGCTAGGCTCTGTGCCCAGCGCTCGCGTAATCCAATTACGACGGGGATGATGATCGGCTTCTTCAAGGGTTATCTGACCGTTCTTCACAAGCTCATACACCAGGGAATGGTCTTCTGTTAGCTGAGTAATCGACTCCCCGGCAACTTTGTACGCACGGCTGTCACCGATGTGACCGATGATCAGCAGCTCTTGGGAAGCGATCACGGCGACAACTGTCGTGCCCATGCCATGATAACTTTCTTGTCCAGAGGCAAATTCATAAATCTTCTCGTTCGCCTTCTCGATCGCTTCCTTCAGCACTTGCTTACAAGCGTCAACGGGCATTCCCCAATGGATGGTTTGCAGTTCATTACTGATCATATCAATTGCCATTTGGCTGGCAATATCGCCAGCCTGGTGTCCCCCCATACCATCAGCGACAATAGCCAAAGAAAGGCCATTCAGCTCATGCTGTATGGCGGCGCGGTCCTCATTCACTAAACGGACTTTACCGATATCGGTGCGGCTTACCATCTTCATCCTGATTTCACCTCATGACTTGCTCTCCATATGCTTCGCGCGCAGTTGTCCGCATGCAGCAGCGATGTCACTACCTTGTTCACGGCGTATGGTGGCATTAATTTTGGCCTTCTCAAGAATACGTTGGAAGGTGAAAATATCGTCTCTAGGCGTACGTTTGAAATCCCGTTCGGCCACGAAATTCACAGGAATCAGGTTCACGTGGCTAAGCGGCATATCCTTCAACACTTGCGCCAGTTCTTCTGCATGTTCAGCCTGATCATTCACTTCCCCCATGAGGGCATATTCGAACGTGATGCGTCTGCCAGTTTTGGCAATGTAATACTTACAAGCTTCGATCAAATCAACGAAAGGAAACCTGCGATTGACCGGCATCAGTTTCGAGCGGAGCGTATCATTCGGAGCATGAATAGAAATCGCCAAGTTGACTTGTAGATTCTCATCTGCGAACTTGTAAATATTTGGCACAATTCCGCTTGTCGAAACCGTGATATGACGCTGCCCAATGTTCAAGCCCTTCGGATGAATCATCACGCGCAAGAAATTCATCGTCGCTTCATAATTCTCAAATGGCTCGCCGATTCCCATGATCACGATGGAAGAAATACGCTCCCCCGACTCGTCCAGCAGCTTCTGAGCTTTAACGACCTGAGCCACAATTTCCCCGGGTCTCAAATCCCGCTTAAGACCGCCTAGTGTAGACGCGCAAAAGGTACAGCCAACCCGGCACCCTACTTGCGTAGTAACGCAAATGCTGTTGCCGTAGTTATGCTTCATGACGACGGTTTCGATCGCATTCTTATCTTCAAGCTCAAATAAGAACTTGACGGTGCCGTCCTGCGACTGGTACTTTGCGATCTCGGACAACGTTACGAATTCAAACTGATCCTTCAGTTTGTCGCGCAGCGCCTTCGGCAAGTTGGACATCTCGTCGAAGCTGAACACACGCTTAATATACAGCCAGTCAAAAATTTGCCCAGCTCGAAATGAGGACTCGCCGTTTTCTTTCACCCAGCTCTGCCACTCATCCCAATTTAAATCATATACAAATGGTTTTTCTTTCAAATACGGTTTATTAGACACTATTTATCACAACCTGTTGTTATTTGTTCCATCATTATTGCTAATCCTGTTTATTTTATCACAAAGCGGGAACGAACACACATCCCCCTCTTGGAGTTAAGCACGTTTGCGCAGACGCGCAATGAAAAAGCCGTCCGAATGAAACTGCTGCGGCAAAATTTGCACCATCCCGGCGGCAGCAGCCGTAGGATCAACGCTCGCGAAAGTTTCCGCCGGCAGCGGCGCGAGCTCAAAATCGCGATGCTCCGCGAGGAAACGCTCCACCATGCCAGCGTTCTCCGCATGCTCAATTGTACACGTGCTGTATACCAGCACGCCGCCAGGCCTCAGCAGCCGGTGTACCCGGCTTAAGATCGCGTACTGCAGCTCACTGATCGCATCAATCTCAGCTTCCTGCTTCGCCCACTTCAAATCAGGCTTGCGGCGAATAACGCCTAAGCCTGAGCACGGCGCGTCGAGCAGGATGCGGTCAAACGACTCCGCCGCAAAATGCTCATCCAGCTTCGCAGCATCCATCACAAGCGTCTGAATCGACGACAGTCCCAGACGCTCCGCTTGATCTGCGATCAGCTTCTGCTTGTGCTCATGCAGGTCACAAGCCCAAATCTTACCGCTATCATCCATCTTCTCCGCGATGTGAGCGGTCTTGCCGCCAGGGGCGGCGCAGCAGTCCAGCACCGTCATGCCTGGACGCGGCTCCAGAGCTTCGGCGACGAGCATCGAGCTCTCGTCTTGAATCGAGAAGTCCCCCTGCAGGAAGCCGGGGGACAAAGCCATGTTCCCGGCCCCCTGCACAAGGATGCCAGCCGGGGCCAGCTTTGACGCTTCCGCGCTGAGGCCGCTGCCCTGGAGCTGCTCCAGCAGCTCCAGACGGCTGCGACGCCTCGCGTTCGCGCGAATGCTCACGTGCGGCGGCTCATTGTTCGCCGCACAGATCTGTTCCGTCAGCTCTGGTCCCAGCTGACGGATCCATCTGCGCACGAGCCACTCCGGATGGGAGTGGCCCAGCGCGATGCGCTTCACGTCGCCGAGCGCAGCCGGAAGCGTAAGCTCAGCCTTGCCGCGGATGATTGCGCGCAGCACGCCGTTGACCATGCCCGAGATCCCCTGATGGCCTCGGCGCTTCGCGATATTGACCGCTTCGCTGACGACCGCATGGTCGGGGATGCGGTCCAAATAGTGCAGCTGGTAGAAACTCAGCCGCAACAAGCATCTGACCCATGGCTCCAGCTTCGCGAGCCCTTTGCTCACAAAACGTTCCAAAAAGAAATCAATCGTATTTTTACGTCCGATGGTTCCATACACAAGTTCAGTCGCCAGCCCCGCATCGGCCCGTTCAAGAGCATGCTTCTGCAAAACCTGATTAAGCAGAAGATTGCTGTACGATTGATTCTCTTCAACCCGAATCAATACATCCAGCGCCGCTTCGCGGGCAGAATGCTTAACAGCGCTGCTCTTCGCAGCGCCGCCGGAGGATTTTGATGACAAG
This sequence comes from Paenibacillus sp. J22R160, assembly GCF_059692135.1. Classification (NCBI taxonomy): domain Bacteria; kingdom Bacillati; phylum Bacillota; class Bacilli; order Caryophanales; family Paenibacillaceae; genus Paenibacillus; species Paenibacillus sp. J22R160. The sequence continues at coordinate 348,660 of NZ_JCAUAU010000002.1, read as the reverse complement.
GGCTTGCGAGCCCCTTGTGTTTGGTTAGATCCATGTTGCGGACGGTTTGGTTTTTGCGTTGACAAATCGAATACCTCATTTTTGTTAAGTTATGGCTGATCTTCGCCCACACGGCCGAATGTCGTACCTACTGCGATTTGCACGCCGCGAATAAATTCCGAAACGGGCATCGCCTTTTTGCCAGCAGGTTGAATTTGGGTCAGCCATAGCGTACCTTCGCCGGTCATCACTTCAATACCGTGCTCGCTGCTGCCAAGAACCGTTCCGGGAGCAGGAGCCTCTGCGAAACTGCGGCTTGTTGTTTCCTTCGGATTCGCGCTCTCCCAAACCTTCATGACTTCCCCATTCCAGAGGGTGTATGCCCCAGGGAAAGGATTCAGACCGCGCACTTGATTCCAAATCTCCACCGCCGAACGCGACCAGTCAATCAGCTCGTCCTCCCTGCGGATATTCGGGGAATAGATCGCATCAGCCTCATTTTGCGGGACAGCCTGAATGCGTCCTGCCAATAAATCCGGCAAAGTCCGTTTCAACAGCTCACTGCCGGCGATGCTTAGCTTTTCAAACAAAGTCCCCGTCGTGTCGGTATCCTCAATTGGAAGCTCTACACGGGAAATCATGTCGCCCGTATCCAGCCCAACGGCCATATACATAATCGTGACGCCTGTCGTTGCTTCGCCGCGCAGCACAGCATGATGAATCGGTGCTCCGCCGCGATACTTAGGCAGCAATGACGCATGAATGTTAATGCAGCCATATTTCGGCAGATCAAGCACGGCCTTGGGCAAAATCTGACCATAAGCAGCCGTCACAATCAGATCAGGCTTGAGCTGGCGCAGAAGCTCCACCGAATCCGCTTGACGCAGCTTCTCGGGCTGAAGCACCGGAATGCCGTGCTTCTCCGCTTCCACCTTCACCGGCGGCGGCGTCAGGACGCGCTTGCGCCCTTTCGGCCGATCCGGCTGCGTGACAACTGTCGTCACGTTATAGCCTTCCTCCAGGAGAGCCTGCAGGGAAGGTACTGCAAAATCCGGTGTACCCATGAAAATGATATTCACTCAGAATCTTCCTCTTCATCGCTAGTGTATGTTTTGGTTGCCAGGTCCGTAAACAGAATCCCGTTCAAGTGATCAATTTCATGGAAAATGCAGCGAGCGAGCAGCTCAGTGCCTGTAACTTCTATTGGATTTCCGTTGCGATCTTGGCCTTTGGCCGTTACATTCATAGCACGCGTGACATCACCGCGAAGACCAGGGATACTTAAGCAGCCTTCGGGTCCGTGTTGTTCGCCGCTGGAAGAAACGATTTCTGGGTTGACCATTTCGATCAATCCGCCATGCTCTTCGCCGCAGTCCATCACAATGACGCGTTTGAGAATACCGATTTGCGGAGCAGCAAGGCCTACGCCTTCTGCCTCATACATCGTGTCTGCCATATCATCGAGCAATTTATGCAGATTGGAATTAAATTTGGTCACTGTGATCGCCTTTTCCCGCAGCACGGGATCTGGATCTTTGACAATAATACGAATAGCCATAACGTGCACCTACCTTTGAGTCTTCTCTATTTGGGATTCCTTACATCAAATATTGCGGGTCAACATCCACACTGATCAGCAGCTTTTCCTTGGATGAGCGCTCTTCAAACCACGCCACCGTTCGGCCAATAATCTCTGCCGCCTGATCTTCCCCACGATATTTTACCACGCATTGGAATCGATATCTATCTTTGATTCGGGAAATAGGCGATGCGACTGGGCCCAGCACGTCCATTTGGAAAGTGTTGTCATCAGAAACCGCATCTGAAAACAGGTCAATTTGTTTCGCCCGATACTCCTGCGCGATCTCTTTAAGCCTCGTGACGAAAGCTTCCGCGAAGCGTACCAAAAGCGGTACCTGTTCATGTGAAAAAGTAACCAAAATCAATCGCTGATAAGGCGGATAGCCTAAATTTGCGCGAACATCCAGCTCATGGTTGGCAAAAGCAATAAAGTCATGCTGACTTGCGTATTGTACGCTATAATGCTCAGGCGTGTAAGTCTGGACGAACACTTCCCCTTGCTTTTCATGCCGGCCTGCACGCCCAGCTACCTGTGTTAAAAGCTGAAACGTTCGCTCCGCTGAACGGAAATCCGGAATATTCAGCACGGTATCCGCAGCAATAACCCCAACTAGGGTCACATCAGGAAAATCAAGCCCTTTGGCGACCATCTGCGTCCCCAGCAGCACATCCGCCTGTTTCTCGCGAAACATCGTCAGCCACTTTTCGTGCGAACCCTTCTCTGTCGTCGTATCGACATCCATTCGAATGACGCGAATGCCTGGAAATATTTTACCCAGTTCCTCTTCGACACGCTGCGTGCCTGTGCCAAAATGGCGAATATGCTTGGATTGACAGCTAGGACACTCGGTTACCTCGCGCTCCGCATAGCCGCAATAATGACAGCGCAGCATACGCGAGCTCTGATGGTACGTAAGTGAAATATCGCAATGCGGACATGTGGAGACGTACCCGCAGGTACGGCACATGACGAAAGTCGCGTACCCTCGCCGGTTCAGCAGCAAAACAATCTGTTCTTTCTTGTGTAACCGATCTTCAATCGCTTTATACAGCGCCGTGCTAAACATCGAGCGATTTCCGCTTTTCAGTTCCTCCCGCATATCGATAATCGCGACAGGCGGCATTGGCCTGCTGGCCACCCGTTCTTTCATCGTGAGCAGTCTGTAAGAAGGCTCAGCCCGATCCCGGCGCCGCCTCGTTCTCTCCAAGCTCTCCAGCGAAGGTGTCGCTGAACCGAGCACAACGACTGATCCTTGCATGCTTGCACGCTTAACTGCCACATCGCGAGTATGATATTTGGGACTCTCTTCCTGCTTATAAGAAGACTCATGTTCCTCATCAATAATAATAAGTCCTATTTTCGTAAAAGGAGCAAAAATCGCGGAACGAGCGCCAATAACCACTTTCACTTGCTTGCGCATAATTTTGCGCCATTCATCGTATCGTTCCCCGTTCGATAACCGGCTGTGCAGAACAGCAACGAGATCGCCGAATCGCCCCTTAAATCGTTCGACCATTTGCGGTGTCAACGAAATTTCGGGTACGAGCACGATCGCTTCTTTCCCCATATCCAAGCATTGCTGGATGGATTGCAAATAAACTTCCGTTTTACCGCTGCCTGTGACGCCATGCAAAAGAAAGACCTCATGGCGCTCCTCAGCGACAGCATCCCGAATTTCCGCGAAAACGCGGCTCTGCTCCTCCGTTAACGGAAGCGGCTTCGTCCTCACAAAAGCACGACCCGCATAAGGGTCGCGCATAACTTCGACTTCGCGCAGCTGAATCCATCCGCGATCGGCTAAGCTTTTGACCGTTGAAGCACCTACTTCCACAATTTCCATCAGCTCAGTTAGCCGAATGGCGTGGGGATGCTCCATCAAGTAGCGCAGCACTTCTTGCTGCTTGTTAGCTCTCGCTGGCAGCTCAGAAAGCGCCTGTTCTAACCCGCTGCCATCAACTGGAGGAAATACCGTTAACGCCTTCTTCGTGCTCATACGGTCTTTAACAACCTGTACTTCCGTCAAAATGCCCGCACCAAGCAATTGCTTGATGAGGGCACCGTCTGCCGCAAAACGCTCCAGCAATGCGTCCATTGGAACGGACCCTTTGGACTTAACGTAAGCAACAATCGCCTGCAAATCCGGCATGTCCAGCAAGGACTGTTCACCGGACTCTTCTCCTACCCCAATCGCCCGCTCATACTTCGCTTTGAGTGCAGCAGGCAGCATAGCTTGGAGAGCTGTGACTTCGTGACATAAATACATGTGGCTAATCCATCTGCCAAGCCTCACAAGCTCATCTGTCAAAGGAGGCACCAAATCCAGGACGTTCTGTATGGGTTTAATCCGTTTCACATCAAGCTGCGTGTTCTCGTGCAATTCCACAACGAAACCTTGCAGCACCCGAGGCCCAAAAGGTACGCCTACACGGCTCCCCACCTCGACCCACTTCCTTAGAGCCGAGGGGACTTCATAATCGAACGCACGGTTCGTTTGTTTCGCAGGAACATCCACAATAACCTTGGCGTACATCAGGATTCCCTCGTCTTAGCCGGTAAACGATCCGCTGTTAATTCGAGCAGTCTGCGTGCTACATCTTTCTTACTCAGGATAGGCAGTGCTTCTACGAGTCCGTTTCGGTCAAAAATGCGCACCACATTCGTATCTCCGCTAAAGCCCGCGCCTTCCTGCGATACATCGTTCCCAACAATAAGATCACAGTTTTTACGGGTCAGCTTGTCCATCGCATGCTCGTCAAGCCGTTCCGTTTCCGCAGCAAAGCCGATGACGAACTGATGCTTTTTCAGCGTACCCAGTTCCTGTAAAATATCTGGATTTTTAATCAACTCGAGCGTCATTGAATCCGCTTTTTTCTTGATTTTTTGATCAGCAATAACAGATGAGCGGTAGTCAGCGACCGCAGCCGCTTTGATCACCACATGGCTTTCCTCAAAACGGGATAAGACGGCCTCTCTCATATCCAGCGCGGACTGAACAGGAACCAGCTCAACACCGGCAGGCACAGGTAATGCGCTTGGACCCGAGATCAGAGTCACCTTGGCTCCCATACGTACAGCTTCCTCAGCGATCGCATAGCCCATTTTGCCGGAAGAATCATTCGTAATATAACGAACGGGGTCAATGCGTTCTACAGTGCCTCCAGCCGTCACAAGCACGCGCTGCCCTTCAAGACGGCGAACTTCTCCCTTAAAATGCCGCTCTACCGCAGCAAAAATCTCCTCCGGCTCCGCAAGCCGGCCTTTGCCAACATACCCGCACGCAAGCTGTCCTTCGCCCGGCTCAATGAAGCGCACACCACGGCTAAGCAAAGTCTGCATGTTCATCTGTACAGCTTGATTCTCGTACATATGCACGTTCATCGCAGGCGCAATCCAGATCGGTGCAGTCGTTGCCAGCAGCGTTGTGCTAAGCATATCATCGCCTAGCCCTAACGCTATTTTGGCGATCGTATTCGCTGTTGCTGGCGCAACAAGCACGAGATCAGCGCTATCCGCCAAGTTAATATGGGAAACAACAGAAGGATCTTTCTCATCAAAGGTATCCACAAATACATGATGACGAGACAGAACTTGAAACGTTAGCGGCGCCACGAATTGAACAGCGGATTCTGTCATAATGACGCGCACCACTGCTCCCGCTTGAGTCAGCTTGCTCGTGAGCGCAGCCGCTTTATAGGCAGCAATCCCTCCGCACACGCCTAGTACAATTGTTTTACCCTGCAAAGCACTCATGGGTATCCCCCTATCTATCTGCTATTCTGAGAAAAAAATAACAACCACAAAGGGTTGTTGGGTAAGCGATTTATTTCTCTTTCTCGTTCTCTGTCGGCTCGATTTTCTCATAGCCAATGTAGTGGCCATAAAGCTCTTCAAGCGCCACACCAACATGCTTATGAGCTTTTTGGCCTTTCAAATCTGATTTTGCGCCGTCGCGAAGAGATCTCGCTCTTTTGGATGCAGCGACAACGAGCGAATACTTGCTGTCTACGATATCTAGCAATTTATCAATTGAAGGATATAACATATTATTTCACCTCATCTATCCACTGTACGATTTTGGGATACACACGCTCTTTTTTGCAATGTTCAGCCGTGAGAATCGCTTGTATTTTGGAGCAAGCTGTTTCCACATGATCATTCACAATTGCATAGTCGTAGTGTTCCATTAAACGGATTTCGTCAATCGCTATCGACATGCGACTGCGAATCACTTCGTCTGTTTCTGTACCACGCGTTACAATTCGATTCTCAAGCTCATCCAGCGAAGGAGGCAGCAAGAAAATAAACACGCCTTCAGAAAACTTTTGCTTCACCTGCAAAGCACCCTGAACTTCAATCTCCAGGATGACATCTTTGCCGGAGCGCAGCGTTTCTTCAACAAAACGTCTCGGCGTCCCGTAGAAATTACCTACGTATTCGGCCCATTCCAACACTTCATCGGAATCAATCATCTGTTGGAATTGCTCCCGTGTTTTGAAGAAATAGTTGACACCGTCTACTTCCCCTTGTCTCGGAGATCGGGTTGTAGCCGATACGGAATATACAATATCCGGAGAGCACTTGCGCAGCGCGGCGCACACGGTACCTTTGCCGACACCAGAAGGGCCGGATAAAACAATCAGAATACCTCTCTCACGCTCAAGAGTGTTCGTATTACTCGTCATGATCATCGTCCTTGTTGGAAAGTCTATGCGCTACCGTCTCTGGTTGTACTGCCGACAAAATCACATGATCGCTGTCCGTGATAATAACGGCACGGGTTCTTCTACCATATGTAGCGTCAATCAGCATGTGACGATCACGCGCCTCTTGAATGATCCTCTTGATCGGAGCCGATTCCGGACTCACAATCGAGATAATGCGGTTCGCCGATACGATGTTGCCGAACCCGATATTGATTAATTTGATAGCCATTTAGGGCTTCCTCCTCGCGAAGCTTCATGCCGCTTCACTCGATATTCTGTATTTGCTCGCGCATCTTTTCAAGCTCTGCCTTCATTGCAATAACTCTAGCCGTAGGCTCCGAGTGATTCGACTTAGATCCGATCGTGTTCACTTCCCGATTCATTTCTTGAATCAAGAAGTCCAGCTTTCGTCCGGCAGGCTCTTTCTCTGAAAGCAATTGATCACATTGCCCAAAATGACTCTTCAGACGAGTCAATTCCTCATCTACGTTAGACCGGTCTGCGAAAATAGCAATTTCTGTCGCCAGCCTCATCTCATCCACAGGTGTCTGATCCTGGAGGAGAGACTGAATTCTATTAGAGAGCTTAGCCGCATAATCTTGCACGACGCCAGGCGCTAAAGCTTCCAGTTCCGTATGGATCCGTTTCAGCTCAGCCAGACGCTCACGAATGTCCTGTTCCAGAAATGCTCCTTCTCGCATCCGCATATCGGATAATTTGGCAACGGCCTCCTGCAAGCAGGCGCACAACTCCTGTTCGATCTCATCGTCAGGCTCCTTGCGAAGCTCTTTCATCTGAATGAGATCAGGAAGTCTTAATAAATCCTTGAGACCGACCTGCTCGGCATACCCGTAGCGTCCCTTCAACTCCTCAGCAGCCTGCAAATAAGCATCTGCCAAAGCGAAATCAACCGTCACGCTCTTGGTGGAAGCCGCTTCACGTTCCGCTGTAACGAAGACGTCAACGCGCCCTCTCCTCACAGCTTGCAGCACCGTTTTCTTCAAAGCGTCTTCAAAGACCGCCCATTCCTTAGGCATTCGAATCGACACTTCACTATACCTATGATTGACCGATTTCACATCGATAAACACGTTGTATCCCGCAAAAGAACGATTCGCTTGTCCGAATCCGGTCATACTGCAAATCATCCTCATCACATCCATTACCCTATTTTAATTCATTTTGAAAGTGGGTACAAGTGGAAATCATGACGATTCGACTTTTCCCACACATACTTTGTCAGGTCAACACACATCTCGTACGCTAGAAAAGGGGTCATCAGATAGATGCCATTAAAGTAAGGCATAGCCGCATCCAGCAGCTCTTTGGCTATCTCCACGCCCATCGCACGGCCCTCTGGACCCTTGAGTCCGCTCATGCGCGTTCTAACTTCATCCGACAATCGGATGCCTGGCACTTCATTATGCAAATACTCCGCGTTTCCTCCGCTCGCAAGCGGTGCAATCCCGATGAAGATCGGTATATTCAGATGCTTGGTCGCTTCATAAATTTGTTCAATGAGCTTAGCGTCGTACACTGGCTGCGTCATAATGTAATCGGCGCCGGCTTCGATTTTGCGTTCCAAACGCTGAACCGCTTTATCCAAATGCTTGACATTCGGGTTAAAAGCAGCCCCCACCACGAAGTTCGCCTTCTGCTTCAGCGGCTTGCCGGAGAACGCAATCCCTTCGTTCAGCTGTTTAATCATCCGGATAATCTCAAAGGATGTCAGGTCGTAAACCGAGCTGGACCCAGGAAGATCGCCGAATTTGGCGGGATCGCCGGTCACGGCCAGCACATGGTCAATGCCCAGCGCGTGAAGCCCCATGAGATGGGACTGCGTCCCAATCATGTTGCGGTCGCGGCACGCGATATGAATCAGCGGACGCGCGCCAAGCTTATCCTGCACGAGGTAACCGAGTGCCAGGTTGCTCATGCGCGTCACCGCGAGTGAATTGTCGGCCATCGTAATGGCGTCGACGTGCGCATCCTGCAGGGCCTTCGAGCCCTGCATAAATTTGTCGATGTCGAGATCCCGCGGGGGATCCAGCTCGACAATAACGGTTTTGCGCTGCTTCACGATGTCCAGCAGCGAAGGTTTGCCTGCTGGCGGCGCAGGCTTCGCCGGAGCTGGCTCTAGCACGCGCACAGCGCGCGCGGGAGCCGCCGTCCCCGGCGCTGCCGGCACGTAGCCCTGCAGCGCCTTCGCGACTGCGGCGATATGCTCCGGCGTGGTGCCGCAGCAGCCGCCGATGATGCGCGCGCCGAGATCGGCGAAGCGCAGCGCGCTTTCGGCGAAGTACTGTGGCGTCGCCGCATACGTGTACTGCCCGTCGACATAGTCGGGCAGTCCCGCGTTCGGGAACGCGGAGAACGGCACGCCGGCCAGCGGGGTCAGTTTCTCCATCGAGCGGAGAATCCCGTTCGGGCCGACGCGGCAGTTGAAGCCGATGACGTCAGCGCCTTCGCCCTGCAGGCGCAGAAACGCCTCCTGCAGCGGAACGCCGTCCTGCGTGCTCCCGGTTCCTTCGTTCGCGAACTGACAAATGACTGGCAGATCGCTCATGCTGCGAATGATGCGCAGTGCCAGCTGAAGCTCTTCCAAGTCATAGAAAGTTTCGAGCATGAGCCCATCCACAGGTGAATCCAGAAGAATGGAGATTTGCTCGCGCAGCGATTCTTCGACATCGGCAGTACGAACATTTTTGCGTTTGCCAGCACGGATCGAACCTATTGCTCCAACAACATAAGCATCATCTCCGACAACCTTCCGAGCAAGCTCTACACCTGCACGGTTAATCGCTTCAACATCTCCTTCTAACCCATACTTAGATAATTTTTCACGGTTAGCCGAAAAGGTATTCGTTTCAATAAGACGAGCACCTGCCTCAAAATAGCGGCGGTGCACATCAGCGACCGTTTCCGGTCTGAGCAGATTCAGTTCTTCATAAGAAATGCCTACCGGAAATCCCATCTGATATAAATAAGTCCCCATCGCGCCGTCACCAGTCAAAATTTCCCGCTGCAGCGCCGCTCGAAGATCCAGTTTCATCATAATCTCCCCGCTTACTAAAAAAATGTAGTTATAATGTATCACAAATGATGGGAGATATTAAGATAAACCTTTATCAATCATTCTGATATCGTGCTAGTCCAGCGTCCCCTGATACACTTCTTCGGCAGGCCCCGTCATATAGACGTGATTATCTTCTTCATTCCATTCAATGAACAGATCTCCGCCTTTCAGCGAAACCGTAGCCTGACGGTCGGTAAGCCCATTAAGAACAGAAGATACCAGCGTCGCACAAGCACCAGTCCCGCAAGCAAGCGTAGGACCTGCGCCCCGCTCCCAAACGCGCATATCCGTGAACGCGCGATTCTTCACCGTAGCGAATTCCACATTGATTTTACGCGGGAACATAGGGTGTACTTCAAGCTTAGGTCCCCATACGGCAAGGTCGAAATTGACGGCATCATCCACATAAATGACACAGTGCGGATTCCCCATCGAAACAGCTGTAAATCGAAACTCTCTTCCGTCCACTTCGATCGGATGATTGATGACTTTGGCCTCATCTACCGTTGTAGGAACTTCGAGTCCTTGCAAAATCGGCTGCCCCATATCCACTCGGACCGTCGCGACTTTCCCATCTTGCACATTCAGTTGGACCTTTTGTACGCCTGCTCCCAAGGTTTCAACAGTAATCTCCGTTGCGTCGGTGAGCTTGTGATCGTAAACATATTTAGACACACAACGAATCGCATTACCGCATTGCTCAGCTTCAGACCCGTCGGAGTTAATAATGCGCATTTTAAAATCTGCCTTCTCGGAAGGAAGAATGTATACTAAGCCGTCAGCGCCAATCCCAAAGAAGCGATTGCACAACCGGATCGCAAGCTGATCCACACCGGCAGGAAGTTCCTTTTCACCAGCTATGACAATAAAATCGTTGCCTAAACCATGCAATTTTGTGAATTTCATTGTAATCAGCACTCCAAATGTGTGTTTTAGCCAATATCATAGCGCAAAAATGCATGCATGCATAGTCCTTTCTGCTGATTTTTGCTCCGTTAAATAAGAAAAGGCCATCCCAATGGTCTTAAAGACCACAGAGACAGCCGCACATCTAAACTTATCTGAAACTTGCCTTGGATGACGTATAAGCAGCGGGACGAGAACCTTTTGTACGCTTCGGTGAGAGCACGCTGCCCAGCCCCATGAGAAAGGTCGGGATGCCTGCGGCGATCAGAACGAGAATCCAGTCCTTCCAGCCCAGAGGAACGGTTTTGAAGATCGGTTGAAGAGCTTCCACATACATAACGGCGAGCATCAATATGAGTGAGGATAATACCGCAAGGACAAGGTAACGATTTTGTAACGGATTGCGATGAAAAATCGAACGGGAGCTGCGGCAATCGAACACATGGATCAGCTGAGCCATGACCAGCGTAGCGAATGCGACGCTTTGAGCTTTCAATAAGGTTGCGGCATCCGAAGGATCAGCCCGCAGTACGAGCCAGAAGGCCGCCAAGGTGCAAACACCGATAAGAATTCCGCGGGAAATAATTTTCCAGCCGAGCCGTCTGGCGAAGATGTTCTCCTTCGACGAGCGGGGCTTATGCTGCATCAAGTCCTTCTCAGCTTGGTCAACGCCAAGCGCCATCGCCGGAAGGCCGTCCGTCACCAGATTCACCCACAGAATTTGGATCGGTACCAGCGGCAAAGGAAGACCTGCCATCATCGCGATAAACATCGTCATAATCTCGCCGACATTGGAGGCAAGCAAATACCGGATGAATTTGCGGATATTTTCGTAAATCCCCCGTCCTTCTTCAATCGCTGCGACAATCGTGGAGAAATTATCGTCGCTGAGAATCAAGGAAGAAGCTTCCTTCGAAACGTCCGTCCCCGTGATCCCCATCGCGATTCCGATATCCGCTGCTTTAATCGCCGGAGCATCATTCACTCCGTCACCCGTCATAGCGACAACATGTCCTTTGCGCTGCAAGGCTTTGACAATACGCAGCTTATGCTCAGGGGATACCCTTGCATACACGTAAGTATCATTAACCTTGGCTTCCAGATCCTCGTCCGACATCGAAGCGAGCTGCTGCCCGCTCAAGCTAACTCCATTGCCTTGAATCATGCCGAGTTGTTTGGCAATCGCCTCTGCCGTCGTCTGATGGTCGCCGGTAATCATAACCGTTTTAATGCCTGCTTTGCGGCATTTGGAGATGGCTTCACGCACTTCTTTACGAGGCGGGTCAATCATGCCGGTCAGCCCGATGAAGATCAAACCATTTTCCACCGTTTCATAATCATCATAGCGATCAGTGCTTTTTAGCTCTTTATAGGCGATGCCGAGCACCCGAAGGGCGGATCTTGCCATGCCTTCATTGGCCGCCATTACTTTTTGTTTCAGTGTAGACGTAAATGGAATGACTTTGCCATCCCATAGAATGTAGCTGCAGTGCTGGAGCAGAACGTCAGGAGCTCCCTTGGTACATGCCATGCGCCCATTTTCCGAAGTCACGAGAACTGACATTCGTTTGCGCTCAGAGTCAAAAGGGAACTCAGCGATCCGTTTATACTTATCCCTAAGCGATTCTTGCGTAATACCGCTCTTCGCGCTCAGGACAACTAGCGCTCCTTCGGTCGGATCCCCTTTGATATTCCAGACAGAGACGACATTCTCTTTGGCATCCTTGCCTTTCTTCCGTTTCAACTCCTGCTTTTCTTCATATAAGGTTGCGTTATTACAAAGCACAGACACATGAAGCAGCCTGCTTAATGAAGGGTTTTTGAGCACATCCGCACATTGACCGCCAATTTGAATGTCACCAACCGGTGTATAGCCGTCCCCTGTCACTTCCAGCACATCGCCGCCAACCCATAAGTGTGTAACGGTCATTTTGTTCTGAGTGAGTGTTCCTGTTTTATCGGAGCAAATGACCGAAGCGCATCCTAATGTTTCAACAGAAGGCAGCTTTCTTACAATCGCTTTGCGTTTAATCATTCGCTGTACGCCAAGCGCCAGTGCAATAGTCACAATAGCAGGCAAGCCTTCTGGAATTGCAGCAACGGCCAAACTCACTCCTGCCAAGAACATGGCATAAGGCTGTTGTCCATGCATAATACCGGCAACAACGACGAGAACGGTTAACGCGATTGCAACAATAATCAGTATCTTCCCGAGCTGTTCTAGACGGTGCTGAAGCGGCGTTTCCATGGATTCCGTATTTTGAATCAAATCTGCGATTTTACCCATTTCCGTATTCATTCCGATTCGAACGACAATGGCTTTGGCCGTGCCTCTTGAAACCATCGTGCCCATAAACCCTAGATTCCGCTGATCCCCGAGCGGTACTTCGTCATGCGCAATAGCTGCAGTTTGCTTACTGACTGCCACAGACTCGCCTGTTAGCGCTGATTCCTCGATATAGACGCCATTCGTCTCCAGGAAACGCACATCGGCTGGAACCCGGTCCCCGCTTTCGAGTAAAATGATGTCGCCAGGCACCAAATCACGAGCCGGTATTTGATGAACGGCGCCTTCTCTCCACACGTTCGCATTCGGAGCAGACAGTTCTTTAAGTGCGCGGAGCGAACGTTCGGCGCGGAATTCTTGGGTAAAGCCAAGGATGCCGTTCATGACAATGATGACAACGATCGTGATCGCATCTAAATATTCGCCCAGCAAGCCGGAGATCAGAGTCGCCCCTAATAACACCAGCACCATGAAATCTTTGAATTGATTCAATAGCAGCGTAATCGGAGAGACGCGATGCCCTTCAGTCAGCTCATTGCGACCTGCTTCTCCCTGCCGCTTCCAGGCTTCTTCCCAGGGCAACCCTTGCTGCGTGTCCACCTGCTGTAACTGCAGGACTTCTTCCGATGTCAACTGGTACCACTTATTCTGACTCATTCGCCCTTCTCCCTCCCACTTCCCACTTGATCTTGCCTCTCACTCATACGTAAATGTATTCAGACAAGCCGGAAAATATCCCTGAAATCATCTTTCCCGGTGGCTAAGACTTAAGTTTTTGTGAAAAGTATGGCATCATAGAGATTAGCAAAGTTTTCACCTAGAATGGAGTTGTATGTATCATGGCTTTAGACGGACTAGTCCTGCACGCGATTGTTCATGAATTACAAGCGTGTGTAGGAGGCCGCATTAATAAAATTCACCAGCCCAGCGAGAATGACGTCATCCTGCAAATCCGAGCGCAAGGGCAAAATCTCAAGCTTCTTCTTTCAGCGAATCCCACCTTCCCACGGGTCCAGCTCACGGAGCAAAATTCTTTAAATCCGATGGATGCCCCTATGTTCTGCATGCTCCTTCGCAAGCACTGTGAGAACGGGGTTATTGAAGCCGTGGAACAAATCGGCATGGAACGTGTCGTCCGGTTGCAAATCCGTCACCGAGATGAACTAGGCGATATGAGCACCAAAGAAATCCTTGTGGAGATTATGGGACGGCATAGCAACATCATTCTACTGGATCCGGCAACGGACACCATTTTGGACGGTATTCATCACGTAACCCCTGCCATCTCCTCCTATCGGGTTGTCATGCCAGGAAGCAAGTACGTCACACCGCCTGCGCAAGATAAGCAAAATCCGCTTAACGTGAATAGGGCAGCTTTCCTTGAGACGATGGCTCAAATGCCTGAGGAAGAGTCCCCCAGTTCGGATAAGCCCGAACAAAGGCTAGTCGCTGCATTCAGCGGGTTAAGCCCATTAATTTCCAAAGAGATCGTATTTCGCAGCCGCACGGGCTATGAAAGCGAACAAACGGTCGATATGGACGCTTTATGGCATGCTTTTGACAAAGTAATGTCGGCAGTACGTCAGCACCACTACGAACCTGTCATTACCGAGCAGACAAGTACCGGCAAATTGTTCTTCGCCATGACACCGCTAACGCATATCATAGGCACGTCCACAACGTACCCAACGCCTAGTGCATGCCTGGAGATGTTTTATGGAGACAAAGCCGAAAGAGATACGGTCAAACAGCGCGTAGCGGATTTGCTCCGTTTTCTACATAATGAATCCAATAAAAATGTCAAAAAACTGGAGAAACTCCAAGAAACCGTCGACGATTCCAAGGATGCCGACAAATTTCGAATACTTGGCGAGCTGCTGACAGCTTCCCTGCATGCCGTTAACAAAGGGGATCGCGAGCTTGAGACGATCAACTACTATGATGAAGATCAGGCTCTGATTAAAATTCCACTGGACCCGCTGTTGAGTCCATCAGAAAATGCGCAGCGCTATTTTAAAAAATACACAAAAATGAAAAACAGTACCGCTATTGTCGAGGAACAAATCGAACAAACACATCAGGAAATTACGTATTTGAACTCCTTGCTGCAACAGCTAGGCGTAGCTTCCTTGACCGATATCGAGGAAATCCGCGATGAGCTCATGGAACAGGGCTATATACGCGACCGCAACAAAAAACAGCGGAAAAAGAAGAAAAAAGATAAGCCCGCCTTGGCGTGCTATATGTCTAGCGAACAAATTCCGATATACGTCGGCAAAAACAATACGCAAAACGAATTTTTAACAAACCGGTTTGCTTCTTCATCCGATACTTGGCTGCATACGAAAGATATTCCCGGCTCTCATGTCGTGATCCGAAGCGATAGCTATTCGGAGACTACGCTGCGAGAGGCGGCGCAATTAGCCGCTTACTTCAGTCAAGCCAAGCATTCCAGTCAAGTTCCTGTTGACTACACAACGATCAAACATGTCCATAAACCGAATGGCTCCAAGCCTGGATTCGTCATCTACGTGAATCAGAAAACGCTGTTTGTGACGCCGGATGAACAGGAAATCAAACAAATGAAAGTAACTGTAAAATAGAGAAAGAACCTAGCGCAGCTTTCCTGCACTAGGTTCTTTTTGTTTGTTGTTACTCTGCTTCCAGCTTTCTAGCCAAATTAAGAAGATACGCTTTCACCTGATTCTGCAAATCAGGCCGTTGAAGGGCAAGCTCGATGGTCGCTTCAATATATCCGAATTTGTCGCCAACGTCGTAGCGATTCGCCTGCATCAGATAGGCGGCCATTCGCTGCTCTCGATTAAGAACACGGAGGGCATCCGTTAATTGAATTTCTCCGCCGCGGCCGGGCTCTTGCCGTTCCAGGATGCCAAATATTTCAGGCATAATGAGGTAGCGGCCGATCACCGCTAAATTCGAAGGCGCTTGGTTGCGATCAGGTTTCTCGACCAAATCTTCAATCAAACGATAGCTGCCGTAGCTCGACGCTGGGGATACGATCCCATATTTACTCACATCTTCCCAAGGCACTTCTTGTACAGCGATAACAGACGTTTCCGTCTGTTCATAAATATCCAACATCTGTTTGAGTCCAGGTCGAGAAGACTGCAGAATGTCATCGCCTAAAAGCACGGCAAACGGCTCATCACCAATAAATTTGCGTGCGCAAAGGATCGCATGACCGAGGCCTAAGGGCTGCTTTTGCCTAATATAATGGACATCAGCCAGATTAGAGACAGACTGTACAATGTTCAACAATTGTGTGCTGCCCTTTTCTTCGAGCATCATTTCAAGTTCAACGGATTTATCAAAATGATCTTCAATTGCACGCTTATTGCGGCCTGTTACAATGATGATATCCTCAATCCCAGATTCAATAGCTTCTTCCACGATATATTGGATGGCAGGCTTGTCTACAATAGGCAGCATTTCTTTCGGCTGCGCTTTCGTAGCTGGCAGGAATCGCGTCCCTAAACCAGCCGCGGGAATAATGGCTTTACGAATCTTTCTCATTAACGCAGCTCCTTCTAGGTATGTAGGCCTTGCAAAACTTCAATCCCTATTCGTTTGGAGCCGATAGGCGCATGAAATACAACTCCGCCCCGTTCGCCGTGAAAATCTGAACCGGCTGTGATGAGCAGCCCTGCACGCTGAGCAAGTTCAAGATATCTCGCTTCATCTTCCGGTGTGTGGTCAGAATGGTACACCTCAATGCCGTCTAATCCTTGCTGCGTAATAGCCTCAACGAGAGCATCGTCATGGTAGATGCCCGGATGAGCAAGAACGGCCTTGCCACCGGCTTCATGAATCCACTGGATGGCCGTTTCCGGTTTGATCCGCGGCGGGTTAGCATAAGCGGCAGCTCCTGTCCCCAAATACTTGTCAAAGGCCTCACTAATGGAGGAAACATAACCTTTGTTCAGAAGCACGGCAGCAATATGAGGTCTTCCGACGGTATCACCCTTACGCTTAATATTCGCGACTTCTTTGAGCACGTCATCCATCGTAATCTCCATGCCTAACTGCTGCAAACGCTCAATAATCATGTCATTGCGAGTATTTCGAGTGTCGCGCAAAGATGCCAGTCTTTCCAGAAACCGAGCATCCTCGATTTGAATATAGTACCCCAGCACATGGATGTCCTGACCGCCCTCGACGGTCGAGATCTCGACTCCGGGCACAACTTCAATCCCGAGTTTCAATCCCTCTGCAAGCGCTTCAGCCACACCGGAAACCGTATCATGATCCGTGATGGCAATTGCCGCCAGACCGGCGTCGCGGGCCATTTGCACATTAGCAGCAGGCCGCTGCGTCCCGTCTGAAGCCGTTGTATGTGTATGTAAATCCGCTTCCATTTTGGCTGTCATTTCTGCTTCCCCCTCTTCCTCTTTTTAATCGCCAGATACCGCACATGTTAGAGAAAACGGCTCAATTCTTCTTGCCGTAAAAAGGTCATAAAACTTACCGCGGATATTGGAAGCAGTGTGGAATTTAAATAGATCGCATAGAAGCTGCGTTCAAACCTGATATTCTCAATCGTTTTCACTTTAAACAGCCCCAAGGTCACTTCATGCTTAACCGAAGACTGCGATAGGATGGAAATGCCAAGCCCAGCTTCAACGGCTGATTTGATAGCGCCAGTACTGCCTAGTTCCATCACAATCTTCATCGTGGAACAATCCATGTTGCAGCGGGCGAATTCCTCTTCCATTACCCTTCTAGTCCCCGAGCCTTGCTCACGAAGCACGAATGGATATTTCAACACTTCTTCAAGTGTAACAACCTCCATGTCTGCTAAGGGATGATCCGCTGGTACAATTAACTTAAGCTCATCGCTTAAAATCGCTTCGGTATGGACATCCGGATGATGAATTGGAGCCTCGACAAGCCCGAAATTGAGCTGATGACCAAGAACCTCATCCAGAATCTGTGTGGTGTTCATCACCTTCATGGAAACGGAGATGTTCGGATAGTCTTTGCTGAAGGGGCCAAGCAGACGAGGCAAAATGTATTCGCCCATTGTCAAGCTTGCGCCAAGTTGCAGCCGCCCTTCAATCATTTTGGTGAATTTGGACATCGCAACATCCGTCTCCCGGATCAGCTCAATGCTATTCTTAGCAAACGGCATCAGTGCTCTGCCCGCCTCAGATAGCTCAATCTTCTTGGTGCTGCGGTGAAATAACTTCACGCCGAAGTAGTCCTCAAGGGATTGAACCTGCATGGTGACGGCAGGCTGGGTCATATGGAGCGCTCCGGCGGCATGTGAGAAACTTCCTTTTTCCGCAACGGTATAAAAAATGTGGAGTTGATGAAAATTAAGTGCCATAAAAACCCGCCTCTCTATGCTACCATTATATGAAATTGCACGCGCACAGTCCATCGGACATAAAAAAGAGCATGCCGCGATGGACACGCTCTTGATCCAGCTATTATCCAGTTATCGGCGCTTGCGGCTATTCTTGATCAACGTCATGCGCCGTGAATGCCTAAGCCAAGAATAATATGATTTCAAATCGCGGAGCTCCATGGTTTCGGACATTCTCCCGAGGAAGGTGACAATGATCATCTTATGCAGCGGATTGCCCACCAGATCCGTTTCGTTCTCCAAGTGAGAAAACTCAGCAACGACGACAAGGTCATCATCAATCAGATAAACATCTTCTTCATTTCGATAATAAGGGACGATGTTATCATTTTTAAGCTTTTCCCATAGAAAAGCACAGATTTCCTCCAGTGAGTTGTTTTCGCTGGAAACACGATCGGTCCATCTCAGCTTCGCATGATTCGTGATCACGACATCCGCCACTTTCTTGTCACCCAGCTGCACGAAGAATGGTTCATAAGTACTCCATCTCCCCATTACTTTGTCTTTCATGATCACACCCCCTTTCCTAGAAAAATGAGTCCGCGTACCTATTCCCTGACTGTATGTAAGTTATAGTTTACTTGATTATAACTTTTTTTCCCATGTAAGAATATATAAAATTATTAATAAATATTTGTGAATTCCTGAAAAAATGCTCAATTATCTAAAAATTCAAAAAATAAAAAAAGCTTCTTCCGAAGCTTTCGTTTTGCACTACAGCCTCAAAGGGTGTAAAATCTAGTTTTGTCCGGCACATCACTACTGTATTCGGTTTTGATTTCATTGCGATAAGACTTTTCTACTTTTTTGACGTATGGCAGCTTAAGTAAGCTGCGAGTCGTCTCTTCAACTTTGCTTGCATGTATATAAAGAACTGCATAATTCATTTTCTTGGATATGTAATGAAGTGAACCGAATCTTTCCAAGTTTCTGGCGGCCTTGATATCGTTAACCCAAATGATTAACCCGCTACGCTCAATCATCATGATTGCAACCTCTTTTCAATAATCCTAGTATGGAGTGATACCCTTACATGAAGCCTTCTAACACCATTGTCCGCGTGTACCGCGGGAACATAACAGAAAGTATTCACCGCGTTCATCTCGCGGTAGTTAATACCCACGGCTCGCTGCTGCACGAGGCAGGCGAACCACAGCTCCTAACCTTCGCCCGTTCGACGGCGAAGCTCATTCAAGCGCTGCCGGTCATCGAATCCGGCGCGGCTGATCATTTCGGCCTCGAAGATGCCGAAATTGCTTTGTGCTGCGCTTCCCATAACGGGGAAGCTGAGCACGTGAGCGCTGCCCAAGGCATCTTGGGCAAGCTCGGTTTCCATCACGAGCACCTGCAGTGCGGTGCTCATGAGCCCTACCACGCGCCGACCGCGCAGGCCATGCGCGAACGGGGTGAAGCGCCGACCACGCTGCATAACAACTGCTCGGGCAAGCATTCAGGCATGCTGGCGCTTTGTGCGCATCTCAGCGCATCGCCGGATACATACATGAGCCTGCAGCATCCTGTGCAGCAGCTCATGCTGGACGCGGTATGCGCCATGTCCGGCATCCCGAAATCGCAGATGGAGCTCGGGATCGACGGCTGCGGAGTGCCCGTATTCGGCATGCCAATCAACCATCTCGCGCTTGCTTTCGCCCGGCTTGGAAGCCCGGAAGGGCTGCCCGAGGTCCGTGCAAACGCTTGCCAGAGAATTGTCGCCGCGGTGCGAAAATATCCTCAATACCTAGCAGGCAGCGATCGCTTCGATACGCAATTAATCGAAGTGACGCAGGGCCGAATCATCGGCAAAATGGGTGCTGAGGGCATTTTCGCACTAACGGTCCCTGAGAAGGGGTTGGGCTTTGTGCTGAAGATTGAAGACGGTAATCAGCGAGCGCTCTATCCTGCTGTCGTTGAAGCGCTGAAGCAGTTAGATCTGCTCTCGGCATCCGAAGTCAGCCAGCTTGCTGCTTTTCACACGCCTGCCGTTCATAACTGGCAAGGAACCGAGGTCGGAATCATCCGCCCCGATTTCCAGTTGTAACATAGATTAACCGCAATTGCCGCTGCAGCTTCCACCCGAGGAACATCCTTTGCCGGTTGGCAGCGGGTTATTGCTGGGAACTTTGATAGAATCAGATACGGCGTGAGCGATCGTCGTGGACACGGTGAACAATAAATCGTCCAAGCGATCCTCCGCTTCTTTGAATCTGCGAACAGCCTCAACCAGGTGCAACTTGTCCTGAACCTCGTTCACAGCAGCCAAAGCTTCGTGATAGCTCGGGTGATAATGACCGAAACGCTCGCATTCTTCGAAAGCATCTTTCTTTCTTGCAAAGACGGCTTTAAGCTCTTTCACTTCCGCACTGTTCTCAACAGCGTTCTTCCAATATAAATAATCTGCCACTTCAGCAGAGGAATTAATCATGTCACCCATGTCATAGGCCTGCATAAGAACGGCCGACATATCAATCGTTTCTGTTTCCATTGTCTGTAACATACCTATGTTCAACTTCCTTCCTCTTAAAGAGTATCTGACATCTCTTACTATACCACAGTTCCTCAAGAGTTTCTTCCTTTTCTCTATACACCCTCGTCATTAATGCCCGGCAAAATCAATTTCATTTCCTCCCAGTCCTCACCAGACCATGCAATCTCTTGTAATTCTTCTAGTCCTTCCAGGATCCAGCCTGAGCGTTCTTCGCGCAAAGTTCGGGGAATTATGAAGCGGCTCTGCCCCTCTTTGCGCAGCTGCAAGCAGCTCTTCCATTCAATGGCCTTACGAATCATTTCTTTACGCGTGGAACCATGGTATGAGCGAAAATCTCGCAGCCAACTTAACGGGATATCCCCCATATCCGGGTACAAGTCATTTCTTTCTGGCAGCTCGGTGTCCATCTCATAAAGCTGTATGGAATCTCTGGAATAACATAAACCCGGCGTCAGATTTCCAGGTACATTCCCAACCTTGCTTTCCGGATCATTTACTTCTTTACGGCTGCTTTTGGGGTTATACCCCATATTCTCTAAAAACTTGGTAAGCTGAGCCAATTGTGCTTTGGGCACGATAAAATCAGCAGCGCCGACACGTTCCCGAAGAAATGGCTGGCATTTCTCGTTTCTGAGCAGGCTATCTGCGATTTCGTCCGATCGGCAGCGAAGCAGCGTTACCTCTTCAAAATGCACTTTGCCGGTCTGCTCCCCCCATTGCCGCAGAGTTACAGTTATTGGCTCTGGAATTTCATAATAAGCATTCTCTTGCAGCAGCGAGATCATTTCTTCACTACTTTGCCCCAATTCCCAAGCACGATTAAAACCTTCTTTTGTCATGCGATAAGTACGAACATGATCCGTCTGCTTGAGGTCGGCGAACGCCGCGATCTCCCACTCCATTCGAAGCGATGCATCTGGAAGCAGCAGTATTTCAAAATCAGGCTGCACATAAAACGAAGGAACCGCCGATTGTTTTTCCAATTGACTTGCCTGATCATCGCTGGATTCACTCTTGGGATCCCCTTCGCCCTTCGGTGAAATCAACCATCGAAACCAAACACTGCCTTCTTTATCGGCAGCAAGTTCTACAAAACGAAAGTTGGACAGCGGCGCAATCCAGCTAGAAAAAAGAGCATGTGTAAGAGAATCAGCCTCTTTCATCTGACCATTATCAGTGCAGCTCTCCATAATCGCTCCCACTATGGTGTCTACGCCAACCCATTGCAATGTTTCTGCCCTCTCCATCCACGCTATGCCATGCTGAAGCCAGACAGGTGCCGGAAGCTGTAATTGACGCCAAACGCCGTAAAGCGCCTTCTGCTGCCTCTCATAAGGTGCATCAAGCCATGCTAGGAAGGCGTCCTTGCACAACACTAGCTGATCGTCATTCCCCGAAATGAACCCCATTCGAATAGCCATTTCTAGCATCAGTACCGCACCATCATCGTAAATATCTCTGAATGCGTAGGTAATTCCCGCGGCACGCAGCAATCCATCCGGAAGAATGAGGTGCTGAGTGAGCTTTAAGATCTGCTTTTTATGTAACGTCCCTTTATTGGTTAGAGGAAGTGAAGGCTGCTGCGAACAGGCCGCAATAAAGTGAAAGAGCTGCTGGGCAAGACCTCTAGGATGCGCGTTTGCTTCTTCCTGATGTGAACCATTCATTTGGATAACCCCCGCTGGCAGCGGCTCTAACGTGCTTTCATCCGAAATAGTCTTACGTTCTACGGAAGGAAAAAGCAGTCCCTGCCAGGCGTCAAAAGTATCCTCAGGCAGCACAAAAAGCTGCTCCCCCCAGGCTTTGCGGAATGCGGCAATAATGCCTGCCCGTCTAAGGCCCACCAGCCCAATGGCGACTTGTGCGCCAGCCATACGGAGGCCCGCTTGCTTTTCAAGCGCAACGCTCGTGAACGATTCACAACCGAATGCGGAAAGAATAAGACGGAGCGTATTTTTCTCATCCACTGACAGATGGGACAACAGCCGTAGGAGATATTTTCGGTCAGTTAGCAGATCAGACAACGAAACTCCTTCCTTGATATAAGAAGAGCACCAAGCTTGGCTAGAAATAAGCCCCTTCAGGGCTTCCGGCATTCGATTTACTACATGCTCATATCTCATGCTGTTCTCCTTTTCGATCTTTCGTTTCAGGACTCCAACGCGTAATGCAGTATTCATAACCTTGCTCCACCAAAAACAGTTGACGCTTCATAGCAAAGTCCTGCTCTTTCGTATCCTCGCTGATGATTGAATAAAATACGGCTGCATTCGCGCCGCTGCTCTTCGGACGAAGAATCCGTCCCAGCCGCTGCGCCTCCTCTTGGCGCGATCCATAGCTGCCAGATACCTGGATAGCTACCGCGGCATCCGGTAAATCGACGGCAAAATTAGCCACCTTGGAGACAATCAGCAGCGGCAGCTGCCCCTTTTTAAATTGATCATAGAGTTCCTCTCTATGTTCATACGCCATAGAACCGCTGATCATCGGCGCGCCGGTGTGAGCCGAGATCTGTTCTAACTGATCAATATATTGGCCAATAATTAATGTTGGTTCATTGACATGGAGCTGCAGCAAGTGGTCAATCACCTGTTGTTTGGCCCTATTTTCGCCAGCAATCCTGAATTGCTGCCTGGCGCCAGAGGCTCCGTATAGGTCGCGATCGCTCTGGGTTAGCAGAACACGCACTTCCTGGCAGGTAACCTTAGCAATCCAGCCTTGCGACTCGAGCTCCTTCCATGCCATATCAAACTTCTTAGGCCCTACTAGGGAGAAAACATCTTCCTCTCGGCCATCTTCCCTGATAAGAGTAGCGGTCAAACCGAGTCTGCGGGTCGCCTGAATGTCCGCCGTAGCCCGAAAAACAGGAGCTGGCAGAAGGTGCACCTCATCATAAATGATGAGCCCCCATTCTCTTTCGCTGAACAAACGCATATGTGCGAAGTCATCTTCCTTTTTGCCACGATGTGTTAGAATTTGATACGTTGCTATAGTGACTGGCCGTACGTCCTTCGTTGTTCCGTTATATTCGCCGACCTGATCTTCTGCAAGCCCTGTTTTGCTCAAAATCTCCCGCTTCCACTGCTTTACAGATGTGACATTCGACGTAAGAATCAACGTCGCACAGTTGCATCTCGCCATTGCGGCAATGCCAATCACGGTTTTACCTGCTCCGCAAGGCAGCACAAGAACGCCGCTCCCCCCTTCTCCGATGCGATGAAAGGCATCAACGGCACTCTTCTGATAGTCGCGCAGTTGAAAAGGCTCTTCGACTGTTTCTTCATCGCGCAGCTGAATAGGAAGAAATTCACCGCTCCGGTATGCCGCCAAATCTTCAACCGGATAGCCGAGCTTGATCAATTCCTGCTTCAACACGCCGCGATAAGCCGGAGAAATAGCAATAGCCCGCTCGCCGCGGGTATCTTCTAAATATTTTTTCAGCGAATCATACGCACGAATTTCTTTCAATATGACCGTATCATCACTGACGAGATAGAGTTCGTTGCCGACGTTTTCCATCCGTAAAATCCCATATCGGTTCGCATATTTACGAATTCCGCTGAGCACAGAGGAAGGAACACCAAATTTCGCATTTTGCTGCAAGCAAGCCGACATTTGTTCGATTGGCATACCTGCAGCCGTTGCATTCCACAGCGATAACGGCGTAATCCGATACATGTGGAGATGCTCCGGGCTTTTGATGAGGTCCGCGAAACGGGATAGAACCCCTCGAACCGACTCAAATTCAGGATGATGCGTTTCCAATAAGACAGACAAATCGCTTTGTACGATCAGAGGACGGGTAGGATCTACTTTCATTGGTTGCCATCTCCTTTCTCTCTAGTATGAAAGGAAAGAGCTGGATTTAAACCTAGTTGGCCTGTCCGTTTTATTCATGAACAAGCATAACGGGCAGCCCGGCGACGATCGCTAGACTACCCGTTTGATAACCTCTATTCAACGCGAATTGCTTTCTCCTGTGCAAGCAAGCAGAGCTCTGCTGCTTTGAACGTGTGAGCCTGCGTCATCGCATTCTCCGTCCGATTGATACAATCAAGGATCAATTGGCCAAAGAAAGGAAAGCCTACTTGTCCATGAAGACTGTAGTGTTTCTCGCCTTGCTGATTGACCAGATACAACTGATCTCCTTGCGGGTCACGCGCGATGTCAATATATTTACGAAGCTCAATATATCCTTCTGTTCCCAGAATCAACGTGCGACCGTCGCCCCATGTCCCAAGACCGCTCGGTGTCAGCCAGTCTACACGGAAATAGTTCGTTGCCCCGTTATCCCCAACAAGTGTAGCGTCACCGAAATCCTCCAGCTCCGGATAATCCTTCGCATGGTAGTTCGCCACTTTACTGCTTACAACGGTAGCATCCTTACATCCCGCGTAATACAGAAATTGTTCAATTTGATGAGAGCCAATATCACACAGAATGCCGCCATACTTGTCTTTTTTGAAAAACCAATCCGGCCGTCCTGCAGCACCCAGTCGATGCGGTCCAAGTCCAATCACCTGTACAACGCGCCCGATAGCGCCTTCTTCAATCAGCTGTCCAGCAAACACAGCGCTTTCTACGTGCAGACGTTCACTGAAGTAAACCGCATATTTACGGCCAGTCTCTTCTACCTTTGCTTTGGCAGCGGCAAGCTGATCCAGCGAGGTGAATGGCGTTTTGTCCGTAAAGTAGTCTTTGCCGTGCTCCATCGCCCGAATGCCTAGTGGTCCGCGTTCGGATGGAACTGCAGCCGCAGCGATCAGCTTAACTTCAGCGTCATCAAAAATTTCTTGCTCCGAAGAGGCTGCTTTCGCTTGCGGGTATTTCTCAATGAAAGCCGCTACTTTCGCAGGATCTTGGTCATAGACCCATTTCAGTTCTGCTCCAGCTTCCAATAAACCATTACACATGCCATAGATATGACCATGATCTAAGGCAATAGCTGCGAAGACGAACTCCCCTTTTTGCACGACGATGTTCGGCTTACCTTTTGGTGCATAATTCATTCCATCGCTTTTTTGCATATCCGAATTCCTCCACGATCTTACCCCTGTATCGACAAGGCCAAATTATTTATCTTGAAGCGGAAACATCAAACGTCTTATACCCAGCTTCTTTATTGACAGTGGAATTCTTGATTTTGTCCTGCAAATGTTGTTCGAAAAGCTCCTCGTCAATCGGCAGATCAACCCAGTTGTCTGTCCATGTGGATAACAGCATTGCATTGGAAAGCATTAAGCCTTTGATGCCTTCTTCCCCTGGAGCAACAAGCGGTGTGCCGTGCAGGATGGCATCTACGAAGTTTTGTGTAATCCCCATGTGACTTGTTTCTTTGCCTTCGATTGGGATATCGATTTTCCAGCATTCTGGTTGTCCGAATCCGCCTTTGAACGTTTCGTTAAATTCTCTTTCGGAAACGCGCAAACGCCAGAATGTCAGCTTGCCATCTTCAATGACAATTTTGCCACGGTCACCGGAAATCTCAAAACGGTTCGTTCCCGGAGCTTCTCCAGTTGTTGTAACGAACAATCCTGTTGCGCCGTTCTCGTACTCAACGAATGCCGTTACATCATCTTCAACCTCGATATTGCGGTGCTTCCCGAAGTAACAGAATGCGCGAACACGCTTCGGCATCATGTCAATCGTCCACTGCCACAAATCAAGCTGATGCGGATCCTGGTTAATAAGAACTCCGCCGCCTTCACCAGCCCATGTTGCGCGCCAGCCGCCTGAATCATAGTAGCTTTGGGATCTGTACCAGTTGGTAATGATCCAGTTTGTTCTGCGGATTTCGCCAAGCTCACCGGACTCCACTAGATCTTTTAACTTTTTATATAAAGGGTTTGTACGTTGGTTGTACATCATGCTGAATACTTTGCCTGACTCTTTAGCAGCCTCATTCATTTGACGAACTTGTTTGGTATAAACGCCTGCCGGTTTCTCGCACAAGACATGGAGTCCAGCTTTAAAAGCTTTTATCGCTACTTCGGGATGGTCATAGTGTGGAGTCGCAATCAGTACACTATCAATGACGCCCGAGTTCAGGAATGCATCAAGATTGTCGAATAATTGGATGTCCGGACTTAGGTTTTCTTTCGCCCATTCCAAACGATCTGCTCTGAATTCACATATAGCTGTTAACTCAGCGCCTTTTACTTCGTTCTTCACCAAATATTTGGCATGTCCAGTTCCCATATTGCCCAGACCGATAATACCAATCCTAACTTTCTCCATATGTACTCACCTTTTTCTTGTCAGATTCAATATTGAACACGTTATCAATGTAGCATATTTAAGCACTCCGCATCTTGTCGCAGATTGACTACCTTATTGCGAACTTTGACAGATACACGGCAAAAGCAAGCAAAAAGGACCGGTTTCCCGGTCCGAATTACTCAGAATATTCCTTTTATCTAGCTCCAACCGGCGTTTTGTCAGAGGAAATTTTGCCAAGTGCCTGGCCGGCTTCATCTTCAAAGCTGCCGCGCACCGCCAAATCTCCAATCGCTACGATACCGACGAGCTCCCCGTTCTCAACAACCGGCAGCCGTCGGACTTGATTTTTCGCCATTATTTTGGCCGCTTCTTCAACGGAAGTATTCGGATCTATCGTTGCAACATCCTTCGTTATCACTTGCTCAACGGCCGTAGAACCTGAATGCTTTTCGGCATATCCGCGAACAGCCAAATCTCGGTCGGTAACAACACCTATGAGCTTTTTACCGTCAACAACGGCAACGAATCCGATATCGTGCTGTTTCATTTTCAATGCAATTTCATAGACATTATCCTGCAAAGTTACTGTCACGCAATCTTTACTCATAATCTGCCGAACTGTTTTATCAGCCATGTCCACGATCCCTCCCTAGAGTTGTCTTACAGACATAGCATTCTCCAAAGGGGGGACGGCATTCATGCCATATAATCCAAAGCCATTCCTAGGAGCAAATTAGCCGCGTTCAGCATGGACTTCTCATCGATATCAAATTTGGGATGATGATGCGGATGAATAATGCCCGCTTCCACATTGCCTGCCCCTACAAACATGTAACAGCCTGGACGATGGTGCAAATAATAAGAGAAGTCTTCTCCGGCCATAATAAGTGGAGATTCATGCGTAGCTTCTGCCCCAAATAATGCGGCTCCTACCTTAAAGAATCGCCCAGCTTCGTTCGCATCATTAACTACCGTTGGATAGCCCAGCTTGTAATCAATTTCGTAAGCAGCTCCAAACATTTCGCAAGTGGACTGCACCATCCGCTCGATGCGCTGCTTGACATCTTGTCTAAGCTCTGCGTTAAAAGTCCTAACGGTCCCGCTTAACACACTCGTTTCTGCAATGACATTGAAGCTCGTCCCTCCGTGAAAGGAACCGATGCTTACGACACAAGGCTCAATCGGATCTACCTGACGGCTTACTATCGATTGCAGATTCACTACTAATTGCGAGGCAACGTAGATGCTGTCAATGGTTTGATGAGGCAATCCGCCGTGACCGCCTTTACCTTGAATCTGGATCGTAAATTCGTCGGGAGCAGCCATCAATGGACCCGCTTTGGAGTAAACGTTGCCTACTGGGAATGGTGTCCACAAATGTACGCCAAACACAGCATCAACGCCTTCAAGCGCCCCATCTTGAATCATGGAATCTGCGCCGCCAGGGGTAATTTCTTCAGCGTGCTGGAATAGGAAAACCAGATTTCCTTTTAGTTCAGCCCGGTGCTTACTTGCTACTTTCGCGATACCGAGCAGTGTTGATGTGTGAGCATCATGTCCGCAAGCATGCATGACCCCTTTGGTGAGCGATGCGTATGTGCAGTCTTTCTCATCTTGAATAGGAAGAGCATCCATATCAGCTCGCAGAGCAACGGTTGGCCCGTCTCCACTACCGCGGAGCAATCCCACAACTCCGTTGCCGCCAACACCTTGGCGGACTTCAATATCCCAACTGCGAAGGTGAGTCGCTACGAAATCAGCCGTCTGGTATTCATGGAAGGAGAGCTCAGGGTTTTGATGCAGATAGCGCCTCCAGCCAACCATTTCTTCATAAATGGCTTGTAAGTCCGCTTGAAAATCAATCATAGATAAATCCTCCGCTCATCCTTATATCTAGGTATTTCATATTTGCCTTAGTGATTGAACCTATTCTACCAAATTAATGCTCCAGTTTCATCTCCAAAGTGCCATCAAATATTAGAAATTAGACGAACCTATCGACTTGCAGAACCTTTGGAAACATACTATCATGAATAAAGAATGCATACGTACAATATGGAGGCGTTATAAGTGATTATTGAAGCAACTGGCTTAAAAGGCTTAAAAAGCGATCTGGCTCACCTAGATGAAGTAACGACGAAGCTTGGTTTCGTGCGCTGGCAGTGGGAATACACTCGTGCTACTTATGATTTCAAAATGGAAGATAAAGCAAGTAATTCCGTGTACTTCTTACGTGTCAATGCACGTGTTGAATCCGGCAAACTGGAATCTCCTTATGCCATTTTGTTCCTTGAGGATGCTTACATAGGTAGAGAAACATTCCCGCATGGTTTGGACTACGATTCGCCAATTCCTGAATCCGTGCTCAAACTTTCCAAACAAAAATTGGATCAGCTGAAGCAATTGTTGGCGGACTAGGCGAGGATACAGCATGAATCCACCTCGAAGAGGAACGCCGGATTTTCTGCTGCTTCTATTAACGTTTGTACTTGTTTGCTTCGGTCTGGCCATGGTCTTCAGTGCAAGCTCGATGACAAGTGCCTATTATGGAGATCCATGGGCATTCACGAAAAAGCAGCTAATTGCAGTCGGGATTGGAACCATCGGCATGCTCTTTTGCATGAATCTCCATTATACGAAGCTCAAAAAGCTTGTAATCCCTGCGTTCTTCTTTATCGTGATTGCCTTGATCTTCGTTATCTTCACGACCAAAGCTAACGGGGCCAGCAGCTGGTATACGCTTGGTAAATTCGGCATTCAGCCGACAGAGTTCGCCAAGTTGATTGTCATCCTGTATTTGGCTTCATTAATCAGCAACAAGGACGAGAAATTCCGCAATTTCAAAAAGGGACTGCTCCCTGCCTTAATTGTTGTTGGCTTCGTCTGTTTCTTGATCATGCTCCAGCCGGACTTTGGTTCATGCATGATTCTTTTTATTTGCTCGGCTATTGTGATTATGGTCGGCGGCTCAAATTTGAAACACATCTTCTTGCTGGGGACAAGCTTACTGACCCTTGGTGCAATCGGTATAGCCCTTTACATGTTAAAAGGCGGTGCCAAGGGCACTAACTATCGAATTGACCGTTTGACTTCGTTTTTGGATCCTTTTTCAGACCCCCAAGGCTCCGGGCATCAAGTTGTCCAATCCTTGTACGCATTCGGACATGGCGGCTTACGCGGGGCTGGCTTTGGACAAGGCATCCAGAAACTGCACTACTTACCTGAGGCCCATAACGATTTTATTTTCGCCATTATCGGTGAGGAGTTAGGATTCATAGGAAGCTCTCTATTTATTCTTGTTTTCATTTTCTTCATTTGGCGGGGCATCCTTATTGCTGTACGCAGTCCGGATATGTTCGGCATGCTTGCTGGGGTAGGTATCATGGTGATGTTCGGCTTTCAAGCTTTTGTTAATATTGGAGGCGTTACAGGAACCATCCCTCTAACCGGGGTAACCCTTCCCTTCATTTCAGCTGGGGGATCTTCTATGATGGTCTCTCTGATCAGTATGGGTATTATACTTAGCATATCTCGGGAACAAACACGCAAAGAAGAACCAACTACCAAAAAAAGACCCTAATCGACAGGAAACTCGATTGGGTCTTTTTTTTATTTTACACGATTAGGATCGTCTAGAGCTTCTTCTTCTCTGAAAGCAACGCCTTCTACTTTAACGTTCACTTCAACCACATTTAAGCCCGTCATATTTTCTACAGCTTCCCGAACATTCTCTTGGAGATCCCTGCATACATCCTGAATACGGGAACCGTAATTGACAATAACGCGTAAATCGATGGCCGCTTCCACTTGGCCTACCTCTACCGAGACGCCTCGTTGCACGTTTTTACCGCTCAAGCGCTTTGCTAAGCCTTCTGAAATGCCACCTGACATTCCTGCTATGCCAGCTGTTTCGAGAGCTGCAAGACCTGCTATAGTGGATACTACATCATCAGAAATACGAATTAAGCCGGTTTGATTGTCTTCGGACATATGGATCAACTCCTAATATAGGGTTCTTTGAATGGATTGCCAAACTTCTCCACTCTGGTATAAATCTATTGTAATAAGTTCAATAGATGAAAGCAAGAACTGCTGCAAATGTCTAAATCGAATTTACTTTATCGGGCAAAGTGGGTATAGTAAATAGAAGTAAAAAAGTTCCAATATTTCAAGAGTCGGAGGGTGTACATTGAAAGGTAAATTGTTTTATGCGGGTTTAATCATTTCTTTTGTATTGACAGGGATCGCGCACTACGCACATCTGGATACAACCCTGCAATTCGTCATTGCCTGTATCGCGATTATTTTTGTCGCCGGGTTCCTAGGCAAAGCGACTGAAAGCGTGGCCCATTATGCTGGCGAACGGGTTGGCGGATTCCTTAACGCCACGTTTGGTAACGCAGCCGAGCTAATCATTGCCATCTTCCTTGTGAAGGACGGCTTGTACGATATCGTTAAGGCCAGCCTTACAGGGGCCATCATCGGGAATCTTTTGCTAGTGCTCGGGCTCAGTATTTTTGCGGGTGGACTCAAATTCAAAGAACAGTCGTTTAACGTAAAACTGGCTTCCCACAACTCGTCCTTGATGATTCTAGGCGTCGTGGCGCTTTTCATTCCTGCGATTTTCACAGGAGGTTTAACGACGAAAGAGACATCAACGATGAGCATGATCGTAGCGATTTTACTTATAGTCGCGTACTTGCTCTGGCTTCTGTTCTCCATGGTGACACATAAAAGTGTGCTTTCTGATGCAGCCATTGAGCACGGAGAGGCTGCTTGGTCCAAATCAACGTCCATTCTCTTCCTAGTTATATCCACCGTCATGGTTGCTTTCACGAGTGAGTGGCTGGTCGGCACCTTAGAGGAAGTTACTCATAAATTTGGATTCTCTGAGCTCTTTGTCGGGGCATTCCTCGTAGCGATTATCGGGAACGCAGCTGAGCACAGCGCCGCCGTCATGATGGCGATGAAAAATAAAATGGGCGCAGCCGTTGAAATTGCCATCGGCAGCTCCTTGCAAATTGCGCTATTCGTAGCTCCAGTGCTAGTGCTGGTCAGTTTCTTCATGAGTGGCACGCCTATGAATATCGTATTTACGACCTATGAGATAGCAGCCATCGGGGTAGCCGTCTTCATAACCAAGTCGATCACGCAGGACGGCTCGACCAATTGGTATGAAGGTCTCCTGCTGCTCTTTGTCTACGTCATCCTAGGCGTCGTATTCTTCCTCGTCTAAGGTTCAATCAACGTCGTCTACATAGGCTTAACAAAAAAAGTAACCCGCATGATGGGTTACTTTTTGTTATTCAGCGCTTCATATAGCTGAGCAAGGTTACGTTCAAGCTTATTGAGAATTTGCTTGCCTGGCATTTCGGAGATAAGTCCCGCACGAATGGCAAAATCAATTTCTCTAGACAGACCGTACATTTGCGTATCTAGAACCTCTTCATACAACGGGCATTGACGTGTTGTCAAATTTTCCATTTGTACTTCGATCAGCTTTTCGATTTTATCTGCATCTTCTTGAAGAAGATTAAGCGCTTTTTGATTCATGTCCAACAACAGATCAGATGAAGACATTCCACTTCCCCCTATACGCATAGTCATCCGTCCTTATATGTATCTATATTAAGCGAAATTGCTCCAATATACAAGAGAAGGTACCCTCAGAGATTCTGAGAGTACCTTCTTTAGGCATTAAACTAGTCTTCTACAACGTTAACCCCTAGATCATGCTTAGCGAAAACTTCAGCCATTGCAACTTTCGCTTCTTGCTCATCCGGACCATGAACATGCAAATCATATTTGCTGGAGCTAAGAAGAGTTGTAAACAACCCCAAAATGCTTTTCACATCGATATACTTATTATCATATTGGAGAACGATGGATGATCTAAATTTATTAGCTGTTTGTGAAATTTCAACAATTGCGGCGTTATTAGCACTTGGCATGTTACATTCCTCCATTTATTTGCATATGAGTTGGTCGCCTTGCTTTCTATATGATAACTTGGATAGGTGACAAAGTGCAACTAGAAAATTTCCTACATTCTCCAACACGTTTTTATTTCGATTTGGCTGCCAGCGCCCGCTTCACACCATTCCCAATAAAAATTAAGACGATTAAAATACCGAGCAGAAAGAGAAGTCTTCCTTTATATTTGTGAAAATGAAATAAATCATGGGCAATCATGGACTCTAAAAAAACGATCGGAAGTTTCCCAATTAGAGTGCCCCATAGAAATTGAGTGAACCGTATTCTAGTGAGTCCAGCAGCAAAGTTAATTGCCGAAGAGGGTAAAATCGGGATCAATCTGCCTAATAGCACATAGATAAATCCACGCTGTTCCATGCGGCGGCTGAACTGAGTAACAAGCGGAAATCGTTCTAGCTTCTTCTCGACCCAAGCATGTCCATAGTAACGAGCAAAATAAAAAGAGGCAATTGCTCCTAAGCAAGACATGATATAGTTTACGAAAAATCCTACTTTAATCCCAAAAATCGCAACATTCGTCCCGGCTACTAGTACAAACGGAATAAACGGGAAAAAGGTTTGGGCAAATATCAAAGCCATGCCGATGATTTTACCGGGCCAACCAAGGTCCTTCAAATGATCAGACAGCTGCCTCATATTGCTGTGAGCAAGTTTAATGCCTATGGGGTTATAGAAGAAAAAATAAACCAAAAAAACGACTAAAACTAAAATAATTAGAATTGAAAGAATCCGCTTTCTGTTAGCCACTGACAAATTTCGACCATCCTTCCCTTAACCAAACTATTGTAACATGTTACCGTTAGTTCAGGAAGAGAAAAGTAGGGCAAAATATACGCGTCAGAAGCTAGTCTGCCCATTTTTTGCAACGTTATGACAAAGCAAAAACCACCTGTCTATAGACAAGTGGTTTTTGCCGAGGCTAACCGACTTTAATTTGGTTGCGCCCACTATTTTTAGCTTGATACAGCGCCATATCTGCGCGATAGAACAAGGACTCAACGCTAATCTTATCCTCTTCCCAGTTCCAATCCGATACCCCGCAGGAAACCGTAACTTGCGGATTGGTTTCCTGAAGGACTCTTGTACGTATGCGCTCTGCAATGCGAATAGTCTGATCCTTGGCAACTTGAGGCAAGTAAACGGCGAGTTCTTCTCCACCCCATCTAGCTGCAATGTCGCTCTCTCGAATGCAGGTCTTAATAATTTGGCTCACTTGAATCAATATTTTATCACCAATTTGATGGCCATGGGTATCATTAATACGCTTGAAATTGTCGATATCTACAACGATTAGCGAGCCACAGAAGTCTTTCTTTTGCAACAAATTCGCTTGCTCATCCAAATAGTGACGAGCATAAAGACCCGTTAAATTGTCCGTGATAACCATCCGTTTCACTTCCGCATGCAGAGAGGCGTTCGTCATAGCCAAACCAATATGTCCGGACAGCACTTGCAGCAATTTATAGTTATCATAAGAAAAGAAATTCGGCTTGCTATGCGCCACCAGAATAACACCCTCTACATGGCCATTCACTAAGATTGGCGATCCAATGAGCGATCTGGCATTGCTTAACTGCATGATCTTCGATTTCACCTTGTTGGTTGCCAGATAGTCCGAAATGATGACTGGTTCTTTCGTCCTGTAGATTTGACCTGAGAAGCCTTGCTCCATCGTAAAAGTCTCGTGGAACAGCGCAGGCAAATTCGTGGCTTGTAGAATTAGTTTGTCCGAATCTTTATTCGTTTGCAAAATGCAGCTGAAATCGGCGTCAAAGATACTTAAAATCTCACTGGATGCCGAGTTAAAAATTTCGTTCAGCCGCAAGCTCTGATTAAGCTGTTTGGTGATTTCATTAATTAAGCGAAGCTCGTTAATCATGACATTTGACTGCTCATACAGCTTCGCATTTTCAAATGCTGAACCTGCCGTATCCGCGAGCAATGAGATAAATTGCAGGTCGGTGGCAGTAATTAAATCATGCTCAAATTGCATATATAAGACTCCATACACGCCCTGCTTACCAGATAACGGCGCCGCTACTTTCCCCGTACTTGGCCCTTCACTGCCCTTAGTCGGTTCAAACACCACAGTGCTTTCCATAAAGGCACGCGTACAAATATCATTCTCGATACTTTGAAAATTCAAGGGCTTGACAGACAGATTCGTTGATTCATTATCTTGAGAAAGCAGCAGATCTACTTGAATATGAGGGTATACGCGGTACATGCATTCAATTGCCTCCGTCAGCACGGAGTCAACATCAATTTTGGCATGCAGCTTCTTAGACGCCTCAAATAAAATGTCATGCTTTTTAAAATCAAGCTCTCTTTGTTGATTTTGCAGCAGCAGTTGGTCGTATCTGCGACGATCCTCAATGCTTTGTACACAACTATGAAATGAAAAGGATAAGGTGTAAAGCAATTGGACTAGCTCGTCAGGCTCTGCAAGAAAATGGGAGAATAGTCCCAGGTAGGCAATGGGTTGTTTTTGCGGGTCCAAGACTGGAATGGCGGCAGCAAAAATGGAGTTCTGCCTTGATATATTCATTTCTTCGCCAGTCATTACATGTAATTGGGGAATATCTAAACTCCTGGCTAGAGGATTGTCCTCTCGCTCAGCATAGCTCCAAGACATGCCTGTTTGCGAGTATTCATCCATAAACGGGGCTTTATTTAAACAGGCATTAATGACACGAAGATCCTTATTTACGCACAACAGTGCGGTCTGGTACGGTAGCATCGCTTGCCCAAATTGATAAACCCAATATTCAAACGCATCCTGCAGCGCTTGATCAGAATTGAATTCTCCATAGGAAAAGTTGCTAGAAAGAACAAGTCCTTGCCGAAGAAACTCTTCGAAGTGCTCTGCTTGACTATGTTGTTTCATACTACGAAGTCGTTCACTCATAGGCTCTCCTCACTAACAAACTATAGTCCTTTAGATCCAGGCTAAATGTTACCTCATTTATCATACTATTTTTCGACTGTTAATGCACGATATTTTCGATTTGTTCTGAAGGATTGAGACTTGACACTTGCTCCGCTTTTTAATAAAATTAGAAGTCGAGTAACAACATGATTTCGGTGAATGCCATTTGTGATCACCCTCACTGCTTTTGCTCCTGCCAAGACAGCGGCTGAACTACTCTTGTCAGGGAATCACATTATGATTCGTAAGCAAAACCAGGCACTTGTCTTCACCCTGACATCTAGATGCTATCTACTAAACTATTTGTTAAAAAGAAGGAGTTTTTCCTAAATGTCACGTTATACAGGACCTAAGTTCAAATTAAGCCGCCGCGTTGGTATCTCTTTAAGTGGTAACGGCAAAGACATGAAACGCCCATTCCCTCCAGGTCAACACGGCCCAGGACAACGTAAAAAAATGAGCGGCTACGGCGTTCAATTAAATGAAAAACAAAAACTTCGCCACATGTACGGCTTGAACGAGAAGCAATTCCGCAACTTGTTCGATAAAGCTTCCAAACTTAAAGGTATCTCCGGTGAGAACTTCATGATCTTGCTTGAAAGCCGTTTGGATAACTTGGTTTACCGTCTTGGTCTTTCCAACTCTCGTGCAGGCGCACGTCAACTCGTTTCCCACGGTCACGTAACTGTAAACGGCAAAAAAGTAGATATCGCTTCTTACATCGTATCTACAGGTGACGTTATCGCGCTTCGCGAAAGAAGCAAAGGTCTTTCCGCAGTGAAAGAAGCTATTGCTAACCGTAACCACTTGCCAACTTACCTTGAGTTCAATGATGCAGCAGTAGAAGGCAAATACATCCGTTTGCCAGAGCGCGCTGAGCTTCCTCAAGAAATTGACGAGAAACAAATCGTCGAGTTCTACAGCCGTTAATACATGTAAACCCCTCAGGGATTTCCCTAAGGGGTTTTTTTTATGTCTACTTAAATTGTGCCAGATAGTAATTCTTTTTGCCGCGGCGAATAACGATGTAAGACTCTCCGAGCCTGCCCAGATCTTTGGCAACCGCATCAAGCTCGGTTATTTTGACGCCATTAACCGTCACCGCTCCGCTTTCAATGTCTTGACGAGCTTGGCGTTTGGATGGTGCGGCCCCTACAGAAATAAGCAGATCCACAAGTGCCATATCCTCTTGCTCCAATGTCGAAGACGAAACATCCTTAAAGGCTTCTTCGATCTCAGTGCGAGATAGTTCTTGGATGTTGCCACTGAATAATGCCGCCGTAATATTAAGCGCGCTTTCCAGAGCGTCTCCCCCATGCACGAGCTTCGTTACTTCACGAGCAAGCAATTTCTGCGCTTCTCTCTTCTCAGGCTGTGTCTGGACTTCGACTTCTAGCTGCTCAATTTCCTCATGGCTGATAAACGTGAAATACTTAAGGAAACGAATAACATCGTTGTCCGCCGTGCCTAACCAGAATTGGTAGAACTGGTAAGGGGATGTTTTGTTTGCATCCAGCCAAATGGCTCCGCCTTCTGTTTTGCCAAACTTTTGTCCATCGCTTTTGGTCACAAGCGGTAATGTTACGCCGTAAGCTCTGCTCTCAGTCGTTTTGCCAATAAGTTCAAGCCCAGCTGTGATGTTGCCCCACTGGTCACTTCCACCAATCTGCAAGGAACAATTTTTGGTTTCGTTCAGCTTCAAGAAATCGTAGGATTGTAGGATCATGTAACTGAATTCAGTAAAAGAAATACCTTTTGTGATCCTTGAATCAACGGAATCCTTGGCAAGCATGTAGTTCACCGTAAAGTTTTTACCTACATCGCGCAGGAATTCAATGACATTCAAAGACCCGAGCCAATCATAGTTGTTGACTAGTTCCGCGCTATTTGGGATATCCGATGAAAAGTCCAAAAATCTAGATAGCTGACCTTTAATACTTTGAGACCATGCTTCCACGGTTTCTGGCCCGTTCAGGGTTCTCTCGTTGGCTTTGCCGCTAGGGTCACCAATCAACCCAGTGCCTCCCCCTACGAGCGCTAGAGGAACGTGACCTGCTAATTGAAAACGACGCAATGTTAAAATAGGCAGTAAACTGCCGATGTGCAAGCTATCCGCTGTCGGATCAAACCCGCAGTACAACACGACTCGCTCTTCGCTTAACTTCTTGTCCAAGCCCTCGCGGTCCGTAATTTGATGAAGCAATCCACGAAACTCCAAATCCTTCAAAATCGACATGTTCATCCATCTCCTTTTTTCATGTGGGCATACAAAAAAAGCCTTCTTATCCACAAGGGACGAGAAGACTTGACTCGCGGTACCACCCTAATTAAAACAGCAGTTACGTACATCTATAGGAGAATTATCCGTGTACGGCTAACTATTTTCACTCAAGAACCTGTAACGGGGCTTAATCGGTAAATACTACTAATGCAGCTTCTGTTGCTGCAGGTTCCCATCTACTGCTCCAGACCGTAATTCACTAACCTGCAGGTACCGGTTCGCACCCTCCACCGGCTCTCTGAAAGCATCCACAAGCTACCTACTGCTGATCTATCTACGCATTTGATACAATTTATATCATAGATTTCCGGTAATTGTCAAACCATGTAACCACCTTTCTTCAGCACATCATTACCGCTAGCAGGGCAATTATGGTATACTATTAGGGTTCATGTAAGGAGGATATTGGAACTTATGCGCAATTTTTTCGCCAAAATTAATCGCCCTTGGGTAAGAACGACATTCAAAGTAATAGGAATTACATTAAAATGGACGCTCATTTCTGCCTTTTTAGCAGGAATCGTGGGCGGCTCCGCAGCATTTGGATATGTCAGTGCACTGGTTAAAAAAGATCCTGTCCGCAGCGAAGAAGCCATTCGCCAGCAGATGCAAGAAAACGCCGTAACCGGCTTTGCTTACTTCAATGACGACTCCGTCATTGGACAATTGCGAACCGAAGAGGACCGGCGTCTCGCTCAATTGGATGATATTCCGCAAATTTTGTTAGATGCTGTTCTTTCAATTGAAGACAAGGACTTCAAAAAGCATCACGGAATTGATTTCCGCGGACTTTATCGGGCAGTCACACAGAAGCTGCTGAATGAAGAAGTCCAAACAGGCGGAAGTACGATTACGCAGCAACTCGCCAGACGGGTATTCTTAACACTGGATCGAGATGATGGCCGTAAGGCAAGAGAACTGCTGCTCGCCTTGCGGATGGAACGCCTTATGTCCAAAGATGAGATATTGCTCGCTTATCTGAACAAAATCCCTTACGGAAACGGCTCCACAGGTTACAACCTATACGGGATTAAAGCTGCTGCCAAAGGTCTGTTCGACATTGATGATCTGAGCAAGCTTAACGTAGCCCAAGCTGCCTATCTAGCTGGACTGCCGCAATCCCCTTCTCAGTACTCCGCATTTACAAGTAAACCGGAGTTTGATGAAGATGGCTTCAAAAAGGCTGTCGTAAGGCAACAGCTTGTGCTGAAACGGATGCTCGAAGAAGAAAAAATAACGAATGAACAATATCAAGCTGCTCTCAAATTTGATCTTAAAGCGTCAATGCCTTCTGCTGCTCAAAAAGCTTATACCACTTATCCGTATCTGATGATTGAGACGGAAAAGGAAGCAGCCGAGATTTTGCTGAAAATTCAAAAGCCAGACCTTGATCCAACCAAAAATCAAGCGGCTTATAGTGAAGCTTTGAAGGGCATACATACACAGCTGCTGCGCGGTGGTTATCAAATTTACACAACGATCGACAAAACGATTTATGATTCCATGCACGAAATCTCGAGCAACGATAAAAACTTTGCACCAAATGATGAGAAAAAGGGCATTGAACAAGTTGGCGCGATCATGATCGACTCCAAGTCAGGCGCCATCAAGGGGATGATTGAAGGACGGAACTTCTTCGACGAACAGCTGAATCACGCTACACAAGCGTATAGACAGCCTGGTTCAACGATGAAGCCCATCGCCGCATACATTCCAGCCTTAGAAAAAGGAGCCATTCAACCGGCAAGTATTGTGGATGACATTCCGATTATTCTTAAGGACGGCGTCAAAGGTTTCCATCTGCCAGAGAACTGGGATCACAAGTTCCACGGGTTAATGACAGCCAGGAAAGCATTGAATCAGTCTTACAATATCCCTGCCATTGATATCTTTTTGAATAAAGTCGGTATTAATGACGCCTGGGATTTTGCGAAAAAGCTGGGTATCACCTCGATTCAAAAAGAAGATTATTACGCACAAACTGGGGTAATCGGCGGACTAAGCCGCGGTACCTCCGTCAGAGAACTGACTGGAGCCTATGCTTCTATCCCGAACAAAGGACAGTACAATGAAACATTCATGATTCGTGAAATTAAAGATTCGAACGGTCAAACGATTTATTCTCATGATCAAAAGCCATCACAGGTCTACTCCCCACAAAGTGCGTATCTGATTACGGATATGATGAAAACGGTGATTAGCCAGGGTACGGCTACTGATTTAATGAAAAAGTATAAATCTTACGGCAAGATCGAGATTTCTGGTAAAACCGGCTCTACACAAGATGATGCCGATGCATGGTTCATGGGTTTTACACCAGATATTACAGTCGGTGTTTGGATCGGCTATGATCAACCAATCAATAAGCTATCCGCCAAAACGCTGCAAACGAATCACGCCAAAGATGTTTGGGCCTTAATCATGAACAAGACCATTGAACAGAAACCTGATCTCTTCCCTACCAAAACGTTCGCCAAACCTGATGGTATCGTATCAGCTACCGTTTCCAGCTTGTCTGGCAAGCTGCCAAGCGAATTAACGACAAGCTCGAATCTTCAAGTGACCGATATTTTCAACAAGAAATACGTGCCAACGGAAGTCGACAATGTCATGGTGCGGATGAAAATCAGCTCCTATAACGGTTTGAACTACATGGCACAGGATCAAACACCGATAGATTTCGTTCAAGAAAAAACGGTTATCAAACGCCAAAAATCGATTTCCCAACTGCTCAAAGAGGTCCAAGAGGCTATGAGCAAACTTCCTGAGAAGAGCAGAAAGCCAATCGATAATTACAAACCGACCGATTATGATGATGATGCTCCTTCCGAAGCCGATCCTAGGGTCGATGACGGCAAAGAGCCATCGGCTCCAACGAACATAACAGCAACGAAGTCCGGAGAAATGGTCTCCATCACATTCCAGCCAAGTGCGAATCCGGATATAGTCGGTTACCGTATTTATCGTTCGGATAACCGCGGCAAGTTCCAGCTATTAGGCGGCAAGGTTGTTTTGGCTGGAGCGGATGCGAAGTTTGTTGATACGATTCCTGCAGCAAGCTTAATGGGCTACTACGTAACTGCTGTCGATGTTGCCGGAAAAGAATCAGTACCAAGTCGATCAGCTTATACAGACGGAAGCTCACTTGATTCCCTATTTGTCCCATCTGAAGATGGGACAGAAATCCCAGGTTCAAGTAAACCTCCTGGCGCAACCGAACCGCCATCCACAACAGTGAAGGATGCACCAGGTGCACCAACCGGTCTCAAGGCCAAAGCAGACGGAGCTGGCATTGCGCTCTCTTGGAAAGCAAATGCAGTGAAAGAGAAAGTTAAGAAATATAACGTCTACTATAGCAATAAGGAAAAAGGCACCTATACCAAGCTCGGCTCGGTAGACGGCGGCACAG
Organism: Paenibacillus sp. J22R160; assembly: GCF_059692135.1. Taxonomy (NCBI): domain Bacteria; kingdom Bacillati; phylum Bacillota; class Bacilli; order Caryophanales; family Paenibacillaceae; genus Paenibacillus; species Paenibacillus sp. J22R160. The sequence goes on along the minus strand of NZ_JCAUAU010000002.1, from coordinate 307,424 downwards.
AATTTCATTATTATGCAGCAGCTTACAATGGCTTCTACAAAGTAACGGCTGTCAATGACTCAGGTGAGTCCAAAGCATCTGCTTCCATTGCCTATAATGACTAAAAAAAGAACCTAGTGATGATTATCATCGCTAGGTTCTTTGTCTATACGTGAATTCGACTCAGCTAGAGTCTCAAGTTAAAAAGGCTGTATTAGTTGTCATTCTTAACCTACTAATACAGCCTTTGATGGTATCCTTAGTCTTCAATCGTTGATAAGTCACCAGTTGGGAGGTTGAGCTCCCAAGCTTTTAGGACGCGACGCATAATTTTGCCGCTGCGCGTCTTCGGCAGCTTGTCTTTGAATTCAATTTCACGAGGAGCCGCATGGGCGGAAAGCCCTTCTTTTACAAACTTGGAAATGTCTGCTTTCAACTCATCGGATGGTGTGAACCCTTCACGCAGCGCGATAAATGCTTTGATGATTTCGCCGCGCATCGGATCTGGTTTCCCAATTACCCCTGCTTCAGCAACCGCAGGATGCTCAACAAGCTTGCTCTCAACTTCGAATGGACCCACCCGCTCGCCGGCTGTGTTGATCACATCATCAACGCGGCCTTGGAACCAGAAGTACCCTTCTTCATCTTGATAAGCCGAATCACCAGATACGTACCAGCCTGTCAATCTGAAATATTCTTCATATTTGGACGGATTGTTCCAAATCTTGCGCATCATTGATGGCCAAGGCGTCTTGATCGCCAGGTTACCCATCCGGTTTGGAGGCAAGACATTTCCTGCATCGTCAATAATAGCCGCTTCAACGCCCGGAATCGGACGTCCCATGGAACCAGGCTTAATCGTCATGGATGGATAGTTACAGATGAGCTGTCCACCCGTTTCGGTCATCCACCATGTGTCATGAATCCGTTGGTTGTACACTTTGAGTCCCCAACGAACGACTTCCGGGTTCAATGGCTCACCAACGCTCAACACATGGCGAAGCGATGAAAGATCGAAACCGGATACAACATCATCGCCTGCGCCCATCAACATGCGGAAGGCTGTCGGTGCGCTGTACCAAACGGTTACTTTATATTTTTGCAGCGTATTGTACCAATCCTGAGGACTAAAACGTCCTCCACGGATTACATTCGTCGCCCCATTCAACCATGGAGCAAAAATACCGTAAGAGGTTCCTGTTACCCAGCCTGGATCAGCTGTACACCAGTATATATCGTCTTCTTGGAGATCTAGTACGATTTTGCCAGTATAGTAATGTTGAATCATTGCATTCTGTACGTGAAAAACACCTTTCGGCTTGCCTGTTGAACCCGATGTATAGTGAATAATGAGTCCATCCTCACGGTCCAACCACTCGATTTCAAGTTCCGAAGAAGCCGTTTCCATCTCTTTGTAGAAATCAATATGGCCTTCTGCAGGCTCCACATTTTCACCTACAACGATGATGTGCTTCAGGTTAGGAAGTTCACTCGAAGGAACCCGGGAAAGCAAGCTTGGCGTCGTCACGATCGCAACAGCTTCACTGTCTTCCAGACGATCTTTCACAGCAGTTTCCATAAAAGCCTCAAACAAAGGCCCTACAACAGCCCCTACTTTCAGCGTTCCAAGCAACGCATAGTACAGCTCAGGCGTACGTGGCATGAAAATAAATACACGCTCACCTTTGCCGATGCCAAGACCACGGAGCACATTACCGAACTGATTGGATCTGTCTTTCATCTGCCCAAATGTTACGGCTTCTTCTCTTTGGTTGTCGCTGTAATACAGAGCAACTTTATCCTTCCTCGACGATTCCGCATGACGATCAATGGCTTCATAAGCCATGTTCACTTTGCCAGTTTCGTACCAGGAGAAGCTCTTTTCGATGTCTTTCCAGTCAAAATTTGAGTGTGTTTCCTCATAATTTTTCATGTTAGGATTAGTAGCTACCGCTGCAACGAGTTCAACTTTCATTTGATCCATGTACGTAAAACCCTCCTCACGAGATAAACCGCTTTCATTTTACTGATGTTTTCGAGCAAAATGTGATCGATTTTTGACATATTCTATTATATCACACGGAGAATTTTTCGCCTACGCCTAAGTTCAGCTTTTATTTCCAAAAAAAATTTGGTATAAAGGGACTATGACCTAACAGAAAAGGAATCACTCATCATGCTGTTTTTCAAAAGGAGAGCTAAGGTTATGCAGCATACCAAAATATATCACTCATCTCGCTTGCGCACAGCTCCCGATCAACCAGAAATTATGATAGAAGGTCCTGTTTCTGCTGACAGCTTGCAAAATCTCACGATGCACAGCAAATTAGATGCCTTCCGCAGACCTAAGGAACAACTGGAAGCACTAATTGAAATTGCGGAATTACCGGAAGGCCGAATCATCATTGCCAGAGACGGCGCCACCATTGTCGGTTATGTCACCTTCCATTATCCAGACGAAATTGAGCGGTGGTCACAAGGCCATATGCAGGATTTAATAGAGCTCGGTGCTATAGAAGTTGCGGATGACTATCGCACCATGGGGCTCGGCAAACGGATGATACGCCTCGCTTTCGAGGATGAACAGATGGAGAATGTCATATGTTTCACCACGGAGTATTATTGGCATTGGGACTTGGAAAATAGCAAGCTCACCGTCTGGGAGTACCGTCAAATGATGGAAAAGTTGATGAAAAGCGTCGATATGATCTGGTTCGCAACGGATGATCCTGAGATCTGTTCGCACCCAGCCAATTGTTTGATGGTTCGTATAGGCAAGCAAGTTCCTATATCTTCCATAGAACAGTTTGATCGCATTCGTTTTCAACAGCGATTCATGTACTAAGATAGACTAATCTTTGGATTTCTAAGGCTTCAAAGCAAGCATGTTAGCTCATTCGGGGGAATGTGGGATATGAACAAGAAGACATCAAATCCTGTCTTTATCTATGATGACGAAGAAATTCATTATAAATTCAATGAGAATCATCCTTTTAATCAAGACCGTCTAGTGATGACGGTCGATTTGCTTCGCAAAGCCGGTGCACTCCCAGACAACGCGCTATGGACGCCACGCGTCGCTACTGACAGCGAGCTGCTGCGGGTTCACGCACCGGCTTACATCGAAGCAGTGAAAGCGCTTAGCGCTTCCGTGCCAGAGGAACGATGGGTCAAAGAAGCGTCACGCTTCGGACTTGACACCGATGATACGCCCTTCTTCCCCGGGATGCATGACATCACGGCGAAGATCGTTGGCGGCTCTATTACCGCTGCTGACCTGGTAATGTCAGGCCAAGCCCCGCACGCCCTTCATCTAGGCGGCGGGCTGCATCACGCGCTACAGAGCAAGGGCGCAGGCTTCTGCGTCTACAACGACGCTTCAGCGGCGATTGCGCACGCCAAAGAGACGTACGGCGCAAAAGTGCTGTACGTCGACACGGACGTGCATCATGGGGATGGCGTGCAGTGGAGCTTCTACGCCGATCCCCAGGTATGCACACTGTCTATTCATGAGACGGGGAAATTTCTATTCCCCGGCACAGGAGCCGTGAACGAACGCGGAGAAGGCGACGCGTTCGGAACAAGCATTAACATCCCGATGGAACCTTACACCGAGGATGAGTCGTGGCTGGAATGCTTCGGCGAGGTGCTGACCGAGACGATTGCCCGCTTCCAGCCGGACGTCATTATCTCGCAGCATGGGTGCGATGCCCATGCTTTCGACCCACTCGCACATGTGCACTGCTCCATGCGCGTGTACAAGGCTATGCCCGAGCTCATCCACTCCCTTGCGCACCAATGGTGCGAAGGGCGGTGGGTTGCGCTCGGAGGCGGTGGGTACGACATCTGGCGTGTCGTACCACGGGCTTGGAGCCTGCTCTGGCTCGTGATGAGCGAGCAGGCCATTGTGCCCCAGCTGGCGGTGCAGCCGCAGCTGAAGCTTCCCCAGGCGTGGCTGGACGCCTGGCAGAGCAAGAGCCCGGTCCAGCTCGTGGATACGTGGCTGGACCCTGTGGATGCTTGGGCGCCGATTCCGAGGCGCCAGGTCATTACAGAAAAGAACCGGCAAACGAAGGATCTTTCAATGATGTATTTGAAATAGGATAAAGACAAAAAAGAGTTAAGCAAGTTGCACCTGCTTAACTCTTTTTTCATACTTACTTGTACAACTCCGGCCTTCCTGGCTAGAAACTTTCAAATAGAAGACTAAAGGACACTATTTAAGCCAGATAGGCTGCTTTCAGGTCCGTAGAATCCTGAGAATAGAGGAACCGAGTTCCCTCTGACTGGCCAAATCACAGGTTTCTGGGCAAACAGAGTACCATAGTTCCCGATAACGTTATCCGCTGGCAGCCCCATTAAACTCAGCTCCATTTCGCTGGTTTGTTGTTCAGCTCTGCTGTTCAGCTCTGTTGTTCAGCTCTGTCGTTCAGCCTTGTCGCTCAGCTTACTCCTCCAGCCTCACTTATCTACAGCTGCTTCACAATATCCTCAACCATTTTATAAGAATTCTCGGATGCTTGAACCGTGAATTCCGCAAAATTCACATGAGCAGAACCATCTGCTTTATCAGACATCGAGCGAAGCACGACGTATGGAATGGCGTTCATGGAACAAACTTGTGCAACGGATGCCCCTTCCATTTCCACACAAACACCGCCAAGCTCCTGATTAAGGCCAGCTACTACTTCACGGTTAGCAATGAACTGGTCGCCGGAGAGTACTCTCCCCTTCTTAACTTTACCTGTAAAAAGCTTTTCTCCAGAAGCAACCGCCAAATCCACCAGCTTGCTATCTGCTTCAAAAATGGATTTCGCCTCATAAGGAATGATGCCCCGTGCAAATCCAAGCGGTGTAACATCCATATCATGCTGCATGCATTCACTGGAAACGACTAGATCCCCGATATTCAGTTCGGGATCCAATGCGCCTGCAACACCTGTGAATATAACAGCTTCAACGCCAAATTTATCAATTAAAATTTGAGTGGTTACGGCAGCATTAACTTTCCCAACGCCGGTGCGGCATACGACGACTTCTTTTCCGAAATACGTCCCTTCTCTGAAGGTAATTCCTGCTTTCACCGTTTCACGCACATTCGACATATGCGCAACAAGCAGTTCAATTTCTTCATTCATCGCACCGATCAGTGCGAGTTTATTCCATGTCATATCATCAGTCCTCATTTCAATTATGTATAAAGGAGAAAACCTCTAAGTGGCGTCATCCTCGAAAGGAAGAACTCGCTTAGAGGCTTAAGTTCACTAGGCTTGTGTAACAGAGTTACGGTTAATCACTTCATGCGGCAAAATAACCTGCATATTATCCGTTGATTCTTTGTTCATCAACTTTGTCAGAAGACGCATCGACACGGCTCCGATATCATACATCGGTTGAGCGACTGTCGTAAGCGTCGGTCTTACCATGGAAGCCATGCGAATATTATCTACACTGATTACGGCGATATCTTGCGGTACTTTGAGTCCGCTATCCTGAATCGTGTGAATGGCGCCAATCGCCATTTCGTCTGTTGCCGAGAATATTGCTGTTGGGCGAGGTGAAAGTTCCAAGAAATATTTGACAGCGTCGACACTGGATTCATATCGATAGTTCCCGATACGAACGTACTCGTCACGAAGTTCAATTCCTGCTGCATCCAGCGCTTTCTTGTACCCTTGATAACGCGCGAAGCCATTAGCTGGATCATGTAAAGTTCCGGAAATCATAGCAATGTCGCGATGTCCCGCTGTGATTAACACATTAACAGCATCGAATGCGGCTTTCTCATGATCAATATCTACGGAAGGCATCGTTTGAGCCTCATCCTTCGTTCCACACAATACAACGGGAACGGAAGAGGTGCGGAAAGCTTGAATGTGATCTTCTGTCACAACGCCACCCATGAAGAGCAAGCCATCGACTTGTTTTTCCAAAAGCGTGTTAATGACTCGAATTTCTTTTTCCTTCTTCTTATCCGCATTACACAAAATAATATTGTAATGATACATATTCGCAATATCTTCAATTCCGCGTGCAACTTCTGCGAAAATTGAGTTGGAAATATCGGGAATGACGACACCAACGGTTGTCGTTTTCTTGCTTGCCAAACCTCTTGCCACCGCATTAGGGCGGTAACCGAGACGTTCAATGGCTTCAAATACCTTCTTACGCGTTTGCGGCTTTACGTTCGGATTGTTGTTTACAACCCTGGAAACGGTTGCCATGGATACGCCTGCTTCTCTAGCTACATCATAAATGGTTACGGTCACGGTTACTCTCTCCATTTTCAAAAGTATTCTGCGAGCCTAGTATATTACCGTTATGATACGACAAATTAATCCATCTTGCAATGAAAAATGAAAATACTTTGAAAATAATTTCATTTTGTTTTCAAAAGCTGCACAAATATGTACAAAAGCCAATCCGTGAGGGATTGGCCGCATGCTGCTTATGTCGAAATTGCGCTCTGTGTGATTTGGGATAACCTTTTGCGAATTTCTTCGGTCCACGGCTCATCACCAAGCGATTGTGCCAGCAGTAAGATGTCCAGAAGCTCATTTATGCGTTCTTCTACAATCTTTTCCATAGAATCATTCATATGTTCTTTCTCCGTTACCTTCAGCAGCAAGAAAGCCACTTCCGATAGCTCATGAAAAAATAGCTGCTGTTTCTCAGGCTTACTCCCCAGCTTGCCGATTAATCCGGTAAGCTCGGGTTTAACATGAGGAACAACTTCACTGCGTCCACAAGCCTCACATGAATAAATAGGTACATTTTCAATATCGACTTTACTTTGATAAATAACCGTACGCAGACGAAGGTTCATCGTGCGTCCGCACTTACAAAACTTTTGCATTCTAACACTCCTTCACTGACAGGCGGCATGAACATGAATTTCTTGTAATAAAGATATTCTACGATTCTATACGATTTCCTGCCGAAAGAAGAGTAGTAGTTTTTGCCACCAATGGAAGCGTCCTGTTACTTTTCCTGATGGGTATGATATTGCACGAGCTCGTCCACAAAACGCTTGGAAAATGCCGGTAGATCTGGCGGACGACGCCCTGAAATGATATTGCGGTCGACCACAACTTCTTCATCAACCCAAGTAGCTCCTGCATTTTCGAGGTCATCGCGAATGCCTGGTGTAGAGGTCATTGTGTAGCCGTTTACGATTTTCGCTGAGATCAGCACCCAGCCGGCATGGCAAATTTGAGCAATTGGCTTCACCGCGGCATGAAACTCCTGTGTAAGGCGGAGCACATCTGGATAACGGCGCAATTTATCAGGAGCCCAACCCCCTGGCACATAAAGACCGATATAATCTGAAGACTGAACTTCATCAAAAGCATAATCTGTTGTGATCGGCACGCCATATTTGCCGTGATAAACCGTCTTCGCTTTTGGCCCGACGATATCTACGACAACACCAGCTTCACGCAAACGTAAAACGGGGTACCACATCTCCAAATCTTCAAACTCTTCATCAACAAATGCTAATACTTTCGTATCCTTCAATTCCATGCTAAGTACCTCCTACAATTGATTCTGTTTGTTCGGTTTGTGCTAACAGTTCTATAATTTCATCACTAGTTTTGCAAACTAAAATTTCACTTACCAATTGTTTGCACTTCTTAGCGTCACTGCTTAATAAACGGTGTTTGACTTGTAAAAGAGTTTGCACAGATATACTCAGCTCTTCAATGCCGAGACCTAACCAAATAGGAAGCGCGCGGACGTCGCCCGCCATTTCACCGCAGACGCCAACAGGAATACCTACACTTTTGCCTGCATCAATAACATGTTTAAGAAGTCTGATAACGGCCGGATGATAAGGATTGTATAAGTGCGCAATAGTTTCGTTCATCCTGTCTACAGCAAGCACATATTGAACGAGATCGTTTGTGCCGATACTCATGAAATTCACTTCGCTAGCAAGAACGTCTGCAATAAGAGCTGCTGCAGGTACTTCTATTGTTAATCCTACTTCAATTTGCGCATTGTAAGGAACCCCTTGGGCACTGAGCTCTGCTTTCGCTTTCTCGAGAAGGGCTTTGGCTTGACGCACCTCACCCAGCGAAGTAACCATTGGGTACATGATTTTCACGTTTCCAAAATGACTTGCCCTAAGGATTGCCTTTAACTGTGTCATAAAAAGATCTTTACGATCCAGTGAGATCCGAATGGCTCTGTATCCAAGGAACGGATTATCTTCTTTGGGAAGCGGCATGTAATCCAGCTTTTTGTCTCCGCCAATATCCAAGGTTCGGATCACGATAGGACGACCTTTTAATTGCTTGGCTGCATGAAGATACACTTCAAACTGTTCATCCTCGCCAGGCAGTGAATCGCGGTCCATATATAAATATTCCGTGCGGAACAAGCCGACCCCGGAAGCCCCGTTACGTAGAACCTGATCGATCTCCATGACCGAGTTAATGTTGGCATGCAGATTCACATAGCTGTTGTCCAAAGTAACAGGCGCAACATCCGCGATTTCCTGTAAACTTTCTTTGAATTCAAGCCAATTTTTTTTGCGAGCCTGGTAACGCTCAATCGTGATCTTATCCGGATTGATATACAGGGTGCCCTCTTGGCCGTCAATGATCAAGAAATCACCGTTTTGAATAGGGCGTAAAAGCTTCCCTTCCAAACCTAAAACATAAGGAACAGACATGGCTCTGGCCATGATAGATACATGCGAATGCGTGCCTCCTAGAATGGTTAGAAGCCCTAGCACTTTAGTTGGATCCAAATGGGCCAATTGCGAAGGAGTAAGCTCTTTGGCAACCAAAATATACGGATGATCAATAGGCGGAACCGTAGAGCTGGTATCCCCAAGCAAATGCTTCAGAAGCCTGTTGCCCACATCTTTAATATCAAGCGCCCGCTCCTTCATGTACTCATCGTCGATCATATTGAACATACCGACAAATTTATCAATGACTTCTTTCACAGCAACTTCGGCGGCTTTGTACTGAAGCTCAATGATCCCCTGAATTTCATTCATAAAGATGGGATCTTCCAAAATCGCCAAATGGGCATCAAAAATATACGCCTGATCTTGCCCGACAACTTCCTTAATTTCCTGCTTAATTAACTCTAATTCATCCTTAGAAGAGCGGATGCCGTCATACAACCGCTCAAATTCATAAGCCAAATCTGTCACATCGATCATTTTCTCAGGAAAATCCCACTCCCACGTAGGAATGACAAAAGCCTGACCCATTGCTATGCCTGAAGACGCGCCTATCCCTCTGATCATCCGTTCATCCCCCCCGTAGATTTAGTAGGCTTTAAGACGACGGACATCACAGAACCTTGGCCTTTTTTTACAGATTTGAACGGAGCAAAGCTCCAAGACTTAACAAGATCCGGATTTGTAATAATCATCGGTGTCGCCAAAGATGAAGCAAACTTTTTAACTTTATTATAATTAAATTTAACTAGAAGCTGCCCCGGTTCTACACGATCGCCTTCTTTTACCACGGCATTAAAGCATTTCCCCGGTAAACTTGACGTATCGATACCAATGTGCAGCAAGACCTCTAATCCTTCATCCGTCACAATGCCAAGTGCATGCATGGTCGGATAAATATGCATAATGGTACCTGCAACAGGCGAGACCAGCTCTCCTTTTTCAGGAATAAAAGCTACGCCGTTCCCCACCAAGCGCGAGGCAAATATGCGGTCAGGCACTTCCTCAATAGGAATCATGCGCCCTTGCATCGGCGAAGTAAACAGTACCACATGAATGTCTTTGCGCAGTACTTTCATAATCTCTTCACGAATTAGCTCTGAGAATGTTCCGAACACGACCTGAACATTGCCTCCTCCAAGACGGATGACGCCTGCAGCTCCTAAATGTCGTAATGCCGTGATGTCAATCAATCGATCATTAACAAGCGTAAGGCGCAATCTGGTAATGCAGGCTTCAATCTTCTTAATATTGTCTTTCCCACCTAGCGCTTGCAAAATTAAAGGTGAGCGATACGGAATATCGCCTGCCCACTCTTCAAGTGAAGAACCTTCTTCCCTGCCTGGCGTTGGGATTTGGAACCTTCTGATCGCCCAGCGAAACATGAAGTAATACACCAGTCCATACACGATCCCAATCGGGATTAGAAGCAGACCATTATGCGATAAATGCAAATTAATAACGTAATCTATGGCCCCTGCTGAGTATGAAAAACCATGTTGAATATGCAACTCATAGGCTAACCACATGGCCACACCGGATAAAATAGCGTGAATAATGAACAAATAAGGTGCAACAAACAGAAAAGCAAACTCAATTGGCTCCGTGACACCTGTCAAAAAAGAGGCTAGCGCCGCTGTTAGAAATGTCGCCTTAATCTTGGGCTTCAAATCCTCGCGCGCTTCCCCGATAATGGCAAATGCAATGGCAGGAAGAGCGAACATCATAATCGGGTAGAGTCCGGCCATGTACATCCCAGCCGAAGGATCACCGGCAAAAAAGCGCGGTAAATCCCCATAAGCCATTTGCCCTGATGGCGTTTTGTAAGCTCCCACTTGAAACCAAAAAAAGTTATTCAAAATATGGTGCAGTCCTGACGGTACTAACAATCGATGCGCGATACCGTAAACAAATGCACCAAACCCTCCAAGTCCGAGCAGCCAATTCGAAAGCTTGCTCATCCCATCTTCCAAAAATGGTCCTATCACAATCATGATATAGGACACAATGAGCGTGCACATCCCCATTATGAGCGGCACCATCCGAGGACCACCGAAAAATTGTATGTATTCAGGCAGCTTGACCTCTTTACAGCGATGATAAATAATGGCTGCAAGCAAGCCGATTAAGATCCCGCCCGGTACACCCAATTGAAAATGCGGCCCAAGCGAATGTTCAATGAGCCTCGTAAACATAAAATAGCCCAGCATGGCAGATAGTCCGGCAATTCCGGCACTTTCTGTAAGTCCAAGCGCCACGCCAACAGCGAATATGATGGGTATATAGTCAAAGACCGTATTCCCTGCTAACAGCAGCATATCCCCAAAGCCGGATGCGTGAATCCCATCCCAAGGTAAATTCCCCAGACTAAGCAGCACAGCAGCAATAGGAAGCGCAATGGTGGGCAGCATTAATGAGCGGCCGAGCTGTTGTAAGTTCCCCATCCAGTTCAAACGTATGCTACCTCCTAAAAGTTTTGCAATAACAAAACTAACATCGTAAGCCAAAGCCTAGTGTTCTCGAAAAAACTTACATGGTGAGCATAAACCTCTCTTATCAAATCGTATAGCTTGTTTGACTGTTTGTCAAAACAAAATAAGCAGGTCGAGGATCGACCCGCTTATGAATGTCGTTACGTTTGAAGTAATTAGTGGGAGGAGTTATTTCCGTATTGCTGTCCCATGCCCGTGCTGCTGATACTTTGGTTATACGGTTGCGCGAATTGCTGTTGGTAGCTTTGAAACCCTAATTGTCCTTGTTGCCCCTGCTGCTGATAGCCTTGTTGTGTATTTTGCTGAGCTGCATAACTGGGTTGGTAGGATTGGATAGAAGGCGTAGAAGAGTCACTACGTAAATAGGCATCATGACCTTGTTGGTTTCCGCGATAATTGGCCGTATGGTAGGCATTAGGCGAAACATAGGTTTGACCACTAGGCTGCAGATTCATTTGTGAAGAACTAGTATACTGGCTGGACGGTTGGCTGTAAGAATAGGTGGACGGTTGAAATTGACTAGTAGCCATTTGATTGCTCTGGTTATTCATCCCATTGTAGGTAGAATAAGCGCTTTGGAAGCTTGATGGTTGGTAGTGCGAAGGCATGGAAGAATCGCTGCGCAAATAATTGTCATGGCCAGGTTGGTTCCCCCGATAATTCGCCATGTGAAAAGACTCTGTGGTAGCATTGCCTTGATTGTAGCCTTGACTGTTGCTTTGATTGTTGCTTTGACTGTTGCCTTGATTGTTACTTTGAATATAGCCTTGATTGTTGCCTTGACTATAGCTTTGAGTATAGCTGTTCGAAGCTGGTTGCGTGTAAGACTGGACATAACCAACAGGTTGATACTGCTGCTTCTGATAACCCTGATACTGGGATGCGCTGCTTTGGTAACCTTGTGAAGCTTGATTACTTTGGGACGCTTGCATACCTTGGGAAGAGTTTCCGAACGACGAGGTACTGTTGTTGTTGAAATTGTTATACATGTGTAAATCCTCCTCTATACTTCTAGTTTTTGGACACCTTTTTGGAGCCTCTTTTATTCTCTCCGCTCTTCTGTATTTTATTTATTTTTATTTTGTGAGACCGGCATTGGGTTTCATATCAGATAACATACTTTCTATACACATAAGTTGACTAATAGGAATTAAATATGCCATAATTTCTTAGTACCCCACACTCTTTACAAGGAGGAATACGGATATGGCCTATGACATTATTATTATTGGAGCCGGACCTGCTGGAGCAAGTGCAGCCTTATTTTCAGCCAAAGCAGGCAAATCAACACTTGTTATTGACAATGATCAAAGCGTGACAAAACGCGCATGGGTTGAGAATCATTACGGTGTAGACGGTATCTCAGGTCCTGACCTAGTAGAAATCGGAAAGAAACAAGCCACGAAATTCGGTGCCGAATTCGTTCAAGGAAAAGCTACACAATTGAATCAAGCTGGCGAAGGCTTTCAAGTAACGACAGAAAATGGTACATATGAAGGTAAGTATGTCATTCTTGCCACAGGATTATCCGTTGACCTTGCAGAAGCCTCCGGCATTCAGACAAAACCTGGTACAGAGCCTCGTATCAAAACCGTTGTCGATGCCGATGCGCAAGGTAACACCAACCTCAAAGGTGTATGGGCAGCTGGCACTATAGCCGGTGTTTCCATGCACACCATTGTCACTTCCGGAGATGGCGCCAAAGTGGCTATTAACGTGATCAGTGAACTGAATGGCTCACGTTACGTCGATCACGACGTATTAAAAGCATAAGCTTTATCGTAAATAAAACCGCTTCTCTCTCACCATAACGGTCAGAGAAAAGCGGTTTTTTATGTTTCAGCAGCTATTTAGTTGTTTCGCGGATTGAGAACGGCGTCCTCAACTTTAATACAACGATCCATAATGACTTCTAAGCCTGCCTCACTTGCGATGCGGGCTGCTTCTTCATTCACGATCTCAAGTTGAAGCCAAAAGACTTTTGCTTTGATTTTGACTGCTTCCTCTGCAACTGGAACGACTTGATCTGCACGGCGGAATACATTGACGATATCCACAGGCTCTGGAATGTCGGATAACGAAGCGTAGCATTTCTCACCCAAAATTTCTGTCGCATTTGGATTGACTGGGATGATCCGATATCCCCTGCTTTGCATCGCAGCAGCCACCATATAAGACGTGCGATCAGGTTTATCGGATAAACCTACGACCGCAATATTGCCTGCATTCGCGAGAATTTCCTTAATATGCTCTCTAGACGGATTTTCAAAAGTCATGAGTGATACCTCCTATTTTTTCAAGTAAGTGAGGCCTTGCTTCCCCATTGCGGTCCAACTATCGATAAACTGTGCTTTGTTTACTTGCAGCTGCTTCTTACCGCTTAATGGATCATTCAAGTATACATTATTCTCATCATATCCGACCAATAATACAGCATGCTCCGCATAAGTCGTTTGAAGCGGTCCTAACGACGTGTCCCAAGTCACCCATTTATAGGGAATATTAAAATCAATTGTCGTCCAAGTAATGACCGGATAACCGCTCGCTATCTGCTGTTCATATAGCTCGAAGGACTCACCTGTAATATCGATCGCTTCAGGGATGTAGGACTTTAGCTGTGGAAAAAGACCGGCATGGTAAATTCCGAAGCCTCTTTGCTTCCGGGTAACATCACCTACAAAGCCTATGTTCGGGTTTCCCCAGTAAGCAGGCGACCCATCCGCATTAAGCTTGATAGGCGTATTATCTTTAGGCATCTCGGCAGCAAGTTCCATCTTACTTTTGGTAATGCCATAGTAATGGAGCAGCATCGTTAAACTCGTTATTTCACAACCCGCTGGAAGTTCAGGCAGTTGAGCAAAAACAGGAGCATCAATCATTGCTGATTTTTTTGTCTGGATCGTCGGTTGCGGCGAAGAAACCTCCGCTGCTTGAACAGGCGCGGCTGGCTTAGCCATGGGCACTATAGGGTTGGTTGCAAATAAAGCCGGTTCTTTTCCTGTGGCTTTGGCATACAGCAGTACAGCAAAAACACTGCTGGCAAACACAAGTCCTGCAACGAGGAAAAATCCAAACGTCACCTTTAGCCCCTGCCAAATAATCCTCATGCTGACTCACCCGATCCTTGTTTGTGGAATGAAATTACTCCTTCACAAGTTCAACCTGAGCACCGATAGAACGCAAATGGTCAAAATACTGCGGATAAGATTTGGCCACGTGATGAGCATCACGAATTGTCAAACCTTTCTCGGAACGAAGACCAACGACGGTTAAAGCCATAATGACGCGATGATCGAAGTGAGCATTGATCTCGACACCGCCAGCAACTCCTTGCGGCTTGCCGTGGACGATGATTTCACTTTGACGTTCTTCCACGTCAGCACCTGCTTTACGCAGCTCGTTCAAGTAATCAGTGATTCGGTCGCACTCTTTATAACGCAAATTCTCGACATTGTAGAAACGAGATGTACCTTCTGCAAAAACAGCTGCCGCAACCATGGCTAATACAGCGTCTGTAAAGTGATCGCCATCAAACTCCCCTGCGATCAGTTTTTGGTTGCCGCGAACATGTACAACTCCGTTATCATGCGTTAAATTAACACCCATAGCTGTTAAAACATCGACACAAGCTTTCTCACCTTGCTTGCTATTTTCTTCTAGACGAAGAACTCGCACATCCGAGTTTGTAACTGCCGCTGCTGCCAGAATGGCCGCAGAACCTGGATAATCCCCTTGAATGACGTACTCTTTGGCTTGATAGGATTGTCCACCAGGAATGCGATAGTGCATCAAATCTTCGCTTGCATGAACAACAATGCCAGCTTGCTCAAGCACTTCGAGCGTTTGACCCACAATAATTTTGGATTTCAAGTCATGAAGCACTTCTATCTCACTATCCTCTTCAAGAAGAGGTGTCATGAATAAGAGAGAGCTAAGGAACTGCGAGCTAACATTTCCGGAAACCGTAAGTTTACCGCCGCGGGGTTTGCCCCCTTTAATTGTTATCGGCAAACGACCGTTAGAATGTTGTACTTCCACGCCCATTTGCTGCAAAGTTTCAATTAAGTCGTCATGCGGACGCTTACCTAATGATTCAGGGTAGGTGTTAACGAAGGTTACCTCCGGGCAAAAGGCTGCTGTAGACATTAAGAAACGCAGAACCGCCCCAGCATTTCCGACGTTCAACTCAGACACGTGTTTAGGATTCTTACCGAAGCCTGTGATGACAATCTTTTCGTCATCTTCTTCAATGACAGCACCTAAATCTTGTACACAGCGTCTCATAGCATCACTATCTTCACTGTGAGCTGGGTAATAAATCGTGCTTGTTCCATTCGCAAGGGCACCAATTAGCAAATAACGAGTAGTGTAGTTTTTGGAGGAAAGCGCGTTAATTTCTCCTTGTAGGCTAGCAGTAGGTTTCACAATGGCTTTCATGTGGTTAATATCTCCTTCGCATGTGTTTATATGTAATATCCGATGAAAGTTAATAGAATTCCACCGGTATAACTGAGCATTGTATAGATCATCCAAGCTTTCCATAGCCCTGCGCGGAGCTGTTTCATGCTTTCCAAATTTAAAGTAGAAAATGTAGTGAAAGCTCCCATAAAGCCTGTACCAATCAATAGTTTCCAATCGTCATAGGCATGGTATTTCATAAGAATTCCTAGTAAAAAACAGCCCAAAAGATTTATTGTCAGTGTACCATACGGGATTGAACTTGGGAACCTTATCGACATGTATGTGCCAAGTCTAAATCGGCTGATCGCCCCAAAAAATCCTCCAATACTTACTAAACATATCGGCCATATCCAAGTATTCATGAAAGTTGCTCCCCCCGATGTGAAAGCAGTGCGAAGCGGATCCCCACCCAAGTACAAGCAAGTCCTCCCCACAAACTGCCAAGCACATAACTAAGAGCGATGAACGGATGTCCTTGGTGAAACATATATACCGTCTCGTAACTGAACGTAGAGAATGTAGTAAAAGAACCGATAAAACCTGTCGTAATTGGTAATTGAAGCTTCGCAGGTATCGGGAGCCTGTCCGTAAATGTAATAAAACCAAGCAATAAACAGCCAAGTAAATTGCAGATAAAAGTACCCCAAGGAAAAAGTGGCGCCGCAGTAGGATTCCATAAAGCGGAGAGCCCAAAGCGCGCGAGTGCGCCGATAATACCAGCTAAACCTATAGATAACATATGATTAACTCCAGTGCTGCGCGAGGTTTGACATCTTGTCTTAATGTTTCTATCATTACTTGTGATGGGTCTTCAACCCAGCATTTCAAAAACAAGGAGGTCCTACGATGGATACGATTTTACCATCCGCCGTCAAAGATAGACTAAGCCGTGGCGAGAAGTTGGCAATCATTGACGTTCGGGAAGACGAAGAAGTAGCTGAAGGCATGATTGCAGGAGCCATTCATATTCCGCTGGGCCAACTGCCGGAGCGATTAAGCGAGATCCCGCAGTCTGACGAAGTGATTCTAGTATGCCGCAGCGGCAATCGCAGCGGACGAGCGCTTGGCTTTTTGGAAGCACAAGGGTATAAAGGACTTAAGAACATGACTGGTGGCATGTTGGAGTGGGAGGACTAAGCTTAAGGCTTGTCCCTCCTCTTAAAGATTAGCTTGCCGAATAATCAAATCTACAATTTGGTCTGTCGTTAGCTCAGTTGTGTCAATCGTGGTATGAGCGAAATCGTATGCTGACTTTCTCTGTTCAAGCAGGGTGTGAACGCGCTCTTCCAAGTTCCCCTGCAATAAAGGACGACTTATATCGGTGCTCACGCGATGAATGATTGCCTCAGGTGAAGCTTTCAAAGCCACAACAAAGCCATTACGGAGCATGCATATTCTATTCTCCTCTGCTAAGACAGCACCCCCGCCTGTTGCCACAATTTGCCCTTTATGAGCTAATAAACTTTCAAGCGTTCTACTCTCTAATGAACGAAAATGCGCTTCCCCATATTGACGAAACAAATCCGCAATGCTCGTCTGTTGCTCTTCTTCAAGCACGGCATCCGAATCTTGAAAATTCCATCCTAGACGCTCAGCGAGCTTCTTCCCGACGGTTGATTTGCCTGTCCCCATGAAACCTACAATTACAAGATTGCTTGTTGTCACTTTAATCCCCTTTTCTCATATGCTGTTCATACAAACTTTCCCAACATCATACCATAGCCGAATAGTCATGAATACAATCCATTTGAAAATCATATAGTAGTGTGAATAAATTCCAACACAAACAGTTAAGATTTTAAGAGAAACCTAATGCCGACAAGGAGAGATGAAGTTTTGAACCCAACTGTTGCCTATTCCAACCACACGCAAGGCAAACTGGAGCAAATCTTACACCCGAGCTATGTTTTGTGCAAAGAGGATGTTGTTTGGATCTTGGAGTTTATTAAGAAAAAAGTGGCTGAAGAAGACCCTCACGTGCAAGGTCTTGCTCAACCACGATTGTTAAAAAATTTCCGTTATTTTGCCGAAGTCTCCTTGATGCTCATTCACAGACGGAACGGCTTCGATCAAGAAGCCGATCGTTTAAAAATGTGGCTGCGCGAAGCGGCATACGGTTTACAGGGAGAGGCGTAGCGCCCCTGCCCTCTTAGTTTTCCATCCAGTTGAAATGGAAGGAACCTTCTTTGTCCACACGTTGGAACGTGTGTGCGCCGAAATAATCACGCTGCGCTTGCAGCAGGTTAGCCGGCAATCTTTCTGTACGGTAGCTGTCGTAGTAAGCAAGTGCCGAAGCGAAAGAAGGAACCGCGATACCGCGAGTTACAGCCTCTGCAACAACTTGTCTCCACGATTGTTGATAGTTTTCTACCACATCTGTGAAGTAAGAATCGAGCAGAAGGTTTTTCAACCCCGGATTGCGGTCATACGCATCTTTAATATTTTGAAGGAATCTAGCACGAATAATGCAGCCGCCGCGGAAGATCATCGCGATGTTGCCATATTTCAGGTCCCATTTATATTCATCAGAAGCTGCTCTCATTTGAGCAAAACCTTGTGCATAAGAGCAAATTTTACTTGCATATAGCGCTTGACGCACAGCTTCAATAAATGCTTTACGATCGCCTGTGTAGGCTGGAGCATCAGGTCCTTTGAGCACTTTGCTAGCTGCTACGCGTTCTTCCTTCATCGCGGAGATGAAACGGGAGAATACGGATTCCGTAATGATGGAAAGCGGTACGCCAAGATCCAGGGAACTCTGACTGGTCCATTTTCCTGTTCCTTTTTGACCAGCGGAATCCAGGATAACGTCAACCATTGGTTTGCCTGTTTCAGGGTCGTATTTCGTGAAAATGTCTCGTGTAATTTCGATTAAGTAGCTGTCAAGCTCGCCATTGTTCCACTCTGTGAAAATCTCATGAAGCTCTTCTGTGCTTACATTCAGAACATCTTTCAAGAGTTGGTAAGCTTCACAGATCAGCTGCATGTCGCCATACTCGATACCGTTGTGCACCATTTTTACATAGTGTCCAGCACCGTCTGGTCCGATGTAAGTACAGCAAGCGTCGTCGCCAACTTTGGCAGCAATAGCTGTAAGGATAGGCTCAACCAATTTATAAGCGGATTCTTGACCACCTGGCATAATCGACGGGCCTTTAAGGGCGCCTTCTTCGCCGCCGGAAACACCAGTTCCAACGAAACGAATACCATGTGCTTCCAATTCTTTGTTACGGCGCTGCGTATCTGGGAAGAATGCATTGCCTCCATCGATCAGGATATCTCCCTTTTCAAGATGCGGCAGCAATTGGTTGATCGTATCGTCTGTTGGACCGCCTGCTTTGACCATGATCAAAATTTTGCGCGGAACTTCCAAGGATTGTACGAATTCTTCAATAGTGTATGTACCAACTAGCTGTTTGCCTGCTGCTTCTTGAAGAAGCTCTTTTGTTTTCTCGGCAGAACGGTTAAATACGGATACAGTGAAACCTCTGCTCTCGATGTTTAACGCTAAGTTTTTCCCCATTACCGCTAATCCAACTACACCAATTTGTTGTTTAGACACGTCTCTCATACACCCTTCCGATATATAAATATTTAAATCGTCATCGCGCCAAAACCGCCGTCTACTCTTAAAACAGAGCCTGTAACAAAGCTAGAAGCTTGTTCAGAAGCAAGGAACACAGCAGCACCCTGTAGCTCAGATGCCTCACCGAATCGGTTCATCGGCGTGTGACGCATAATGGACTCGATACGCTCAGGCGACAAAATCTTACGATTCTGCTCAGCTGGGAAGAAACCAGGAATGATCGCATTCACACGCACTCGGCTCGGAGCGAATTCGCGGGCCATGTTCTGTGTGATGTTATTAACAGCTGCTTTAGAAGCGGAGTAAGTGAATACACGTGATAGAGGTGGATCTGAGGACACCGACGAAATATTGATAATGCTTCCGCCTTCGCCACGTTCAATCATATATTTCCCAAACACCTGGCAAGCTAGTACGACGCTTTTTAAATTAACCTCCATAATAGAATCCCATTCTTCCATGGAAATGTCAAAGAAAGGCGTAGCACTATTTTTCCCTGGGCAGTTCATCAGAATGTCAGCACGGCCAGACCAAGCGATAACTTCCTTAAGCACAAGCTCTAAATCTTCACGTTTCGTTGCATCTGCTTGAAAAGTTTGAGCTTCGCCGCCGATCGCTTCGATCTCCTGACGAACCTGATCGCTTTTCTCTTGATTGCGTCCGACAATAGCAACTTTTGCGCCGTGACCGGCGAGTGCAATCGCCATTGAACCTCCAAGTGTACTGTTACCACCGATAATTACTGCTGTTTTCCCTGTAAGATCGAATAAATTCATTTGTCTTCATCCCCTCTAGCATTTTGCTTGCTTAAGCTATTTATGATTGAGGGCTCCGAAGGTGCTGACCTTGAAAGGCGGTTATCGCGTCGAATTGATCTTTTAACTGATGATATACGCTTGTATAAATAGATGTCAATTGTTGATATACGCGATAGTTGCTTTCATTCACCTCGTGAGCCGTTCCAACCTGAATCCAGTTGTGTGCATGAGCCAAATCATCAATCTCGCCCATCGCAAGTAAACCAAGCAGTGCAGCGCCAATTCCAGAGCTTTCGATAGAGTCCGGCACCGTAACGGAAGTACCCAACATGTCCGTCATCATCTGGCGCCAGAATTCGGATCTGGCGAAACCGCCCGAAGCTCGAATCACCTGTGCCGGCCCCATAATCCGCTCAAGCGACGTTGCGACAGCTTGGATCGAAAACATAACGCCTTCCAGTGCCGCGCGAATCATATGCTTCTTCTCATGGCTAAGGGAAAGCCCAAAGTATACCCCGCGTGCGTTAGCGTTCCAGTACGGAGCGCGTTCCCCTGAAAGCAGCGGCAGGAACAACAGTCCGTCAGAGCCCGCTTTCACTTCGGAAGCCAGCTCCGTCAAGTAATCATAGGGATCGATTCCTCGGCGGCGTGCTTCTTCAGACTCTGCGGTAGCGACCTGGTCCCGAACCCAGCGGAAAACTATGCCGCCATTGTTGATGGGTCCGCCAACGACCCAGAACTTTTCGGTTAGCGCATAGCAAAACAGCTTGCCCTCCGGGTCCGTTTGCGGCTTAGTCACCACGCTGCGCACTGCGCCGCTGGTTCCGATGGTGACAGCGACAACGCCGGGCTCAAAAGCGCCTACGCCGAGATTAGCCAAGACACCGTCAGAGGCTCCGACAATAAACGGCGTATCTTGGGACAATCCCATCGCAGAAGCATATTCAGCGTTAAGGCCTTCTACGCGGTATGTTGTTGGAACTAGTTCTGATAGCTGATCCGGAGTGACGCCAGCTTGACCTAGCGCTTCTACATCCCAATCCAAGTTCTCCAGATTGAATAAGCCTGTTGCACTGGCAAGGGAATGATCAATTAGATAACGGTCAAAAAGCTTTGCGAAGACATATTCTTTGATGCCAATGAACTTGTACGTCTCTTTCATGAGTCCAGGTTCATTATCTCGGAACCACATTAGCTTAAGCAGTGGAGACATCGGATGGATTGGCGTGCCTGTTCGCGAATAAATCTGCTGCCCCAGACCGCTGCGCTTTAATTCAGCCGCGTACATCGCGCTGCGATTGTCTGCCCATGTAATACAAGCGGTCAGCGGCATCGTGTTTTTATCAACAGCAATAAGACTATGCATAGCTGAACTGAAGGAGACGCAAAGCACTTGCTCAGGCTTGACGCCTACCATCCGAACAACTTCGCCAATCCCTTGCACGACAGCATCAAAAATTTGATTCGGATCTTGCTCAGCACGATCAGCAGCCGGTGTGAACAGGGGATATTCAATGGAGTGAGACCCCAGAACTTTCCCCTCGCGTGAAATGACGAGCGTTTTTGTACTTGTCGTACCAATATCAGCCGCGATGATGTAAGGCTTGAGGGTACTTAATTGGTCTGTCATTTGCTAATATTCCCCTCTGTGTTAAATGAAAGCTCGTAAGGCTCCGTTAAAATCTCAATATCTGGATGAACACGCGCTGCGTCGAGCAAATTCACGGAGATTTCAATTTCGCCAAGATGAAGCGTATCTTGGATCCGAACCAGCTTACACTTCGTGTAGTCTAGAATGTTGCAAGTTTTTACAGCAGCCTTAATCGCATAGAAATCATTCTCCAATGTTGTTGCAATCTTAGTTGGCGCACATACGGTGGAAGTTAATCCGTTAGCATAGGTGAACTCCAGGTTTGTTTTATCCACTAAGCGTTGAGTCGTAAAATCGGCCGTTCCTACCCCATTTGCATTTCCTTTTGTTTCTGGTGTCAAATCCAAAACAACCATTTTCGCAACATCAGGGCCACCGTGCGCATAAGGCGTCGGGTAACGGCCTGTTACGTTAGGATCCATGCCGTCGCCGCTAATATTTTTACCAATATAATCAATGACCAGCACATCAATCTCATCGAACAAAATCTTTGGAAGACGCGCCTTCGCTTCAATCAACAGCTGCTCTTCGCGCTCTTCAATTTCAGCAGCAGGTAGCACTTCTACACGGCAAGTCTCGTCGTACGCATTCTCAACAAGGGCTACGCCGAACACGATTGGCAGCTTCTGGATCATCAAGTTAGCCATGGCCGGCACATTTTCCGCCATATACTTAAAGCCAAGCTGATGACAAGCTTCAGCTCCCTTCTGCTTCCCTAGCCCGATCGCGATCATCTTCATGATGCCGCTCTCAATGCGCCCACGGAACGCTGTATGCGGCTTCACACGGTTAATTACGACGATGGCATCCGCTTCCGAAGCGATGCGATCCACATAAACCGGCAATCCGTTGGGAAGCTCGTCAATTTTCACGACTTCCATGGATGAGCGAATTGGCGCGCCCATCGTCGCTTCCGTGATGCCGAAGTGAAGCAGCACTTCCGTTTGTCCTTCTGCCGTTGCCCCGCCATGGCTGCCCATGCAAGGCACGATGAACGGGAACGCGCCTTTTGCCTTAATGGCATCAATGGTTGTTTTGGTAAACCCGGCGATGTTCGCAATCCCTCTGCTCCCTACGGCGACTGCAACTTGCTGACCTGGAAGAATGGTCTCCATGACCCCGGTGCTCGCAAGCTTATCCGCAAGCTCCTGCTCCGGATTTTCCAGAATCGTACGGTCGAACTTTTGACGAATCTTGACCACTTGCGGGATCGGAATATCATGTAACAGCTCTCTTAAAATGCTCATCGAGTTTCCCCTCTTTCTTTATGTTGACAGCTTCTTTACGGACTCCCGCACAACGAGCTCTGTCTTCAAAAGTACTTGCTCCGTCTCGTGCTGCTTATTTTCAATATTGCCCAGGAGCCGTACAGCGCCTTCTTTACTAATTTGTTCAATTGGCCTACGGACAGTTGTTAACGCAGGCGTAACGTAAGCTGCAAATACCGTATCATCAAACCCAACGACGGAAATGTCCGCCGGCACCTGCATGCCGGCTTCCGATATCGCTTTCATTGCGCCAAGCGCCATCTCATCATTACAGCTAAAAACGGCGGTAGGCCGCTCTGTCAAGGCAAGAAATTGCTGCATTGCTTTATGACCGCTTTCAAGATCGTACAAGCCTGGTATTCTGTAGATTGGCGGGATGCTTATCCCGTAATGCTTCATAGCTCTTTCGAAACCGTCTTTCCGGTTTTGAGCGGATTTAAAGCCTTTGCGCCCCTCAATCAACGCAATACGCGTATGACCTTGTTCAATTAAATAGGAACAGGCCAGGAAAGCGCCCTGCTCTTCGTCGGACAGGACATTCAACACGCCAGCCGTAGAAACCGGCCGATTGAGAACGACAAGCGGGATGCCTTTACTTGCGATATGGTCAATAATGGACTGGTCGTCATCGCTTTGAGAGACAATGATAATTCCGTCAAAGCTTTTGCGAGTAATGGATTGAAAGCTCGAATAGTCATCAATCCCTTTGACAATCAATTGGTACCGGTCCTGAATGACCGAGTTGACGCCGCGAATGGCTTCATAGAAGAAGCCTGCTGAAGTTCCTTTACTCAGTGTTGTAAAGAACAGTCCCAAATTATACGATCGATCGAGTACTAAGCTCTTTGCACTGTAATTGGGCGTATAATCCAGTTGCTCAGCTATGAGGCGAATACGTTCTTTCGTTTCCTCTTGAATAAGCGGACTATTATTAAGCGCCCTGGAAACAGTTGTATGGGACACACCCGCAAGCTTGGCAATATCCTTAATCGTTACGCTCATTCCTTCACCTCTATCAGAAGCATATCATATTTATGCACACGTTAACAATAGTCTTTTTCAATAAAAAAACTCCCTTTCCTGGGAGCGGTCTATCGATAGTTTAAGCAAAAAATCCAAGTAAATATACGTTTTCTTTTCCAGAAACACAAAAGAGAGTCCGTATGTATAAATACAGGCTCTCTTCTTATTCAAATCCACTATTCATTCTCACATCTCCAATAAGAGCATTTCTTGACGCATTTCAAGCAATTTGGTTTTACTCTCCATAATCGCTTTGGCATCCCCAGATACTATAGCATCATATAAGGTGGCTAGTTCATAATCGAGTTCCATGCGCAAAATAGGAATTCGCTCATCAGTACGCTTGGATCGCAGCGCTTGCATGACTTCTTCTACTGTCACGGCTGGCTCCTTCTGATACAGCACTTTATGTTCGATGCCGCTAATTTCGACCATGCGAATAATTTCCCCGAACATAATATTCTCAATGAGAATCTGCCGATCCTTAAATCTTTTGACTACCGCATGACCGCGTGTGTCACCAATCAGTTTTTCCATCATTTCCGCGAGCTTCTCGTCCTTGAACGAATAATTACCCACGATTTTATACTTTTCACCAATTCGCTCAAACTTCAGCTTAATCAGCTTGCGTCCTGTACGAATGGAAATGATGAATTGCAGCTCACTTTCGTTCCAATACAGAGAATAACCTTCCTGAATGAGCGCTTTAATGAAGTTCCGGATTAGCCGGCGATCAAATCGTAACTCTAGGTTGCAGTACTCCACTTCATGACTCTTACTCACGGCAATCCCCTCCATAATTGGTGCGTTTTGATTTTATTTAAATATTCAGACAACTTATCTTCTTATCCTTATCTTATTATGAATTCTATGTTTTAGCAACTTGGATTATTGACATTTTTTTAAGGAAAAACGTACAAAAAAAGCCGATGCCTGTTTGACAGCGGCGTCAGCCTAGCAAAAAAATGGAAGGTGGATTCTACTATGCAGAGGTGTCCAATTTAATGCCATCCCCAGAAAAATCCGTCACGCTCCCAGGCTGCTTTGCCGCCATGAAGTTTCTTGAATATTTTTTTGACCTCTTTGGAAATCGCTTGATTCCCATTTTCGTTGACATAAATAAAGGATTCTCCATAATGACGAATAATATAGTCAACCGCTTCTTTCTGATGTAAAATCCCAGCGGATTTCAACTTTTCCAGCATCCACTCCGCAACCTCGTTCGCCGTAACGGCCATTCCCGTTCTCCCCTTCATTTCAACTCGTTTTAAATAATTGAACCTTGTCCAATAAGATGAAGCCATCGTTCCATTGTAGCACATTTTCTTAACATGTATCGATCTAATAGGTACAGGAGCACAATCATTCCCATTCAGGTTCACTAGCCCATTCATTCCTAGGGAGATCACCATATGCTATCTCTGTAAGACAAACGAACAGTACTAATAAGCGAAAGGGTGATTTTGAATGGGTTATGGAGCTGGTGTTGGCGGTTATAATTCTGCCGCAGCAATTTTGGTTCTCTTTATTTTGTTAGTTATTATTTCTAGTGCATTCGTTATCTAATCCACTTCAAATACGAAAGGGCTGACTGGCAAATATGCCATCAGCCCTTTATTCGTAGTTTGAATGAACGGTTTGGTAACCCTCAATGAAGGAAAATGGACTAGCCTACCTCTGCATCCTCCGGTCTCAAAATCACTGTCCCGACACCTAACAGAATCAGAGCAAACAAGGTGAGCACGGCCATGTGCATCCACATCTGGGACAAAGACTGCCCCGCGGCCATAAGCTGGATTGCTTCTATCACCCATTTCTGGGGTATGAAATTGGCGATTTTCTGCATCCACCCCGGCATCAGTGAAATGGGCCAGAAACAGCCGCCTAACATGCAGGAAGGGGTAACGATCAAAGAGTTGATCATGTTCATATTTGACGCATTCTTCACCACGCCTGCAATTGCACTGGCAATTCCCATACTCGCTAATAAGAAAAACTCCAACATGACAAATTGCGAGAAAAACGGCAGTCCGTAATCGTATAGGGCCACATAACGGGTAACGATCAAGATAACAAGCACTTGCAATGTTCCTACAAAAAAGCTGCCCATAAAATTGCCTAGCATAATTTCAATGGAGCGAACCGGAGCCGTGAAGGTTCTTGCCATGGTTCGCATTCTCCGGTCCTCCATAATGACAGAGATCGTATTATTAATGACCCCCATCATGAACATCAGCATAAAGCCAATGACGAGATGCATATTCGGATTCACATACAAGTTCAGATCCGTGACACGCGCCTTAACCTGGTGCTTTTCCAGTTGGATCAAAGTCTTTTCCACGGCGTCCTGAAGCAATTTCTCCTGAAACCCTTGCTTCCGGTGTACATCTACAGTTCCTTGATAGCCAGTTAGGATACTGTCTAGCGTTATTTTCAACGTAATAGTCGCTTCACTTACACTCAGTTGATACATATCTACTTGCGGCACGGAGCCCTTCAACAATGTCTCACTGAATCCTTCCGGAATGACGAACGCGCCTCCGACTTTTTGCTTCGTGACACTTTCCTTTAAGGCAGCATCGGAAGCCTGTTCCTTCAGCCTGTAATCCGGCAGTCCGGTCAACTCCTGCACCAAGTGAGCGCCGAGCGGCCCGCGATCCATATTGATATAAGCAATATCAACCCGATGCTCCTGCTGCTGCCCCATTATACCAATAATCAAGGAAACCACACCTGCAGGGATGAGGAGATACATCAGTAAACCTCTCTTTTGTAAAAGTGTGCGACGAAGCATGTTATAGGCGATAAACAAACTATTCATGGTATCCCGCCTTTCGGTAAACGATGAAGGAAATGAGAAGCAATCCACCGCTAATGCACCCCAAGACGAATAAATGATGGCCTAAGACGGAGGGTTCACTGCCCAGCATAATGCGATACATACTTTGCATGGCCCAGTGATTCAGAGTGAAATCGCCAAGTTGACGCAGAAATCCATCAGGTAGAGGTGTAAAGCCTCCGCTTAGAAAAGACATTACCATCACCACCATCTGGAAAATGGTTGAGATCCCTTTGGATGATTTTACGATTAGAGCTATTAAAACGGCGAGACTCATGGACGCTATGATGACGAAAAAGCAGATAACTGCAAGTAACCCATACGAATTCCCCCAATTGACATGGTAAAAAATAACCGTTGTTCCGACGATGATCGCTGCCTGACAGATCGCTATAAAGGCGTTGCCGAGCACCTTTCCGAGTAAGATTGTATACTCACGAAGCGGCATGGCATTAAGGCGGGATAGTGTATGTTTATCTTTTTCTCCTTGCAGCGTCATCGCTGTGGACAGGCCAGAGTATAACAAGAACATGACCAGCATAGAAGCCGCGTAATATTGCATGGCGGAATACTGGGAATTAGACGTCGTTAACTTACCTAACTTAACGTGAGTAGCTGCAGAGGCTGAGACTTGATCCGATAAATTTTGGTATTGAATAGAAGCTGCTGCATCAGGACCTGCCGTTATCGCGATTGCCTGCCTGCGGTTCACGCTGTCCAGAAAGGAGCGAAGCACCATTTGGGCTGTCAAATTCTGCTCATAGTTGTTCCCGAGGATCATCTCCCAGTCTGCTTCCTTGCCCGCCATCACATGAGCACTGAAATCACTAGGGATAATAAGCGCAAATTCAGAGTCTCCTGATTTTAGCCGTTTGACTGCTTCGTCACGTGTCTGACTATTGGAGGCTTGAATCATATTCCCAAGTTCGGGCGAGTGTAGAAAGCTTTCAATACTTGATTTCAGCGCCCCTCTATCTCCCTGTACGACGTCCACTTTCACTGGATTGATGGCCCTGTCCTCCACTTTGAAAGCCCCTGAAAGCGCTGAGCCCAATATGAAAATGAGCAAGAGCGGCATTACAAATTGGATGGCCATGACATAACGCATGCGAAGCATTCGCAAAACTTCATATTTTGCAATAATCCATAACTGCATCGCGCTCTCCCCCTAATCCCGTAAAGTTCTACCGGTCAACGACAGGAATAATGCCTCGAGATCCGGTTCTATCTGCGCGAGAGATTGAATTTTGACATTGTGCTTGGATAAGATGAACAGGATGTCTTGCAAATAAGCTTGTGACGAACCAACGAGCAGTTCAAGCGCTTGCTCCTGAGTGTTAACCTGTTTGATTTTGGGATGTTCACGAAGCTCCGTTACCGCATCTTCTGTTAAATTTGCCACCTGAAGCATAATCTTGTTGTCCTGCGCGACTTTGCCACGAAGCTCCTCTTGCGTGCCGCAAGCGATCAGATGTCCGTGATCCATGATGCCGACACGCGTCGAAATTGCAGCTACCTCTTCCATGTAATGCGATGTGTAAATAATTGTAGAACCCATACGGTTCAAGGTTTTGACCGACTCCAGAATGTGATTCCGGGATTGAGGATCGATGCCCACCGTCGGCTCATCCATTATAATCAGCTTAGGATGATGCATAATGGCGCATGCAATATTCAATCTCCTCTTCATTCCGCCAGAAAAAGCATTCGGCTTAACGCTTGCCCGATCGGATAGGCCCACGAATTCCAGCGCTTCCTTCACGCGGCTCTGCAGTAGAGCGCCTCTTAAGCCATAAAGTCTAGCAAAAAACGTTACATTTTCCCTAGCGCTTAAACCTTCGAAAATAGCAAGCTCCTGAGGAACAAGACCAATGAGGCGTTTAACCTCCAGCGTATCCTTTGCAACGGACAATCCATCTACCGTCATTTCTCCCCCATCCATTTTGAGCAGGCCGCTTAGCATTTTGATTGTGGTGCTTTTACCCGCTCCGTTTGGGCCTAGCAGCCCGAAAATTTCACCTTGCTGCACGGATAAATTCAAATGATCAACGGATATTTGATTGCTGTATTTTTTGACAACATTATTAATTTGAATAAAGCTCATAGGATCCTCTCCCTTTTCTCGACTGCTTGAATTACACTCATTGTACCTCTTTAAAATTACATCTACAGGTAGATTAAGTCATCAAACAAGGTGACAAAAGTCATAAACACGCTATTTAACATGTAAACTCACTTGTCAAATATGCTATAATTTGGCTACATGCTTACAAAGGAAGGGAATCGCTTGTTACCTTTACTGCTTATTACCCGCTACACACTCATTCTCATTCCAGCGATTGCCTCCATGTATCTCGAAAGCTACGCGTCTGATGGTACGTATGTGTTCTTTATTCTTCTATTCTTTTGGGTTGCAGAGCTGCGGAGAACGATTTTCAAGAAATCCGTTGGGATGCTTCTGGTAGAAATCGGATTCGGCGGATGGCTTAGCTATTCGTTTGACGGCTTGTTATTCATCATCTTTTATTCCACATTGCTGACTTATCTTCATACCCTTCATCGTCAAATCCGATTTTCTTTCTTAGGTGTTCAATTGATCGCATTAAACCTGAGTTTACAGGGCCAATCGAGCAGTTATTACGTGCTTGCCAATCTCCTCTTTTTTACACTGGCGCTGCTGTTGCTGCATATGAACCAGGTGGAACAAAACAAAGTGGACATTGAACTCCTCTATGATCAGCTGCGGCGGCAGCATTATGAGCTGGATGAAGCTCGCATGCAGTTATTGGACTATGCCAGACAGGTTGAGAATATAGCCCAGCTGGATGAGCGAAACCGGATTTCCCGAGATATTCATGATGATTTGGGGCATCAATTAATCCGTCTGAAAATGATGATGGAAGCCGGTCTGCGGATATTGCCAACGCAAATGAACAAAGGCATGGAGATGTTAACCTCCGTTAGGGACCAGTTGACAGAAAGCATGGAGCTGCTTCGATCAACGGTACGCAAGCTGAAACCGGATGACGATTCCATGCAGTCGTTCACCTTGAATCGGCTTATTGAAGGATTGACCAAGGAGAAAGGCATTTCGATCGAGGTTGATATTCAGGGAATGCCCTATGTCCTGTATCCTAGTCTAGCCTTCATTCTATATCGCAACGCCCAAGAAGCCATAACGAATGCGATCCGTCACGGCAGTGCAACATCTGTCCAGATTCAATTAATTTATGAAACCAAGCAAATTACAATGAGCGTTTCGAATAATGGGCAGCTCCCTACCGCTCAAACCGCGAAAGGGCTCGGAATGACAGGCATGGAAGAGCGCAGCAAGCTTATCGGCGGTCAGCTTCATGTGACAATGGATTCCCCTTTTACGGTGACAACGGTCTTGCCCACTTTTCGCCAAACGCACTAATGCAAACGAAGAAAGAAAGGGTTGAAACAACCATGATACATGTTCTTATTACGGACGATGATCCATTTATTCGAGAAAGCTTACAATTAATTATCGGACTTGACGATAACATCACGGTTGTCGGTACGTGTACCCATGGCGATGAAGCTTTGGCTTTTATCCAGAGCGGCGTTCAGGTCGATGTAATCCTCATGGACATTAGAATGCCTATCTGCGATGGCGTGGAGGGAACGTTGAAAATCAAGCAAGCTAATCCCGCGATTTCCATACTAATTCTAACGACATTTGACGATGATGAATTTATCGTGCAGGCGCTTCGTAACGGAGCTAGCGGCTATTTACTGAAGAATATTTCCCCCGACCGTATCATTCAAGGCATAAAAACGGTTGAGCAAGGTAATTTGCTTATTCATCCTGATATTGCTAAGAAATTGGCAACTTTCATTAGCCCCGCCTCCGCACCAAGTGCCCCCCAACCTGCCACACTCCGAGAGTATGGGTTGACGGCCAGTGAACAAGCCGTTGTCGAGAAAATATCGGAAGGATTATCGAACAAAGAAATCGCCCAGGAACTTTTCCTGAGCGAAGGTACGGTCAAAAATTATATAACTGAAATTCTTAGCAAGCTGAATCTCCGCGATCGCACGCAAATTGCCATCTTTTATTTAAAAAAACAATCCGGAGTACGCAACTAGTTTAGTTATTTTTTACTTTAGCAACCTCGATATCCTCCTTAGAGGAACTTCCCACCACATAACCAAGCTGATTATTGATGCCATTAACCTGAGTCAGCTTGAGTGTCGTGCGGAAGTAGTGCCCGTTTTCAGTAAGCAAATAGCTGTAAGTATTGAGTTCAGGCAGGGCATCAATAACAATAGGACTCGAGATAAACGGCATCTTGTTGATTTCGTAGAATCGGAAGTCTTCCACATAATCTTTGAGTGTTTTTAACTTGACAGGATCATTCTCTCCTGTAATGGGAACACCATCCGTATTCGAATAAGATACTTGCGGAGGCTGGTTCCCCCAAGCCTTCTTCAATTCGTCCTCTCCGACATACAGTTCTTGCGAATATTTCTCCTTGGCTTTACGCAATCCGGCTGTTGGCACTCCCATTCGTTCCACATCCACTAATCGGTAGTACGTCTGTTCGGTCATATTCGTTACCACTGGATAAGTGGCGCCTCGATATTCAAAGTACTGGACGTAAGGGTATTGGAACACTATTTCCGTGTAACCTGTCTCATTCCCCTCAGCAGGTTGTCCGGGATTGATGCGCGGATTCATATAAATCGTTTTGGTGCTCTCCTGCCAATTAACGACTGCGCCCAAATAGTTTCCTAATTCTTTCACTGGCAAATAGCTGCTATTGTTATAAATCAACGGCGGATTCGTAAGCTTCACCTGCTGCCCATTCACAACTACCTTGAAATCATTTCTTAAATACGCATCAACACGTTGCAGCACATCTTCCGCATAGACGCCTGCCGTAAAGCATGTTCCCATTAAAGAGCCCAAAACAGCGATCACGGACCATTTCTTCATTTTCATAGCAGAATTCTCCTGTCTTTTCCATTTAGATTATTCCACATATTTCGGCAAACTCCTATTTTTTCCTGCTTTTTTTGACAAATTGGGACCTTCTTCCTACTTTCATTCTACGAAACTCGTAAAACATTGCAGAGCTCACTCATTTAATTTAAAATAATTGAAAAACGTAAGTGAAAAGAGGCACCCGATTATGAGCTTTACAGGATTTACACAGCATGATTTCGATACATTTGCCATAGAAGGTTTGGATGGACGAATGGAAGCCATTCGCGAGCGCATTCAACCTAAATTTAAAGCGTTAGGCGATTCGCTCACGCAGGATCTCTCGCTCTTTGCCGGAACCGAAATGTTCTTACATATTGCCAAGCATTTAAGACGCAAAATCAACCCGCCAGTGGACACCTGGATGGCCATCTGCCCGAATAAGAGAGGCTATAAACAAGTTCCTCATTTCCAGGTTGGCCTTTTTGATGACCGCGTGTTCATCTGGCTTGCACTCATTTATGAGCTGCCTAATAAAAGCAACATCGCCACCACGTACATGAATCAGATTGATCGCATTCAAAAGGAAATACCTGCCGATTTCGTCTTGTCCTTCGATCATATGAAAAAGGATGTCACACCGCTTGCTGATCTAGACCTCAGTGCTTGGAATGACGCTTTGATACGTTTCCGCGATGTCAAAAAAGTGGAGCTGCTGATCGGCAGAAACCTTCATTTCCAAGATCCTGTGCTTACCAAGCCTGACGAGCTTGAATCGTTGATTAAATCCACATTCGAGAAGCTGATTCCGCTGTATCAACTAGCTGTCGACGCGAAATAACTCGAATCTTGGAAATTTTATGTAAAACTAAGGTTATTTTAAACTAAAATTAATCCCTCCTGCACAGACTATGTTCTGTAATTCCTATTATTTGGGAAAGGAGGCGTACACATGAATCAGCCTTATATGAAAAAGCTCCTGGTGAGCACGATGGCCCTTTCGTTCGTCATGGGAGCTACTGTGCTCCCTTCACTTTCTGCTTCGGCGCAAGCACCTACCGGAAACCCGCAGGAAATCGTTTCTCTGCAGCAAGCCGATGAGAAAGGGCACGGGCGGCATGGCCGAAAGTGGCCGATTATCGAGGAGTCTGCTAATGTCATTGGCGTTGACAAAGAAGTGCTCGTGAAGTCGCTTAAGAGCGGTAAAAGCATCGTGGAAGCAGCCGCCGACAAAGGGATCAGTGAAGCCGATCTAACGGCAAAGCTCCAGCAGCTCCGTACCGGGAAGATTGAAGTGGCCGTGAAAGATGGCAAGCTGACTGCCGACCAAGGCGAGCACATGAAGCAAAAGCTTGGCGAACATTTGAAGTTCATCCTCAACGAGAAGAACCTGCTGGACAGCCATGGCCGAAGCAAATGGCACCGCTTCGGATTGAAGCCCGACACGGAGAAACTAGCCAAAACACTCGGACTGAGCAAGGATGAACTGCGTGCCCAGCTCCACGCCGGCAAATCGCTCACCGAAATCGCACAGTCAAAAGGCATTTCCAAGGACAAGCTCGTCGCGTCCATTAAAGATCAGCTAACCCCTTCCATTGAGAAGTGGGTTGATCACAAGAAAGAGAAGAAAGCTAAAGAATAGGCGCATAACAAAGGCTGCCCACTGTCATCATTGATGGCGTTGGAGCAGTCTTTTTCTTATTAGCATAATTATTTTTTCAAAATGAGTGATTACTCACTTCACAACAACATACAGATGACGTATGATGAGTTTGATAACGAAATGAGTGATTACTCACTTAGAAAGAGGTGCCGGGCCATGGCGATCAACACGTCCATCGAAGTGCAGCATGTCGGGAAGCAGTTCGGAGAAAAGGTTGTCTTGCAAGACATTACCTTGGCCGTTCCAAGAGCTCAAATATTCGGTCTCCTCGGCCCTTCCGGATCTGGCAAAACGACTCTCGTACGGCTCATTGCGGGTATCGATGCTCCCTCCTCCGGCACAGTCGAGGTGCTCGGAGAGCGTATGCCGCAATTAGCCATGCTATCCAACATCGGGTATATGGCACAGTCTGATGCGCTGTATGCCGATTTAACGGCACAGGAGAATTTAGAATTTTTCTCTGCCTTATATGGGCTCGCAGGCGCAAAGCGTAAAAAGCGTATCCAGGATGTTATGGAGCTCGTAGATCTGGGATCGCACTTGAAAAAGCAAGTATCGAACTACTCCGGGGGCATGAAACGCCGCCTTTCGCTCGCGATCTCGCTTTTGCATGAGCCGGCCATTCTAATTCTAGATGAACCGACGGTAGGTATCGACCCTGTCTTGCGCAAATCGATTTGGGAGGAGCTCACCCATCTGAGCCAGCAAGGCACCACGATCCTCGTCACCACGCATGTCATGGATGAAGCAGATAAATGCCATCAGCTCGGGATGATTCGCGATGGACAGCTGACTGCCGTAGGTACACCGAATGAATTGAAACAAGCGACCTCCTCCTCGACGATAGAAGAAGCATTCTTATACTATGGAGGTGTACGCGCATGAGAATTCGAGCCATTGTTATTCGGATTTTACGACAGTTTTTCCATGATAAACGGACACTCATGATGATGCTTGTCGCACCCATGCTCATTCTGTTCATGATGTCATTGGTTTTTAACGGGGATACCTATGTCCCTAAACTGGGCGCCGTGAATGTTCCTGCTCCGCTCATACAGAAGCTGCAGGATTTGAATGCGGAAGTCACGAGCTATACGGCTGAAGAAGCACAAGCCGAACTCGACGCTATCCATTTGGATGCGGTAATCACCATGAATGGAGCAGCTCCGCAGCTAACACTTGAGGGGAGTGATCCCAGCAAAAATAAAGCCGTTTTGTTCCTGCTGCAAAAGGCTTTGCAATCGGCTGTCCCAGCCAACTCCAATCTGCAAGCTCCGGTCATCACCTATTTGCATGGCTCAGCTGATATGGCTGCGTTTGATAATTTTGGTCCCGTATTAATCGGCTTCTTTGTATTCTTCTTCGTTTTCCTGCTCTCAGGTGTATCTTTCCTAAGGGAACGAACGGGCGGAACGCTTGAGCGTCTCCTAGCTACTCCGCTGCGCCGCTGGGAAATTGTCGTCGGTTATATTCTTGGCTTCGGCATATTCACAACCTTGCAAGCAACGTTGATTGCCTGGTTTGCTACAAGCGTACTAGGTTTAATGATGGTTGGATCTTTCTGGTATGTCCTGCTGATTACCGTGCTGCTTGCGTTAGCGGCACTTTCACTCGGAACCCTAATTTCCGCCTTCGCCGACAACGAGTTCCAGATGATTCAATTCATACCGCTCATTATCGTCCCTCAGGTGTTCTTCTCAGGCCTTTTCAGCCTGGATACGATGTCTGTGTACTTGCGATGGATCGGGGTCGTCATGCCCCTAAAATACGGCGCTGACGCGCTGCGCAATATTATGATTCGCGGCGTTGGATGGGATCGCATCTCGATTGACGTCGCGGTTCTCGCTGCCTTCACGTTCATCTTCATGATCTTGAACATACTGGCACTGAGGAAGCATCGTAAGATATAATAGTTGGATGCGACCACTTAACCGAGGAGGTGAATGCCGTGTCCGACATTGAAATCGATCCATGGCTGAAAGAGCTGCTGCGCCTGAACGACGAGGAAGAGAAAATGACCGATAAACAAATCAAAATTGTGCAAGCGGCCGTGGAAATTTTCTCGGAGAAAGGGTTTGCCGGCTCCTCAACCAGCGAGATCGCTCAGAAAGCAGGCGTAGCGGAAGGAACGATCTTCCGACACTATAAAACCAAAAAAGAGCTGCTGCTCTCGATTGTCGCTCCGATGATGACGAGGCTGATCGCTCCCTTCGCCGTAAAAGACTTTACCAAGGTCCTTGAAGCAGACTATCCCGACGCGGAACAATTTTTGCGCGCCATTACGGTCAATCGGCTGGAGTTTGCCCGCAAGCATTTTCCTGTGATCAAAATTTTCATGCACGAAATCCCGTTCCACAAGGAACTCAGGGAACAATTTAAGGAAACCGTGGCTGACATGGTGCTGGAAAAAGCATATAAAGCAATCCGGCATTTTCAGGGGGAAGGCCAGCTCATTGAGATCCCGGCTCCCACCAGTATGCGGTTGATTGTTTCGAGTATTATCGGTCTTTTGATTACCCAATTCCTATTGGTACCGGATTCCGAGTGGGATGAAGCGAAGGAAATCGATTATACGATTAACTTCATCATGCACGGTTTGTCGCCACGCAAAAACTAGTGCTAGCTGAACTACAGCTACTAGGCGCATATTTAGCAAAATGGTGACAAGAATAGGATAATGAGTTGAGACAAGGGAACTGGAGTCCGCTATTTGGATGAAAATGGTTATTTTTTGGTGCGTTGTTCAGTTGAAATCGGCAAAATAAATATTCAAAAAAAGCTGTACACCCGCCTTCTCCATAGAGAAAGCCAGTGTACAGCTTTTATTTGTGCTAAGCCGTTTGCTGTTGGACGCGCGTCTGACGATCGACAAGCACGAAGCGCTGCAGCAGCAGAATCGCCGCCAAGCAAAGCACGCCGCCGATAATAAACGGCAAGGAATGCGCGATGGCGAACACCGCTCCGCCAAGCAGTGGGCCAGCGATGCGGCCCAAGCTGTCCATGGAGGAGCTGAGGCCCGTCGCGACGCCTTGTCCCACTTTCGTACGCTGTGTAATCAGCGACGTCACACAAGGGCGTATCAGCGCGTTCCCTGCGCCGAATACGGACAAGTAAATCGCAGCGGTGACAACGCTGCTGGAGTACAGCAGCAGGAAGAAGCCAGCTGCTGAGAGCAATAAGCCGATGCCGATCACCTTCTGCTCGGCACCCTGCTTGACCAAGCGGCGAACGACACCGCCTTGGATCAAGGCGCCGACGATTCCGCTGGCGAGGAACATCATGCCGATGTCAAATGGCGTTGCGCCGATCTTGTCCATTTGATAATACTGAAGCGTCGCTTCTAAGCCAGCGAGCGTAAACGAAACGAAAAAGGATAACACATACAGATACTTGGAAGCTCCGGAGAACGCGGTCCACCTGGAAGGAGCCTTCTCCTTCACCGAAGTTCGCTTATTTGCCGGCAGCGATTCCGAGAGGATCGCAAAAGCAAAAAGAAACGATGCAAACGCTAGGATCGACGCTGCGAAGAAAGGCACGTAAGTCCCCCAGCGGCTTAGAATTCCTCCAAGCGCCGGCCCGAAGATAAAGCCTAAACCGATCGACATGCCCACCATTCCCATGCCTTTCGTCCGATTCTCAGCCGTTGTAATGTCCGCCACGTATGCGACAGCGCAGGCCGTTGCAGCACCTGAGAATAAGCCGCCCAAGATGCGAGACACGTACATAATCCACAGGTGTCCATCCGCGAATCCGAAAATCAAGAAGCTAATGCTAAAACCCAGCAGCCCAATTAAGATGATAGGTCTGCGTCCAATGCGATCCGAGACCGCGCCCCATATCGGAGACATCAGAAAGGAAGCCGCAGAGTAAACCGATAGCAACAGTGCGTTATGATACTCAGAGCCGGCTCCTTTGACAACTTCCGGCAGGATGGGAATGATAATGCCAAAACCTACGAAAATGGTCATCAACAACAGCATGATGATTCCAATCTGTTTATTCATGATGCTTATGAGCCTCCAAACCAAACATTTTCCCTTATCGTACCATACCTTTTTTGGGGATGGAAATGAACATTTGAAGAACAAGCAGCAGCACGAGGACTGAACCGCTCATCAAAAAAGGCGCATGATAGCCAAATACATCCCAAAGCTTGCCGGAAACAATCGGCCCGATGATCATACCCAGCCCTTCAATCGTTAGAAAAAAACCCCAGACAGCACCTCGTTTCTCAGGAGGTATAGCCGATGCAATCAGCGCATTCCAGGAAGGTATGATAAAGGCATAACCGATTCCAAGCAGAGCAACCAATATATACAGTATGGTCATAGACTTGGCATATGTAAACAGCAGCAAAGCAGCGGCGCTTATCGTAAAACCCGCAATCAAAAAAGGTCGTATGCCTTGGCGGTCCACCCATTTCCCCATTGGCACCAAACAAATGACTGTAACGGCTCCTCCTGCAACTAAAAACATGCTGTATTCAAAAGATGAAAGCTTAAGCACTTCTTTCGCATACAGAGTCAAAATGGGTGTCAATATACCGAGAGCAAACGTCTGCGCGAACATCGCGGGAAACATTAGTGGACTAACAGATATCGATCGCTTTACTTCACTTAGATAGGCCGAAATTCGCTGAGCGAGCGGGGCTTTCTCTGATTTAGCATGCGTCACGGCCTTTGCCATCGCCGCTGAATTTTTCCGAGGCAGCATCAGCGCTACGAGTACTACAACTGTCATGCAAGCAATCAATAATCGAAATGCAATGTTGTACCGATTTTCGCCTACAAAAAAGTTGATGGCTACAGGCCCTAGTCCAACACCCGATAACCATGCCATGTAAACAACGCTCATGATTGTTGCTTTGCCATCCTCCCCAGCCACCTCCGTCGTTCCTGTAATCACACATGGCCATAATGGGGCTGTACCAAAGCCAAGCAGCGCGCAGCCGACAATCATCCATATATATTGGGAGGTCGTTGCCATGAGGATGACAGAAAGAAAGGTCAGGAGTACACCTGTGAGCATCGTAGTACGGTATCCGAGCTTATCAATGATCCAGCCGACAGGCGTGCGCAGCACATTATCGCCAATATATTGAGCCGCAAGCGTCCAACCAATAATGAAAGCGGATGCCCCGAGCCCTGTTTTCATATAGACCGGCAATATCGTAATTAGCAGTGCGCCCTTCACAAATTCGACGATAAACATAATAATTAACAATTCGATCACAAATGGGGAAAACAGCCGGTTTTTCCGCCATTTTTGCATCAAAATCATGTGATTTCTCCTTATTTGGCCGTATTTTAACAAGTGTTGTTAGTTTTTCCCCAATTAGCACAAACTATTTTCAAAAAATTAGCTTGCATGAAATCTCTAGTTTGATATACTCATTTTGTTTGTTGCAACTTTCGACAAGCAATTCACGATAGAAGGGAAGCGATAATCAGGTGGATCATACCCGTACCCCCCTGTTCACTGCATTGCTCAAGCATGCTGAAAGAAATCCAATTCAGTTTCACATTCCTGGCCACAAAAAAGGAGTCGGCATGGACCCGGAGTTTCGTTCCTTCATTGGGGACAATGCTCTGTCCATCGACCTCATCAATATAGCACCGCTGGATGATCTCCATCAACCGATGGGTGTCATTGAGGAAGCCCAGAAGCTGGCTGCGGACGCCTATGGCGCCGACCATACGTTTTTCTCCGTACAAGGAACGAGCGGAGCCATCATGACGATGATTATGACGGTCTGCTCTGAAGGCGATAAAATTATCGTCCCGCGAAATGTACATAAATCCGTTCTTGCTGCGATTATTTTCGTTGGCGCTAAGCCGGTGTTTATCCAACCAGCACGTGACAAAAACTTAGGAATTGACCACGGTATTCCAACTCGTTCTGTCCGCAGAGCGCTCGAGAAGCATCCCGATGCCAAAGCCGTATTGGTCATCAACCCGACTTATTATGGCGTATGCACGGATCTTAAAGAGATTGTTGATCTGGTACACAGCTATAACATGCCAGTCCTTGTTGATGAAGCGCATGGCGTGCTCATTCACTTCCATGACAAACTGCCGATGTCCGCTATGGAAGCAGGCGCTGATATGGCAGCAACTAGCGTACATAAGTTAGGTGGGTCCATGACACAAAGTTCCGTCTTGAACGTCAAAGGAAATCGTGTAAATCCTAAGCGGATCCAAACGATTATCTCCATGCTTACGACGACTTCTACGTCTTATATCCTGCTAGCCTCGCTAGACACAGCCCGTAGGCACTTGGCTTTGAATGGGAATGAAATGGCGGAACGCACAATTGCTCTTGCTCAATATACCAGAAAGCAAATCAATGAAATTGAGAACCTCTACTGCTTTGGGGAAGAAATTCTAGGCGGAGAAGCTACGTTTACTTATGATCCGACGAAAATATGTGTCCACGTGCGAAAGCTCGGCATCACGGGCTTCGAGGTTGAGAACTGGCTGCGCGAGCACTACAATATCGAAGTCGAAATGAGCGATATGTACAACATCCTTTGCCTCATTACACCGGGCGATACGCCAGAGAACATAGAGATTCTATTAGAAGCTCTGCGCAAACTCTCGCATATGAATGACGATGTTGTCGAAGTCAAAGAGGTTGTCATTAAAGTTCCTGCTATTCCTCAATTAACGCTGACGCCGCGTGATGCTTTCTATGGTGAGACCGAAATTCTGCCATTTAAAGACTCCGCTGACCGCATCATCGCTGAGTTCATCTATGTATATCCGCCGGGAATTCCTATTTTGCTTCCAGGTGAAGTTATCACCCAAGAACTTATTGACTACATTGTCGAGCATGTTGAGGTCGGACTCCCTGTCAAAGGTCCTGAGGACCGCAGCGTTCAAAATGTCAAAGTCATCGTTGAGACACAAGCGATATTCTAGGCCTTGACCTGATAGGTAGATATTGTAAAACCGTTTACATGATGCTATGATGTTGGTGATGTTTAGCGAATGAGGTGAACAAGGAATGGCTCAAAGCGCTTATATTAAATTCGTAACAGGCTCCCTAGTACCCGCACTCACCTTGGATGAACTGAGGGACAAGCTTTTGCATTACCGTGAGCAGCTTAGTCTAACAGCCAAGCAGCTTGGCTGGGAATATGACGAAGCCGGATTCCCTTATACCATTGAGACGAAGCCGGAAGGCGAAGGTAAATGGTTCTATCTGAAAGGTATCAATCCTTTATACAAATATATCGTGATTGGTGTCGGCAGCGAGAAGAATCAAGAGGAAGATCGGCATTATGTCCAAGTCGTATTGCCTGACGACGCCACACATGGCGACAAGAGCAAAGGCAATGAGTTTTGCAAATACCTTGGCAAACTGCTTAAAGCTGAACTTCATCTATTTAACGGCAGAATCATGTACTTCAATCCTCGAAAATGAAATCTACCACGAACGGGGCTGTCCCAGAAGGTTACACCAAACTTCTAGGACAGCCCCGTTTAATATAATAGTGAAAGGGCTGCCCTTGAGTAGATTACCTACTTCATGGACAGCCCTTTCTTATGTATAGCTCTTATTCTTCGCCTTCTTGAGCTACGATCTCATTGTAAATGGTCACTACGCGTTCCCATTCTTCTTCATCCTCAATGTTGACTAAGAAAGCATCGTCGCCATCTTCCTCAACACGGAAAATTACGCCGTCCGCTTCAGGATCATTGCGATCAAGCAATACCGCATAAGCTTGCTCTTGAGATTGGAAGGTATACACCATAACCATCTCGTGCTCTTCACCGTTCTCGTCCGTTACGATAAAAACATCTTCCCCATGCTCGTGATCGTGGTCACAGTCCGGGCCGTGTACATGATCGTGCTTCTCATCGCTCACAGGCAGAACCTCATTTCGTCGAATAATTAGTTACGTAATCATCCTAACATTTTCATATTCAGAGGTCAAACCACTTTCTAGCGAGCTTATCCTATTCGGATTGGATCTGCTTCTCGGAAACAACAGAATAATCGCTAGCTCCTGCCGCTTGCATCGCAAATTTAACAACGTAAGTGCCTGCTTCGTCAAAAGAAACACCATACAAAGGTACCTTCAACCAGAAAGATTCTTTGGAGTCAGTGATGGATTTCACTACAGGTGTAACCACGCTCTTCCCGCTTGGCGATACAATGGATACTCTGACAGAATTAATGCTTGTTTTCAAGTTATCGACCTGTGCAAACACAATAAAATCCGCTTGCTTGCCACGCTCAACAACGCCAAACGGAACTATGGCAGAGTCTTTACGCACTTCCGTTGTAAAGAACAAATGCACGTTCGGTTTGTACAAATAGGCTGTCTTGTTGGTATTATCCCATTTCACCAACGCTTGCAGGGCATCGCTAACAGCGCGTAAAGGCAAAACAGTACTCCCATCGACGATAAGTGGCGGAACATCCGAATCCGCGAACTCCGATGTCGTATCGTTGACGATCAGACGTGCAATGTTGTAACCCTTAAAATCCCCCCATATCGATGAGGCCACCACTGCAGCCGTGCTTAAAACAAAAAACACCAGCATCAACGTAAATATCCGCTGAACAACTTTCATTTTGAACTACCTCCAGCTCTCGTTAGTAAACTTTATGTCTGCATCTTTATACTCCGAAGGTTAAAAAGAGTTGCGATGATTTTATAATTTTGATAAAAATGATAGAACGCGTTGGTTATACG
Organism: Paenibacillus sp. J22R160; assembly: GCF_059692135.1. Lineage (NCBI taxonomy): Bacteria > Bacillati > Bacillota > Bacilli > Caryophanales > Paenibacillaceae > Paenibacillus > Paenibacillus sp. J22R160. The sequence continues at coordinate 265,351 of NZ_JCAUAU010000002.1, read as the reverse complement.
CCTCTGGCTGCATATGATAGGACCCGACATGCCCTGCTTTTTGTGTCAGCCACAGTTCAAAAACATCCGGGTGTCGACGCCACATCCCTTCACTATTCGACCATGGAATCGCATCATCATCCTTGCTGTGAATAAATAGAATCGGCCTAGGATAGATATGGTCGACAGCTGCAAGCGCATCTACATGCCGGGGATTAATCCCTATCAATCTTGGCAAAATGCCCAAAATTAAAGGCGTGAACGGAAATCTTGGCAGCTTCGACCACACCGGCAAGTTATCTCGTAAGTAGGGGCTTAGTTGGCTAAAGGCGCTGTCCGTAATGACTCCCATAACGGTGGATTCTTCTGCTGCAGCTAAAAGAGACGTGCTTCCTCCCATTGAAAAGCCCAGCAAGCAAATTTTACTAGGCATGTGCTCCTGCACCCACTTAATTGCGCCAAGCACATCTTGCTTCTCCAAGTAGCCGACGGTCGTTACACTACCTTCGGAATTGCCCGAATTGCGAAAATCAAACATTAGCACATGATAGCCCTCATCAACCATTGCCTTCGCCAAGGCAAGCGCCGGCAGTCCCTTTTCCAATCGTGTACCTGCATATCCGTGTGACATAATGACCGTCGTTGCTAACTCGCCAGCGGGTGCTGAAGGTGATTTGAAAAACCATCCATCCAGTGCAACATCGTGCAACTGACTTGGAAATGTAATATCCTGCTTCTCCAAGCCATACTGCTCTGGGAACTCATCGACGATCTTACGTTTCGGATGTGTTAGCTGCCAGCCTACATAGGTAGAAATGCCTACCATAATCAAGCCAATCGTCACGATCAACGCACCAATTAGATACCAAATCATCCAAATATCATCACCTTAAATGAAATAAAAAATAGGTAAACCTCGCACTTTAAGCTTATATGTCAGACATATAATGGTTGAAATCGAGCAACCTCCCATGCTACATTAGAAAAAGATGTTTTTTGTCGAAAAATGGGGGCGGCTGAATGAGTTTGCAAATTCAAATGTTGGGAACCGGCAGTGCTTTTGCCAAAACATTTTATAATACAAGCGCATTAATCCGTTCAAACGAAATGAATATACTCATCGACTGCGGTTCAACAACTCCAAGATCACTTTACGACATACAGATACAACCTGATCAAATCGATGGCATTGTGATCTCACATATTCATGCCGATCATGTTGGCGGATTAGAAGAAATGGCTTTCCGCTTAATATATGAAAGCAATCGGAAGAAAACAAAGCTTTACTTGGCCAAAACGATCGCAGACGTCTTATGGGAGAACACCTTGAAGGGCGGCATGTATAATCCGGAGGACGGTTATCATTCCCTCGAGGATTATTTTGACGTCATTGTGGTGGAGGAGCAAGCGCCTGTTGTCATAGGTCCCGGCATAACCATCGAACTTGTGCCTACACTTCATATTCCCAGCAAACCTAGCTACTCGCTGTTTATCAACGACCGAATCTTCTATAGTGCAGATATCCGCTTCAGCGAAGATCTGCTCGTTCACGAAGTCATTGATAAAAGAAACTGCCATACCATCTTTCATGATTGTCAATTAAGCGGCCAAGGATTCATACACGCTACGCTTGAAGAATTGCTAACGTTACCTGTACATATTCAGCAACGGATCTATCTCATGCATTATGCTGACAACATGAGCGACTACATTGGTAAAACCGGCCGTATGCGGTTCGTTGTCCAACATGAAATTATTGATCTTCCAGAATAATTATCCTCATAGAACCTTAGGAATTCAATAGCCTATAGGTTCTTTTTTCGCGAAAATCCGTGTTTATTTCCTATTCTTTTTACCTGAAAGCAGGATTTGGGTAACAGACAGAGAACATGTCTCAAGAGTGGTTACTCTGGACATCGTAACTTGCAGGAGATGATACTTTGATAATCAATTGGATTCTTTTTGCTTATGCATTTGTTTTTATGCTATATACGACAGTTCTACACACTTCAATTAACACGCCTTTACAAATCCTTCTTGTTTTACTGTACATGATAAGTTTCCGCTATCCATCAAAAAATGCTGCAGTGCCATGGCTTCGCTTACTGATCATTGGCATCTTACATTACATCGGTCATTTAAATTTGATTCTCCCTCTATACATACTAACGCTGTTCCATGATATTTATACAGAAGAAAATCGCAAAAAATCGTGGGTGCTATCCGCCTCCTACGCGCTCATCTTTTTAGGCAATGTTTATCTCATTAAAGGGCTATATGACTTGCTTTGGATTTATGTCATTGAATGCTTGCTGCATTTCACAGCCGTTGCTTTACTTACGAAAGCGACATATTCCACACTCAAGCAAGCAGATCGATTGAAGAAAGAACGTTACTTATATTCGCAGCAGGATTCGCTAACAGGCCTTTACAACTACGAAGAATCCCATCGCCGGCTGGAGCAGCTCATCCGTCAGAAACAGGGCTTGGTCCTGATCCTAATCGATTGTACGGATTTGAAAGCGATGAATACAACCCGCGGCTTTCAGGCTGGAAACTTTATTTTGAAGCAGATGGCAGAACTCCTCCAAATCTTGTTTAAAGATGCACTATTTATTGCAAGATACGGCGGTGATGAATTCGCGGTGGTTATGCCATTAGTCGCTGACCAATCATCCACCTCTTCTTTAAAACTAAAACTGGATTCCGAGCTGCCGAAACTGACAGGAATACAAATTACATATGGGATTGCTTCCTACCCGCTTGATGGCTTGACGAAAGATGATCTGATCTTGTTAGCTGAGAATAATTTATTTACGAAGAAACGTGAATCGTGGTTAAAGCGTGAGGAACATATGCTTAGATCCGATAAGTTAAGGGTCATCGGTGAATTGGCCTCTGGTATGGCTCATGAAATACGGAACCCGCTTACTACCGTCAAAGGATTTTTACAAATTTCGAAAGCAAACGGTTACAATATTGAAAATTGGTATAGCTTGATTATGGAAGAAATTGATCGCATGAGTGACTTAACCGGCGAATTCCTACAATTCTCCAAACCGCATAGCATTGATTTCCGAGTCTATTCCTTACACGAGTGTGTGCTCAAGGTCATTGCACTGATGGAGTCGGAAGCCACCCGATTCGGACATCAAATTCATTACAAAGAAGCGACGGGTCCCGTCCTCGTTCTAATGGATCAAGATAAAATGATTCAATTACTGCTCAACATTGTAAAAAATGCCTGCGAAGCAATGGAAGAAAACGGTGTCGTGCACATGCAACTAACGTCTGATGCCAAAAATGTGACCGTCGTTATTGCTGATAACGGTCCTGGGATTCCAAATGAGCAATTGGAAAAGATCTTCCATCCCTTCTTCACAACGAAAGAATCTGGCACAGGACTTGGTTTGTCGATCTGCTACAAAATCGTGCAGGATCACCAAGGAACGCTGGAGGTGGAAAGTGAGCTTGGAACTGGCACACGATTCATTATCACCTTCCCTTTAGTGCATTAACATCATCATCATAGAAAAAAGCCGCTGTAATTACAGCGGCTTTTGCATTCTTACGTGCAGAATTCCTGCATCGTAGAATGGTTCTGTCGAGATGACTTTGTATCCAAGTTGACTATAGAAACCCTCAGCTTGGCACTGGGCATCCAGAATAGATGATGTGCAGTTCAATTCACGGGCTTGCTGCTCCATAGCAAGAATAATTTGCTTGCCTAGGGATTGTCCTCTATATTCTTTCAAAACAGCTACACGCTGCAACTTGGCAGTTTGGGGCTGGTATTCATACCAACGGGCTGTGGCTACAGGTTGTTCGCCGTCTAGAATGAGAAAATGATGGCAGGCTTCCGGCGATTCGTCCTTCTCATCCATCTCCAAATGTTCAGGCACTTGCTGCTCGTCTACAAATACATTGAAACGAACCTTAAAGCAATCTTTCAGCTGATCTTGATTAGTAACGCGAATGATTTCCATGTGGACTTACTTCCTTTCAATGAATTCCCTTGATCTTATCTCATTCATGAAAAGATGTCCACACGCGTCAAAGATTACCTCTTTTTCTCCAGCATATAGCTGAAAGCGCCAATGGCTACCCCCAAAACCGCACCGCCTAAGACTTCCCGCGGCAAATGCCCGAGTCTTTCCTTCAAAGCTTTACGTCTGCGTGTATGGTATAAGCCCGGATGCTGCTTAGCTAGTCGCTCAACCTGCTCATCTATTTCATTCACTTCTATGGCAATTTCCCCTGCTGCATGACGAATTCCCATGGCATCATACATGACTACAGCTCCAAAGACAGAGGTAACAGCAAAATCAATTGCGGAAAGCCCTCTTTTCATAGCGATATAAGTGGCTAAAGCCGACACTCCCGAGGAGTGCGAACTAGGCATTCCGCCCGTTTGAATAAGTTGCGACCAATCCCACTTCTTCGTCGTCATATAAGTAAGAGGAATTTTTATCGCCTGAGCGGTTCCAATTCCTAGCAATGCTGTTATAAGAGCTCGATTCATTCTACTCACCTCACATGTAGCATCCAACACAGGTTTAGATTCTATTCGTAAATTTTGATACAATAGGAGTGTTAGCTTACGAAGAAAGTTTTCCTGCGAAAAACTCCAAGCCTTTGCTAGCAACGTCAGTTTTCTTATGAAAACTCTAAGGAGTGTGAATGATGAATATCGCTTTTTTCCTTTTACCGAAATCCGAAGTTATTACAACAACTTTACAAACAACGCTTCGTCAAACACTTGAGCGTATGGAATATCACCGATATACGGCGGTGCCGATATTATCCGATGATGGTCATTACGTAGGTACCGTCACCGAAGGCGATTTATTATGGTTTATGAAAAATTCGGAAGGCATTACGTTTGAGAATGCCCACCGTCATTTGCTATCTGAGGTTCCGCTGCGTGTGCAAAACAAGCCCGTTCATATCCATGCTGACATGGTGGATCTCATTGATTTAGCCAAAGTGCAAAACTTCGTACCCATTGTTGATGATTCCGATAAGTTCATCGGCATTGTCCGAAGAAGTGAAATCATCGAATACTGCGCGAAGCAAGTCGTGTTCAAATCCCCCTCCGCTGCAGGAGAGAGGTAGTCACAGCATGCCGGATCAGGTAGAAGATTTGAGTAATCAAATGCGCGCTAGCCAGCATGAGGAATGGAAGCATGGCATACACATAACGATCTACAGGAATGAATACCATATGAACACCTAGAAACACGAGGAATGCGGCGGAAAGGTATTGGACTGCTTGGCTGCGGAAGAAGGTAATCATGACAATACTGCCCGCGGTGATCAAAAAGGTATGCAGATGGGTCAGCATCGACATATACCAAGCAGGGACGGAAAATGGATAAGGCCCGACCCACATGGTTTTGAAAAACACTTGTAATTTTCCAATGGTCATCCATTTTATCCATAACCGCGGCTCAGTGGTCAATCCTTCTTTGATCCTCTTCATGCCCTCTGCGAATTGATGTTCTTTATCGATATGGTCCCAATCAATGGAATCTTGGAAGTACGGGTCCGTTCCTCCCAGGAACGGATTGCCCGCTTCCCCTTTGGCGATGAAAATAAATTGATGAAACGTCATCCAATTCCGAATCCACCAAGGCATCATCACGCAAACAAAAGCGGCAGCTGCACTACAAGCATATGCGGCATCGATTTTCTTCGTTTTTCCCCACAGAAAGACATAGGGTAAGATTCCAAGCGGAAGCACATTCGGTCGAATAAGGACGCAAAGGCCAAGCAGCAGCCCCATCCATAGATGATCCTTCCGCTTGTTATCCTGTATCATACGCACCTGTACATAGAGTAAAGCTGTAAAAACAGTCAAAAACGGAACTTCTGTTAATATCAGAGACGTTGACCAAACGTAGGACGGATATACCGCGGCAAAGCCGCTTGCGATAAGTCCTGTTAACGGATGAAACAATCTTTGGCCAATCAGAAAAATGAACCCTATAGCTCCCAACGCAACAAAACAATTCAAGACTCGAACAACCATTAATGCAGATTCCAGTGACTCGTGGCCCGTAAGCTTGAAAATTGCCGCTAATAGTAACGGAAATCCCGGTGTAACCAACGAGTTCGGCACGTTATCTCGGTATGCATAAATGCCCTTGTCTATAAGTTGAACGGCTGTCTTCGTATACTCCAGCTGATCCCACTCCAATGGCGGATAGTCTGCTTCAAGCACATAGTGAAGGCGTAGATACAAGGCAGTTGCCATGATTAAAAAGAATACAAATCCTATGCCACGTTTCATATTTAAGCTTTCTCCCCTCTTCCCTTCTCCTATTTCCTATTTCCTATTTCCTATTTCGCCAGCAGGAACGCTCCTCCCACCAGAAAGAACAGCCCTAGCCATTGCGAGGACGAGAACGATTCCTTAAATACCAACCATCCGAACAACGCCCCAAGTACATAAGCTATGGACTGCAGCGGATAGACACGGCTGAGGTCGAATTTACTTAGTGCATAGAACCATATCAGTGTTGCCACTGCATACAACAAGCACCCTGCCAAAATATAGGGCTGCATCAAGACCGCCCCTAAATTATTAAGTCCAGTTAGCGGCATTCGGGTAAGCGCTATTTTCCATACAATTTGACCACAGACCAACAAAACGACATTCAGACATACAACGAATAATGGTTGCTGTAAAAGGGTCATTTGGAGCCACCTCCGCGTAATTGCTCCTCCAGCAGAGCCACCTCTTGAACAAGCCGGGTTAATTTACGGTGAAGCTTCGAAATGACAAGCGTTAGATGCATAATAAACGCAAGTGAAAATAACAATCCCACCAGAAACAATAAAGAAGGCGCATAATGAACATGCAGCTTGTACGATACTAGATCCAGCAAGTTAGGAAACATGCTGAATAATGCCATAATAAAGCCAAGTATGAGCCACAGAATGGCATACTGTTCCTGCAGTTTCTGCCTGCGTATCAGCTCAACAGAAATGAAAATAAACACTAAGCAAAAGGCTACTGCCAATAAATAAACATTCATCTTCGATCAACTCACATCACGGATTCTTGTAATACACACAGCTAAAGATACTTTAATCATATAGTAGAGCGATTTGATTGGAGTAATGGAAGATCTCCCTGCTTTCCTTGCATGCATGACCACTGAAACTTCCTTCACTCTAAAGCGCTTTCTTTCTAGCAAAACAATAGCTTCAACCTCTGGATAATCTTCGGGATACTCCTCTGCAAAAAGTTCAATGATAGGCCGATTCACAGCACGGAAACCAGATGTCGGATCTGTAAACGTTTTACCGGTCATCCACCCAATCATCCAAGTGAAAAATAGAATGCCTACTCTTCGATTCCAAGCTGACCGATAGCTTGTTTTCACCAAAAATCGAGAACCAATGCAGCAATCAACCTCCCCCGCTTCAATGGGCTCCAGGATATGTGACAGCGCTTGAGGGTCATGTTGACCATCTGCATCAATTTGTACGGCGATGTCATATCCATGCCTTGCCGCGTACAAATAACCCGTCTGCATGGCGCCTCCAATGCCTAGGTTGACGGGCAAATCAATCACCTTTGCTTGCTGTGTCAAACGGGCGACCCGTGAGGTATGATCTTTGGATCCATCATTGATGATTACGATATCCATCTCAGGCTGCGCACATTTAATAGCAGCCACGACTTGCGCTATGCTTTTTCCTTCATTGTATGCGGGAATGATGGCAAGCTTTTTCATTGTACTTGCTCCCTCCTATGTGAGGTTTGACTATTAGCCAGTCTAATTCCAAGCATACCCTCATCGCTCCCTAAATAAACCAGTTACCTAAAGGCATGGATAGTGTCACCCTTCCAGAGACAGGCAAGAGGAAAACATTGCTTTGAAAGGAATACGGTATCAATGAGTTAGATTGGCTCAATCGTCGAAGAGATATTCAACTCGTGTCTTGGGTTGCTGTCGGACAGCCTTCAGCAGAAGCCGTATTGGGAACAAAGTTTTCCATGAGAGGATGCCTGGCAACTCCTTGCTGCTAAGCTTTGGTAAGACGGGAGTAGAATCGGGTTATGTGGTTTCCGAGTACTTATTCAACTTTTACCGCAAAAAAAAAAGAACTAGGATTGGATCCCATTCTCCTTATTGTGGAATCGGCTAATAAAGGCGAGTATCAATAAAGTTAAAATTGGGGCGCCCTATCAGGATTCAAAGTTATTTGTTTCGGTGGATAATATGAATTTGAATATCGTTCGCATTCCCAAGAGTGGAGCGTCTTATCTGGATATGCACATCAAGATGAGAGGCGTCATTGAAGAATCGGCCTAAGTAGAGGAACGGCATACATGGCAATCTCTTTACCCTGAGTTGGAGTTCCGTGTTGGGATCGAAATGAAGCTCGAGGGCGTAGGCGTGATCAAATAATGATCGGCTTTACGAGTCCCTTCTTCCTGACCTGCATTCCCTTGATCAGACATCCATTTATACAATCGATCAGGCTGAATTCCGAGTTGATTCATCAGATGATGAATATCTATTTCTCTCATACACTACACCCCATCTATGGTTTGTCTCTTTCTGTTTAACTCTTCTTTACTTTATCGGTCAGACTCGATTATGTAAATAAGTGCATATTGTCGAATCGCCTAAAGAATCGATAAAACGCATCACCGAAAACCACATTAAAAAGGTTGTGTTTCGACAAAAAACTAAATAGAGCTGCAGCTAGCAGCTCTTTTACTTGTGTGATGACATCTAATATTATTGTAGCTGTCCATTAGAGGAGGCTTTGGATGATACAAATTCGCTAGCCCAATCGACCATGCCGTTCATTAACGTCAAAATCAGATTGACCGCGTCCTTCTCGGTTAATGTACCATTATTGGATTGACTGCTAACATACTGGGATGTTTTTTGTTCTAGCTTTTCAACCAAATCCTTAATTTTCAATAATTCATTGGCTAAGTCTGAGACTTGCTGCCCGTTAGCGCCATTTTGCCCATTTTGTCCGGCTTGCTGCCCCTGGCCCTGACCTTGACCTTGGCCTTGATCTTGACTCTGAGTTTGGGCCTGATCTTGTCCTTGTCCCTGACTTTGAACTTGATCCTGACTTTGTCCTTGATCTTGTCCTTGCTGTTGACCAGAATCCGAAGATTGCTGCTGATTCTGGCCACCTTGCGAGTTCTGGGATCCGCCTAACAACATTTTCTTTACTTGTTCGAGCTCAATTAGCACCAAATCGTTTTGTTTCGTGAGTTCGTCCATCTGCAGCTTGAGATCCTGTGTTTTGATCATGTTGTCAAGATTGCTCCTTCCTTTATTTCACGGTACCGCAGGCGATTCGTTTACCAGAATTTCCGGATGGATCCGTCTTCAGATCGTCAGCTTTCTCATGAATGACGAGAGAGGTTCCCCCTTGTTTAAGCAACGAGTTCGGCTTGTCAGGAAGCAGCACCACGGATTTGGTGACCGTACTCAAACGGCCATTTCCCTGCTCATCTACGACCAGATTAGGAAGATCCCCTGCATGAACCCCTTTTGGATTAAGAAAACCATGCTCTTTATGCATCGGATTAAAATGTGCACCAGCCGAGTCAAATGTCGGCGCGTCGCAAGCGGATTTTTCATGAATGTGAAAACCATGGGCACCAGGCGTTAATCCGCTTACTAGAAGATCAATTTGTACCCCATCTGGAACTGCTGCCAATTGCGCCTTTCCAACGGTTTGTCCACTTGCTCCAATTAATGTAACCTGTAGAGGTGGCGTAGAATCGGATTCTGCTGTCGCCGTGCTTTTTACGCTTTGACAGCCTGTCAGCACGAGTAGCCCCAAACCTACAGTCACAACAATTTTCATTGATTTCACGATGTATTTTCCTCCCGAAAACTTAGCATTTTACATAATCTACCCTTAGGATGCACAACTGACTTGTGCTGTAACCGTATTACAAGAATAAAATTTTCATATTTGTTCAGAAATAGTAAAAAGCCCGCAATCATCAGATCGCAGGCTTTTCATCATTTATTACCCCTTATAAAATGGTCATCAATTTGGCTATGATTTGTAGATTTTCAAGCTTTCGCTTGTAGAAATGGAACTCTACCTTCGTATGCTCAACGGCATCTTCCATTCGTAACACTTGTTCCTGCAAATCTTTCGTATAAGGCCACATTTCAGCTTGGCGCTGCTGTTCATTTTTCCCTGTCACCACGCCATCTCCAATGACCTCACATTCCTTCGCCAATAGTTCGTGCTTCGCCCAGCTCAGCTCAGATACAGCATCCACATAGATAGCTTCAGCTTGCTTGAGCAGCTCAGGTACTAACTGTAATTCCAAAATAACATCCGACCGATTCATTCGGACTCCTCCTAAGAGTTTTCGTAAGAAAACTATCTTTGTAAGCATAAGCTCAGCTTAGCAAATCATAAACTTTTGCTGCTTGCCTCATGTATATTCATAGAAAAATAAAACATGCTCACTAGAGAAATCCGGCGAAAATAAGTCATTCATAGGCAAAAAACGAGTATAATCGCTATCCCAATTCAGCAGTATACGACAAACCGATTAAGGTTTCATTAAATCTATTGATAGCCCTATAATCCTCTTGAATACCCTGATATTAGCGGATAGAATGATGATATACATATCAGAGGAGGTGACAATGCATGAGCCAAGAGGAAGAAGTTGTATCCCAAAACGAAGAAGAAATCGCTGAAGAGTCCACAGAAGAAGTGGTGAACGAAGAGGCGGCTGAAGAAGTTGCAGAAGCTAGTGAAGAAGCTGCTGCTGCTGAAGAAAGCGTGGAATCCGAAGAGGAATAATTGATCCTTATTTATAATAAATCCCCCCCCAGCCAACCGGTTGGGGGTTTATTGATTATATATATATTTTTTATTTATTTGCGCATAAATTTTCTGAACATTCAAATAATACTGGTGTACCATAAAAAAGGAGATGATTTTGAATGGCTAGAAACAACACTTTAGTCGTACAACAAGCAAAAGCAGCACTAGATCAACTGAAGTTTGAAGTCGCTCAGGAAATTGGTGTCCCTCTCTCCCCTACTGGCTACAATGGTAATTTGGCAACTCGTGATGCTGGCTCAATCGGCGGAAACATCACGAAGCGTTTGGTACAAATCGCTGAACAACAACTTTCCAGCTTCAAACGTTAATCCTTTGATGTAGCAGCAAACTACAAATGACTGATTTCACTCGATCCTCCTTAGAGTGATCATCAGTCTTTTTTCTTTTCTTCAATATCGTCATCTGTTTCTTCGATATCCTCACCAGTATTAACTCGCATATTCTATTCAGATTAGCTCTTTAGTATGATAGCTTTATCCCTTACATACTAAAGGAGTGGTAGCCATGACTGAACAGCAATATGAAATTTTCCGTGATCCGTACCGCATGCTTATTTTATTGGCCACATTAGTTAGCGAACAAAAAGGTGAAACAGCGCTGCAGTTTGACAACGCACCCTATTTCGAGAACGACACCTTCCTCATCCAGCACGGCAAATTTATTTACAAAAAAGCGCAGACTGAAATCACTTGGTTCCAATTCCTAGGAAGAGACATTGCCTGCAACAAAGACTGCACCCGTGAGGAATATAACAAAATGTTCGTTGATTGTTTGGCTTCCCTTTACAACATTGCCTAGGTAACTTACAAAAATGAAAAGCGCTGTTTAGGAGGGATGTACCCACCTAGACAGCGCTTTTTACCATGATTATTTCTTCTTCACTTCTTCTACAAACACATCGCTTGCATCACGATTACTTCCTAGCTCAAGAATTGTATATTTCTTATCGCCAATCATAATCACATCTTCCACTTCAGGAAGCGGATCACCCAAATAAACGGTACCTAGATATACATTACTGCTTTTCAAACGCAAATTCCATCGATGCTGCTGCTTCGTCATGCCTGTTCCTCCCAAACTCTAATGACACCAAGTTACCATAAATCCCGCTAATATGAAAGTCCTATATCAAAGGGCTGACTTTTTTGATATATTAGTGACATGATTGAGCAGAAAGGTTGACTAATCCATGACAACGCAAGGCGTAACTGACGATGAGCTATCCATCCTTTTGGGTAAAGGTCATACAGCAACTTTAGAAGCTTCATCTAATGAACTTTCCTTTATGCCCAGGTCCAAAAAGAAGCGTAAAACTTACCATATTCTCATAAAGCTTTTTCGACTTTGGCGCAGCTAATCTGTTTACAAAATAACCATCTTGTGTATTGACACACTTTAAAATTCTTGGTATATTACTAATTGTCTTCACAAAAACGACTTGTTAGCTCAGCTGGGAGAGCACTATCTTGACAGGGTAGGGGTCAGTGGTTCGAGCCCACTACAGGTCATATATAACAGAAACCCGCAAAGCCATGTGTTATGCGGGTTTTGTTTATTAGTACAGTCTTCAAAATGTATATATAACAGTTTGTTTTTTGATTCCTTGGGTACGCATTGGGTACCAAATAGTTCAAAACGATTCATAAAACGAATAGGTAACTTCATTTATAAACTACATTTAACGAAAAACAAGCCCATGGTAAATTCCTTTGGGCTTGTTTTATCTTCATTATAGGGATTGCTACTCTTCGAGTGGTCTCTCCTATAATTATTTATTTGTTCACGGATCTATCATTCCATCATCTGCCCATTCTTTGCAAAATTCAGCTTTAAGAACATCTCTGTAGGAAATCCATTCCCAATCCCCTGCTCCGCTAAAATTCTCCACTATGTCTAATCGAAATTCACCATGTTTACTACGACCTACGATGCCGGTAACTGATCGAGTCTTAAACTCTTCATATAATGTTAGAGCAACTGGTCTTTTATACATCTGTGACAAGCTCAGCACTGATGAAATATTTTGAATTTCTTGCTCATCTCGTATAGGTCGTGACATGCGTTGATTTTCTTTTCGACTTCTTAGCGCGGCTTCCTTTTGCTGCGGAAGCATCATCCGACTAGACTCCCAGAGTCCGTTAAGTTCTAATTTTTTACTCATTTATAGTGACCTCCAATTTTGCCTGCTCTGTCCGCTGCGAGTCCGGCTTTCATTAAACTTGAAGCCCTAATAATTGCCGTGTTACCGAACCGGTCCTTGATGCCGTCCAATACACTATCCAGCTTACGCAGTTTCGTCACGTCCTCGAAGAGGTCCAGCTGTGTGACTTCCTCATCATCAAGAGACCCCAGCGTGACACCAACTTTACGTACCGGATGACCATTCCAATTACGATGAAATATCTCACGAACTGATCCAAATACTTTTAGCGTATTGTTCGTTGCAAAAGGCATTTTTCGCTGCTGACTAAATCCGGTAGGATCATCGTACGGCGAGCACATACAGAATACATGAATGGTTCCGCTCGTATAACCCTTCTTTCGCGCATCACGGCATACTTCTTCCGTTAATTCAAGTAGAACAATATCTACTTCTTCTGCCGTCGTATAATCTCGTGGCAAGGTCATTCCGTGCCCTATTGATTTCGGAGCTACATTGAACGTTCCTGGCGTGACTGGACTATCATCTAGACCATTAGCTGTACGCCACATAACCTCCGCTTGAATGTCTGACTGTTTACCAAATCGTGCACGAAACTTCTGTTTGAGTACATGCAATGGCGTCCTTGCAACGTGACCGATTGTGGTCATGCCAAGATTAACAAAATGCCTCGTCATGCGCGACCCAACTCCGTACATCTTATCTACACTTAGAGGCCATAAGACACGTTCTACATCTTCTTTACCAAGTGTAAAAATGCCATTCTGGTTTTTCTTTGCGAAGTTGTCCGTTGCTTGTTTAGCAAGGATTTTAGTAGGACCGATGCCAACACGAATACGTACGTTCATTGATGCCGCGACCTTCTTTTGAATCATGACAGCCAGTTCTTCAGGATTACAACGAAAATGATTGAGCGAGCCTGTCACGTCCAGAAACTGCTCATCAATCGAAAATACTTCCACAAGGTCTGTATACTCCTTGTAAATATCCGTAATCGCAAGTGATACATCAATATAGCATTGCATGTGCGGCCGCATTACAATCACATTCGGACATAACTGTAGTGCTTCTCCAAGCCTCTGCGCTGTACTAATTCCAAAGCTCTTGGCTATTGGGCAAGCAGCCAAAATAATTCCTGATCTTCTAGCTGGATCTCCAGCCACCACAACCGGGAGATTTTCTAAGCCCGGATGAGAAGCTTTTTCAACACTAGCGTAAAAAGATTGGCAATCCGAGAGATAGATCGTACGATCACTTTTTTCTCTCAATACCATTTACAAAGACCTCCGCATTCTCATTAATGTTGTCATGAGTTCAGCCTTAATCAAACTGCGTAACATTGTAAAATGGTGGACGTATCCGCGAACTTTATATTCAACATTAATGCCTAAAGCTGTGGTTGATGTTTTTAACACTCTGATGTCACGCTCTTTCATTGCACTCTTAATATTTTGTATTTCAGGATAAATTGCGTCCTCAACTTCTTTTAAATAAAACAGAATATGACCATATATAATTTTATCTTTGTGAACCCTAAGCTCTTCCCAATCCCTTGCCAGCATATCAAGCAAAATAGGAAACAATGTAAATTCTTTGATTAATTGAACATCTTCGTCAGTCTCAACATTTGTCATGACACTCATTTAATCACCTCAAAATAAGAACATTTGTTTGTATATTATATACCGAACACGTATTCGCTATGCAAGTGGTTTTTATGAATAAATAAAAATCCCCACCAAGCTCTTAAAGCCTGTGGGGAAAACTCATCACAATCTGGTTGTCGAGTTTACTTAAAGAAGCCCAAGTAAAACAATGCTATCCGAAAGTTCAGCATAATTTACCTTCCTTTTAGCGCGTAGTACATTGGAAATGAGATAGCGGCTGCTATACTCAAACAAACAAAGGTACTTTGAACAATCAAATTCTTCATTACTTTGCTCCTTGCTTCCTTCAAATCCCATTAGTCATAGTTATCTCTAAGGTGTACCATTATTATGGGTGATGAAGAAAATGTTTATTCCTCCAATGCTTCTCCAATATGCCAAAAACAACGAACCGTTTGATGGTGATTCCACTTTCGCCGAATTGAAATGGGATGGTATTCGGTTGATTGTATCAAATATGGATGAGTTTAACCTATACACAAAGAACACGAATGCAACAGTAAAATATCCTGAACTACACAGTCCACCGATTCCTAAAGGAACTATTCTCGATGGAGAAATTGTTGTCCTTGATGAACAAGGGCGAGCGGACTTCGAAGCAACAAATGCAGGCTTCCGGTCAAATAAAAAGCGTAAACCAGTCGTATTTATGGCTTTTGACATTTTGTATCATCAAGGCGTGGACGTGACTGGGTTGCCATTAGTTCGACGTAAGCAACTACTTGAAGAGACACTTATGGAGACGGAACAATATAGAATTGTTCGGCCAATTAAAGGCAGTGCAAAGGACTTTTTTAAAATCGTATGTCAGCATGGTCTTGAAGGTATTGTCATTAAGAAAAAAGACTCGAAATATGAAAAAGGAGTACGCTCCTGGTCATGGCAGAAGGTTATTAACTACCAAACGGCAGAGGTATACATAACCGGATACAGCAAGAAAGAACATTCTTGGCTTCTTAGCTATCAAGAGGGTGAATCTGTCCGCAGTATTGGCACCATGGAGCTTGGATTAAGTAAGTCTGCTCGTGAATCAATGATGCCTGTGTTTCATTCTTTTAAAAGTGGTGAGAGCAAAGATTACGTCTTTATAAAGCCTGTAGTACGCTGTAGAGTTAAATATAGGGATTGGTATAAATCTGGAATCATGCGACTTCCAGTCTTTGAGGAATTTATTGTTTAGGGGATGACACTTATGGAATACCGAGTTAAGCATACAGAGACAGGCGAAGAGAAAACACTGAGTCATTTAGAAGTGAATGATATGGATTATGATGTAAATAGCCTCATCGTTGTTTTCGATACAAACATGGAGGCATATTTTTTAATTGATGAAGTTCAAGAGTACTGAATTGTCGAGAATTATTGGATTTCACCGAATAGAATAAAAATTAAGCCTGGGGGTGCCCCAGGCTTTCACTTATTCCAGCAAGTATCAAATCCGTGACTAACAAACGTTCCCGTTAAACAAAAGGGGCAGTTGTCGCGGCATCTGCTGCCTGGTTTTTGAACTACTATCGTTCCTAGTTAGCGTAATGACCTCTCCTGTCATTTATGCTACGGTCTCCGCAAGTTCACCTCCTATTTCAATTTATCATCCTCTTGAATCTATAAGTGGTTACAATTTCATAAACAGGGCAAATTAACAATAGGATATGTAGCTGGAAAATATCAAAAGGAGTTATAAAAAGTGGAAACAGCTAACCGTAATCTGTGGTCGGGTATATTATTTGGCCTTGGTTTAGTCGGCTTTATCGATGAAACAGTATTTCATCAACTCTTGCATTGGCATCATTTCTACGATAAATCCACGACCCAAATTGGTTTAATTTCCGATGGTTTGTTTCACGCTTTTAGTTGGTTTGTGACAGTTGGGTCGTTATTTATGTTTGCAGATCTTCGACGTAGAAAAGCGCTACACCTCAAAAGTTGGGTTAGCGGCATTTTACTAGGTGCTGGCTTTTTCCAACTTTATGATGGTACAATCCAACATAAAATCTTGCGACTTCATCAAATCCGTTACATCCCAAATGTCATCATTTACGATACCATATGGAATATAAGCGCTATAATTATACTTTTCATTGGAATCATTTTAACTATTCATTCCCGTATTAATTTTAATGTCGAGAGGGCACCTTCGGATGACAAATGATCATTTTACTCATGGCGGTGGCGCTTACTCTGACTTTATCCTCATACTCCTATTTTTATTTGTGTTATTTTTTTATCTGTACGCTGCAGTCATATCCAACCGCACCTATAAGCAATGGCCCTTCTCACGTTATATCTACTGGTTAATAGGTTTACTATGTTTTGCGATATCTGTTGTTGGCCCTATAGCAAATCTTTCACACATAAACTTCACAGCGCACATGATAGGTCATTTACTTCTTGGGATGCTAGCACCTCTATTAATTGCACTTGCAGCACCTGTGACTCTCATCTTAAGGACTCTCCCCCTACAATCTGCTCGTAGGATCTCACGGATACTTAGAGGCATGCCGTTTCGTATGTTTAGCGATCCTTCAGTAGCTTCAATATTAAACATCGGTGGACTATGTATCTTATACACAACCAACTTATATTCGAATATGCACAAGTTTTCAATTTTACATTTAATAGTCCATCTACATATATTTACTGCAGGTTACCTATTCACAATCTCAATGATTTACATCGACAGACCACCCCATCGAACTAGCTACGTTTACCGTGGTATTATCTTTATATTTACCATAGCCGCACATGGCATATTATCTAAAACCATTTATGTGAACCCCCCACTTGGAGTCTCAGCCATTCAAGCGGAAAACGGTGCTAAGCTTATGTATTATGGCGGGGATGCAATTGACACTTTTATTATTATTATCTTTTTCTATCAGTGGTTAAAAATCAGACACCCTCGTAACTCATTAGTATCTGAAACCTAGCACAACCTCACTTCATTGAAGTGAGGTTGTTTGATAGTTTATTAAGTTATTGAAATAAATTTATTAACCACCTGAATTAATATTTGCATCATCAATACCATTATTGCTGCTACTTTTTTTACTACTGTTTTGATTTGGTTTTTGGTTTTTTTGCTTTGCTGATTCATTACTCTTTTTTTGGTTCGTCATGACTTTAGCCCACCCATCTTAAGTAATTGGAACATCAATATTATATGTTTTTCGGAACAATCTACACCTTCCATTTAGTGGACTACGTTGGTAATCTCTTATTCGTATAATTGATTTACATAAAGGAGAAAACAAACGTGTAAACAAATTGTATGAAGGAGCGAAGCCAAATGAAAAAGAAGGCCTTTATGTTTTTTTTAAGTATCTGTTTTATGTTTCTGTTGTGTACAGGGGTATCGAGTGCCGCGGATAATACAGGTATGACTGGATCGGTAAATAACGGATATGGTTCAGTTAACGGTACGACTACTACTAATAGTTACGGGACAAATTCAACACCTACTTATAGAACTAATGCTGCTACCGATGACAATGATTCCAATTGGGGCTGGCTTGGCCTTCTAGGGTTAGTCGGTTTAGTTGGTTTAAAAAAGCGGAATCGTGAACATACCTAAACAAAAACAGCTGTCCAAATAACCGTCTTTTCTAGGCGGTTATTTTATAATTCAGCCCCGAGAATTCAATTTCAAAGAAATGAGTGAATGTATGTACTATTATAAAGAAGAACTAATTAATCAAATCGTTCCAGACCAACCAGATCCAGCTGCAGCTAAAGTTTTACAAGAAGCACTTGGCGGACACTATGGTGAGATGAGAACAATGATGCAATATTTTTTTCAAAGTTCTAATTTTCGAGGCAAAGCTACTCAATATCGTGACTTAATCCGTGGGGTCTTTCTAGAAGAAATTTCTCATGTGGAACTAGTTCAAAATACGATAAATCAATTGCTGAACGATTCTGGTAACTCCACAGGTGTAGGGAATTCAGGTATCAATGGTGCACCTCTTGATGAAGCTGTCAAACATGCAAATCCCCACCATTTCATTGTCGGCGCTCAAGCTTCCTTACCTGTCGATGCGGGTGGAAACCCATGGAATGGCTCATGGGTTTATTCACATGGTAATTTGATTGCTGACTTATTGGATAATTTAGTACTCGAATCTACGGGAGTACTCCAAAAAAGTAGAATTTATGAGATGAGCTCCAATAAAACGTTCCGAGAGACAATTGGGTTCCTCATCGTAAGAGACAATGCACATCAAAATGCTTTTGCTAAAGCTTTAGAAACGTTAGGTGTTGATTGGGGAAAACTTTTTCCAGTTCCTAATTACGATATTAATAAGTATCCGGAATGCAGAAAATTTGTAGATATGGGTTATCATAATATGCAGTTTAACTTCCGTTTAGATGATACGCGCATTGGTGAGGTTTTCCAAGGTGTATCACCAAGTAGAAATAAAGGACAGCTATTAGTTACCCCGCCACCGATGGGATTTCCAGTGCCAAACTTACCTGATATGCCAAATGAGCATAGCCCAGGATTGCAAGATATGAATTTTTAACATTCATATTATAGGCTTACTCCTGTATCAGCAGGAGTAAGCTTATAAATTTTGATAGACTTTTTCTAGTTGTTGTCATTATTGAATACTTCATCTAGTTCTGAACTATGTTCGTTTGTTGCTACATTGATTTCTTGATCGACATTACTAGACCCTTGAATTTGCTCCACGCCTTCTGCTTGATTGTTCAGTTGCTTAACAATTTGACCAGTGCCATGAGCTCCTTGCTGTCCTCTATTTGAAGTCATCGTATTTGTATCCTCCCTTTTGCAAAAAATGGACTTCCAGCTATATTATGAAGCTATTTCCTTCCCTTATACACAAAATATTAAAGCTGAATGAAAATAAGCAATACCGTTGGCCTTCGGTGTATAAATTTTTACCAACTGCTTCTTAAGCTTGCTTATATTATGTTTTTAGCTGGATTTCATCGCTTAATAATGGAACATATAAAACATTTCCTTTTTTTTCCTTTTAACAATTGCTCATTTTCGCAATGTAAACAACGCATGTAGTCACCTCTGTTGTATTGTGTCCAAAATAAATAATCAAAAATTCACTTTTAAGTAATTTTATTCAATATCCAGATATAACTATCAATTTAGATTAGAAATAATTGTGAGAATTTCATTTCGCATAACTAGGCGACACGGACACTAGTGCAACATACTCATGGATATTGAAGATACGTTGGCAGATAATTTTATAAAGATGAATTCCGTTAGAAGTGGTGTTGGTGATTAGGTTAGCCATGATCTATTCTGTTATACCAATCAGATAGTTAATATAAGTTTGGTTGGAACTGCTGAAGGTTGGGTGTTAGTTGAAATGGGTATGCCGCAATCCGACAACCGCATTTTAAAAGATCATTTTGGCGCAGAATTGATACCAAAGGCCATCGTTCTAACGAATGGGCACTTTAATCACGTTGGCGCTGTAGTCGGAGATGAATCGACGGGCACATGAATTTTAAAGGAACAAATGGATATGATAATCAAGTCATCAAATTAGAAAAAAAGGAGCTACACTCATATGGGAATTTTAAGCGGTAATCCAAAAGATGAACCTCTACACTACGGGGAAATCTTTAGTGTATGGACAGCATCCTCTGTGGCTAAAGGAGCTGTATCCTGTTATCAAGCTTATTTAAATCACTCAGGAGACAAAGATCTTAAAAAGGTACTCGACGGTCTCATTGATCAAGCAAATCTTGAAATTAAAGAATTAGATAAAGTGCTGATTGATAACGGAATTGCCACAATTCCAATGTTGCCAGAACGACCACCAGTAAAGCTCGAAGACATCCCTGTCGGGGCAAGATTCGCTGATCCCGAAATTGCAGCCAAAATTGCAGCTGACGTCTCATTGGGATTAGTTGCCTGCAGTCAAGCTATGGGCCAATCAATTAGAGTGGATATAGGTGCTTTATTTGCAAAATACCACATAACTAAAACAGCAATAGGCCTTAAAATACTGGACATGAGCAAAGAAAAAGGTTGGCTTGTTCCTCCTCCACTACAAATAAAAAGACCTGAGACCGTTAATGCTTAGTTTGATCTAATCCGCGTGGGTATGGATGGCTTAGAAACCCCAAAAAGCCGCCTACAACAAGGCATATAACCGAACAACTTTTGATATTTTCAGCTTGATCAAGAAATATAAAAAAAGCCCTCAATCCTATTTTGGAAAGAGGGCTTAATTGTGTTTATTTTATTGTAAATCTTGTCCAGAGGCTTTACGTAACTCATTGGCCAGCCAATGAATGTATTTAGCTTCGTCGTCTGCTCCAACTTTGTTGGCTGCCTCCCAGTCTGGTGAAAGCCATGTATTAATAATTGTATTTGCTACTCCACTATCAAGCACTACCTTTTGTTGATTTGCCATTCCTACTCTCCATCCTCCCGCATCACCATTAGATTCATCTCGGTCGATTCCAATCCCGTTCACGGTGACATCATTTTCGTATTGATAAATATTTGGATTATTTACTTTGGCACCACGGCTCCATGCATATGTCTGCCAAATTTTCTTGACTACACCTCGTTTTTGCATTTCTTCGCAAATCTCGAACTCACCATAAATGCCAAGCTCATAACCTTCTATTTGCTCATCAAATGCACGGAGATAAGCTTCAATCGCATTATAATGGGATGGGTTTACATCTGTATCAACAGCGGCATAAATGACGGTCTCTTCTGGCTGCCCAACCTCCTTGGCGTATTTGAGTGCTAATGCTCCATCTTCTTTCCCTTGAGCTGCTCCTGCTATCGCATTTTGCGCGCCGCGTTCAAATACAGATACTAACCAAAGCCCCGCATCTGTACACACATTAGCTTCATTGGCCGTAAGACGTTTCCATGAACCCACAGGTGCGAGATATCGGCATACAAACGTAAACCCTTGATCAACAAAAAGAGCCGCTGTTTTGGCATTCAGCGGCGTTGCACAATCGAATCCCTTGCTCATTTACCTTCACCCTTTCTAGAAGTTGCTCGTTCGATCTTAGCTTTAATTTCACTGCTGACAAAAGATGTGACACTTTTCGGAATCCACTGCTCCCATCCAGCTCTATAAGCATTGGCCGTCATACTCTCCCAAGTGTGGTAGATCAGCATAATTGTAATTGCAAAGAACGCGTACCCTGGCTGATTTATTCCGAAAACGCTTAGTGATACCTTATCAAGTAATCCTCCGATAATAGGAAACAAAAGCATTAAAATCGTACGAGGAATGGCTTGAATACCATACTCAGAAGCGTAGGTATCATCTTTCTTTGCTGCAGCTGTCCCAGTGATCCAATCAGCAACGATAACCGCAATAAACAGTATAAGAGCCCAAGCCTTTCCATTGCTAAATGAATGCATAATAAATGGAACAATGACTGCTCCTACGGTAGCAGCTCCTGCATTTGCTGGCTTAAATAATGTTTCTAGAGTAAGTATTGATTGTAAGAATTTGTTCATTACTACCTCTTTTCTACCTCGAAGGGTTTATAAATGTATATAGAAAAGACGACCGCCATTTTTGGCAAGTCGTCTATTATACCGCCGTTAACGCGGTTCGTAAATCCATCCAATGCTGCCCTTTGCGGTCAATTGTTGTGTCGATGATTGGATCTACACTCCACGTTGGAATGGTTACGCCTAGCGCGACATAGATGTCGTTAATCGCCTGTCTGAGTTCAATTAAGTGAATAGATCGTATATCTGTACTTGATGAGCCGTTCGTCCAATCCTTGACCGTTGAATCAGTCCATGCGATGACAGCTAGACCGCGAGAATAACGAATCGTGTTTACCTTGCTCCGGATATCGTCTATCGTTCTCTTGCTGATCGTCGTGTCATTCACTGCAATCGTCGTCGGGAATGTTGCGGTAGTTATCGTGAATTGTACCACCGTACTCCATAGACCCCAATCTTTACCATCATATCCCATGACACGAACGTACCAAGATCCCGCCGATCTATCACCGGAAGGTGTAAAGTAGATTGTCGAACCGGAAGCCGCCGACGTTGCGCTAAATAGTGTGGGATTGGTCGAAGCTCTGCCGCCTCCAACATTTTGAGTAAAAGCCGCATCTGTTGCGAATTGGACCTCAAAGTCCGTTAACACCGCATCATTTGCATCAAAAACAGTGAATTTAATTTTAGGTCTAGGTTTATACACTGTACCGCCCGTTACAAGGTTGTTAATAGTCGATATAACATAACTATTCGTTGTGAAATTCGTATAAGTTATAGGATTCGAATTTCCAGCTCCATCCTTGTACTGTATGCCCCAACGATATTGAGTTCCCGGAGTTAATCCAGTAAAGTTGTAACTTAATCCTGTTACACTCTTAGCCCATCCAGGTTCAGTTACATACGTGGTCCCATTCCATTTTTGTAAAATCAGAGACGTAAGAAATAATCCTGAACTTGCCGATCCATCGGAAAAGGCAGACCAAGAAACTCCATTCGACGTGGCATATAGTATGCCGTTCGTTTGTGTCGGCACTACCGGGACGGTAACATCGTAGTGAATCCACGAATCCATAAATGACCCATTATTAACGTGATCATACGCCCAAAATCTGATAGTGTGATAGCCATCGCCTTCATACGATGCATTAAAGTCATAGTACCAAGTGCCGCCACCCGCATCCACAGCGGGGAATGGACCAGACCATGCATTTTGTGCTTTGTTCAGGATATAAGCATCTACTCGGTTTAGTAGAACATTATCCGTCACACCCATTATCGCCATTCTCTGCGTCGCATTCCTTGTGTATGTTCCCGGAGTTATGGAACCGATCGTTGGCGCTTGGGTATCTACTCCAAAATAAATATTATAAAAAGTTGTGTCGCCCGGCGTGCCTGTACCCGGTCCGCTCTGAGCCCCTTGGCTGTCCCAAACCATCATTCTAAGGTAATAAGTCCCATCGGCTGTAATCCAGTCGGCCGGCATCTGCCAACTTCGCACATTACCATTTCCTACGAAATCTTTTAGCACCATCGAATAAGCGCTATCCACTAGTTGTATTCTGTATTGGCTTTGATAGTCTCCGGAATCTGGATCGCTGAATATCCATTGAACGATAGGCGTCCTCGTATTTATCCAAGAGTTGTGAATAGGGTATGTAACAACTGGTGCGGCAGGTGCTGAGTTAGTCACCTCGTAATAAGTCTTATTACCGTTGCTTTGCTCCGTAACCTCATAAGTAAAAGACACAGGATTAGACACCGCGAAAGGGTTAGTTAACATCATAGGATTTTTTATGTAGTTAAATCCCGTGTTCGTCGTGGTCTTAACTAATCTCTTCGTCCAAGTAGTAATGGAGTTAGGGTCATAAACAACATGCCATAGATTATAAACAGTTCCCACGTATTCGACATATAAGACATTTAATCTGCTTTGCGCGTCTACTGTACAAGATACGCCATACAAATCTTGTGTGTTAGGGATACCAGTGCCCCCGCTGGCCCATGTCGCTCCATTATCAGGTGAATACGTAACCTTGATATTCGTGTTATCTGAATAGACAATGTACAACCACCCGTTTATGGGATTTCTGCACATGCTCATCCAATCCCCTGTTGTGGGGTTAGGGTCGCTTACAGACCCTAGGTTCTGTACATTGTTGAAGTCCGAAAATTGTGTCGGTGCGGTCTTGTTTGCAACCCGAACATAGTACCCGCCAATCGATCGATAGTTATACGTGACTACTGGAAAATGAGAACTATTAAGAGTAAGCGCTACGCCGTACCACTGGGAATTGGCTGTCGAGTTATCCACGATAAACTGGTTCTTTACGCCCGCGATATCTTGCCAACTAGTATAATAAACAGCCCACTGAGAACCCGATCGATACGAAACAACCGCGTGAAATCGATCTGCCGCGCTACTATAAACCATATCCGCGCTACCGAATTCCGATACCGATTGAAATAGGCTACCGTAGGACATAGTCCCAACTGTTGTCGCGTCAAAAGCGCCCGCTTGCATGGTACCTACCGAGTCTTTAGGTGCTCCTATCCAGTGAACTTGGGTACCCCGTGACGCTATAGCCAGCTTACTGGACATAATCGGTAACGACGTGTCACTATTCAGCTGCGTAAGAAATGTCCACGTCGCGCCATTGTCCGTTGACTTCATAACCCTATTCCCAAAAACTAGCGAACTACTGTTGTAAGTATGAATGACAGTAATTAGCCAGCCATTCGATAACTTGGTTAGCCTCCTCCCACCGTAGTTAATAATTGGCGGGTCATATGGATAGTTGTCTAATAAGTATGTCGGCATTTAGTTAATACCCTCCTTTCTCAAAAGAAAAACGTCCCTATTAAGGAGCGTACTTTGTAGCTTGTGCGAATTTCGCATTTAATAGCTGCAGCGTGACTGCGTGCATTGCTTGCGTCGGATCTGCCGGGAGCGTTATGCCTGTACCTATGAAGACAGGGTTGCTCTTAGGTGCTAAAGCAGATAGGTCAACAGGTGGAATAGCTTGTATGGCCGTTTTCACAAAAGCGGTTGTAGCAAGCTGTGCTGTATTTGTACCAGCTGCAGCCGTGGGAGCCTTTGGTACATTGATAAACACCGGCGAATCAAGAGATGCCTTTTCGGCAAGCTCTTGCTGCGTGGCAAAAACAAGAGATTGATTGATAGAAGCTGAAACATTGGCCGTGTTTCCGACAATCGTAATGACATCAATTTCACGCTCAAGGATATCTTCCTCACCACCTGCAGGTATATAATCCGCAGCTTGTCCCGCATTACCATAACAATAAAGAATTTCTCCAATATCAGGATCTTGCGCAAATACGCCGATTTCACGAAAATAAAATCCGGTGGTAATGTCCTGATTAGATAGTGGAGCGCCAACAGCGGCAAGTCCTCCAGTGAGTGTCTTTAACTTCGTTATGGTTAATGATTTTTTTTCATGTACTAAGGCGTTCAATTCTGCGATGATTTGACCGCTCAGACTGCCATCTCCAATGGCTATGCGATTATAGTGAATCGTTGTTCCTATTTGAGCTTTCGCTTGTAAAGCCCTGCCTTTGTTTGTTATCTGTAAGCCGCCAAATGCTGACATTTACGTCACCTGCCTTAATGTGATGAAATCACCGATATGTACCACACCGCCAAAGCAAAGGTTCATCGAGTCGGCGATGGATACTTGGATGGCATCTAGCCTGGATCGAATGTTTTTAACGGAATTTAGCGCTTCTAAAAATTTTTCGGCCTGTTCATTTGTTGCCGTTGGATTGTTAGTTATGACTCGGAAGTAAAAGGGTTCCCCTCCGTACTCAAACCACTCTTCGACTTTACCGTCACCAAAAATGGTTGTTACCAGTTCTTCAACGGCTGAAGCTGTGCCTTTTCTCTTGTGCCAGGCAAAGCTTTTTTTAATGAGCTTTCTTCGTTGTTCAATGGGAAGTGACGGATCGTAGAAATCGACGTGAAACTGCCAAGCTAATTCATTCACTTCCTCATCGGACAAGCTATCAAACCGGTCAAAGTAAGACAGTTTTTGAATGGAAGCTGTGATATTTTGCAAATCTTGATCTATGGCTTTCGCTGCAGCTGATAAAGTAGGGTCGGATCGTAGATTCTCAGGCAATAAATCGAGCAAGCTGCTGTTTGACAACTCAATCATCCGCTAGACCTCCATAAGAAATATCAACGCTATCAGCAATAGCGATTTGTGTTTCGGCTACCGATGTAAAAGCGGGACTACTGAGCTCAACTCGATGTGCTCCAGCTACCATAACCCTCCGAATTAACTCGGATGGGTTAATATCTCGACCTAATTTGGATTTTTGCCATAAGGCGTAATCGTTGACGGCTGCTGTCACAGCTGCTTGAATGGCTGTAATTTCTGCAACGCGATCACGGCTAACCCAGTACGTAAAGTCAATTTCATAATGAGATATCGTGGGTGCTGCGACAGTGACATGATCGGTTAAAGGTCTTACTTTTTTAGAACTGCAGGCGTTAGAGACGGCGGTTAACATATCTTCATTTGGAATTAGTCCACCTTCCAGAAGTGGAACGATGACCACTACCGCATCAGATGGTGAGGTTACACTAACATCGATGATGGAAGGGCTAGCCGTCTTTGCCCAAAACCGATAGGCTCCTTCTGATCCAGCAACCGAAAAGGACTCTGGCGCTTCATGAATTCGATTTCGATAAGGTTCGTTATCCTCGATATCTGCACCGCCGGCACTTGTCGTTATATTCACGGCAGATACAACATACGGAATTGGGTCTACGATTTGCTTAACCTGACCAGTCAAATACCCGTTTCCAGAAACGCCAGGCACGGTGCAGGAAGAGGCAACATCTATTGTTAATGAGCCAGATGGAATCTCCACGGTTTCAGTTGTTGCAAAGTACACTTGCGGGTTTCCTTCCGTACTTACTCGCGTGCCTGCAGGAATGATAATGGCCGATAGTTGCAGAGCTGAAAGCTGAAATCGAAGGGTTGTCTTCGCTTTAGATGCAGGCAATCGGTCGGTTTCAGTAAATGCCCCCATCTCATCAAGAACGGGACCACTTGCATAACGAAGATAATTCATTTTGGATGTTTGGTTGATTAATGCTCGCTGCTGCACAAGAAGTGAAGCAATGGCATTAAAAAATAGCCGCCTTGGATCGCCTGGATACAGCGGTTTTCCATCTAAGACTTCAAACACCGCTATAAGACTATCGGTTATTTGGGTCGTATCGGTACTCACAAGATCAAGTTCAGGCAGATTGATCAGACTCACAGGGTATTCCCTCCTTCCTTAGGAGCAACTCGGATAATCGGTACCAACTTCCCTGCTTCGATATCTTCATGAAACAGAACTTGCACGATATCAACGCGAGGTTCATATTTTTGAATTTGCATAATGATTTCTGCGGTAAATAGCGGCTTTGCAAGGTGCAGTGGTCGATCCATGAAAGAAGGCTCAATCCCAAACTCCCTATCGAGTGGTACAGAGCCTTTTATGGTTGTCACAATGGTTCGAATGTTTTGAACAATTTCTGCCTCGCCTTTTGCCCCTAAATCGATAGGAACATTCGTTTTAAAGTTAATTTCAATCATGCATTCACCACATATTCTTCAAGTGATAGATTTGCTGATCCCGTGAGCACATTGCCTGCATTATCGATGCTGCCCCATGCTTGCGACAGTGTTGTTATGACCCATAATCCAACGCCTAGCCCTTTGCCGCCAATGGTGAGTGCCATAGCAGTTCCAGCGCGCTCCAATTCGACGAGTTTATCCATTTCTTTTCGCGGATTTATCCCGTGTGAAGCATGAAATTGCATGGTAAAAGAGATCGTATCGAGTCCTGGACCAATAAACTGGGTCTTGGGTTTTTGCATGAGTACATCATGCTTCGCCCAACGCCCTGCAGAGGATCGCGTAAAGTCACTAAAAGTTCGGAGAGTCTCGGCTGAAGCAACGAACACAACAGGTCCTAATGCGCCAATCATGATCCTCCACCTCCATGCGTCAGTGTTCCAGTAACCGTCACATTACCATCAATGATTAACCCGTTGTTTGCTTTAATATGCATGGTTCCTGCGGCTCGATCATAATAGACATGACTGCCATCTTCAAAAAACACACCCCACTTCAAATCAGATTCTGGTGGAGGTGCATCTAAATTATTGTAAAAAGATCCAAGACAAAATCCATTTTGAATGCCGTTGCTCAAGAACAGACATAAAGCAGGGTCGCCAATGGAAGGCATTGCTGCAGATTTTGCCCAATTGGATTTTGAAATCATCACGGGTAACTCGCCGCTCAGCATGTTACTGTTATCTGGGAAGGCAACTCGAACTGTCCCATTCTCCGTATTAATAGAAGAGACTTTGCCAACTCTTATCATGCTATCACCATCCTAATACTCTTCGAACATCAATATTCGTTTGATAACCACTACTGCCTAAGGAATGTTTGGCATTTTCGACAATGTACTTCCCATCAAAACGACCCCAACCCACCACGTTTAAGGTGATCCCTGTTGCGATGTTTGTATTACCAGGCATCGAGAAACTGCCTTTACCAAAGTTTTTATTTTCTTCTCTTAATTTTTTCTCGGCTAATCGAAGGGCATCGGCTTGTGATTCCACGCTTTCATTCACGATTAACACAGGGCCTTTTTCTGGCGCGTTTGGCGGTTTAAACGCAGCCTTGATATCAATGCCTTTTTTAGCGTCGTGGTAAATGACTTCGCAAGACGTGTAAGCTGCATCGGATGTGCTCCATGTCAGCGTATATGAGGAGACATTTTTACCACGAGCAATATCTAAAACGGTTGGAGCTGCTTCGTATTGGGCTTCATCAAATAAAATGAGGTTGCCACCCGCTATTTTAAGAGCAAGACCTTCTTTTACTGCGATATCCTGAAGAAAAGTAAGGTCAGTTTGCTCAGTTTGCTCCATACGATCATACGTTGGATTATTCGTTGCCTCGTATAACAGGGAAAGATCGGCATTGGCTGCAATATCAGCAGCAATCGTAGTTAATTTCACTTTCTCCCATGCCCTAGAACGCTTTTCTCGTCTTACGCTTGTCCCAATTGGCAGCGATATGGCCTTAATTCGAATAACATCTGGAGGACCCGAAAAGTCAATTCCATCCACCTCAAACGTGCCTAAATCTAAGGAAGCCGACTCATTTGAAGAGTTCCAATTCGTCGTTTTAATCGTTGCTTGAATGGTATCCCCTTCAGATGGCATCCAGTCGTTTTGCCATAAAGCCTTGGAGTCTTCCAACGTAATTTGTAGGTCATCCAATTGACCGGACGCATCTGTATAGCTTGCATCAAGCAAATAATCCTTAAGGGAAGCTGATATGTCGGCTCCGTTATAGGTGATAATGAACTCCGCACGTCTTGCTTCTTGTGTACTGATTAGGAACGCCCCCTTTTCCACGGTGGCAAAGAAGACGCGCTGCTGATTGTAATTTTCGGCACGTCAATCGCTATGTTCGATGAAAATACCACCGTGTTGGCATGTTCAGGGTTGGCAGCAAGGAGAATGGTCATGAGTGATTCCTTTTTGTACACTTTATAGGCTATGATATCCCACGTATCGCCAGCTTGTGTCAGGTAAGTACTCATCCAAAAGACACCCTCCTTTGTTGCCTCTGCAGTGCCTGCAGACGTTTTTCTAAATCATCGTTGTTGCTTGCTTGTGCGGCTTCAACTTGGGCGCGATCAACATTCCCATAGAAGTTATTCTGCGGTGCGTAGGTTACGGAAATGTTAGCGCCATTGCCTCCACCGCCTTGTGCGGCAGGTGTCATTCCAAGCATGGAGCCTGCAGTTTGCCAAAGGCTACGTGAACGCTCTGAATTGTTAATAGGCACAATAACTTCCGAGTCGCCACCCTCGCCAACCCAAGCGAGTTCAGGACTATTGACCACCCCGCCATCCGCATATCCGCCGATCTTAGAAAGTTCGGGTATATTGAGGTCAAATGAGCCGCCACCTAGCCAGTCTGGTATATCAAACTTAATCTTATTTATGCCTTGGATGACGCGGTTTATGGCATCAATGCTGTTGTTGATTGGAAAGGCTAACAGAGAACCTAGCGTGCTGAAAATTCCTCCGAAAATTTCCTTAACCCCAAGCCATGCTTTCCCCCAGTCCCCCGTAAAAACGCCAGTAACAAAGTCAATAACCCCGCCTAATATATCAAAAATGCCGCCAATAGCGCCTGAAATGGCCTGTATGGCATTCACTACGGTGCTCTTTATCGTCGGAAATGCGTAATTGAACGCAAGAACCAGCGCGTCAATAATTGGGCGAATGATGTTCCAGACAGAAGTAAAGGCAGATGCTAATTTATCCGTAACAGAAAGAATATGCGGCATGATGGCATTTATCGCCAATGCAATGCTTGGAACGACCATGGTCGAGATAAAAGAAGCGATGTTTGCAAATATGGGCATAAACTTTCCGAGCAAATAGGCTGCGACAGGTGCTAAAGCTCCGTAGATTTTATTTGCCATGGTGAACATTGTCGTAGATATTTTCATCATGATTGGAACAAGCTGGACAATGATGCTACCGACAAAACTGAAGATGGGTTGAATGAATGGAACAATCTCACTCCATAGTGTGAGAAACTTGTCACGGAGATCGCCTAACCTATGGAAGACATTCGCGATACTTGAAGCAATATCTTCAGCCTGGCTATCACTAAGACCAAGGGCTTTCGCGTAATTGATCGTGACACCCTCCATCTCTTTGTCAAACCCGTTTTCCCAAATCCAAGCCGCATTAGCTGCAATTTCACCAGAGGCGGAACTGATAAAGGAACCAACTTGACCGAGAGAGTTTTTGATGGCAGGCATTACATCAAACAGGTCGCTAATGTTCTGCATGACGGGTAACAATTTATTGGATAAAGGAATGAAGAGAGAGGTTTCGAACTGTCTGCCAATCCCTCTGATCGATCCTCCAAGGGATGTATATTTGACCTTGGCAATCTCGCCCATGGTATCTTTGGTGCTATCAAACTGCTTTTGTGTATTCCCCATCGCTGAAATAACCTTAACTTCCAGATCTTCAAATTGGGTGCCAAGCAGCGACACGCCGATGGCATTTCGTTTTACGGGATCTTCGACGTTCGAGATTAAATTTAGCACCTCGGTAAATGATTTCTTGGCTTCGGGTCCGCCTTTAGCAAATGTTTGCGTCATTTTTTCGGCATT
Source organism: Paenibacillus sp. J22R160 (assembly GCF_059692135.1). NCBI lineage: Bacteria > Bacillati > Bacillota > Bacilli > Caryophanales > Paenibacillaceae > Paenibacillus > Paenibacillus sp. J22R160. The sequence continues at coordinate 233,956 of NZ_JCAUAU010000002.1, read as the reverse complement.
TAGACCGAGCGCCTGGAAAGCTTGAGCAGAAGTTTTGGAGCCATCTTTGGCGCGAATGTTAAATTCTTTAACGGCATCGCCAACTTTATCGAGATTAAAGGCACCGGATTCAAGCCCGGCACTAAACGTATCGAACATTTCATCTGCAGAGAAACCCAGCGCTTTAAACTGAGGTGCGTACTCGTTGGCAGAGTCCAGTAGTTCGCCCGATTTGTCTAATCCCTTTTGAGCACCTGAAGCAAGGAGATTAAAAGCTTGGTCGCTGCTAATCCCAAAATTTCGCATCATCGTATCACTGGCCTTTAAGGTTTCAGGAATCTCTTGTCCAAACACATCACGCATGAGAAGCGCCTTTTGGGTTGTTTCCTGAAGTTCTTGCCCGTGCAGCTTGGTGATTGAACTTGTTTTGCTGATCGCGTCGGATAGATCACTCCATGACTCCCCTAGATTCATGTTATACATGGAGGTTGCAATGTCTTTGAATTCCCCCATTTGCTCTGTGGAAGCGCCGGTGGTTTGCTGTAAATGCGACATAGCAATCTGATAATCTTCAGCCATAGAAAAAGCGGCACCTCCTGCCACAATGGCAGCTGTTCCTATGGCTGCTGTTGCGCCTGCAGCAGCAAGTCCAATCCCCCCGAAAGCGCCGCCTAAACCACCTTTTTTTGAGGAAGTATGACTGCTCGTTTGCTCAAGCTTCTGCATACGCTTTTCAAGTTCAGCGATGGAATTGTTTGCTTGCGTAAAGGATTGGGAAAAGGTCGATTGAAGCTGTGCGCCAAGCCGAAATGCAATCTCATACTCTTTTGGCAACTATTTTTCACCTCGCTTTGCTAAGAGCTCGTTCGTAGCCCGAATCCAGTCCATGACTTCAAGAAGAGGTACAGCCAACCAATGAACAGTGGGTGTGTGGGTAGACATAGAAAGAGAGACAACCGCGCCCATGAGCAGTTGCCTCCATTCCCGATCCTTGAAGCCTATCCGAGCAAAAAATTTTGAGCTCTTAATGTTAACTTTGCGAAGTCTTTCGCGGAAAACCGTTGAAGGTCTTCGACTTGCAACCCTGCAGCTTTAGCCACAACAAAGGAAAGGAATTGCTTTGAGGTTTCTTTGACTGGCGCAACATCCCTTGTTCTCGCGGATAGCGCATTGTATTGCCTTTCTATGGCAAGAAGATCATCACCTGTTAAGGATTCGAAATCTAGCACAATGGTGGTAATGGTTTGATCTCCACTGACAACGGGTTTGCTCAAGTTAAATACTGTCTGGATTTCTTCTGTTACAGCTTCGTTCTGACCTTCTATTTGATTTTCTTTCACGAGTGCTCATCTCCTTATTTATAGGGCTAGTTGTGCGCGAACAGCAGCAAGATAGTCAACACCATCAATCACGCAAATATAGTTATATTTGTCGATTTCCACTAACGTTTTGCCATCGACAGTTGCTTTCAAATAAATGACCTCAAATTCACTTGAACTATCTGTCGTCGCGCCAGACTCGAGCTTACCAAAATCGAACTTTTTTGGAATGGCTCGGACAGATACTTTCGCACCAACAGGGAGGTAAGACCCCGTCTGGGTATCATACGTTTGTTGCGAAGCACGAAAATCCAGTGCATGTGCCTTAGGTGCTGCCAATCTAATAGCTGTAGGGTCAATCGTCCGCCAGTTGAGTGTGCATGTCATACTGCTGAAGTGTCCGATTGTTGGGGAATCTACTTCACCAGCGATGCCTGCGCCTTTAATGGTTTCGGATAGAGACTCCAGGCTAGGCAGGGTCACATCTGCCACACCAAGAAATGTACTTCCTTCGTGATATACAGAATATCCGGTTACTTTTTCAGGAATTTGTTTCATGTCGATTCCTCGCTTTCATAATTACGAAATGGTACCTAAGTACTGCGGATCATATTCAATTTTGAATTCAATTTCTTGGGCTGGTGACGGCGGTGTTACAAATAGATGAAAAGTGAGTTTCCCATTCATGAGGTCATTTGAGGAGTTTTCCGATTTCAGAAACTCAACACGACCTCCCAAGATTGCACCCGATGACTGCAGCCCATTGAACCACACATTGATGCTGTCCGTTACCGTCTGAACCAGTCGCTGATCCAGTGGATTATCCACTTTCGTCCAGTACGTGAGGATGACGGTATTAGAAATCCAATCGAATATGCGCCGAATGGGGATGAAGGTATTAATCGGGTCCGCGTCACTTGGATACATGCCAGTGCGATTTCCCCAAACCTTCCACCCGCCAATAAAGTTAAGTGCTGTCGTGATGCCTTTCGCATTGAGGAATGCCGCTTGATCGGGTCCGAGGAATAAATCCGCGCCTCCTTTTTGCACAGCACCATCTGCTTTTAACAGCTGATTGGACGGAGATAAGAACGGCACGCTGCCATTTTTGGCATCCGTTGCACAAAGCACAGCGGCAAGATGCGTAGAAAAGTGATACGTCTTCTTGCTGTATGTGATTTTGGGGTAAACAGGGAATTGCCGCTTGGATGTAAAGTGATTCTCTTCTTTCCACTCAGGTGCATCGGAGTAAAGGTCAATTTCTTCCGTTGGCAAATCCACGATCGCTTGTGCTTTAAAATGGCCATTAATGAGGGATGCCTTGCTCTCCATGACTGCTGCGACGGTTGGTTCGTGCGAGAAGCCTGGTGCAATGATTAGGCTTGGAACCATGCTAAAACGTGGGAAGACTTGCTGAATTAACTCAAGTCCCTCTGCTTTTCCTGTCACTCCGTCCAAGCCGCCAATAATATCGGTCTCTTCTACACCGCTTGCATTCAGTTTGGTGTAACCAATTTTCAAGGTCGCCACGTTGGTGGCAATGGCTCCGCCTGCTTTTGCAGTTACAACCAGATGTCCTGAAGCGTCATAGCCCACCGTAAAGTCAGTGTCCAGAATGTAGGTCGTTGCACCGTCCCCAGATTTAACACTTAAACCGCTTTTCATCACGCCTTCGACATTAATCACGGCGACACCCGATGAAACAGTCGTGTCGGCAGGTGAAACCACCGTTTTGTGGACAGCAGGATCAAGCACGTTAATTAGCACAGCCGGTGATTGACCGTAGAGCCTAAAAAAAGCGTCCATGAACTCGCAAAGCGTATAGGACTCAAAATCGTCGCTGTAACCAAAAGCATCTTTGGCCTCTTGGAAGGAGGAGCAAAGAATAGGTTCATTGATTGGTGGTGTGGCACGCGTGCTTAAATGAATGGGAGCTGTGCCGACAATGACAACGAGTGTTGGATTCGTTACTGCATTTGATAGGATTGTGGTAGGAATTTCAGTTGTGTAGATGCCATGTCTTTCCACTGTCATCAGACTCCTTTGATTAACCGCGCATAAGCGGCGTGTTCAGGCGTGCCTTGCTTTTGCACAGCCTGTTTGGTGATCGTTAAATGTTGTACGGGCACAATGAGTTGCCCGATGTCAGCATTCTCGCTAACTAATTCTTGTAGATGTGCAGGGATTCCATTTTTAAGAACGGTATATTGGGATAGTCGCCCGTGCTCGACGGTGGGGCCAACATAAATGAGTTGATCGCCGGTTGCTTGTACGGTTTTCTTTTTTGGTTTTATGCTCATACCGTCATCTCCTCTCGTAAAATGGTGGGCAGCGCCCACGTTGTGATGGCTTCACCAATCCATTCAGGTGATGGCTGTTCTTCAAAGAGTTGCCATTCATAGGGAAGTTGCAGTTCAAAACGATGGTCGAGGAGTCTTTGCCTCAGAAGCGAGATGCGAACATCTTCCATGACATTTAACACGTCCATAAATCCATCATCATCTGGCGACTGGGTCCCAAAGAGTAGTCTCACTGTTGTGCTGCAACCTTTATTCTCATCGTCGTTTCCTTTTAAAGCTCTAACAATGATATAGGGGAAATCTGAGTTTTGAGCAGAAGCCGCTGTTTTTTGAGGAAGGTAGCCGATATGCACCTGCGGCGTTCCCCCTACGCGATCCGCTAAAACAAGTTCCAAGAAAGCTTTAATCGCTTTTAGAAGTAAAATCGTCGTTATCGTCGTTCACCTGCCTTTTCGAGTGCGCGTAAGATTTCATGATTGAGCCGGTCTTCCATCGTATCGTGCGCGATCTGTTTTAAATGTTCGACAATGCTGTGTTCATTCAGAAGAACGGGAACAGCAGGCCCAAATATCTCTTGAATGGGGAATCGCTTCTTTCCAACCCGTTTAAATACACCAACGTGCCCTCCACGACCAACTTTGGTAACAAAAGCCCCCCGAATTGGCTTGAGACCGCTTTTTTTGATGGCAGCCTTTAGCACTCTTGGACGTTTATCGGGCACTTTGCTTGGAGTCGTTCGAAATTTAATGATTGGTGTATTTCCGCCTGACCAACGCAGTTCAACGCTAGCGTTTGCGCCTGTCTGGCGCGTGACACGCACCTTGTTGTTAACATCTTTGGTTTTGATATGGTACTTCTCGCGTACTTGCCGACTGCCTTCTGTTCGTACACGCTGAGAAACCCGACCTAAAGCAGCTGAGTACGCTTTTGGAATAAGCCGCTGAATCGATTGTAAGTTGCGACCTGCCATCTGCAGCTCCGCTGTACTCCCGTTAAACTCAATCATCGGTTCGCCTCTAACTTGATCACGTACATGCCAGCCTCTTCTATGACGTTTTCGACCATGTAGCGCTCACCGTTGATGACCATGACCTGCCCTTCAGCAGGTTTATATCCAATTTCAATGCAATCGACATAGAGCGTCATCTTATATAAGGAAACCCCTTCAGCATAGCCAAAGGGGTGTTTTGTGGTAGAATCTGCATCCTGAACAGCCCAAATATCAACGCCATCGACATTGAACACTTGAGCGAATTCATCGGGATTTAAGAAAGTGCTCACGTCAATGGAAAAGGTATCTTTCAATTTGGGCACTGTCATCATTAAACGTCCTGTTCCTGAAGCCAAGCCGCGTATTGATCAATACGATCTTGCTCATTTGTGCCTGGCGTTAGTCCGATCAGAACTAACTGTTCCTTTTGCGCAGGCGCTTTGAGTTCTGTAAAAGCATCGAGGGTCAATAACGTGATATTGGAGTCGATTTCTTCATGGTCTGTGTATTGGGCGAGACCTTCATCCACTAACCGATCTTGCTCTTCTTGTGGAAGATCCGTAATGGGATAACCTGCTTCATACCGAATGCCATTATGCGAAACGTGCCAAGAACTTATAATTCCCATATGTTGACCCCTCCCTTAAAATACTTTGGCAATATACCAAGAATTTACTTCATGCGGCACGGGCAGTGGGCGGCTATGCAATTGGGCGAATCGAGCTGCAGGGTCTTTCTGCATCCAGGAGTCAGGAATGCGAGGACCCTCATACGTTACAAACTGATTATCAACGGCAAGCGTGATCGCCCCATAAAGCATGGAAGAGCGGCTTCGCGTTGAGCCAATCAATACTGTCCCCGATGGCACCATTGGTTTCTCGACAGGGTTTTGCGGATCGGTCTCATCATCTAAATACCACTCATCGTACGAATAGAGATCCAAGCCGAGAGATACGATTGTGCCAATGTACGTTGCACCATTTGGCAATGTTTTTGGATCAATGCGACCAATATTAAACCCTCTATTGTCATACAGCTTTTGGACAATGGGGTTATTACGGAAGAAAGGGACAACATCGGAAGCTAGAACGGAAATATCAGGCGTAACACCAGATGTCTTAATGACTTCTAGTCGAAGTGCTTCAAGTTTTGCAATCGGATCACTTGATGGGTCATTCCATTTATCCGTTCCCGCAAGGATAACTTTATTTGTAAAGCTAAAGTCAATCGTCTGATTGACACCCTCCCCGATCATGTCTGCCTTTCCTGTGAAAAGGACTTGAGCAGCAAGCCACTCTTCCCTTCGTGTGATGGAAGAATCCAGTTTTTCAAGGTCGTTTGCCAGAAGTTCAATCGCGCGGTCATCTGGAGATTTTCCAGAATAAATGTTTTCGCCCATGGAACGTGTCTGCAAATCCCCAACTGTTAGAACCGTTTTGGGTTTAATCAGAGCAGGTTTGTAAGATTGCGTTGTGAATCCTTCGCGCTCCATCACTTGTCCTGGTAGTCGTGGGGAAACAAAAGGGGCCATTTTTCTTTTCCCTTTGTAGTAATCCACGTCAACAGCCTCGGTGACGAACGTTTCTGGTTTTGAGAAAAACATATCCTTCAAGAATGTGCGCGTGGGCATCATCGCCTCGATTGCAGCTAGCATTGTGCGTGGATCATAAATCGAAATATTTTTTGCCATGAATGCTGTTCCTCCTTAGTTAGTTACGCTTTTTTTGTTTTACGAGTGATAATACCGGCGTTACGGAGAGATTTTTTATGTGTAGCGACGGTGTCTGTGCCACCAAAGATCAGCTTTGATTCATTGAACTCACCGCGTACGTATACAACGCCTGGAGCATCGGCAGTTGTTGCGTCTACATCATCGGTTAGAATGCCATAAGGGGTCTGCGTACCATCGGATTTGGTGGAATCCACCAGTGAGCCTTTCGGCGTGGCTGTTGTTAAACCGATTACACTCCCTTTTAAGTAGGCTTGTCCTGCTTTCAAGGTGATGCTATCGGTCACGATCTCCGAATGACCGGCAACCAGATTGTCAAAGGTAACAGAATTCGTTTGAATGAGACTTTCAGGCATTACTTAACACCTCCACGCATTTTATTGATTACATCAGCAATTTTGCTACCCTTTGCCTCGATTTGTTTCTTGGATTCGTCTTTCCCACTGCTTACATCTTCCGCATCTTCTTGTGCGGACTCCACGTTATTGACACCAGAGCTGTCAGCGTCCTCGTTGCGTTCTTGACCCGCTCTTTGGCGGCGTTGGTTTTGCAGTTCAATAATGGCTAGCGCTGTATTCGCTGCCGATTCGAAGGTTTCATACTTCGCTTTTGCAACAAGATCGGCCGTTCCTGGAGCGGCTAATTTATCAAGGGCTTGAATACGCAGGCGTTCTTCTGCTGCGCTTGCTTTTACAATCTCAGCATATAATGTGGGGTGTTGGGCTTTTAGTTCTTCCAAATTCAAGGGTCTTGCACCTCCTATAGAATGGTTATTTAATACCGGCCATGAGCGAGGTTCGCTTTTGGCTTGCGGTAATTGGGGCGGATTGATGAAGCGCTCAAAGTTCATGCTCACTCCGTTGACCATAGCCACCGTTCCTTGCATCATGGCGGTTACGGTGCTGCCTACTTCAATTTCATCAATAAAGCCTTGATCGAGTGCTTCTTCTGCAGACATCCACGTTTCAGCATCCATCATAGCGATGAGGTCTTTCTCTGAAATGTTCGTTCGTGATGCATAGACAGACACAAGTGAATCTCTCACTTTGTCTAGGAAATCAGCAGCTTCACGAAAATCGGATGCGTCCCCCATTTGTATGGAGCTCATGGGATTATGAATCATCATCATCGAACCGGATGCCATCGTGATTTTGTCGCCTGCCATTGCGATAATGGAAGCAATGGATGCAGCCAAACCATCAACGATAACATGCACACTCGCGGCATGGCTCTTTAGGGTTGAGCGGATCGCCAGTCCATCGAATACACTGCCGCCAGCCGAGTTAATGCGTACGGTAATGTCTTTGACATCGGAACCTAGCGCCCGAAGATCTCGTGCGAACTGTGCAGCGGATACCGATTCCTCCCACCAGCTTGATCCGATGGTTCCGTAAATGGAAATTTCGGCGCTATCTTTCGCTTTATTTGTCGTCATCGTCCAAAAGTTGTTGTTGATTGTCATTTGTCTTTTCACCTCCTTCAATGAGTAAGCCGCCTTCGCGACGCATGGTTTCCTCGCGTACACGCTGACGATGATTCATTTCGAAATCGCCGCCAGTAAGTTCAGCCGTCTCGCGCTCACGGGTGGAGAAGCCTTCATCCACACGCATTTTTGCGGCGGTTGCCTCTTTCAATGGATCAAGCTGCCCGGCAGATGGTCCGTGCCATTCCGCTTTGAGATACGCTTTGCGAAAAAGTGGATCGTCAAAAAAGCCAGGCGCAGGGATACGTCCCTTCGCGACAGCTTCAGTAAACCACTCTTCATAAATCGGCTGACAAAAATCGGAGGCCATCCAAGATCTACGCATCCGAAACATTTTCCACGCTTCTAACAATGCGGCACGGCTCGCAGAATACGAGGAAGTAAAGTTTTTCACGAGCAACTCATAGGGAATTTCGAGAGCGGCACCCACTTGCCGCAGAATCGATGTGACAAAACCATCAAATGCGGTGTTTGGTCGTCCTGGATTCGCCATGGATATCTTTTCACCAGGCGAAAGCCCAACGATCGCTCCGTTACCGAGTTCATACGAATTGGGGTCGCCTTGATCAATCTCTTGGTCCATCATGACACCAAGCGGCTGATCGGATGTTTCCGATTCAATAAATACCGTGAACATGCCTGATACAACCGCTGCCATGAGTTCGGCTTCGGTATATCGACCTAGTTGTTTAAGTGATTCAATAACAGGCGCTAGAATGGGAACGCCTCGTCGCTGTTCAGGTCGCTCGGACTCCATCAAATGGAGAACATTGCGTCGGCCTGTCTGCTTGCCAAAGGCTTCGACCCTCACCCATTCCTTCTTTTTCTCCTGTTTGCCTAGCGGATGCTGATTCACAAACCAATAAGCGGAAACTCCGTTATAGTCATCGACCTCAACCCCGCCGAGAATATCTCTCCCCTCTTTATTCTGGGGATCACAGCAACGATCTGCTTCAATCACTCGGATACGGGTATCATAGGTGCTCCCAATTCGCTTCACCATGGGGAGAAGTACCAAGCAGTCGCCGCTCATCAACTGTGACAAACAAGAGAGTTGTTGAAGTTCGTAAAAATTATCCCGCCTGCTAGCATCGCATTCCACCGACTCCGCCCACAATAAGAACTCGCGCTCCACGATACGTTTGAGATCAGCCGCCTCATCTGGCGAAAGCCCCAAGAAATCAGCATCAATGGCAGGTTTTAACTTGAGTCCCGTACCAATGATGTTCGTACGCGCCGTTTTAATGGCTCCTGTAGCAAGTGCCGCGCCTCCCATATAGAGATCACGGGAACGCTGCCGCAGTGTGGACAGATTTAAAACGATGTCTTCATCGGGGCCGCCGCCGCCAAAGTTCCAACCAATCATAGATTTTTTGGATGTCGATGCGCCGTGATGGGAGTATCCTGAGTTAAGAACCTCCAGTTTTTGACGGGCAACAGCGCGGGAAAGTGCCACCTTTGGCGCGACAGATGCAATCATGCGCTCAAGCAGTTTCATAGGTCACGCGGAACGGCTGACATCATCCGAGCGCCAGTTCGTCCGCTTGCCGCCTTACTCACTTGATTCTGCCAAAAGATAATTTGCTTCTGAATCTCAGAAAGATTGGCTCTAACCAGTTCCCTTGTGCCGATCTTATAAGATTGACCTGTTGAAACCGCGAGTGACGCAGCCAACCAGGCATCAAGATGTTGCTGTGCTTGTTCTTGTGTAATTGTCATAGTCCTTTTCACCTCCTTTCCTTATCCGCCGACACCTTTTGAAATGGTGCCGCGTTTTCGGGGCGCTGCGACTTGAGTGTTTGGTTTATTTGGTGCGGTGGCAGTTGGAATTTCCTTATCCAAATTGGGGTTCAAGATCTCCAAAGCAGCTGTCGCATAGTTCCGAACATCCAACGGTTCATTCCGAGCGCCACTCTTTTTAATCCATTCAATGCGTGGCCTTCCTTTGTGGAAGCGAATAACCTTTTTTTCACTTGTGAGACCATGAAAATATTCCTCGCCGTAACCGCGTATGGCTTCGGTAGGAAAGTGACAGTACCCATCTGTGCCCTCAAATTTGTTTTTAAGGCGCGTCATAATGGTTTCTTTCCCTGCATCGACACCGATAATAAAAAGAGCGCATTTCTCGCGTGGTGTTCGCGACATGCGCCCTACAAAGGATATACCTAGTCCGCCTTGACCCTTAATGGCAAAGATGCGCCGGTGTTCACGTTTTACGCAGTACCGATAAATCTCTGTCGAGTGGTTCCCATTCCCTGAATCGATACAAGTGCAGGCAACCATCAATCCGCTGCCATCACTCTTATGAAAAGATCTGGCAATATAATCATCAAGATCGGTCCATACTTGCGGCTTCGTGGGGTCGCCATAGATGATTCGGTATTCAATCCCCCAACTCTCTTTGCCTCTCCCCCAGCCAACAACTTCAATTTCTAGCCGGTCATTCTGAACGTCAACGCCTGCCGTTAGCAGTTTAACATTGGCAGGAACAGGTGCTTCGCCATAGGCTTCTCGCCGATTTAACAAGTCATCTTCTTCAAGCTGCTCGCCTTTTTCTTCCCATGTTTCGCCTAGTGATGTATTAACCCACACCTTTAATGTCTCTGGATCTTTCTTTGCGTCAAGAAATTCAGCGATGATTGTACTCCATCGTTTCCATGGGGAAGCAAGCTCATTGAGATGAAAGCCTCGGACCTTAGATTCTGGTTTTCTCGCAACCCATTTCCCTGCCCCTTCTTTCCAATCAAACTCACCATGAATGGCTCCACAGTACTTGCAGGCCATACTCGCGTCATCAAAGCGCACTTGCTCCCAAGTGAGCGGTTGAAGATCGCCGCAACTAGGGCACGGCAGGCACCATTGTTCCATGGTGCTGATCATATACGCAGCTTCAATCCGCGATACTCCTTTAATGGTTGGAGTCGAGACAAGGGCAACTTTACGGTTCCAAAAGGTTGTCGTCCGCTTAACGGCTAATGATACAGGGTCGCCCTCTGTGCCGGCAGATGCTGGATACCGATCAACCTCATCACAAAGCACGATGCGGATTGGACGGGAAGCAAGAGAAGCAGGCGCGTTCGCACCCCCAAGCGTAATTTGTCCGCCTGGATATTTCTTGTGCAAGATGGTGTTTTCACCATCACGGCTTTTGACATCGGATATCTTGGCTGCCAGTGTTTCCGTGTCTCGAATCATTGGAGCAAGCCGATCTTTTGAAAAGGCTTCAGCAAGCCCCTCGGTTGGCTGAATCAGCATCATCGGCGCAGGATCGTAATCCACATAATAACCAACAATGTTGAGCAGCAGTTCCGTTTTCCCGACTTGTGCCGAGGACTGGACGACCACTTGTTCCAAATTTGGATCAATAAAGGCATCCATGATCTCCCGCATATACGGCGTGCGGTCTGTCCGCCACTGACCTGGCTCCGATGACGCTTCTGCAGACAGCTTGCGATAGGAATCTGCCCACGATGAAATGGTGTGCGGCGGTGGCGGCGCGACACGTTTGGCTAATTTCTTGAAAAAAGCAAACGTTTTTGAAAAATCACTGGTTGTCGTGTCCGTCATCGGCATCCACCTCACCAATGAAATTCTCATTCTTGTTATTAAATAAGAATCCGTCATAATCGGAAAGCTCCGTTAGAGCTTCACTGACTTCACGCGTTAACAGGCCAAGCACTTCACCTTGATTGGTTCTGCCAAGCAGTTGAGGAGCCAGTTTGGAAGGCAGCGAGAGCACTTTCGTCCGAAATGCGGCAATCATGTCATCCATCACCCATTCCACATCTTCAGCGCGGTGCAGGGTTCCTTTCATGACAGCCAAGTGCAGCTCCGCTTTTTCTCGTTTTGCCTTCTCGTGCTTGGCTCGTTCTTCAAAAAAATCAACTTCCGCTTTGCCCTCTTTGGTTTGAAGGGAACGAATGAAGTTCTGGACGGACTCTGCAGCTAAATATTTGCCTTTGGATGCTCGAATCAGAACGCCTTCTTCGGCAAGTTGCTGCACACGGCGAGGACTCAGACCGAGAATATTCGCGATTTGATGCGTGGTAAATGTAGTTTCTTTCGCTTCAATCCCCAGATGAGTAACCTCCTTCGTGATCGCACCTTGTTTGAGGGGCAAAATGGCTGATTTAAGACGTTTTTGCCATTTCGCATGTTTCGTTTTGAATTGCTCAATTTCTTTCGTTAAAGCGTTCCTGAAGCGTTCTTGGAACATCGAAAAACCCAAGCACCGCATGGGTTTTAGGCATTTGTATCTTTATGCATGGGTATGTATATCGAAACGAAGAAAACGAAATTTTTTTGTAGCTAGGTAGATTTCGGGCTCACGCGCACCCTCACCCTTATAAAGCTCCAGGAGTACCTTTAAAATAGATTAATTGGAGGAAATTCCCAATCGTTGTCGAACTATTTACTCAGGGGGTGATAATATGTCAGATAAACTCAAGCCAGGTACGCCTGCACCTAAGTCTGGTCAGTATAAAGTAGTCGGACCAAGAGGTGGAGACAAGGATAGAGAGGTAACTTCAACAAAAGGCAATCCTCTTCCGCCAACGCAAAAGCCCGGAGAAGGCTATAAGTTGGTCGATCCTACGAAACATAAGAATTAATTATTTGTTCTTCAAATTTCCTCGTATTAATTACGAGGATTTTTCTATTTTGACTGCACCATATCTTATATTGTGGTGCACTCGGTTACATCACTTTTTCCTTGATGTAGCAAGCTTTCAAACGCGTTAAGATAATGAGTGCACCATAGGCTATTTGTGGTGCACTGCTCTATAAATGCCAATCTCGAACCGATTTATTGATGTCATCCTGAGCAATTCCAATGTACCGTAAGGTCATGGATTGATCCGAATGACCAAGCAGATCCATGAGAGCTGCTATGTTCTTTTTTTCCTTGTAGTGGTGATAGGCGAAAGTTTTTCGGAGCGAGTGGGTACCAATTCGCTCCAGCCCATATTTGCGGGCAATGCTGCTAAGCATACGATAAGCGACACTCCGATCGATCTGCTTACGAATCCGATCCTTCTTCTTAATCTGACGGGAAACAAATAAGTAATCATGATTTTCCTTCCCTTCCATGACACCACGCAGCTCACGCCGCAAATAATTAGAGATTGGCAACGTAATTTCCTTGCCTGTCTTGGTTACTCTGATATGAAGCTCTTGCTTATTCATGTCACTGACTTTTAGCTTTAGAATGTCAGAGATCCGCAAGGCCGTATTAATTCCTAGAACGAATAAAGCGTAATTACGTGGCGAACTCTTCCGAAGGTCCCATTTAATCTTCGTCACAATATCAAGGTCACGGATCGGTTCAACAGTATTCATACAGAACCATCTTTTTTACACAGTCGACTTTAGAACAAAACTTCTTCGATCCATCCCAACGTCCCCACATACAGCGCAGCTTTACACTACCAATTGCTTTCATTGTTACTCCCTCCTTTGTGTAGTTGCCTACTATGTCGCCATACATGCTGGTCTAGAAGCCTTGCTGACAGTTGACGGCTTATTCTTATCTATTAATATTTTCAGCTTTTTAAACATCTATTTATTTCCCTACCCAAGTATCTTAGCTTAGAAATACAAACAAGCAGTGTAAACGGCTTGTTTTTCTGTCTGCTGATTGACATAAAAAAATACTTTTTTCTCTTGCTCATGATAGCCGTATGAACAATAGAAACTGTATGCCTATATAGGCATGCACTTCACATGGGGCATCTAACCCCTCCTCACACCACACCACTGACGCTAAACGTCTAAGGAAGTAAGATCCCACAGCATGACCGAGTAGCCACATATGATATAGGTTCAGTAGCCATTACCTAGAGAATTATTTCTCTACAATGGAACTTTACCTTTAAATTCAAGACATTTAGTAGACATACATTGGACAATTTCACTTAAAAACCCCGAGAAGTTATATTCTCACGAAAAAAATAAAAATAAAAAAACAGTACGACATTAAATGTCGTACTGTTTTTTTATTTTGCAAATGAAGGTCGTTTATTATTCACTGGCCCACTTATAACCTTAACGTATTCAGTATCTCCACCTTCAGCTGTTGGCCCAATAAACACTCCAGAATGATCATGACTAACCCATTTCTTTGTGGATTTATCACTATAATTCCTGGTCACCCATCGCCCAGTCGCAGATTCATAAATCGAAGGCTTTTTGTTTTTGTTATTTTGACTCATACTGAATCCCTCCAATTAGGTCTCTAATAGTATCAAAAAGTTCATTATTGGATTCGACAATTTCAGCAAGATTTTCATCTGATAATAAATTCTTTCCTGCTCCTGCTATGTGTATTGAGAGTACATGATCTGTATTCAAAGGATAACACAGTACAATAACTTCAACAACCTTTTTAAGTCTGTAGAACGTCCAATTATTGCTTAATGAAGCATCTAAAACAAAAATCTTACTTTGTGTAGTTTGCGGAGAATACCCATCAAATTCATAAAAACGATGTTTGCCTACATTTCCCCCAACTTGACGAATTCCCTTATTTCCTTCTTTTTTCCAGAATGCTGCACCTCTCACTCTAAATCCATCAGGTATAAATAAAGAATTCCGAACAGCTTCGCTACATGTATCATACATTAATTGTAGGTCTGATATTTTAAGATTTTTATTGAGTTCGTAAAAAAATGAAAGAATACTCTGCTTCTTGTCCATTTCAAACTCAGTGAGACCTAGAAGATCGATTGGATCCTCAAATTCACCTTCTTGTTTTATCGCTTTAGTAATATGCCCACAAGCTACGTCAGTGGCCGCGAGAAAATTCTCACGCACAGCTTGACTATACTTTAAAATAGTTATACCACTTAGATCTGATAAAAGGTGGAAATCTTTAATCTTTTCATCTCTAACTAAATCATCTCGTTCTGGTACTCCATTCGGAACAATCGCAAAGACACGCTTTCTCCGTAATTTCCCCCAAAAAAGACCCATTTCGAAAATTGTATTATCTCTTGTTATAAAAACATATTTCCCCCTATGGAGTGCAACATCATCTGCCGCGAACACGAAAACGCCAAAATCACTTATATCAAGTTGATTTTCCAAAGCTTCCATCGTGTAGCTATTGGCATCGAATGCTGTATACCACGGTGTAACTTGTGAGACGCGCTCCAAATTCTCATGAACTGCACGCGCATAATCAATCGCCTCTCTAGATGAACCAATAAATAATTCCGGCTTCTGTTCCTCAATCGTCATATCCTTGCTCCTTTTAGGACAATATACCTATATTATAAGGATTTTCCAAAGAGAAAGCAAAGATTGGAAATAAATTTAATTTGGAGGAAACAATGTTTAAGACTAGAAGTAAACTCTGGAAATTTCTAAAAAATCACGATTTGTCAGTTTATTGGCTTGTAGATGCAACTGGGCTAAGTAAAGAAGAAGTAAATAAACTTATCAAAAGTAACAAAGATCCCAGTGTCTCAGCAATGGTAAAATTAATAGTAAGTTTAAGAAATAACGGGTTTAAAGTCAGTTTGGAGGACTTTTGGGCTTAATTAATTTTTAAAAATATTTTAATTAAATCACTTTTTCTTCTGCTGACTTATATTTTGCGATAGTTTTTCAACAGTCTGATTTGCAATTATTTTTGCAAGTGCTTCAGGATTATTCATTAATTTTTCATACTTAGTTTTATTATTTTGCTGATTAAATAAGTTTCGTTTCCATCCATTTGAAGCCAACATTAGTTTAGCCATTAAACATCAACTCCTTAAATAATTTTGAAAGAAGTGCGCGTTCAACTCAGGAGTAAAATAATGTTTTCTTTTTACCCAAATAAATCCATCGCCTTTCGTAATTAATGCTACATCAATTGGACCTCCAACAGTCTCTGCATCTGCACTAATTTTTCTTTTGAACGAAGTCAAATTTACAAGGGTTTCAGCAATTACTGCTAATTCTTCTTTTGGCATCGTATGAATTGAATGTAGAACTGGATTAATATTCTTTATTTTCTTATATTTTTTTGTTTCTTCAAAAAAAGTCTTCAATAGTTCTTCAGATTGGCTAGTGAGCGTTTGAGTTAATTGCCCTACTACTGAGTCACTTAGATCAGGAACTGATTTAAGAATATTTTTTACCATTACCTCAGGATATTCCACAAATAATTCCTTTAATAACTCGTTCGAAAACGTCTCTAAATAAGGATCTATCCCACTCATAATACTATAAACCATATCGTCCTGTGCAAAAGGTACTACACCGCCAGAATCACTATGGCTTACTTTAACTGTCTTACTTAGATCAACTTTACTTTTTAGCTTATTTCCAATTTTCACTTCAAACTTATATGAACTTATAGCAGGAAAAAATTCATTATCCCCATAGCCTGCAATAACAATCCCTGAAGTGCTTTCACCAAATAAATCTCTACACAGGTAATTTAACCCGATGTTGCGCAAAATATCAGATGTTGCATCAGTCAGGGGAGTATCTTCGAACACTTTTTTTGCGATCCGTTCAATTAGATCCCCATATTCATCAGAATAAATCCCAATGTCTTCGGAAGTAAATTGTTCTAACAATGGAACCTCTATAACACTATTAAATCTATCCTGTATTCTCTCCTCAAATGCAGCCAGTACTTCATCGGCTTTAATATCATCCTGATCGTCGAATTCATTGGACAAACCTTCATTGACTTCTTCCAATAATTCTTCAAAATATCCTAGCATTAGTGAGGTAACACCTTTCCTTTTTAACTCAGGCGTGAATAACAAGGAATCATTTTCAATAATAAAATTTATGAAGTCTTCACCATAATCTGCCACAGATAAAAAACTATTATCATTAAGTTTTTTTCTGTAAAATTTTATGATTGCCTCCCATGGCATTCCAGACAATTCGGCATTTCCATATACCATAATACCGACGGGATGGTATTTAGATAATCTAAACAACTTATTAGCAGAGTTAAATATTTTTTGCCCTCGTCTATTAGTAACCGTAACTGCACTATCGGCAGCTAATGCTACAGCATGGGTGTTAAGTATTCCAATTTCAGCTGTCATTTTGACTGCCCCCGTTGATTAATTTAATTAGTTTTACCTATTCGACATTTAATGATAACTTCCTTTTTAAAAGAACCAAAAAAATTTAATCTATATATTTTAAAATATTGGCCACACATACAATACCCTCATATACTTTGCGGTCAATTGTTTTTTCACAGTAGCCCCATCCACTGAAACGTAAAATAGTCGCAGCACGGGTGTTGCCTTTGATAAAACGATACTCAGTTACTTCTCTTACATTATATTCTAAAATTCCGTCAACTGCCCGTTTTATCGAAGCACAAGCATTGCTCCATTCCGTTTCACGCTGTCTATTCAACTCTGTGATTGGCGGGTTTCGCTCGAATTCATTGAGAGCCCTCATCATTTTTGTGTATTCAGAAAGTTGAATTTTTGCTCTATTAATATCAGTTGTAGAAGCTACTGGAAACATGCTAAATTGCTCTTCTTTTTCGGCTACCATCATATTCTATACACCCCCTTTATGCTATAATTGGTGTAAGAATGACTTAATCCTCTGCGAGCCCGGCCAAGGTTACACGCAGAGGATTCTTTTATTGTGCTGTCTTAATAATTGCTGCTTTCATTTCTTTATAATAATCAAAAAGCTCCATGTCAGCTTTTTGCAGTAATTCTTCCTCACTTTCTGCCCCATATGTTCTAAATAAATGTTCTACTGCAACTGAGGCTTGCTCCAGAGTTGGCTTAGACTCCATTGCCTGAGTAAGGTACTCATTTAACCTACCATATGCTTTTAATTTTTCAATATCGCTAATTGCCAAGCTATCTACCTCCTTCTTTTCTTTGAGTCACCCATCCAAATGTACTGCCTATGCTAGTTGCTTCTACGATGTAAGAACTCCCTTTCTGAAGCCATTCATTTGCTACTACGACCAGCACACCGTATTTTGTTTCTACATATCCTTGTTCGGCTAGTGGGGACGTAGCCGTTACATTCATAACCATTTTCGAAATATCTCTTTTCTTATATTCGATCAGCGGCTTCAGAGCGTGTTCAATAAGTTTTATAACGTTCATTTCAATTGCAATGCTCATTTCTTCTTACTCCCATGCTCCTCAATTTTCATTTCATTATTTGCTCAGTTGAATGAATCTGAATTCCCTCACGTTCTAGAAAAGAGCAAATCTCATCAACAGTCATATCGCCAACCGACTTTTCATGTACAATACTTACTACAGGTTCTTTAATAAATCCGATTTCAGAAAGTGTATTGAATTCCACATGCAAACTTCCAACGACACTTTTGTCATTAACACCTGTTAAACGCTTAAATGCTTGGGGTAGAACGATAATTCTCTGTTTTTTATAACAAACAATATAATTACCGTTACTGTCTTTTTCAAATGAGATAAGTACTTTCAATGGCTTTCCCCTTTCTTTCCATCTCCTTAATCAATGCAAAAATAACCTTTTCCAATCCGCTCGATATCATCTTCCGTAGCAGGTGAAATGACGAATGCTCGATCATTGATATGAATTACATTCTCTTCACCTTCTTTCATATTTAGCAAAAAATTTTCGTGCACTGCTAAAGCTTTTCACTAGTGCTTCCTCCTGTAAATAATCATCAATGGTTGCCTGATTTGCCTCGTTGTATTCTTCCAAGACCTGTGTGTCACCTCAAACCTTTTCGTGATTTTCCGTTTTTAGCCGATTGGCTCAACGATCGGACTGGGATGCTACTTTGGGTCGCAGTTGATAATATAACCAATTCAACCGACCACGACCTTTTTATTAAGCCTTTCATCTAGTTTTCTTGCCTGCGCCCGAGCCTTTTCGAGCTCTTCAGGAGTTAAGCGACTTGGTTGAACCGCAGTAGACAAAACACCTTGTATTTTGGGTCTTGTTGACCCTTGTTGTCTTGATGACATCCGCCTTCCACTTCCCCTATGAAGATTGGATTGTTCAGGCTCATGCTCCACGTTCCAAGGTTCGTCCACATTAAGTTTTTCCCATTTACGAAGAACCCCTTCTATGAACCGCAACTTCTTCTCTCCAGCAAAAACTGCTACCTCAATTGCTCTTTTCAGCCATATTTCGGTGAAGTCTTCTTCTAAAGAAATTAATTTTTGGGAGACAATCTGTGACAGAACGCCTATTTCACGTTCATAAATACCAAATACATTGGTCTTGGTTTGTAAATTCGAACTCTCTTGACTTTGATTTGCTAGATTGCTAAATTCAGTGCAAGTTTTAGCCTGTTCGCTATCATCACCATTATTACTACTATCTTTTAATTCTTCTTTACTTTCCTTTACTTTACTTTGTGTACTTTCTGAGGACATATTGTCATCAATAGCAGAGTTATCGCTATCAGAAACCGCCGTTTTTTCCTCTTTTTCTTTAATCGGCACTAAAAGATATTCAGGCAAAATACTATTCTTCGCTCTTCGTGAAGTTGCCGTAAGAAATCGCTTTTGGAACCCTGCTGAAGTAAGAATTTCGTGTTTCTCATATAGTTTTTGATGGAAAAAACCCCACTTTATGCATTCAGAAACTACAGATATTACAGTGTTTACGTCTACATTAATCTTGCTACTAAAGGTATGATGCTCTCTCTCTGTCCAAGGATAAAAGTATCCGTTTTTATATACTTCAGACATAAGACGAACAATAATTCCAAAGCCAAGTGTGCCGTACTTACTAACGACAACTACCAGCTTATCGTCACCTTCGATTCCAATGTCCAGCGGAAAATATTCTAGTCCTTCTTTTTGTGGTCTAGCCATCGAGTTCATCCTCCTTCCCCTTAAATTTGATGCTTTAGAGGCTTCGACTAGCGTTTGCAAAAGTGTTACACCACACCAGAAGCCTCTCTAGCCCGTCTGACAATACTCCTGATCATATACCCATAACCTTCTTGAATCTCTCCATCTTGGACTCGTTTGACCTTGTAATGAATCCATGAAGACGTTCGCCTAATCTCTAGTACTACTGCTTCCACAGGTTGCTTCCCATCTTGCCTGTGCCCTCCCAATAGTGGATTAGGTACAAGCTTATTAACACGCACTGTATCACCAATTTCTGGTGCATTAAGCTCTAATTTCATGTCCTTTGTGCGTTTAGTGACATCTTTTTTTAAACCAACCATATGCTTTTGTGTCATTTGAGAGATATTGGTACAGTAATTATGTAGTAGAACAGCTTTTATTGCCTGCTCAAATTTCACCTCACGCTCGACACAAAACAGTGCTAATTCAGCTACGCAAGCGTTTCGATCACTCCATTGAAACTTAGATTTCATGCTATGAACACTCCTTTGTCTTAGGTTCAAAACTCTCAGGGAATAATATCTTTTCCGCTTCAGTCCATCGCTTTATTACTTCTGTTTTGAATACTAACGCTCTATTCTCTTCTATATTCTTTTCACAGATATTTAAAGAACGCATAGACCTTTCGATTCCTGCTGGATCTCCTAATAAAGTTGCATCATTCAGCCATTCTTGGTTGCGTGAAAATCGTTCCTTGTTCTCGTGAATTACTGTATCTAATGCAGACGTTATTCTATAAAAATCCATATTTGTATACATATCTAGCTTTCAACCTCCTCACTACGATTCTCGACCATTCTTAACTGAATACGGCCGTCATCATGTAAATAGACTACAAATCGCCGGTTAACCCACCAAATCTGGTCTCCAACCTTTAACTGAGTGCAATTAGGCCGGCACTCCCGAACATTCACTAGTTCTTGCTGCCATGTTAATCCCTCATCCTTGCTTACTCCCATATTAATGTGAGTCCTTTTGTAATATGGCAACTTTGAACGTTTCATGGATTACCCCCTTGCCTTCAATTGACATGAGAGATATACTTAATGGACAAATTATTTTTTCAGGATTTAAATAGGAATAGTCATCGTTCACAGCGGTGGCTATTTCTTTATTTACTGAAACGCCATTTTCCTTAATAATCCTTTGAGTCATTGCACTGATTGTTTCTTGTGCTCGAAAGTCCGCAGCCATTCTTCTAACCTCTGCTGCCTTCATTACACCGCTTGCGTATAGAACACCGGAATTCTGTCCTTCCGCATTTAACATTGAAATGAACAACGACTTCACCTACTTCCAATTTGTATTAACGCTCCCCGCGCTTAACTTCCATTTGATGTTTTTGTATCAAGCGTTTGCGATCTAATCCAAACTCTTCTTCCAATACACCTTTCATTACCATTGCCTTATCAATAACATCGCTGATTTCAAACCAAACTCTCTCTGCGCCTTCCCTACGTTTCTCGGGATCGATGTGTTTAGCTGTCACAAGGCCCTCCAATGCTGCTGTAAGCTCTGAAATTTCTTTTTGAAGTAAATCTTTAAGTGCTGCTGGGTGAAGATCTAAATTAGGTACATATCTTAAAATGTTTGAGATAAACCCATCTGTCCTTACGTCGATCAATTCCAATGTAGTTCTCCAATCAAGCCGAGATGATACAATTTGATCGTAGCCAGCTGGTAGATCACGCTTTCCTTGCTCAATTTTTGACAGATAACTAGCGTCCATTGATAACTCGTTTGCAAGCGCCTGCTGAGTCATGTTCCTTTTCTTACGATAAGAAATAATTGCCTCACCAATAGACATGATATTTAGCTCCTCTCATTCAATTTTCGTGTTCTTGGAATAGAAGTTAACGATTTGAGACCTTATATGGACAATCTGGCAAGATAACTAGGTAGATTATGGATGCCTACTATATATAAAATGAAATTAACAAAATAATCCTTCGTATTTCACCTCAGCCCACCTTCGTACGAGTGGGCACCTTTTCCAAGAAATTAACCATGGGCAACACTCTGTTGTTCCATTGATAATTTCCAATTCTCCAGTGACTCAAGACGGAAGAAGATTTGTCTTCCAACTTTGTAATGTGGGATTTGCTTTCTTTTTACCAATGTATACAAAGTGTCTCTATGTACTCGCAACTTTTCGGCGGCTTCCAAAATGTTCAGATCTGTTTGTTCCACATCCACACCTCCTTTCAAAAATTTTAATAGTCAACCAACGGTATCAAGCTCCTTTATCAACTTTGTTATGTGCGCCTGACTATATAACCATTCCGTTTAGTTCAGGACGTAAAAATTCCTCTGGAGGTACTCCCAATGCCTCTGCAATGATTTGAAGCCTGTTAGTACTAATAGAATTTCTCCCTGTAGAAAGGTGATGGTAACCCATTGCTGAAATGCCTAATTTCTTTGCTAGAAAAGATTTTGTAACACCTTTTTGGATTCTCATTTTTTCAATACGTTGATGAACTTGAATCACTTTTATATCACCTCCATTGACTAACCAATTTGTTTAGTTTAGTAACCTAATAATATACTAACCAAATCGGTTAGTCAATACTAAAGATAAACTTTTCGTTTATGTTATTAAACATTGCGTTTAGTGATGGTATGATAAGTAAACGGAGGTGATATAGCTGATGACTCTTGGTGAAAAATTGAAAATGCTTCGGGAAAACCATGGATGGACTCAGGCCCAAGCAGCCGAGAAGCTCGGTATTTCATCTCAAGTTGTTTCAAATTATGAAAGAGATTACAGATCTCCTGATAAGGAAATTCTGTCAACAATCTCACATGTATATAATTGTTCTCTCGATTGGCTTCTTGGGGTATCCGATGAATCGGGGCGAAAAGATGTCAAAACAGGTGGCCGCGCCTACTATGGCGGAGGAGATAACCTTACTGATGAAGATAAAGCAATAGCTAATAAAAAGTTTGACGAAATTAGAAATAAGATTTACATACAACATCCGGATGGATTCCGTGTCTTTATTACTCCAGATGAAGAGAAATACTTAATGGAGCAATTAAAAATGTATAAGGCATTCAAAAAACAAGAAGATAAATAGTAACTCCCTCAACCGATGAGGAATTTGTAAGGAGCCAATTATGTCCCTTTTCGAAAATTGGAATACCACATTACGATGGTTTTTATTCATCCCAAGCCTTTTTATTAGTTATGCGCTTACTAGTCTTGTAGGAAAATTTGCTTTGTATAGATATTTCGGTCCTGCTTCTGATTCAGGATTGGTGGGGCAATTAATTTATATTTTCTATCAAGATTTCATTAGCTTTGCGGTAGCTATAGTAATTTGTGCTTCCATGGTACCCAGAGGAAAAATAATTACCATTTCTATAATTTTGGGAATCCTTCTTATTGCATCTGGAATTAGTCTAGCACTAATTATTACACACCAAGTAAATGGTAGTGTTCCTACGTGGAATTTGTTGCTTTCGTTCATACTAAATCTATCCTCTTGTCTAGTGGTACTAATTTCATTTATTAGAGAACAAAAAAGAAATAGTTCATCAGTAAATGAACTGAACAATTTTGAGTACACGGGGGTTTAAAATTTATGCTCAAACGAAACCAAACTCTCCGAACCCCTGCCGATTTCGAAGAAGCTATGAAAACAGGCGTAAAAGTGATGGTCATGCAAAAAGGTAAGCTGCTTGATTTTGGCGCTCCGATCGAACGTTATACTGAAGATGCGGTATACATCGATGGTGGATACTTCTTAACAATGAATTGCGAATTTAGAGTAAGATAATAACAGCCCAAGCAAGGGCTTTTATTTTCAATTAAAAAGCGAACATATATTCTTTTTATTCCAATTAATTAGGAGAAAATAACATGGACCTAACATTATACAAACCTAATGATCTAGAAAGATGGATCACTAGAGAGTATCAAACCGCAGGCATTCATTACCCTGCTGAATTGGAATTAGACCGTATCGTCAGTTGGTTCAGAGGCGACGTGCAGTTTTATAACGGCCCCACTTGTGTGGATTATGATAACCCTTTCTATCCTGTCATTCTAATAAATGTTTTCCAAAGAACTGTTGAACGGCGTAAAGCCTTCTTTCATGAGTTAGGTCATATGCTTTTGCACACCGGAAATCAAGACAAACTTCCTCCTGGTTTAAGGGAACTCCAAGAAATGCAAGCCGATCAGTTCCAGCTCTACGCAGCTATGCCCTATTACATGCTTGAGCAATTCAAATATGTTCAAGCTCATAATCTGGTCAAAGTCTTAACGGAGGCTTTTGTACTCCCAGACTCATTTGTGAAGAAACGACTTGAGCAAATAAAAAATCGAATGTATTGGCATGAGCAGGACATTAAAATTAAGGAACGCTTTTCTCAAAAAGTAGTTAAAAGTACTAAACAAGAGCTCCAAGATTTCATCGCTGAAACTCATCGTAGATATACGGAAAGGTACGGTAAGACAAACGAAAATGAAAATCCGTGTTTATTATGAAGAAAATCCAGAACTAAATATATTGAATCCTGTTTGGCTGATTGTTTTCTTTGGCAGAGGCAAATTCAATTGGAACGCAAAACGCTTTTTCATACCATTAGAGGCACCGTTTAAACGAGTTAAGCGAGGTGATTTTGATATTGGTGAAAATATAATGAGCTTCAGTGTAACAATTGAAGATTTAGTGCTCGATGTATTGAGACCTGAAGGTTTTCTGGTAGACATCCACTCTATGCTTTCTCGCATCAAAGAACTGAAAAAAACGCAGTTCTTTGATCATCTGGATATCGATCAGTTCATCATTCAGATGTCTGACGTCGAACATGTTATGCAAATGAATATAAGCCGATATTACGACTGGGGGTTTTAATTTATGGCTAGCGTCACAAAACGTGGAGAGTATTCATTTCGCCTTCAAGTTGACCTCGGATACGATGTTAAAGGGAAAAGACTGTTTGAGCGTAAAACTGTGCATGCAAGCGATGAAATTCTTAAAAGCAAACGAAAATTAGAAAGCTTTCTTGATGATGAGCTTGCCAAGTTTAAAATGGAAGTTGAATCAGGCCAATACATTAAGCCGGAGAAGATGACGATCACGCAATTCGTAGAACTGTGGCGAACGGAATATGCCAATAACATTAAGAACCTCTCTCCTACTACACGACGTTTTTACAATGATGTTATTAACTCCCGCATTCTTCCCGTATACGGGCATAGGCTTCTCGATGAAATAAAAGTAATAGAACTTGTGAAATATTTGAACAAGTTAGAAGAACCAGGTCAACGACTTGATGGGAAAGAAGGAAAACTTGCCAGCAGTTCTATTGATAATGTTCATAAGACCTTCAATAATCTTTTCGAACGAGCAAAAGAATGGAATTTCATTAAATCCAATCCCATGGATAATGTTAAAAGGCCAACAATAGACACCAAAGAAAAACAATCCTACACCGAATCGGAAACCCACGCTACCATTGCCGCCCTCTTCAATGTTTCTAGAAAAAAACGCCTCATGTGTCTCGGAGCCATATTGGGTGGGTTTCGACGTGGTGAATTAAATGGTTTGGAGTGGCCCGCGGTGAATTTTGAAGGAAATTTCATATCCGTGATCAACAACATTCCTTTAACTGAAAATGGTGTTCCAGTTGAAAAAGGACCGAAGTCTAAGAGCTCAGTTCGTTTAGTAAAGATGCCAGCCTGGTATATGCAGGAACTTCGCTCATTCTACGTGGAGTGGAAAGCACAGCAAATGAACGCCAGACGTGTTTGGCGCGGCGGTGATCGCAACTACGTCTTTCATAATGATTTCGGTGAGCCTTATTATTATCAGTACATTTCTAAATGGTGGATGAAATTTTGCAAAAAGAACCAAATTCGTTATCTGACTTTTCATGAGTTGCGTCATACCTATGCTTCATTGCTTTTGGAAGATGGTGCAACAACCGGTGCTGATGAGGATTCTCTTTTGAAAATTCTTCAGAAGCAGCTCGGACACTCGAAACTTTCCACAACATCGGATATTTACTCTCATGTTAGCGAAAATGTGAAGGATATAACTGCTCGGAGGTTTGATAAATTTGATCCAAAAAAAGAAGCTGCTGCCAACTAAATTATTGGGTACGATTGGGGTACGAAATTGGGTACGGGGGTACAATTGGGGTACCAAACGATTCATTTTTGTTCTAAGTATCACCTGATAATTCAAGAATAGAAGTGTTAAATAGCTGATTTTTCAAGGGTTTTCAGACTAATACAGATTACTTCCAAATAAGAAACCAAGCTTGACAGGGTAGGGGTCAGTGGTTCGAGCCCACTACAGGTCATATATAACAGAAACCCGCAAAGCCATGTGCTATGCGGGTTTTGTTTATTAGTACAACAATTAATGAAATGACTACTGCACATCCATTTATATGAATTGCTCTTGCCACAATTTCAAGTAAAGAAACAACACTTCCACCGTCTGTCCAGGAAGAATGCGGAACCATCCCCTTATTGTATTGGGAAAAGGAATTAGGACAATCCTGGAGCACAAGATTGATTAAAATATGCATAGGACACAAATACGATAGAGTTTGTACTGTTCTGGAATTTTAAACACATCGAACACTCACCCTCTCAGATTTTAATCACACAACGTATAATATGTAATTCTCTATTTTCTCCTCTTCCATTTATTACATCACATCTTTCACGATCAAAAATTGATCTCCAATAACTATCAAGCCGATAAACTATCTCTCTGCACCAAAACGATTCAAATTTCACTATTAACGACAAAAAGACACCCGAATAACCAGATGTCTTCTCCCCTAACACTTTCAGAATATATCATTCACTTCGATTCCGTTCAAGTTCCTTCTGATGTGAATCGAGTTTATTTGTTATGTCATGAATCCTTGTTTCAAGCCAATCCTTCGTATACACTTTCAACAAGGCATCCTTCGATAAATCAATCGCATTCAAAATAATTTCGATTTCTGCCTCGTTTAAATAAGTGTTATTATCGTTTAACATAAGTTCAACCTCCTCGAACAATTAATCTCATTATTCCCACCTTTTACAAACCTTAAAACTTGCTTTTTCAATACCAGAAACAGGAAAACACCCAATTCATTTCAGGTGCTTACTCTTATAGGCATTCCGATCTATTTCATTAGCTGTTACTTCTACGCCTGCTCCTCATCCACGACAACAGAATCACGAATCTGCTCAAAAGACACAGGTGTATAATCCAATTGTTCCACACTCACATTGTAATAATGCCGCCCTTCATATTTCTGTCCATGAATATGACCATGAACATTCAAATAGGGCATTTGTTTATTCATATACATTGGCTCATGCGATAGAAAAAAGAAATTCATATAAATGAGAGGGTACTCACTTACCTCATCGAAACCAACATCAAGCCACCAGGTCCTGGATCTCCCCCGATCGTGATTGCCGAGGATGAGGATTTTGTATCCATTCAACTGTGAAACAATGGCCTGTGTGCGCTCTTTATTTAAGAAAGAAAAGTCACCTAAATGAAAAACTTTGTCCTCGTTACGGACGACCGCATTCCATTTGGCAATCATGGCCGCTGTCATTTCTTCAACATCAGCGAAGGGTCTATTTTCGAAGTCAATGATGTTTTTATGACCGAAGTGATGATCTGAAATAAAATAAGTTGTAGACATGTTACAGCTCTCCTTCTTTTCAATATCCGACGACAGCTTTCCCACTGCCCCTCCACACGTACGACCAAATTAAAGTACATAATGGCAAAGCCCAAAGAAAAGGTGCATAACTGACGTATTGCTCAACGGGAACCCCTACAATGGTTCCACATACAATAGCAAGCATATTCCAAGGTATCATAGCAGCAAGAATGAGGCTAGAATCTGCAACAACTCTGGCAAGCTGACTGCGCGGGAAGCGTTCTTCCCAGAAAGGCAGCAAGCTCCTGCCTGACATCATGATCGGGAGGGTTTGCGTGCACGAAACCATGCCGAGACCTAAGCCGAATAAGGCAGTCCGAAAAGTAGCTGCGAATAAGGAAGTGGAGCTCCCTCCCAATAATTTTTGCATATAGGCCTCTAAAACACGATTTTCCTCCAAAATGCCGTTGAACGCTCCCGCAAGTCCAATAAGTACAATTAACTCAACCATATTGAACAAACCTTTGGTTTGCAGCGAATCAAACATACTGGAATGGTAACCAAACCACATCGCATGCAGCCATTCAAACCAAGTGACTCCTTGAAAAATCAAGCCAATTCCTATTGCACTAGCAATGGAAAGGAGAAATCCGTTTCTTGTTTTAAATTTTAGTAGAATCGAAAGTAATAATAGGAGCACAGGCAATAACAACCAAATGCTGTAGTTAAAACCAGTACCAAATTGCTCACGAAGCAAATCTTTTTCCCCTTGATGCCACTCGCCGCTTATATCGCAAAACAAGAAAAAAACAAGGGTGATACATCCAGCCCCGATCGTAGTTGGCAACAACGCTTTAAATAAGTCTTTGACGGAAACACCTGTAGAAGATGCTACAAGACGGTTCGCACTTGAAAAAGGCGAAGTCCGATCACCGACAAAAGCGCCTGAAACGAGAGCCCCTGCAACCATCGGTAAAGGAATTTGCAGCAGCATAGCAAGACCAATTAGCGGGATTCCGACCGAGCTTAGTGTTCCCGTAGAGGTGCCAAGCAGCATAGAAATACACACGGAAAGAGCAAACGAAAAGGTAAGAAAGAAACTAGGATCTACGATGCGAAGTCCTAAATCGATCATGTAGGGGATTGTCCCGCTAGCTGTCCATGTTGGGATAACAATGCCGACTAATGCGAGAATCCACATGACCTCTTTGGTATGTTTGATGCCCACCCACATACTTCGCAGGATGCCCCTGAAGGCAGCTCCGCCTCGCCAGACGATGATTACCAAGGTTATCAATCCAAATGAAAAACCAATCGCCAAGGCGATCTGCAGCACATATGCGGCTGCGAGCCCAAGAATGGTAATAAGTATCGTTACGCCAAGTTGTCTATTCGTTAACATGTGATTTTTTTATCCTAACATTTCTCGAATCGTATTGAGGGTCTCTTGAATGGCTTGCTTAAGCGCTTGGGGCTCCCCTTGATAAGGATGAACGGAGCCAAAGGTATGATTGCCTTCAGGAATACGGATCCACTGGATAGCAGGATTTTGCTCGACCAGCTGTTTTGAGCCTCGAATTAGCCTCTCCCCATCCTCGGTACCTTGAATTAACGCAATTGGGAACGCTGCGCCGCTAATTCTACCTATAATATTGAAACGCTCACTATTGCTTTCCATATCTTCAAGGATCTCAAGATCTAACGGCATATTTTGCTTCGTACGACCGTTTAACGTATATGTTCTTCCTGCTGTGCGCATCTCTTTTTTATTTTCCTCTGTCAGCAGATCGACATTCGAAATCCCATTCCAGCTAATGACACCTGCAATTTGATCGGGATGATCCAGCGCATAAATCAGGCAGACCCCCGCCCCTCTGCTATGGCCCATAAGCAAGATCGGCTTCTCCCCTGCATCATGAAACTTTTCATTCCGCCGAATTTCCTTCACAACAACGTCCAAGTCTTCAAGGTCTCTGGAATATGTATCGCGTGCGAACTTCTCAAGCTCTGTAAATTCAAGCAGATCTTCTCCAACACCATTGTGAGAGAAATTGATTGCCATCACATTTGCATTCATAGCCAATGATTGCGCCACGTATGGGAACATCCCCCAGTTTTTAAAGCCTTTGTATCCATGACAAATGATAATCGTCCCTAGAGCCGGTTGTGATGCCGCTTCGTAGAAATCACCTCTGATCGTGCGATTCTCTGCTATATGTAGCTCAAATGCTTTACTTTCACTTGGTTGCATAAGTTAACCTCCCTTTCCTAAGTACTGTTATATTTTAACACAAATCCAATTCAGACAGCAGTTGACGATGAATGGTTCATAAATTTATGGCAATTAGTAAAAACTTGACTATGGCGTTTCATCCAGCAATTCAAATGTGGACCGCTACTAAAATCAATTCAGGAGGAAGCTTACCTATGCATCATGCCCGAGCAACCCGCTTGCTCCGAACGATGATCTGCACCCTGTTGCTTTCTGTGATGTCCGGCCATTCCTATGGTCAAGCCCTCAGTTATCAAGAAACGGCGAATACGAATACTTTTCAGTTGGTTGTCCGGGCATCGCCTCATGCGGCCTACCGATCAGAGTCATCTTTTGAAAATAAAAAGTTGCAGCGAGAACTTGAGCAACTAACTGCAGGGGCTTCGTATTCTGAGGCATTGCCGCCAGATGCCACCCTCATTTATCATAAAAAAGGGCAGACGCTAAACTACGGCGTCACGGTAAATGGTGAGTTGATTGATCCTATGACCAAATCCATCTTTGCTGTGTCGACTGGCGTACAAGATGAGCTTCGCACACAAGTTCAAGCCCTTAGAGCCCGGCACTATGGCGAAATCCTGACTTGGGAAGACGCAAGCTTGGTCATCCCTAAATATAGTAAATTCACGATTACCGACGTGGAAAGCGGTCTAAGCTTTGAAGGACAACGCCGCGCAGGCTCGAGCCATGCGGACGTCCAGCCGCTGACGAAGAGCGACTCCGCGACGCTCAAAACCATTTACGGCGGCGCCTGGAGCTGGGACCGCAAAGCGGTCCTCGTGAAGTTTAACGGCCGCACGCTGGCTGGCTCCATGCACGGCATGCCGCATGGCGGAGACGGTATTCCCGGAAATGACTTCGACGGTCATTTCTGTATTCACTTCCTCGGGAGCGTGACGCACGGCTCCCGTTCCTCGGATCCGGCGCACCAGGTCATGGTGCACCGGGCAGCAGGCTTGCTGTCGTCCTACATCAGCAAGCTTTCGCCTTGGGCGCTGATCGACGTCTGGATCAGCGGTGCCAACCAAGGTGACCTGCAGCTGCTGCAGGTCACCACAGGGCAAGAGCAGGCGGTGCATGTGCGAAGCATGCGCCGCCTGTCCAAGTTCCCGGAGCGGGACGTGTCCCAGCTCCTTGAGCTTGAGGCTGCGGTCGACGTTACGGTTACACCGTCACGTGCTTCCGCGCCTGCATACAGGCGTGTGCTCTTTCGGCTCGAAAGAGCATCGCTTGATTCGCGTTGGTATATTCGCAGCGCGGTCATGCAATGACAAAAGCCCGTTAGCTCTCACATGAAACGAGAGTTAACGGGCTTTCTATTTACTGCTGCGGCTGACCAGAAGCTTTGCGCAGCTCATTCGCTAAGCGATGGAATTCCGCTCGAGCTGGAAGCGAAGTTGTCGCCTCATAGCCAGCAGACAGGAAAGGTATAATTACATTGGCATCATGCGTTGCAAGTGGATAGGTCGCTGGTGTCAGCGTGTTCCACCAGCCTTCACTGCCGTAGGATTCATCATGATCGATTTGGATACCATTCACTGAAACATCATTCAAATATTGATAAATGTTAATGAATGTGGATTTTTTACCGCCGCTCCATGCATAGGTCTGCCAAAACCGCGAGCAGGCACCTGCCTTCTTCACGGCTTCCATTACCGCATACGATCCGTATACCCCAGTGGTATACTCCGGAGTCGCTTCACTTGCCGCTTGGATGTATGCAATGACCGTAGCCATCTGAGCGCTTGTCGCGTCAAAATCGACGGCAAAATATATACAGCTTCCTGCAGGCTGCCCCAACTGATGAGCCACCTGTACCGCGGTAGCGCCGTCAGCCAATCCTGCACTTCTTCCGCCGAGCGCCCGATTTGCCGTAGTTTCATAAACAGATACGATTTCCAAACCTGCTTGGCTAATCCGCTGCGCTTCACTTTTCGTTAAAGCCTTATACCCGCTCGGGACGAGATATCTGGCCACAAACGAGTAGCCATCTTTGACGAAAGCAGCGGCGGTTTGCGCCGTTAAAGGCGTTGAACAATCAAAACCTTTGGTCACTTTCTATCACCTAATTTCTACTAGTTTGTTACATCATATGCTCATAGACAATAGATTGCTACACTTCAAATGAGTTGCTTATGAAAAGAAAGCAACAAAAAGGCTCTTACCTAAGTAGGTAAAAGCCTTTTTGTTAAGACTCCAGTTTTTTTACGGTTCCAAACCGTTTGGTGTTTCTAGCGCGTGCACGCTCGATTTCGATTTCTCGATTGCGCGGCTCTGCATGAGTGACGAGTGAATCCATTAACTGGCGTGCAGCTAGCGACACCTCGCTAACAGCTCGGTTGAAAGCTTCCTCATTGGCCTTGGAGGGCGCGGTGAAACCCGAAATTTTTCTAACGAATTGTAGGGAAGCCGCCTGAATCTCAGCATCTGTAGCAACTGGATTGAAGTTAAAAAGCGGCTTAATATTTCGGCACATAACAAGCAGCTCC
Organism: Paenibacillus sp. J22R160; assembly: GCF_059692135.1. Lineage (NCBI taxonomy): Bacteria > Bacillati > Bacillota > Bacilli > Caryophanales > Paenibacillaceae > Paenibacillus > Paenibacillus sp. J22R160. Next base: position 201,910 of record NZ_JCAUAU010000002.1, on the reverse strand, counting down.
TTTGCAATTTTTTTGAATCGGTGAACGTAAGCAGAAGTCATAAAAATAAAATAACATGAGCTGAGCACTCAAACCAACTAATTTACGAAATAAGATTTTCTAGCATAAAAAAATCGCATCGCACGAATACTTTACCAGTATAGTCTAATTATGAAAGAGGACCGCTATGTTCGTTGCATTTATCTTAAGCCTGATTCTGTTCGTTGAGATCGTCTTCTTTGTCATCTCATGGCCCAAACTGCAGCGTCGACTTCACGTCATCGAACTGACGGCGATCATTATGTTCGCCTCGGTCTTGCTGCAGCAGTCCATCTATATCATCGACATCAATTTGAGTTTAAAAAATATCTCCGAGCATCCGCTGGACGTCATTGTTATGAGGGTCAGTCAAATTATTATTTTTCCGATGCTAATAGCTTGGCATTTTTACTACATGGCAAATGCGAAGGGAATACGGGGCAGTCGTCTGCTAAGCATAATTATTTGCGCTCTTGTATTATCTTTTATAACATTCCTATTTAGAATCCTCGGTTGCTTGCATTATACGGGTTGGAAAGAATTGTATAACATTCTGCTCTACGCCGGTATTCTCGTGCTGACTGAGATGTTCGATTGGCTGCTAAGGCTATATCCATTACGCAAGAATGGAGGTAGCGCGTCATGATATTAGTCGCACCCGAATCCTTCGATAGAAATGAATGGTTCATTATTGGTGCCTCGCTGGTATCCATGTTGGTTATGCTGCTTTTAAAGCGTCGCTTTCCGTCGATCGTAATCTGGTATGTGTTCCTGTTCAACTTCTATCTTGGACTTGTGGTCGATTTGAGTATAGCATCTATGCCACTGGATTTGTACGATGTTAATGATTCTAGCAAGTACGAATGGTTCGACGTTATTTTGTACTTGTTCTGCTACCCACCTTCCGCCTATGTGATCATTTACTTCTATGATCGATGGAATTTAAAGGGGATGCGATTGGTCCTGTATCTGATTGTCTGCGCTTTAATTACAACGGGCCTTGAGGGACTATCCGTATGGGCGGAAGTGTTTCATTACAAAGGCTGGAGGCTGATCTATTCCTTCCCTGTATATATGGCCGTATACCTGATGAATATCGGCATGCTAAAGTTCATACGCAAGAATTTAGGTAGGGTTTAAACCACGTACCCTAACATTGTTGTCCGAACTGCATGCGAGGTATTCCAAACACAAGCCCCTCATTTCCATCAAATTTATGATGAGAATGAGAGGCTTGTTTGATGTCTAGAAATAACAAAAACCCTTATAAATCAAGGGTTTTGATCGTATGGGCCCAGAGGGACTCGAACCCCCGACCAATCGGTTATGAGCCGACCGCTCTAACCAACTGAGCTATAGGCCCAAATAAAATTTGGTTGCGGGGGCAGGATTTGAACCTGCGGCCTTCGGGTTATGAGCCCGACGAGCTACCGAGCTGCTCCACCCCGCGTCATGTTTGCCGCTCAACAGCGACAAAAATAAATATACACTAAGCGCGAGTGGTAAGTCAAGCGTTAATTTTTAGATAAAATGCAGGAAATTACGTATTGTAACGAACGCCGAAACGTCCCTTCTTCGACTTGAAAACTTCTACTTCTTGCGGGCACTCATACCCATAAATCCACCAGTCTTCTTCCATTCTTTTCGCCAAACAGCCCGCTTGAAACTTGGAATCATATAATTTTGCCCAATATATCCAGTTCATCGCAATCACTCCGTTTTATTTGAATCGATAATCCTATCTTATCCAAAAGCAGGCCGTCTTATGAGTCTCATCTCCTGCACATCCTGACTGCGCACTAAAAACGAAAAAACCACTTAGCAGTGCTTCATGCACCACCAAGCGGTTTAACCATTGAACCATTATTGTTTGAAAGATGTAAGGAATCGTTTGACCGTTTCTCCGTATTCGTTCGTAAAGGTCTCATATACTTTGACTTGAATCGGGAAATCTAGTTGACTAGAACTCGCATTAAAGTCAATGGTGTTCGAACCACTGTACATTCTTCCTTCACCTGATAAGTCTGTTGTCGTTTTTCCAACCGGATTACCGACATTATCAAAAAGTTCGAAGGAAAGCTTGCTATTAAACTTATCCACTGTCACTTGTTTATCTGTTTTGATGTCCAGATCCAGCTTCAACTTGTAGTCGTATGACATTGCAGCTAGATAAATAGCTGAGAGGCTCCAGTCCTTAATAGTGATTTCGTAAGGGTATACGTTAAGAACATTACTGGCCAGATTATTTGTCTGGACAGGTACTTTCGCCGTTGCGAGCAATGATTTGTACGTCGTCTCTCCGCTTGCCTGCTGGCTGTATAGGTTCATCTTCAAGCCCTCGCCTGTTTCTGATGCAGGAAGAGAATAGGAGTAGCTGACAACATAAGAAGCCTTGGGAACAACACTAAGAGCTGTTGCCGCCTGTCTTTTGCCTCCATAAGCATAACCATCTTTACTTATAAGCTCGGTTTGAATCGCAGGAATAGGGATCGGGCGGTCGCTGTTATTTGTTAGTTTAAATTTGGCAACTGCCGTATTGAATCCATCATCTTCATTGTTTGTGACATGCAGTTCAACAAGCGACACATCGACATTGGATGGTACAAATTTATTCGTTGAATCCAGCTTGACTGGTGTTCCTAACGTGTAGGTTGGAGCCGGAATAACACCTTGTGTCGCTGCTCCAATAGGCAGTAAAATGTTCGCACGCCCTACACGGTAAGTTTCTTCTTGTAATTTGCCCTCACCCTGCGAGGCGAAGAAACTCTCAGGCGTCACGACATTCAAACTCGTAAATTCTGTGTCCAAATCGGTTGGGATAACGACATGGATATACCTTTTCTCACCTGGATCAAGCACTACGGAAGCTTCGGCGCGATTGCCAGAGTATACCTTACTTTCTGTTTTTCCGTCGACTCCGAAATTCGGAACTGTTAAACGTTCATTCGTTGAATTTACTACTTGAATTTGCACAACCGTTGATACGCCTTTGGCTGTGATTTCCTTATGGATATCCACTGGGATGAAACCTACAGATGACCTCAGAGACGGCAGTGTGAAAGGCTCTCCCCACTTCAGAAGCGCGGAGGATTTGGTGATCGTGCTGTCGCTGCCATTCCACACGAGCGCCGCGTCAACCGGAAGGCTCAGAAGTGTTGTTTCTTTTTTGGGATACACTTCCAAATCAACATCTACAAAGCTAAGCTCGCTTAGTTCAGCATTATCGCTACGTTCTACATTCGTCAGATAACTAATCTCTTGCTGTGTCTTTGGCAGAATAGACTTTGGATTTTTGGCACTTGGCTGCAACGTATATTCAATGCCATCCGCCATACGAACGCGCAATTCAAAATCAGGCACACGAGTTATTTTATCGGTTGTATTTTTAATGCGAATGACTGCTCCTAGCTTCGTTGTATCCGATTCATGCTCGTTGAGAATGCTTTTAATCTCCACTTCAACTTTATCTGTCAGCGAATAACTGGTGTTCGTGCTTGTTTGAGCGAAAACTGCCGAGCTCACACCCACCGCAGCCCATGCAGGAAAAGAAGCGGTAGTTAAAAGTGCAGCGGATAGTACAATGGTGGCCAGCGATCTCTTCATTTTCTTATTCACGTAGTTCTCCTCCTTGAGCTCGAGCTAGTTGCTCACTTTAATTTTATCTTGATCTTTCAGCTGGTGCTGTCCGGAAATCACGAGCATCTCGCCTTCCTTAACACCAGATAACACTTCTTGATTCGTTTCATTCAAACGACCAAGCTCAACCTTGCGCTTTTGAACCGTTTCACCGTTCACGATATAAACAAAGCTGTCGCCGCCTTCGCGGACGATACTAAGACTCGGGATAACCGGTACGATTTGTTCATCATCTTTGGTAAGCTCGACTTGAGCTTTGGAACCCGGTTTCAACTTGCCGTCAGGATTCGGGACCTCTAACTCCAGATCATAAGCCTTGGATTGACCATTGATCACATCAGATAAATACGTTACTTTAGCGTTGGCTTTGTCTGCAACGCCTGGTATGTAGAAAATAAGTTCACCTTTACCTCGAACGAGAGCCGCCGATGCTTCAGTCAGTTGAGACTTAATTTTAACCGGATTCGTCTGCTGCACTTCTCCGACACGGCCGCCTGGCGCTAAAGTTTCACCAACTGTCACATTGAGATCCGTTATCACTCCTGTTGCAGGCGCTTTTACATCGAGATTGCTTAGTGTTCTATCGATGCTGCGAGCGCTAACCTGAGCTGACTCTAAGCTAGTTTCCACTTGCGCAAGTGAATTCGTCTCTTGCGCAGTTTTCAGCGATCTACGTGCGCTCTCCAAATCCTTTTTCATATTCGTTAGGGCTGTTTCTGCCTGTTCTAACTGCGTTTTCGTTGCTGTACCTAGATCGTATTCATTACGAGCCTTATTGTAGGCTTTCTCAAGATCGCTAACAGCTGTCTCTAATTTAGAAACCGCGTCTTTGGCATCTGCAATGCCATTGGATGTCTTCTGTTTGGCTTCGACAAGTCCAGCTTGAGCCCCCTTAATGCTTACGGCATTCAAGTCTTTTTGAATCAAAACATCGGTCGGATCCAAGCGGAACAGTACTTCGCCTTTTTCAACTTTATCTCCGCGTTTCTTAAGAATTTCAATAACTTCCCCACCGGACTTTGCTACCACATCCAATTGGACGGAAGAGACAACGTCTCCTACTTGTTCCACAGGATTACCAATTTTTTGTTTGGCAATTTTAGCCGTCTTCACGCCTTTAACACCTTGCTCGGCAGCATTTGCCGGGGTTGCGCTTGGGCTTGCAGCAGGTGATGCGGAACATCCTGCGAATATCGCCGCGCTTAGCGCGACGATACCGAATAACTTGGCACTTTGCTTAATTGTAAACAACTGACGTTTCATATTCGATTTCTCCTTTTCCCCTATTCAGCTTATTGAAGCGCAGATGGTGCTTGCTCGGTTTGTATGGATGACGATTTCCCTTTTCTGTTGAACCAACGGCGTTCTCTCTTTTTAAATAAAATCTCATACATAATCGGTACAATAACAAGGGTTAACAACGTTGAAGTCGTAAGTCCCCCAATAACAACGACTGCCAATCCTTTGGAGATAATAGTTCCTTTGGATAAACCTAATCCGAGTGGTAAGAGAGCAATAATCGTTGCGCCTGCCGTCATAATGATTGGTCTTAAACGTGTAATCCCTGCCTCAATAAGTGCATTACGTATAGAATAATCTTGCTCCCTAAGCTGCTGAACACGGTCTACAAGTACAATCGCGTTCGTGACAACGATACCGATCAACATGAGGAACCCGATGAGTGAGGTAACATTGATGGATTCTCCTGTAATCAGGAGCCCTAGAAGCCCCCCAATTGCCGCAAGCGGCAGCGAGAAAAGAATGGCCAGAGGCGCTCTTGCGTTACCAAATGCGATTACCATGACGATGTAAACAATGAAAATGGATGCAAAGATTGCGATAAACATTTGCATAAAGCTTCTATTAATATCATCAGAAACCCCTTTTACTTCACGGGAAACCCCAGACGGCAGCTCCAGCTTCGCCAATTCAGCAGTTACTTTTTGGCTCACGCCACCTTTATCTGTGCTATCAATTTTAGCTCTTACACTTACAATTTGTTCTTCATCTTCACGACTTATGCTGTTTGGTGCGTCAATTTGCTCAATACGAGCGATTTCATTTAACTGAATGGTTTGACCTGTTGGCGTTTTAACTAAGAATGTGCCTAGTTTATCCACGGAGTTTTTATAAATCGGATTGAGCATAACTTTGGTTGCATAGGTAACATTGTTAAACTTCAAATCTCCTAGCTTTTCTTCCGCAATCCAAGAATTAACAGCTTGCAAAATTTGTGCTGAAGATAGCCCATATAAACGCGCTTTATTTTGATCCACTGTAATCTCGACTTCGGTTTTGGAATCACTCAAACTATCTTTGATATCGTTCAGTTCTGGAAATTCTTTCAGCTTATCTTCAACCATCTTTGCAGCTTGCTGAAGATAAAGCTGGTCATCGCCTTTCAGCGAGTAGGAGAAGTCAGCACCTGTTGATGTTGGAGGCCCGCCGGTAAACAACTGGATGTTGACTTCCGAACCCGGCGGCATCAATTTCAGCATATCTTCTTTGTAGGTTTTGACAGCCTCTGTCGCATCCGTGTCTGCGGATAGTTCAAAGAACATCATCGCTCTATAGGCATACCGGTCGCTGCTTTGGTTATAACCAACGAGAGATTCGATATATTTGAAAGCAGGGTTGCCCAATTTATCTTTATGCTGTTTCAAATCTTTTTCGAGCTCTTTGGATTTTTCATTCATCATCTCAATGGATGTTTCACGAGGCATTTTTATATCAATGGCACCCTGTTTTACAGCTTCACTGTTCGGCATGAAAGCTACCGCTAAATTCGGAACGGTAATAACAATAGAAAGTACAAGGGCTACTCCAGCTATCAAAAGCGTTTTAATGCGGTTATTCAGAGACCAGTTGAGCGCTTTTTTATATTTCTCACCCATAGGTCCAACATGATGCTCATCGTGATTGGTAAGCTTTTTGGAATTAAGCACCATTAGCTTCGCCAACATTGGGATAACAGTTAAAGCAACAATTAATGAAGATAAAAGGGCTACAACTAGCGTTATTGCAAAAGGACGGAAGACTTCGCCGACAACCCCGCTTACGAAGCCGATCGGACCAAATACACCCACTGTTGTAATCGTTGAGGAAGTAATCGCGCTCGATACTTGTTTCGTTGCTAATCGAATAACCGATTCATTACGCTGTTGAGCAACTTGCAACTGACTATAAATATTTTCGATAACGACGATACTGTCGTCCACGACCCTACCAACGGCGATCGCCATACCGCCAAGCGTCATGATATTCAGTGAAATGCCCAGTGGTCCCATGACTAGCAACGTGACGAGAATGGATAGAGGAATGGAAACGAGTACGATCAGTGTCATGCGTATATTACGAAGAAACAGCAAGATCATGACGGATGCCAGAATTGCGCCTAAACCGCCTTCTTGCACCATTCCATGGATAGAATCTTTGATATCGTTGGCTGAATTATAAATTTTGTAGAATTTCACACCAGGCAGTGTTTGTGTCCAGTCTGCCATTAATTTATCTGCGCTATCTGCAAATTCTACGGCATTCGCTGCTTTGGTTTTGTACAAAAGCACACCGATCGCTGGTTTATCGTCTAATCTGGCAATAAACTTAGATTCGCTAATGGCTTCCACTTTGGCAATTTGCTTAAGTAGTAGCGTATCGCCTGTTTTCGTAGTGATTTTTAAATTGTCTAAATTGTAGATGGTATCCATTTCGCCTTTCACGCGAACCATCTGCTGATTACCATTGAAATCCACTGTGCCTGCTGGGCTAGATACCAGCGCTGCCTTAATGGATCCAGAAACATCTGCCGGCGTTAAACCGTAATTGTTAATCGCTGGCGCATCCAGCTTAATCGTGAGCACAGCGTCCTGGTTACCGACGGAGTCTACATGGTCGATCCCTTTAAGCCCGTTAAAGCCTGGCAAAATTGTATCCTTATACGCATTATCTAGCTCTGCTTGGTTCATACTCTCGTCGCCGTACACGGCTAGATAGTATACCGGTTCGGAAGCGAAGCCGGCTGTTAATACTTTAGGCTTCTCAGAGCCTTGCGGAAGCTTTACATTCGAGATTAGGCTCTCAACGTCCTTCTTCACATCTTCCGGCTTCTTATCCTGATCAAGCTCCAGAATAATTTGTGAGTAATTATCCTGCGAGCTTGAACTGAGGGTTTTTAACCCGTCTAATCCTGCAACCGCCTTTTCGATCGGCTTCGTAACTTCGTCAAGCACATCCTTAGGAGGTGCAACGTATGTAGTACTTACAATGACGACTGGAAAAGTAATATCTGGAAAGCTTTCTACCTTGAGCGTCGTTGTGGAATACGTCCCACCTACGACCAACAGCAGCATCAGGATGAAAATTGCTGCTACATTTTTCATTGAAAACTCGGTTAACTTGATCATTCTCACTTCTCCCCTATCACCAGCTTTAATTCTCTAAAACACTCACTCAACCATCATACTTGGAATTTCTTAACAAAACATAAAATAGTATTGAAAATTTTATGTTTTTTTTCGACCTGGATTTATTATATATCGGGCCATGTATAAAAACAGGTGAGTGAAGTCATATTTCAGTCATATATTGGTCATATACAGGGCAATGCCGTTATGACTTCTTATGACTGAACACAAAAAAAGGGCTGCTCATTGGTTTTATCAGACCATTAGAGACAACCCTTTGATGTATGTTTTAATCTGTTGTAATAAACCAATCTGCTTTCTGAGAAGCGATCAATTTTCTCTGCCCTTGGAACTCGTCGTATACACTAAGTGTATATTTTTCTAAGAATTTTGTATTAAAAATAAGGCCGGGATCCGGGATCGAGATTTTGAAATTCTCTCTTTTTCCTAGTCGGATCTTCGTATCTTCATCGGCTGTTGAATCTCCATTGTAGACGTCAAAGTCTTTGAAATCGAATTTCTTCTCAAAACTTTTAATGCCGCCGCCATCCTCAAATACAAGCAATAAGTTATGGCCTTCGGTATTAATTTCAGTTAACTTCTCTTTCGATAACTCGTAGTTGAATTTGAGCGTAAATACATTATTGTCAATACTCGTCCCAATTTTATCAATGCTAATCGTATAAGGGAATAAGTCCACATTTTTAAGTGTATTGGCCACTTTCGTAATCTCCGTTGGCAACGAATACGCAACTGGATTTACGTAGGAATCAGCTACAGCCTTGTCGCCTTCCGATAGTTTGCCTTCCGTTACGGCTTCACCAAGGAGCAAACTCATATTCTCCGTAGAAAAGCCTTTAGGCACAGGCGCCCAAACGTTAAGCAGCGCTTTTCCTGATGGAGAAATTTTGTTCTTCACTTCCGCTACAGAAGCTGGGAATACCGTTCCGTCTGGCGACCGGAAATTCGCCACAAGCTTGGAAGCGTTCGTGAATCTTTTCTCTAGGTTAGTCACCTCAACCATAGCTGAATACATAATACTCGTCTTGTCCTCATAGGTCGATACGTTCCTAATCGCATATTTTGCTTTGCGCCCGACGTCTGTCGACGAATAAGATTCGCCAAGTCCAATAGAAGGAACAGCTTGAAGTTCTGCTTGTGTCGAGAACTCCAGTACGTCAGTTGCTGTTGTACTCGGAGTGTCTGTCCCCGTAGCCGGTGCCTCTCCTTCATTCTCTTGGAGTACAAGTTTCACTTGAGAGAATTCATACGTGTATGGCAATTTACCAGCAAGCTGCAGGTTAACGCTCGTACCCGCACCAAGCCCAATCACTTTAGCTGTCTGGATAAGCTTCGCATCGATTTTAACCGCATCATCCAGTAGGAAATAACCGGACAATTTCGGAATTGGAAGCGACTCATCTCCTTTGTTGCTGAGAACCAAATCGGCTGTCAATAGATCTTGATCCTCCCAAGGAAGACGATGAAGACCGCCCAACTGAGCCGTGTAAATGCCCGACTTATTGGTGAAAGAATACTCTTTGCCAATGGATCCGCCTTCCTGAGACGTTACTGCTGGGAGTTGAAAATTCGCTACAGCTACATTAAGCTTCAAATCCGCAATCGTGTCCGCTACGGAAAGCTGCCAACCACCCGCGGCTACCGCTACCGGAATGGAGCCGGAGAGCTGAATTTCTTTGCTCTCTTTTGGATTAATTTTCAAATCTTTCAATCCTTTAGCTTCCAATGGATACAGGAGTCCATCCTGTGTCCTTATTGAGAATAAGTAAGCTGGAATAGCCACAGCATGACTACCTGCATTCTCTAGCGTCAAGTAAACCGTGGGAACATGGTATTTTTCATTTTTGTTGCTAATGAACTTTTTAATTGAAGCACGTACTTCAACGCCGCCAACAGAAATGGTGCCTGCACCTTCAGAAGGGATGACATCTGTATAATTATCCGGTACAGCTACCTCTCCAAGTACCCGTTCGAAATTCGTTTGGCTAAAATCCCACTTGATGAATTGAACAACGAGGTCCTGCAGGCTCGTGTTTGCATTCACCGTTGCATAGAAGGTTAAATCGGTTGTAGAACCGGGAGCTACCCGGTTCTTATCTTTATCAGCAGGCAGCAAGCGCGCTGAGAATTGATTGCCGGATTTACTTTTCAACCTAGCCCAGTAATCAATAAATTGCAGTTCACTTGCGCCTTCATTATGAATGGTAATCGTGAAAGTTGCGATCTTGCCGCTTTGATCAGGTAAAACATGAATTTGTTTTAACTCAAAATAGCTGTTATTCGTAATAGGCACCTTACCTATCGCCATCGTTATAGCTGTTGGAGTGCCATCTGCCCAAACAGGCGTCATGGCGCCAAAGGCCATCGTAGCAGACAAAGCAATAGTAGCCGCATATTTATAACCGAACTTGATCTTCATGTTGTGTTTGGCCTCCTTCGTTGATTGTGACTGTCAGCATACAGTTTGTGCTATTTAACCAGCAGGCACAGCTTGCATCGTCATTGGATTCGGCATTTGGCCTGGATTTTCCTTCATTTGCTTCAACATCGCGTCGCCTTGGGTTTGCCATTGTTTGAGCCCCTCACGAGCTGTCGTCTTTCCTTGTAAAACACTGTTAAACATTTGGTGCCCAATTTCTTGGACCTGATAAATGTTCGGCTTATCTCGATAAATCTTCATGTTATTATCAGATGGCGCAGGTATGACATTGTAAAATGCCTCCATGTGGAAGTCCAAACCGTCTTTAGGCTTCAAATACTTGGAGCGTGCAACTAAGTTATAAGAGCTGTATGATTTCAGTTTAGCCCAGTCGTCGCCATTCACAAATTTAATGAACTTCCAGGCATCTTCTGGATTCTGTGCTTTTGCGTTAATTCCCATAATTCCATTCATATAAATGGAACCGCCAACGCCTTTAGCTTCAGGATGAGAAGGAATCGTTACAACATCCCAATCAATTGGTGTAAACCCTTTGTAGCTGGCAGCATTCTTGTTCGCATTCGTAATTTGTTGAATTTGACCATAATTAATAATTCCCATCGCCAAGCGGTTCGACATGAAATCGTCATAGGCAAAAGGATTTTCTTGATCAAATTTCCGATTCATCCCCTTCTGTGGATCCATAAGCTCAGGGAACACATTATCTTTTTGCAGCTGCGCCATTTTCGTCCATACTTTTTCCCACTGATCCGTATCCACCGTCATCTTCTCTCCGGCATCATCAAACATTTTGAGTTGAAGCGGAGCCGTGTACATTTGCATACCATAGAACAAGTCACCTTGAGCTTGTGTTGAGAATGAGAAGCCGTTCAAACGGTTTTCTCCTTCCCCTTTGGTAAGTCGTTTGGAAAGATCAAAAATCTCATCCCACGTCATGCCGTCTTTCGGAAAATCAACGCCAGCATCCGTGAACATTTTCTTATTATAAATCAATGCAGAAGACGAGAAGGTTGGCGCAAGTGCATACAACTTACCGCTTCCAGCATTCTTAATACCATCAATAACAGCAGGTACAATTCCTGTTGTATCGAATTTATCTTTCGTAATCAGCGGGTCCAGTTGAGTCAGCATATTGCTTTCAATAATATCCGGCAGCTGCTCGTAACCGACCATCACGACATCAGGAGGATTGTCGCCCTGCATAACCTCTTTCAGCTTCTCCATTGGATCTGGCATTTTCTCGCCAGGCTGTACGCCGCCGTACCGATACTTGTCATCCATCGTTGGAATCATTTCAATCTTAATATTCGGATTAGCGAATTCAAATATTTCCGTAAACTGCTGTCTGAAATACTCATCATCGCCAAAACCCATGGATGTAGCGATCTTAAGCACTCGTTCCTGTTTATCATCTGCTTTTTCACCCTTTGTGCAAGCTGCAGCAAGGGGTACGACCATGGCCAGGGTCAGTGATGTAGCGACCATTTTACGTGTAATTGATTTCATTTGGATTTACCTCCGTCAGCATGTGAATTCATTTCCTTGCCCCCATAAGCCGGTATGGCTTTCGGTGCTTTAATCATAATTTTCTCCCCATCAAACTCCATCGTGGCTTTGCCTTCGATTTGCAAGGCGTTCAGATAAGCTTTTGGCACTTGCAAGCGTCCTGCTCGGTCCAATACAACGAACTCTTCATGATCCTTATTCGCAAGCCCACCTGCAATACCGGCAGTGCCTGCAAGTGACGGACTGCGCGCAATAAACTCTGAGCTAGTCATACCATCCCGGATGGCAACGACTCGGCCTACTTTCCCAGCCATGGATAAATCATGGGTAACAATGACGATCGTAACCCCCAATTCTTTATTCAAACGCTGAAAAATATTTAGTATCATATCCGCTGTTTTCGAATCTACGGATCCCGTAGGTTCATCGGCGAGCAGCAACCTCGGACGGTTTGCCAGCGAAATGGCGATGGCCACACGCTGCTGTTCGCCTCCTGAAAGCTCTTGCAGTTTATTGTTCAGCCGATGGCTAAGTCCGACCCATTCCAGCAATTGCTTGGCATAGGCGGGATCATACTTCCCGCTGAGCATCATCGGCATTTCTACATTTTCGAGAGCAGTCAAATATGAAACGAGATTTCGGGCATTATTTTGCCAGATGAAGCCGACAGTATGCCGTTTGTACTCGACCAGCTGCTTATCTGTGATTTTCAGCAAATCCCAATCGCCGACTTTCACTTGACCTGCAGAAGGACGATCCAGACCGCCCAAGATGTTCAACAATGTAGACTTCCCGCTTCCGCTGTTCCCGATAATCGCCATGAGCTCACCGGCATCAACTTGGATATTGAGTCCTTGCAGAGCCACAACTTCAACTTCGTCTGATTTATAAATTTTGACTAAGCCCTCACAAGTAATCATTCTATTTCTCCTCCCCGAGCTTCACAGCTTGATGAACTCGCAGCCTTCTAATGTGCAAGAACAGCAGTAAAGCTCCTGTTGCCATCATGAAAGCTACAACGAAATAGAGCTGATAGGTGTCTTTGGAATCGAAAACAACCCGAAATGGCGGCACCTGAGTCTTCACATTCTGAGAGGTTTGCAAGAAAGGCAAAAAGAAATAACTCGTCAGTTTACCTATCGCAATTCCTAACGCAATCGATAAACCTGCCGTAAAACCTTGCTCAAGCAGCAGCATGCCAGTCAATTGCTTACGGGAAAGCCCCATCGCGCGAAGGACCCCAAACTGCACAACTCGGCTTGAGAGATTAAAGAACCAGTACAACATATATCCGATTAAAGATACAAGGACAGATACGAGAAAGCCTAAACTTAGAATCCCGAACACGCCGCCTCTTGCAGGAAGCTTGTTCTGCACAATGAGCTCATTGCGAACATCCTTGACGGAAGCAAGCTCGATCCCCTTATCCTGCAAGGCGGTTACAATCGGCGCCACCTTCGCGTCTGGTTTCATTTTTAACCAAACCTCATAAGGAACCATAGGTGCTTGATCATACACATAATCCAAATTTGTAATGAAAAATGGCGTCTGATCTGGATACTGACTTGGCCAGTAAGGAAGAATGCCAACGATGACAAATTCAACAGGCTGCTGGCTAATTGTAATCGAAAGCAGATCCCCAGCTTTCAGCGCATACTTGCTTGCATAATTAGAAGGAATAATAACGGCTTGCTCATAGCTGCCAAGCAAATTCAAATATTGATACGGAGGGGCCGGAAATAAATCAGGCCGAAACCATCCGACTTTGGCAAAATCGACATTATCAATGCCCATAACGAGCCCTTGGCCAGTCGATTTCCCAGAAACCACAACATTTCCTTTGGTTTGCAATACTCTTGCCGCTGCCTGAACGCCCTCAAGCTCGCGAAACACTTGAAACGGCGGCTCAACGTAGCGAATCTTCGACGGCGTTTCCTCGCCAGGATTTCCACCGCCCTGACCGCCTTGACCACCTTGACCACCGCTGCCTCCGGCTCCACCATTACCGGAACCACCGTTTCCGCCGTTATTACCTCCTGAGCCACCGCCCTGAGAGCCGCCCGAATTTCCTCCTGCATTAGGATCCTTAGGCAGATCATCGGAGAAGCCCTCCCACACGGTTTGCAGCACCACATCAGTTCCATACTGATAGAGCGTTCGCTCGGTGGAATTCAGATCAATCGTGCGTGCAGCCGAAGAATTGTAAACTCCGAGCCCCAATGTAAGAATCAACAACAGCATCAACGGATAGTAAGCTTTGGCTGACCTGGAAAGCTGTACAAGCGTTAAATAGAGAGGCACGGGAAGGAATCTCCGCCCAAGCCATCCAAAAAAGCGCAGCAGCCACGGGAAAATACGCAAAAAGAATAATCCCAACGCGAATATCGAGAGTGCAGGTACAAAGAACAATAGCGGATGCACTTGCAGCTGATCGGTCGTTAAGCCAGTCTGTACGGACAACACCTGACGCTGGTCGAACAAGTAAAAGCCATAGCCTACAACTCCGAGAAGCACAATGTCTATAAACCAACGCTGCCAAAGCGGTGATCGATCAGATCGTGCAAGGAGCTGCTTATAGTTCACGATCGATGCTTTAGCGAAAAGAATCGCAGGAATTACACTTGCCAAGATGGCGATGAGTACAGCAAGCCCGCCATATAGCAATGCTTCCTTGGTAAAGCTGACAGGTATTGATTTCCGGTCAACAAAGGTTAGGAATCCACTGGAAGACCCTATGCTCTTGGCCATGAACCAACCCATGAACGGTCCAACTACTAACGCTATGATTCCTAACGATAAACCTTCCAGAAAATATATCCCAATGATTTGCTTTGTACTGCCACCCCTGCTTCGCAGAGTGGCAATAACTCCCCGCTGTCGATCAAGCGATTGTCTGGCATTCATAACAATGTAATAGAAAACCATGGCAATCATAGGTGCTGCTAACGTGAATAATAAAATTTGCATTTGCAGGCTTTGCGCCTTAAATTCAACCAGCATCGGCTTGAATGATACATCGACCTTCGTATTCTTAAGTTTCTGGAACAGGTTAATGTCCAGCCTCTCCAGACGCTGGTCTAACGGTGATAATTGACTTGTTTGAATATTCCGCAGGTCGAAAGCATAGTACCAATTAGCCAGCTGAAGCGGAATTTTCTTCTCTGTTAATAGGGTCTTCATAAATACATCATCACTTACGATAAGTGAGTTAAGCAACCCCTCTAAGCCTTGAAACCAGTAGGCATCCGTTTCATTTTTTGGCTTGAAAGAACCAACAATCTTCACCTTAAGCAGTTGGCTGCCTCCTGCACCAGAGACCGAATAATTAAACACATCGCCGATGTGCAAATCATTCCGGTATAAAGCTTCATCCAAAACAACGGCTTCCAGAATACCGTTCTGTACTTGATCTGAAGCCATTTGGCCCATAGACCATTCAACGTGCTTATTCAGCTCGCTCCATGAGGTAAGCGCCATTTGGCGCCGCTTGCTGGGATCTACTTTTGAGGCATCAACTGGCGTTATTTGAGCTGCTTTGATCGTGTAGCTCTTGGCGAACGTCTCAATGGGAAATCCAATCTCTTTGGGAATTTCTTCTCCTATGTACTCATTGACGTCTTTCAGCTCGTCTAACCCTGCACGCTCTGTCCCTACCGCTTGATACCGCATGAGCACAGAACCTGCCGGAAGTCCGCTGCTCTTCTCTTCAAGCGACTTGGCTACGACACGCTTCAGCGATCCGTCCGCATACATTGGTATGCTGGTGGTGAAAGCAACAGCCATAATTAAACCAAGTAAAGTACTGAGCGTCAGCCAACGGGTATTCCACATTTTCCGAAATAAAAACCGCAGCATGGGGATAGACATTAGCGACCCACTACTTTCTGTCCGGCGGTTAGACCTTTAACAATCTCTACATCCGTTGACGTCTGTTGACCGATCTCCACATCAACTTCCTTCTTATTCCCTTGATTATCAACCACTTGCACATAATTCCGGCCCGAATAGGAACGAAGCGCAGCCAGAGGTATCGTTGTCGCGTTTTCTTTTCTTTGTGTAATAATCGTCACGCTTAGTGGCGTTCCCCGATTCAGACCTTTAGGAAATTCATCCAGCTGAACAACTAGATATTGATCAATTGAATCTTGTTTGCCGTCTTGCCCACCGCCTGGGAAGTTGCCATTATTATTCCCTGCCGCTTGTGGATTCGGCAACTGCTTGACCTTCCCTTTGTGCTGTCCGGCTGAGTTAATATCCACTTGGACATCCATCCCGATGGAGACTTTCTTTGCATCGTCTGCGCTTATGCTTGCTGCCACCGTCAATTCATTCAAATCGGCAAGTGTTGCAACGGACTCCTCCGATTTCACCGTGTCACCTTTCTTCGCTGTAACCGTCACAATCGTTCCGCTAAACGGTGCAAGAAGCTTTGCTTTACTCACTTGCGTTTCTAGCTTTGTGAGCTCCTCCCGCTTCAGTTCAAAATCAATCTTCGCCTGCTCAATTTGCTCGGGCGTCATTTCGTCTGCTTTCCGCAGCGTTTCGATCATCGTCAGCTCGTCTTTGCGGGTTTCAAGCTTCTTCCGCTTCAAATCGCTATCCATATCTGAAACGTCCAGTTCAGCAACGGGCTGACCCTTCTCAACTGTATCACCATTTTTCACAAGAATGGCACTGATCCGTTTAGAAGTCATATCCTCCGAGAAGAACAGCTTCTCTTCCTGCAGCGCCATAAGACGCCCGCTTCCTCTTACTTTCGACTCCAGTGTTTCTGTTTTCACTATGTATTCAGGTTTCTTGGAAAGCTTAGGCGGATTAATGCTCGGAAGCGCCTCTTCCTCCTGCTCCTTTGGCAGCAGCGAGCAGCCGGAAGCTAGTATAAGTGTTGTACATATAAGTAGTGCAGTTACGGGCTTTCTCCAGTTAGGAGACGAATTTCCCGTCCACCATTTCGTAAACATGATCGGCAACCTCCAAAATCGTAGGGTCATGGGTCGTCATACAAATCGTTACCTGCTCTGTTGCAATCATACTTCGGAAAACGGACATGATCTGTGCCCCCATCTGGGAATCCAGCTCAGCCGTCGGTTCGTCGGCCAAAATCAATGAAGGTCGATGCGCAATCGCCTTGGCAATCGCAACACGCTGCTGCTCACCGCCAGACAGCTCGAAAGGACGATGGTACATTCGCTTACCAAGCCCGACGAGCTCAAGGCAATAAGCTACCCTTTCTTTCCACTCAGACCGAGGAACACCTGCCATGCGCAGCGCGAGCTCCACATTTTCCCAAGCTGATAACAGCGGCATTAAGGCATACGATTGAAAAATAAAACCGATCTCTTTGCGACGAACTAATGTTCGTTCATTGTCGCTTCCTAAATGAAAAGCATGATCTAGGAACATAATTTCTCCTTCATTAGGCTGATCAAGCCCCCCAATTAAATTCAAAAGTGTTGTCTTACCTGAGCCAGAACGGCCTTTGAGCATAACAAGCTGAAGCGGTTTGAGTTCCATCTCAATACCTTTAAGTACCTCTAATCGCTCACCGCCAACTTGAAAAGAGCGATGCACACCCGTCACTGTTAATAAAGGCGAATTACGTTGTACGTGCGAAGATGCTTGCAGCTCGAATAGGTTCTCTTTCTCCTCAGTAGGAGTAGACTCAGCTATGCTTTTTTTGCGAAACCAATTCGCCATATGGTACTTCTTCCTTTCATTTCCAAATCAACTTGTATGATAAATTAGACGGCTCATCGCTTCAAAAAGTTCCATGAAACTGAAAATTTCCTGAAAGTTTTTGAGCACGAACGTTCTCTTGTATGAATCTATTAAAATATACTATCTTTTGTAAAAAAATGTCATGCAACAAAATACCTATTTTAAACAAAATAAGCTATTCTAACCATCGACCAATAAAAATAGAAAGAGGCCGCGATGATCACACCGGAGCCTTTAATTTATCATTTTTATTGTTGTATTCTCGATACTCAGTCGGAGTTAAGCCTGTATATTTTTTAAACGTACGCAGGAAACTTCTCGTATTCGCATATCCAACGGCTTCTGAAACGTCATTGATTTTAATGGATTTATTTTTCAAAAGCTCCATTGCGGCCTTGATCCGAATCTCAATCATATAGTCGATAAAGTTACTTTCCGTGTATTCCTTAAACAGTCTGCTTATATAAGGCGGTGTGAGACGGGACATGGCTGACAATCGTTCCAATGACAAATCATGTTCCTGATAATGTGACCTGATATAATCCAGCATTCCCTCGATGGTCTCATTTTTCCCGCGTTGGCTTCGCTTTTCCTCAATTTGTAAGGCCAAGCCCTCAAGTACTTCGCTAACGAGACGTTCTGCGTCCCTCCAATTCTCACATTTTCCAATCCGGTCGTATATGCTGTTCAAAGGCCCCATCGATAATTCTGGCTCAATCCCAATCGCATTCACGGTTTCCATCGATTTCAACATGAGATCATAACATAGCTGCTTAATTAGTTCCGGTGGAAGATTGCACTCAACAGCCTCACGGAACGTATCTGATAAATGAAGAAGCATTTTCTCACGGTCGGTTTGCTTTAATGCATCCATTACGGGATCAGTCATTCGGCTTAGTTTGTAATAATCCTGTCGATCTGGAGGATGTAGATCGTCTACTGAAATAACGGAATTTTTTCCGAAAATCATTTTATAATGCAGTGCTTTTTGGGATTCGTCGAACGAGAGCGGAATTTCCTTCATTTCCATACGACATGTCCCTACACCAATGGTAACGGACAAACCGAACTGTTTCCTCATAATATCGAGGATGAATTCTAGTAAGACTAATGTTCTAACATGATTTTGTTCCAGATCACCTTCCGCAAAACTGAGCAAGACAGCTGCTCGGCCACCGCCTAAGTCTATCGCTGCACCCGCATGTTCAGATCGGATTATCTCTTCCGCGACATTGCAGAACATATAGGTATACAGCGTTTCATCCCGTGGGGAAAGCTGCTCGCCATCCCTGCTAATCTCTGCTGTACATACTAGGAAGCGCTCTGGATACATCCGTATCTCTAGAAACTCCAAATGATGATAAGCCGCATGAAAATCAGTACGGCTTCCATTCAAAATCTCCATCATAATTTTCCACTTGAGCATCGGCTTCGAATCCCTCACATGCTGCTCCAAGTGTTCGCGATCCAGAACGATTTCATCGAAAATATGCTCCAAACTGCTTAATCCTAAACTTTCTGACACCGCTCCTCTATGTTTATTCAGACCAGACAGTTTGCCTGCTAAGCGATCCAAAGGCTTGAAAGTCCAGCGATTCACATAAAATAGAGCAGACAGCGCTAGGCCGAACATGATCACAGCAAAGATCAATAGCAGATTGCGTGTCACGTTAAGGGGCTCAAATAACTTGGATTCCGGCATTATACTGATGACTTTCCAGCCTGTATACTCACTTGTACGATAAAAAACAGATTGCTGAACTCCTTCCAGCTTCACATTAAACGCACCACTGTCTGGATCTGATAAAATCCTCTGTATGTAGGGTTGCGACTTCATGTTGCTGTACAGCTGCGCCTTGTCATCATGTGTAACGACATTTCCCTCCCTATCTAAGATAAAGAAATGGCCGGAGTGACCGTCCTCATAGATGGATTTTATCATTTGGAACAACTCAGACTCTTGGATGCTAATGGCCATAAGACCCTTTCTGAAACCAGGACTGCTAAGGGCTGGGAAGCTGCGGACCAAGGTTATGACATCTTCGTTTTTTTGGCCGTCCCACACTTTCTGGGTCGATAGCCATTTGAAGTATTCCGGCATATCCAAGTATTGGGCTAACCAGTTAAACTCCGTCGAAGCTTGCTTCACATAAGTTTCCTCTGTCATTAGATCTCCACTGACATGAGAATAAACAAAGACCGACGAATAGTTTGGATTATTGGCGATAAAATCCTTCAACCTGGTAGTCAATGTATAGTGGATACTATACCTATGCGCATTATCGCTATAACTATTGTTCATAAAATACACAAATTCCAGCCCATCTGCCATGGAGAGCAGATCTTTTTCCGTCTGACGAAAGGCCCCTTCA
Source organism: Paenibacillus sp. J22R160 (assembly GCF_059692135.1). Classification (NCBI taxonomy): domain Bacteria; kingdom Bacillati; phylum Bacillota; class Bacilli; order Caryophanales; family Paenibacillaceae; genus Paenibacillus; species Paenibacillus sp. J22R160. Next base: position 181,796 of record NZ_JCAUAU010000002.1, on the reverse strand, counting down.
ATCTTGGAATCGACCTGTTTCAAAAGCGCAAGATTCGTATCTTGCAAATCTTTTTGCAGTCTGCCAACAGTTCCCGTATAAGACAACCAGAAAGTAAGACTGATAATAAAGACGAACACGATGCCATAAATCATCATCGCCTTCGCGGATATACTGTTTCTCATTGATATCCCCCGTTCGGTCGTGCTTTTCGTTTTTATTGTAACATTTACACGACCGCTCGGGAGGAGTAATCCAATTGTCTATCAATTGATGGAAGTCACGTTTACTTCGTCAAGCGAGTAGATGAACAACGGTGCTCCTGTTAGAGGCACATTGACAACTCCGGAGACTGCAGCAATATATTTATAGCTTCCATCGATTCCAACCATGGTTAGTCCTGGTTCGGCCGTCGCGAGTTTGGCGGTTCGCGAAGTTGAGCTAGTCGTTTGCCAACTAGCATCCCATAAAGATGTAATGTAGCGATTTTTATTCTCATCCCAAAATTGATAGCCATAATAAGGATTCGCAATATCCGGTACTGCTCCTAAATAAGTGGCGTCCTTCAGCACTCTAATCAGCGTGTAGTATCCGTAATAGCTCTCCTTCGGTTTCCCATTCCAGTCGATCAACCCCAAGTTATGCTCTAAATTATTCGTCTCCGTACCGTCATCGGCAAAATCGTACCAGTGCATCGTTCGAATTCCATTAGCAATGGCATGCATGTAGGCTCGTGCCAAGTAATTTCTTTGGGTCGCGCGATCCACCTTCTTAAGATAGCTGCCTCCTGTGTAGGTGCTCCACCCTAGCTCTGTAACGACGATCGGCTTCTCGCCATCGCCATGGCTTATCATGGTGTCCTTTAATTGCTGCAGCGTGTCGAGCAGCTTTTCGGGCGTACCCTGATCAAGTCCGGGCACGGCCGGATATTCATATTTGACGTAGGGATGGACATCCATGACATCAAAATAAGTTTTCACAAGAGCACCGTTCTGCCCATCTGAATTATAGAAATCGTCAAGCCAGTTCAAGCCTTTGCCGGCAGCCAATCGATCGAGTCCTGCAAGAGCAGGCTCTACAAGCAAGCTTTTGCTGCTAACCGCCTTTAAACTGTCATGATTGATCTTAAGCTGACTTGCTACTCCTGCTGGATTTCGATTAGCGAGGTCAGGTTCATTGTACGTGGAGAACGTATAGACACCTCCTGCATTATCAGTAGGAACATAACTCGGACCGTGATAGAAGTAGTGAAAATTTAAACCACTTTTCCCGTATAGCGATTTCATAGCCTCACTGTGGTCCCACCATCTGTTCTTGTTAATACCTCCAAGGTCTCGCAGAAGTCGCAATTTGGTCATTAGAAACAAATCTTCACCTTCACCATGGTGCATGTAATTGCTCCCCCCATAAGGAGCGTCATTAATCGCGAAAATGTCTCCAACCTTTTCTCCGCCAAGCACAGATGAGGTCATCACTTTCAATGTCTCAACATCTTTCCGCTCACCTCCAGTTAAGTGGAACGGAGTCACCGCTATATAATAGGCCGTCTCTGGTTTCAAGGAAAAATAGGATAGATATTTACCTAGTTGTTCAACCGAATTAGCTTCTGCAGTAAACTTTGGACTTAATCCTTCTGTGCTAGTAAAAGGGGATGTTTCGATATACACACCATATTTGCTTACTTGATTGACAACATTATTGTAGCTAGACCAGTCAAGATACATCGTGCTGTAATTTTTGAGCTTGGCAGTAAGCTCTACACGGTCTGGTGTCGACTTCTTAGGTTGAGTCGTGTCGTACAGCTTCCAACCCCAGATCGCCACTTCACCAACCGTTAAAATTTCGGAATTCAGTGCATTATGCATAATTATTTTGACGTATTTGGCATGGAGACCTGGGACCCCATAACTAGGTGTATTCACGATCGTATTTGCATTACGGCTGGCAGTATTCGATGTATAGCTAAGTGACGTATAGTTCACACCATCGGTGCTCACGAGAACTTCATATCCATCCATGTACTTGTTTCCACCCGAGGCTAATGTCCATACGTCAATTTTCCCAATTTGATACATGTCGTTCAAGTTAAATACAACCGCACCGAACTTGCCTTTCGAACCCCAGATCGAGTTGGTCGTCGAAGCAGCATCGGATTCTGTACTTGAGCCGTCAATTAAGTCCGGCTGTCCCCCAACCGTGTCATTCTTAGAGGCATCGTTATCAAATTTGATCAAATCTCCGTCCGTAATGAATGGATTCTCTGTTAACCACTCATAGGATGCGTTCGTTGCAATTTTCGGCACTGTCGTGTTGTAGATACCGGAAGTCCTCAAGTAATTATTGCTTACTATTGCCATTGGCTCTAGTACATCACCATAAACAGCCACTTCCCCCAATCTCATGACTGGCATGCTCGTATCTTTATGCATAATGACTTTCAAATATCGGGCTGAGATGGTTGGTTTAACAACAAGCGTAACGGGAGCAAAGCCGGATCCCAGCGTATTCGTATTCTCCTGTGCCCCTACCTGATTGTAAGTTATTCCATCATAGCTGGCATACAACTCGAACTGCTTCATATGACTTTGATCATTCGTGTCCGCCCACACCGTTACTGAGGATACTTGGTAGACAGCTTTCAAATCATAAATGAGCGTTCCATAAACGGCAGAGCCTATGCTACTCCCTGTCACTGCACTCATGTTATCGTCAGGCCCGTTGCTTCCGTCGGTCATATCGGGTGTACCTGACCCATCTGAAACAGTAAGCTCAGAATCGGTTGCATGTGAGCCTTCAGTGAGCCATGTATAGGAAGCTGTCGTCGCAATTGAAGCTGTATCCACAGGGAATAGCTCACCTCCAACTGCGTTACCGCTTAGCAGTTTTGGATTGACTGCTGCTGCCTGAACCGTTTGACTGACGGGTAACACAGAGGAAACCAAGATAAGTAAAACAGCAAAAAGACAGATTAGAGAACAACTCTTTTTAATAATACTCATGACAATTCCCCTTTCAGGATTGTTGAATAAAGGGCCGATTCTGACTCAATCGTAACCGACCCTTCTTCATGATTACCTAGATAGCAGTCCGTAAATGATCTTGGCAGCTTGCGCCCGAGTGGCTTTCATGTTTGGCGCGAATAGATTCCCTTCAACTCCGTTAATAATGCCGGCCACTGTCATCGCTTCAACAGCTTCCAATGCGTAAGAATCTATGTCCGACTGATCTGCGAAGTTTGCAGGCTGTATAGATTTCTGTAAAATAATCTTTGCCTGTGTAATAGCTCTATACGCCATAACCGCCATTTCCTGTCTCGAAATGAATTGGTGGACGCCGAAGGATCCATCTTCATATCCCTGAACAATTCCTAGCTTTTGAGCACTCGACACTGCTGTGTAGTACCAATCCTCTCGGTTCACATCGCTGAAATTTGCAACTGCACTCGAATCTGCAAGATCAAAAGCGTTAATCAGCATTTGAAGAAATTGGGCTCTAGTAACCTGATCGTTAGGAACGAACCTATCCGTTTCCATCCCGTTAACAATCCCTCTAGCTGCTAATGCGTCAATGCTAGTTTTAGCCCAGATTGCATCCTGTAGATCAAGAAAGGTTACATGCGTATACAAAACTGTGTAGAAGCTGAGATGATTCGTAGTAAATGTTATTTGTTCCGTTGAAGCATCGTAAATCCCATTCTTCACGGCTTCGAGAGTATGGCCATCCCGAACATAATAAACGATCACCTGATCCGCATTCTCACCATGATCAAGCACGTAGTTCATTGAGATCTGAACCGCATCTCTATGGAAAAACTCTTGAATGTTTATCCCGTCAAGTACAACGTTAAAGTCGTACACTGGCTTGTTGCTAATTCGGTTTACAGCTGCCCCAGTAAGAGCCTCAGGACTAACCACTGCGATGGAAACCTCCAACACGCCTGAAGTCGGCTTCAAATATCCAGATAAAGCATCCGAAGTCAGCGTTAATTCTGCCATACCCGTTCGGAATTGTATCTTTTCGATATTCTTTGTTTGTGCTTTGTCAAACGCTGCTGCAGGGAGCTTGATCCGAACTCCCCTAGCTCCAGGTACTTTTGGAATATCAATCACTACATTCTGATCGGACGCAGACGCTCCTTCCAGCGCTTTCTCCAAGGTCAGCAAAGGTACATCTACTCCGGCGAAACCGTCTTGATTCACCAACGGTGTTGGAAATAGGATAGTCCCCTCTTGGACCTTAGGAAGTTCCGGAGAGGAAGTCCATGCCCCACCGCCTGAAGAACCATTGCCTACAATCGAAGGTGAGTACACCGTAATCTGACTTCTCGCCGTGTACCCGCCATCGGCTGTCGTCGCAGTAATCACTGCAATTCCAGCAGATACGCCCGTTACAGTTGCCTGTAGACCATAGACTTCTTGTGAAACGCTAGCCACCGCCGGGTCGCTAGTGGTGAAACGAACCTGTTTGTTCGTTGCATCGATTGGCTGGAGAGAAGCATTCAGAACAATCTCTTGCCCTATTTTCAGATCATCTGTTGAGCGATCCAGCTTCACTCCAGTGACCTTAACCTCTGGAGCACCTACTTGAGTGAAAATCAAATCCCCGAATAGCTGCGTATTTTTGCTTGAACCAATACCGCTCATGTATTCAAGCCAACCGCGACGGGTTGTTCCATCATTCTCATTAATAAGCATGGAAAAACCAAAAATGTCTTCGTCCGTCACAGATCGCCCTTCCGTGAGCAGCTCTGACCAAGGAATCGCAAGTTCATAGGTGGTGGCGATATTGCTTCGATAGACCGCTGCTTGCACGGTCGTTAACTCTCCTATTGGTTTGCCGTTTGCCGATAACCATCTCCAAACCATTGGGCCTTGTTCCCCTAGTGCAATGCCGAATTCGTTATTCGATGAGCTTCCAACACCGTTATCTCTCCCTGTATCAATGGCAAATTGTACGCTATCCCCTTGCCACATGTCGCCACCGGTTCCTTTTTGATAATGGATATTATCCTGAACTTCCATTCCGAAATAGAGTTGATTGCGATCCCACTTCAGAAAGCCTTTACCGCTTAAATCCGTTTCACCGCCCCAATTGGCAATGTTTTTATTTTGATCTTGCCGATTGATGACAAACGGCATACTAGTAAGCCAGCTTTCCTCGGATAGCTTACCGTCAATTACAGGCGCCGTCTGATCGTTCATAGCAGCAATAAAATTAAACGGTCTCTCCACCATTTTCGTAAAACCGCTGTCCAATTCAATCGACAATTTAATCTTGGCTCTAGCCTGCTCTGGAAGAGACGTGATCGGCATAGTGATCTTCTTAACTTCACCAGGCAGTAATTTGTTGATCACAAAAGGGCCGGCTTGTTGGCCTAATGCCATATATACCGCCTCAGTAACACGAACCGTGCCGTTAAGTTCTTTGTCCAGAGTCGCATTCTCCACATAAATAGCGGCTTGCCATTGATTCCACTGGCCGGGTGCAGCAGTCTCAGGCATAACTCGGACTTTGATCGTCTCCAGCACGCCAACCTTTAATTTCATGGAAGCAATGAGCGATGTGCCCGAGATAACTTGGATGGTAAGCTCCTGGACCTTCTCCTCCGCGTTAAGGGGAATAGGAATAGCTACTGGAATGGCTGTCGTACCCGCTGCAAAATTCACGTCCCCCTCTAGCTTCCAATCACCTGATGGGCCGATTAGCTCAATTTTACCTGCCAGTTCCGTTCCCATACCAGAGCGAAGGATAGCTGTATGAAGCATATCTCCACGCCTTACGTCCAATGAAGTATTTTTTAATACAAAAGAATCATCAATTGAAGAGATCTCCAGGCCTGAGCTGGAATAGATGAAAACAGGAGCACCGCTGATCGTTAAGCTCGCAGTTCCATCATGAACCGGTAAATAGGAATAACTCCCATCAATGCCTACAACGGTAAGGCTGCTATCCTGTGTTTTAAAGGTGGCTGTTTTGGTAGATTCATCTGCCGCCCACAGTGATGTAATATACTGGTTTTTCCCTTCATGCCAATATTCATAGCCATAGTAAGGATGATCGACATTTGCTTTAACGCCTATATATTTAGCGTCTTTTAATACTTTAGACATCGTATAGTAAGCATAATAGCTTGGCTTCGGAACGCCATACCAATCAATCAAACCAAGGTTATGTTCCAAGTTAGCCGGGTCGACACCATCATCCTGAAAATCGTACCAATGCATTCGCTTAACTCCGCCTGCAATCGCATGCATGTAGGCTCTTGCCAAATAATTACGTTGTGTGATGGTATTCACTGGACGGAGATAGCCGCTCCCTGTATAAGTGCTCCACCCAAGCTCCGTAAATATAACTGGTTTGTCCTGATCGCCATATTTGGCCTTTAATGCCCCGATCTCCTTGATTTTGCCGATCAGCATTTCTGGTGCGCCTGGAATGAGCCCTGGCAAGCTGCCCTCGTGATTTTTCACATAGGGATGCACATCAAGCACATCAAAATAGGTTTTCACTAGAGCCCCATTCTGACCGTCGGATTTATACAAATTCTCAAGCCAAGTCATACTTGCTGGCTCTGTTCCGCCCAGGGCAGGCTCAATCAATAAATTGCGGTTGTCTACCGCCTTCAAACTTTCGTGGTTCTGCTTAAACTGTAAGGCTAATGCAGAAGGATTCGTCCCTTTAAGATCAGGTTCATTGACAGTAGAAAACGTCCAAGTTCCTTGTTTGTTTTCCATTGGAACATCTTTAGCTCCATGGTAAAACGTATGGAATCCGACTCCGTATTGATTCGAGAATGTTTTCACCCAGGAATCATGAATCCACCAACGGTTAAAGTTAATCCCTTCGATGCTTCTCATCAGCATGAGTTTGCGGATGATATTTTCATCCTCTTTATCCCCATGCTGCTTGTAGTTGCCTCCACCATAAGGCGTATCATTGATGGCAAAAATATCTCCGATCTTCTCCCCGCCAAGAACACTTGGCGTCGTGATTTTGATTGTACGGACATCCTTGCGCTCACCTGAACTTGTACTAGTAGGTGTGATGGCAATGTAGTATGTCGTACTTGGCTGTAAAGAAGATACAAGAAGAAATTTCCCCTTCTGTTCAACTGAGCCGTTTTCGGCCGTTACATGAGCAGTAAGTCCGTTTGTCGTGGTAAAGTCGCTCTTCTGTATGTAAATACTGTATTTATTAACCTTATTCACCACGGAGTTATAGGCGGACCAATCCAAATACAGCGTGTTGTAATTTTTTAGATTGGTTGTTAAGTCGACCTGATCCGGAGTATCACTCTTAGCAAGCGTTGGGTCATACAGTTTCCAGCCCTTGATAGCAATTTCCCCCGCGATTAAGCGATCAGAATCATTGGCATTATGCATGACAATTCTTACATATTTAGCATGCTTGCCTGGGACGCCGTAGGAGGGAGTATTGAGCATGGCATCAGCGTATCGGTTGTTCGGATTTGCCGAATAGCCGATAGAGAAATAGTTGACATTGTCAACACTTAGCAGAACCTCATAACCATCCATGAAATTGCTGCTGCTCGCTTTGCTCCATACATCAATCATGCCAATTTGATACATGTCATTTAATGAAAAAGTAACAGTCCCATATCGACCTGGAGAGCCTACGGCCATACTTGCCGTTGTATCCGCCGTCTCCTCCGTGCTAGAACCATCGATTAGATCAGGCAATCCACCTGCACTTCCGTCATTCTTCGCACCTGACTCATTGTCGCTTGATAATAAGCCTGCCTGTGATACAAAGGGCTGCTCCGTTTGCCATTTGTAGGTTGCCTTCGTATCCAACTTTTGCATCCCTGTCGGATAGTAACCTCCGGGTTTTAATTGGTTATTGCTTAGAAGCGCCAGTGCTTCAGCAGCCTCTCCCCAAATTGCTACCTCTGCAAGGCTCATCATAAGCTTCTCCGGATTTTTATGAAGCACAACCTTCACATATCTGGCGTAAGGGACAGGTTTGATGTCCACAGTCAACGGAACAATACCTGCACTATCTTCGTAAACGTTTTCAGAAACCGCAACCTGGTTGTAATTAGTACCGTCAATACTTGCCGCAATCTCCACCTGTTTCAACCCGCTTGATGCTGTGAATTCTGACCATACCTGCAGAGAGGATATGCGGTGAACAGCTTTCAGGTCATAGACCAGCGTTCCAAAGGCATCTCCAAGTTCGCTTGTCGTCGAACTGACAACGCTTACAGAACCGTCCATCATTTTACGCGAATCAATAGGGTCTGTATCGACAAGACGGGAATCCGTTAAATAAATTCCTTCTTTCTCCCAAGTATATGTGGCCCCAGTCTCAATGAACGGTATATTAACAGGAAACAATAAACCTCGCATGTTACCGCTAAGCAGTTTCGGCGAATTAATTTCAGCTGCATGTGCGATGATTGGTTCCTTCGAGCCCATACCTAAGCTTTGTATGAAAAAGATCATTGCAATAAGGATAATACTTATCTTTTTTATGGGGGTCATCGCCGTACTCCTTCCTCTAACAAATGGTCTAACTGCATGTGACGATAGCCAGCAGAGCAAAACACTTTTTCGAACACCTCCTGTCTAACTAATAGTTACAATCGTGATGAAATTAACTTAGTCAAAAGCGGACGAAATCACAATAGACACTTTTTATAAAACGTCGCATTTCTTTCAATTCACTCGAATGGCAGGACTCTTCCTTCCTTTCCCGCTTAACATCATAAAAGATGTGACTTCATCCATCATGAGGTCACTGCATCCTTCACAAAAAAGGAAGGTCAGCCTGCATCAGCAAGCAGCCTTCCCTCCATTTCTTTTTTTACCCAACGATCATTTCAAAAATTCTTTATTCTTCTCATACCATTCTTGTGCCAGTTTCTCCACATTCTCCCCGCCTAATCGCTTCCACTCCTTCCGCACCTCGTCAATGGCAGATTCAGGTGTCGATGCGTTGCCGCCAGTTACTGCTTTCACCTCAATTTGTGTAGCAATGGGATGGAAGGTAGCAATTAATTGACTTACTTCTGGAATGTCCGGGCTAAAAGCGATATCTCTGCGGTATTTATTTTTAAGCGCGACATTAAGCGACTGCGTCTTTAGTTTGGCATATTCTTGGGAGACGGTGTCTTGAGCCGCCATGATCGGAAACCAATCTGCCGCTAAGCTAAAATCAGACACGATTGCGTACTCATAGGCATAGGATACTTCCTTCCGAGACTTATCCGCATTGATAACTTGAGGAATCTTCCCATCCTGCAGTTTGTAATGCACATTTTCCTCCCCATACTTGAGTGTCATATCCCCTTTTTCCATCGTCCAATCGAGGAACTTGATAGCTGCTTCAATTTTGTCTTCCTTCATCTTACTGTTAAAAGCAACTAGAATATTGGCCGGCAGCTCCTGATATAATCCATTTTTCCCGTATTTACTGGCTACCGGCTCTAACGGTACCATCTTGGCATCGGGTATATTCTTCTTCAGATCCATAAATTCATTTTGTATATTCCAAGAGCTCATATAAATTCCTGCTTTGCCGGTCGTCCACATTTGACGAGCACGCTGGAAGTTGCTATCCGTAATATACTCTTTATCGAGCAAGCCTTGATCAAATAACGACTTCTGATAAGCAATGGAATCCTTATAACGATCAAGCGTTCTTCCAAATTTCATTTTGCCGTCTTCCAAATACCATTGATTCTCATTCACAGAGAAGAAAGCTCTGAGAATTTGCACAGCATTACCATTGAACACAATAGGCACTGTATCTGCTTTTCCATTACCGTCGGGGTCCGCATCTTTAAACTTCTTAGCTACCTCAATAAGCTCATCTGTCGTGGTGGGCGTCTTCAAGCCCAGCTTATCCAACCAATCTTGGCGTATCCACATGGCATGGTTAGCAAGCCCTTCAATGCTGCGACTGCTGGTAATCGCATACATTTTGCCATTAATCGTCATAGCTGATTTAAGCTCCGGGTGCTCTTGCAAATATTTTTTTAACGTTGTGCTGTATTTCTCTATATAACCATCGATCGGTTGGATAGCGCCTTGATTAGCTAATTGCGCAATATAGTTCCGGTCATACTCCCAAATCAGATCTGGCGCGCTTCCGGATGCTACTAGAGTACTTAATTTCTGCTGAGCCTGCCCGCGTGGTATGGGCACCCAAGTTACTTTCGCTGGAGATTGTTCATTGATCCATTTTGTCCATCGGTTATTCTCATAACTGCCCTCTTCTGCAGCAATCGTTCCACGATCAAAGACAGAGATGCTGATTTCTTTCTTCGGTCCTGCCGATGTGGCCGATCCAGCAGCGCTGCCTTGCGGTGTTTCTGAACTGCTGCCTGTGTTCGTAGGATTAGAACTGCAAGCGGCCAGTACCGCTAAAGATAAGCTTGCTGTAAGAACTGGTTTCCAAGCACGTTTGATCATTTTCAATGGTTTCATCCCCCTATAGTTTGGTATCTATACCAAGGGCTATTTGCCCCATGATATCAGCCTTTAATCGATCCGATCAAGACACCTTTGACGAAATGCTTCTGAAGGAACGGATACACAATCAAGATCGGCATAACTGCAATGACAATGGCTGCCGCTTTAATCCCTTCGGGTGTTAGGACAACCTGTGCCACTCCTTCACTTCCTGAAGCATTGTCAAGAAGGCTTTGATCCACTTGCAAAATCATTTGATAGAGTTTGAGCGTCAGCGTTTGCATCGTCGTTTTGGTAACATAAAGCAAAACGTTGAAATAAGAATTCCACCACCCTACCGCATAAAAGAGAGATAGTGCCGCTAGTATTGGCTTGCATAGAGGAATAATAATCTGTACCAGAATACGCCAATCACCTGCACCATCGATAGCAGCAGACTCTTCAACTTCCTCCGGTAAACCTTCCATGAACGTTTTCATCACAAACATGTTATATGTACTAATTAATGAGGGCAGCCATAGTGCCCAATAGGTATCCATAAGCCCTAAAGATTTAACTAGAATAAAATTTGGGATTACGCCCGCAACAAACAACATGGTAAATGTGATAAACATGAGCAGTTCCTTGCGCCCCATCAATCTTCTTCTGGACAGCGGATACGCCGCCAATATCGTAAGGGCCATATTAAGTGCTGTTCCGACAATCGTTACAAGCACTGTATTTCGCAAGGCGATAAAAAGCTGCCCATCCTGAAGTAGCCGTTGATAGGCTTCTGTGTTGAATTCAACCGGCCAAAGCGAGACTTCCCCGGCTGTAATTGCTCTACTGCTGCTGAAAGAGGCTGCAACTTCATACCAAAACGGATATAAAGCAATAAGGGAGCAAATAGCTAGGATGCTGTAATTCACAGCAACTCCCATTCGAGCAAAGATAACATGATGTTTCGTATAAGTATTCATTGATTACCAAAGCCCCCGTTCTCCGAAAACTCGGGTTAACTTATTCACGCCAATCACTAGAATCAGTCCCACGGCAGATTGGAACAAGCCAAGTGCTGTGGTATAACTATAGTTCATGTTTTGCAAGCCTACACGATACACATAGGTGCTGATGACATCGGATACATCTAATACGGACATGTTTTGTAGTACCAACGTCTGCTCGAGACCCACATCCATCATATGCCCCATGCGCAGAACGAGCAGAATGGCAATCGTACTGCGGATACCAGGCAATGTAATATGCCAGATCTGGCGCAACTTGGTCGCACCATCCATCTTCGCTGCTTCATACAGTTGAGGATCGATCGATGCCATAGCGGCCAAGTATAAAATAGTTCCCCAACCAGCCTCTCGCCATATCCCGGATAACGTGTAAGCAACGGGCCACCATCCAGAGCTTGCCATGAAGTAGATAGGCTCAATGCCGAATAATTTCGTAAGCACTAAATTGACAACACCTGTACTCGGAGAAAGCATCGCTATAAAAATCCCGCCGAGAACAACCCAGGAAATAAAATGTGGCAGATAGAGCAGATTTTGGACCGTCCGTTTATACCACTCCTTCCGCACCTCATTCAAGAGAAGAGCAAGACATATCGGTACCGGAAATCCAAAGACAAGACTGTACACATTAAGAAGCAGTGTATTTCTGAGCACTTTCCAAAAATCTATACTTTGAAATAAGCTTGAGAAGTGCTTAAATCCAACCCAATTACTGCCGAATATACCATCAGCAAAGCGATAATCCTTAAAGGCAATGACCTCACCTGCCATCGGGGCGTATTTAAATAATAGATAAAACCCGATCACTGGCAATAACATCAAATATAAATGTCGATCCCGTATCCATCTGCTTCTGAATGTGGCATACTTCGGTTTGGTCCAAACTACCTTTTGCCGTCTCGTATCTGCTTGGATACCAGTCGCTCTTTCCTCCATGTCGTGTTCACCCTTTCGATATTGAGCCTGCTGTTACGCTGGCAGTTCGATCGTAACCTGCAGACATTCATTTGAAAATAGACATGATTTGCCGAGTTGACCTTTCTTGTAAAAACGAAGGTCACCATTCTTGCACAAGGTTCATTTTGTTAAGGTGGCTGTGTATATCCTCTCGATCTGCGCCATTTTCGTATTAAAAAGAAAACAGCCTCCCCAATAAAGGAGAGACTGTTATTGACTTTCAACTTCTATTCCATAGCCGTATTTCGCAGCACCATATGAATATGGTCTTCCCAAACACCATGGATTTTCAAATACTTGAGCGCTAAGCCCTCTTCATAAAAACCTAGCTTCTCCACAACCTTCAAAGAGGCGGTGTTGCGAGGCATGATGTTGGCTTCAATTCGGTGCAGCCCCATGACCTCAAAAGCGTAGTCAATCATCGCTTGTACACCCTCAGTCATAAATCCGCGATTGACGAGACTACCGTCCATTCGGTAGCCCAGATGACAGGATTGAAAGGCCCCTCTGACAATATTGCTTAGGGAAATTGATCCAATCACTCTGTCTTCATACAGCATCCATGCTTTCTGCAATAGACCTTCCTCGATCAACTTAGCTTCTTTCTCAAGTAAATCTGCTTGATACGGCTTCGTATAATACAGCTCATTGCGCTCGGGTTCCCATTCCGACAAAAAAGCACGATTGTGATTCACATAATCAAGCACTAGTTCAGCGGAAGTTGGATCTAAGCGAACCAAGGACATTCGTTCTGTTTTGCAAATCAACTGCATGTTTGCTCCTCCTTAACCGTTGCGGTTCCGTTTATTTGGCTTTTACAATAATACCCGCTTCTCTAAGCTGCATGCAACTCCCCTACAAAATGTGAATCCGCAGCATTTATTTGCAGGATTTTACCTCCCTTTGGGGAAGTTAAAGAAGACACTTATTTAGAATTGCTTACAAAGAAGGAGAATACCGACATGATTGAAACAATCAAAACCTACTTGGAAGAGCAAAGGGATCAACACATAGAGGAATTGATGCAGTTTCTGCGGATTCCAAGTATTAGTGCTGTTGCCGAACACCAACCTGATATGAAGCGCTGTGCAGAATGGGCGGCTGACTCCCTGAGAAAAGCTGGCCTGGAAAATATTGAAATTATGCCAACAGGCGGCCATCCTGTCGTTTATGCAGACTGGCTGCATGCGGAAGGTAAGCCTACGGTGCTTATCTATGGACACTATGACGTTCAACCCGCTGACCCTCTTGAACTATGGGATACCCCGCCTTTCGAGCCCGTCATCCGCGATGGGAAGCTTTTTGCACGAGGCAGTACAGACGATAAAGGCCAACTCCTGCTTTATGTGAAAGTGGTTGAAGCTTTCCTGCGCACACAGGGCAGTCTTCCCGTGAATGTGAAATTCTGCATTGAAGGCGAAGAAGAGATTGCAAGTAAAAACCTTCCTCCATTTGTAGAAAAGTACAAAGATAAATTACAGGCCGACGCGATTACTCTCTCGGATACTCAGATGCACGGACCTGGCAAACCTGCACTCATGTATGGCTTGCGTGGTCTTGCCGGTTTCGAGATAACGATCGATGGAGCGAGTAGTGACCTGCACTCCGGATTGTTTGGCGGGGCTGTGCAAAATCCGATTCACGCTTTAACGCAGCTGCTAAGCTCTTTTCATGATGCCGATGGCAAAGTAGCTGTCAAAGGCTTTTATGATCGCGTGATTGAGCTTTCAGATAAGGAACGTGAGGCATTTAAACAAGTTGAGCCTGATGAAAATAAGGTCCGTACAGATCTTAAAGTAGACAAGCTATATGGGGAAAAAGGTTTCTCGTTTTATGAACAAACAACGTCGAGACCCACTTTGGAAATCACTTCCGTGAGCGGCGGTTTTCAAGGAGAAGGCATCAAACCGATTATCCCTAACCGTGCTTCGGCCAAAATTGCCTGCCGTTTAGTGGCCGCGCAAGTGCCGGATGAAATTATGGAGGCCGTTGAAGCCCATATTCATGCCCAAGATTTGCCTGGCGTTAAAGTGACCCTCGACCGTCAATTGCGCGGCAATCCGTTCATTACGCCAATCGATGAGCCTGTGATGGTTGCAGCCGCTGAAGCCTATGAAGATACTTATGGCGCTTGGCCCGTGTACACACGAAGCGGCGGCTCCATTCCAATCGTGGAAGTATTAGGCCGCGTGCTTGATGCCCCTGTTGTTCTGCTGGGCTTTGGCTTGCCAGGTGAGAACCTTCATGCACCCAATGAGCATTTCCATCTGATCAATTGGGATAAAGGAACTGAGACCATCAGCCGTTTCTGGATGAAGCTTGCCGCACGAAATGAGAAAGCATGAGAGGAATGAAGAATCACCATGAGCACAACAAATCTATCTCTTCGCGATGCCAACTTGGAAGATCTCGCGGACATTGTACGCATATATAATTCAACTGTCGCAGGGCGAATGGTTACCGCAGATACGGAACCCGTTACGACTGCCAGTCGTGAAGGCTGGTTTCACGAACACTCCGCCGATTTCCGGCCCTTATGGGTGCTGGAGAATGGCAGCGGAATATGCGGTTGGCTTAGTTTTCAATCCTTTTATGGCCGGCCAGCCTATCATGCAACGGCAGAAGTCAGTATATACATAGACGAAGCATGCCGCGGTCAAGGAATCGGCCGATACCTCATGGAGCAGGCTTTAGAGGCTTGCCCAAAGCTAGGGCTTAAAACTTTGCTGGGCTTTATTTTTGGACATAATGAACCTAGTTTGCAGCTTTTCCGTAAGTTTGGTTTTGAAAATTGGGCGCATCTGCCTGGTATTGCCGAGCTGGATGGAATCGAACGAGACCTGATTATTCTTGGTAAACGGGTAGGTTAACAGTTAACTGTTTGCAATGCGAATAGCGCTTCTTCCTCTTGTCAGCGACATGATATCGACAACAAGATGGAAGAGCGCTATTTTTATCAAAGCCAGAATGCCCCGTTAACCTTCGGTCTTCAGCGCCTCGACTTCAATCTCAATCATTAACCTAGGATCAATTAATGCTTTCACCTCGACCATTGTTGCCACAGGCTGAACTTCTCGGAAATATTCCCCATGTGCACGGCCGAATTCTTCCCATAAGGAAATATCCGTCACAAACATGCGGGTACGTATAACATCAGACATAGCAGCTCCAAGCTCCAAGAGTGATTTCTCTATGGTCTCCAGCACATAACGCGCTTGTTCATAAGCATTGCCTTCCCCAACAACTTCCCCATCCTTCATCGCAGTTGTTCCAGCTACCTCGATGCGATTTCCTACTCTTATTGCCCGGCAATAGCCTACCGTTGGCTCCCAAGGTGAACCTGTAAATACTCTTGTTCGAGTCATAGCTCAATCAACGCTCCCTTTACAAATAAGTTGCAAGCTTCGTGCGCAGACCTTCCGTTACTGGCAAAAGTGGCAGCCGCAGCGTTCCGCTCTCAATAACAGCTTGCTGTTCAAGCAGCCATTTGAGGGGAGCTGGATTCGGCTCCTGGAAAAGAAGACGAATTAGCGGGAGCAATTCTTCAAAAAGCTCCTTGCTTTTCTCCTGCCGACCTGCCAGAAAATGACGGTAAAACGCTACGAACCGCTCTGTCTCCACATTCGCAGATGCGCTCATTACCCCTTTTGCTCCAGATTGAAGAGCGTCAAAAAGCAGCGTATCTTCTCCGCACAAAATCGGCTTTGAGCCTAGTCTAGTAAGCTCCGAAACTGCCTGCGTGTTAGGCGTACTGTCTTTCATCCCAATCACACCATCGAGTTCGAGAATGGCCCTAACTGTATCCAGCTCTAATGTCACCCCTGTACGGTGTGGAACTTCATATAAAATCACGGGCACACCAACACTAGCAACTCGGCGAAAATGCTCAATAATCCCTTGTTGGCTAGGTTTATTATAATATGGTACTACAACTAAAGCTCCGTCAGCACCAAGTTTCCCAGCTTCTTCTGTTTTACGCACCGTGGAACGCGTATCATTCGTACCCGTACCGACTACGAGTGGTACCTGCACATGCGCTGCATCTCGAGCAGCTTGAGCTGTTGCAAACATAACGCCAAGCTCATCACCTGTAATCGTTGGTGACTCCCCTGTCGTGCCGTTAACAACGAGTCCATCGATCCCATCTTGAAACAAATTGTAGGCATGATTATAAAAAGAGGCAGCATCCAATTCGCCTTCCTCATCAAAAGGCGTAATAATAGGAACATATACACCATGCAAGTCTTTTTCTTTTAACATATAAGCCATCTCCCCGTTAATTTGATGTTGTACATCCACTTTAGCATGGAAAATATCATCACAGTTAGCTATAATAAATGATACTACTCATCAATATTTTTGATAAAATTTTGGGGGCTGCCATGGACTTAACGTATTTCCGCACCTTTCGCGAGGTTGCCCGAAGAAAAAGCTTTACCAAAGCCGCCGAAGAATTAGGTTATGCACAGTCCAGCATTACCATGCAAATTCAGAAGCTTGAGCGTGAATACGGGGTGCCTCTTTTTGAAAGATATGGCCGGCAGCTGCGGTTAACCTCATCTGGTGAAAGCCTGCTGAAGCTGGCTGTACAGATGCTCGATCTCTACGATCAGTCCAAAGAAATGGTGGCAAGCCAGGTCACGGGTACTTTGACGATTGGCACGATTAACTCTCTTGCAGCCTATTATCTGCCTCCTTATTTGCAAGCTTTGAAACAGCTTTATCCCGGTCTTAACATTCAGTTATATCCTGACAGTGAAGCCTCGCTTATGACCAAAGTCAGAGAGGGCGATTATGATCTAGGTTTGCTATTGGACCGATATCCAGCTGAGCCCCTCCTGACTTGTACGAAAATAAAAGAAGAACCTTTATTGCTCGTTGCTCCATTGACTCATCCGCTCACACAGCTAGACCACATCGGGCTTACCGATTTGGAGCAAACTGAATTTATTGTGACAGAAGAAAGCTGCATTTATCGGGGCATGTTTGAAAAGTTGCTCAAAGATCACGCCATCCCGCTCCAAATCGGCTTCGAACTTGGTAATTTAGAAGCGATTAAACAATGCGTTATGAATGGGCTTGGCATCGCTCTGCTGCCTAGGATTGTCGTTCAGAGCGAGCTCGAACAAAAAAAGCTCGTTTCCCTCCCTTTTTCCCATGAAGAGTTGAAGTTAGATATCCAGCTGTTGCTCCATCCCAAAAAGTGGATCTCCCAGCCCTTGCAAACTTTTATCCAGTTATTAACCAATGACAAGGAATAAATACAAAAGAAGCCCTCCTTTTCGAAAAGGTAGGGCTTCTTCACATTTCACTTATATGCGGCGCCGCCGATGCGGTAACCAGCTGTATCTAACAATCTTTGAATCTCTTCTACACGCCAAACGCCGCAGGATTCTCTCTCCATGAACGAAGTAATGCCATATCCTCCGCTTTGATTGCGCCTTTCTCTAAGGCTACTTCAAGCAGCGTAGAGTAGTTGGAAAGCGTGTGAAGCGGCATCTCCGCAGCTTGGAAAGCATCTGTCGCCTTGTCCAATTGGTAGGAGAAAATGGCTAGTACGCCTAGTGGAACAGCTCCCGCTTCTTTGACAGCAATCGCTGCTTTCAAAGAGCTTCCGCCCGTTGAAATCAGGTCTTCGATAACGATGACCTTTTGGCCTGGCTTCACAGAACCTTCAATCAGATTCTCTTTGCCATGGCCTTTCGCTTTATCGCGAATGTAAATCATCGGGAGACCCAGCTTCTGAGCTACCCATGCAGCATGAGGGATGCCAGCAGTTGCTGTGCCGGCAACAACCTCAGCGTCCGGGAACTTCTCTTGCATCAAGCTGACGAAGCCGTCAGCAATTGCTTCGCGAATAGCCGGGTGTGACATTGTCAGACGGTTGTCGCAATAAATCGGGGATTTCAAGCCCGATGTCCATGTAAAAGGTTGTTGCGGCCGAAGAGCGACCGCTTCAATATCTAATAAGGAAGCCGCGACATGCTTCGCAATCGTTTCGAGTTGACTCATGTTTCTTCCACCGTTCCTTCCGTTGTTAGGTGCTACAGGATGGAATCAATAATTGATTCCAATGCAGCCCTTGGATCCGCCGCGCCTGTGATCGGTCTGCCGATCACAACGTAGTCCGTTGCTTGTGCGAACGCCTCTCTTGGCGTCATGATGCGCGACTGGTCGCCAACATCCGCTCCTGCTGGGCGGATGCCCGGCGTTACGGTGACGAAGCCGTCACCGCACGCCGCCTTAATCGCCGTCACCTCAAGCGGTGAGGCGACGACGCCTTGAAGCCCCGCGGCATGCGCCAAGCGGGCATAACGAATGACGGCTTGCTCAACCGTACCGGTCAAGCCGATCTCTTCGTTCAGCACCGCTTGCGAGGTGCTGGTCAGCTGCGTCACGCCGATGACGATCGGGCGTGCAGCGCCTGCGGCCAATCCCTTGTCGACACCCTCCAAGGCAGCTGCCATCATGTCCTTGCCTCCGGCAGCATGGACGTTGAACACATCCACCCCTAGGCGCGTTACGCTTTCCGCGCCGCCTTTGACCGTGTTCGGAATGTCATGCATCTTCACATCGAGGAACACCTTATAACCGCGATCTTTCAGACTCGCGACGAAGCCTGGACCTGCAGCATAGAACAGCTGCATGCCCACCTTCACGTAGCAAGGAATCCCTTCGAGCTGCTTCAGCAGCCCTTCGGCGCTTGCCGCATTTGCATAATCGAGTGCGACCATAATGCGTCCTGCAACATCCGTACGAGTTAACACTGACAAGTCCGTCACCTCTTTCTTAGACATGAACTGGCATTGCGCGTGAGGAGAAGTTGATCGCTTCGAGCATATTAACGAGTGCTCTCACCGTGTCGAGCGATGTCATACAAACCACACCGTTCTCAACGGCTTCACGGCGAATACGGAAACCGTCGCGCTCAGGCGTTTTACCTTTGGTCAGCGTGTTTACAACAAACTGCGCGTCCCCGCTGCGGATCAAGTCCAAAATGTTTGGTGAGCCTTCGCTCAATTTATGCACCGTTGTTACTGGAAGTCCAGCTTCTTCAATAGCTGTTGCCGTTCCGCCAGTCGCAATGATTTTATAGCCGAGACGGTAGAAGCCTTTCAAGATCTCAATTGCTTCTTCTTTGTCTTTGTCAGCAACCGTTACTACAACGGAACCAGCTGCTGGAATTTTCATACCTGCTCCGATTAAGCCTTTGTAGAGCGCCTTAGCAAAGTTCGTATCGCGGCCCATTACCTCACCTGTTGATTTCATCTCAGGTCCGAGTGTTGTATCTACACGGCGAAGTTTCGCAAAGGAGAATACCGGCACTTTCACGGAGACATAGCTATCTTCCGGCCATAGACCGCTTTGGTAACCCATGTCCGTCAGCTTTTGTCCCATAATAACACGTGTTGCTACGTTAGCCATCGGGATGTTCGTTACTTTGCTTAAGAATGGTACCGTTCTGGAAGAACGCGGGTTAACCTCGATCACATACACTTGATCGTTGTGGATAACGAATTGGATGTTAACCAAGCCAACTACGTTAAGTTCTAGACCAATTTTTGTCGTAATCTCGATAATTTGCGCCTTAATATCGTCAGAGAGCGATTGCGGCGGGTACACCGCGATGGAGTCGCCGGAGTGAACCCCAGCACGCTCAACATGTTCCATAATCCCAGGGATTAGAACTGTTTCTCTATCACAAATTGCGTCTACCTCTACCTCTTTCCCCAGCATATAGCGGTCGATCAGAACCGGATGCTCAGGGTTGATTTTCACGGCATATTCCATGTAGCTTAGCAATTCTTCATCGGAGTAGACAATCTCCATCGCACGTCCACCCAAGACATAGGAAGGTCGAACGATGACCGGATAGCCGAACTTCGCTGCTGTTCCAACCGCTTGATTCACCGAAGTTACGGTGCCGCCTGGAGGCTGAGCAATCGAAAGTTTGCTAAGCAGGGCTTCGAATTTTTTGCGATCTTCTGCCGTATCAATGCTTTCCAGATCGGAACCTAGAATGCGAACTCCTGCTTTGTGTAAAGGAGCTGCCAGGTTGATGGCTGTTTGACCGCCGAACTGTACGATAACACCGATTGGGTTCTCGCGTTCAATCACGTTCATAACATCTTCGAAGAACAATGGCTCGAAGTACAAGCGATCGGATGTGTTGAAGTCCGTGGAAACCGTCTCTGGGTTGTTATTGATAATAACAGCTTCGTAACCAGCAGCTTGAATCGCCCATACAGCGTGTACCGTGGAGTAGTCAAACTCGATCCCTTGACCGATACGGATTGGACCGGAGCCAAGTACAACGACTTTCTCTTTCGTTGTTTCCGTTACTTCATCTTCTTGCTCATAAGTTGAATAATAGTATGGCGTCGAAGCTTCAAACTCCGCTGCGCAAGTATCAACCATTTTGTAAACTGGTTTAATGTTGTGCTTCAAGCGATAAGTTCTTACATCCGCTTCGTTAATGAATGTTGTGCAGCCTGCAAGCGTACGAATTTCAGCAATTGCGCGATCTGTAAAGCCTTTACGCTTAATTTCAAAGATCAGCTCAGCCGTTAATTCACTCGCTGCGATTTCTTTCTCATACTTGATCAAACCTTCAAGCTTGTTCAAGAACCACCAGTCAATTTTCGTCAAATTTTGCAATTGCTCTACGGAATAGCCCCTGCGGTAAGCTTCTGCTAGTAAGAACAAGCGCTCATCATCAGGTTTTTGCAAACGGGATTCTAACGTTTCTTTGTCCAAAAGGTCTGTTTCCTTCAGGAACAACCGGTGTACGCCAATTTCCAACGAGCGAACCGCCTTGTGAATGGACTCTTCGAATGTACGGCCGATGGCCATAACTTCGCCAGTTGCTTTCATTTGTGTCCCTAACTTGCGGTTAGCAGCCGTAAATTTATCGAATGGCCAGCGCGGGATTTTGGACACGATGTAGTCAAGTGCAGGCTCGAAGCAGGCATAAGTTTGACCCGTTACTGGATTCACAAGCTCATCAAGTGTGTAGCCAATCGCAATTTTAGCAGCCATTTTGGCAATCGGATAGCCCGTTGCTTTGGATGCAAGCGCCGAAGAGCGGCTTACGCGCGGGTTAACTTCGATGACATAATATTGGAAGCTGTGTGGATCAAGCGCATATTGTACGTTACAACCGCCTTCGATGTTCAAAGCGCGAATGATTTTCAAGGAAGCGGAGCGAAGCATTTGATATTCGCGATCCGACAATGTTTGGCTTGGCGCTACTACAATGCTGTCTCCTGTATGTACGCCAACCGGATCAAAATTCTCCATGTTACATACAACGATACAGTTGTCGTTCGCGTCACGCATAACTTCATACTCGACTTCTTTCATGCCCGCGATGCTGCGTTCAACGAGACACTGACCGATTGGGCTGTAACGAATTCCGGAAGCTACGATCTCCGTCAGCTCTTCCATTGTGTTACAGATACCGCCGCCAGTACCGCCAAGTGTGTAAGCTGGGCGAACGATGATCGGGAAGCCGATTTCATTAGCAAAATCTACCGCTTGCGCGACTGTTGTTACGATAACGCTATCCGGCACAGGCTGCTCTAGTTCTCTCATCAAGTCTCTGAAAAGATCGCGATCTTCCGCTTTCTCAATCGCAGTAAGCTGAGTACCCAGAAGCTTTACATTCTCGCTCTCAAGAACTCCTGCGCGAGCAAGTTCTACAGCCATGTTCAGACCTGTTTGACCGCCTAGAGTTGGAAGCAAGCCGTCCGGACGCTCTTGACGAATGATTTGTGTAACAAATTCAAGGGTAATGGGCTCAATATATACTTTGTCTGCCATGTTCGTATCGGTCATGATCGTAGCCGGGTTGGAGTTGATCAGGATAACTTCCATGCCTTCTTCCTTCAATGCTTGGCAAGCTTGCGTTCCCGCGTAGTCGAATTCCGCAGCCTGACCGATAACGATCGGACCGGAACCGATAACGAGGATCTTTTTGAGTGTATTATTTTTAGGCATATTACCGTTCCTCCCTAGAGTTTTGCGTCAGCAAAACTTGCTTCGTAAGTTTTACTTACAGATGTCGATGCCGTGGACGCTTTCCACTGAGCAAGCATTTGCGCTTGGCGCGGCTGCTCTGGGTTATCAAGTTTGTGTTGACGAATCATCGAGATGAAGTCATCGAACAGATAGCTGGAGTCAAAAGGTCCAGGCGCGGCTTCCGGATGGTATTGAACCGAGAAAGCTGGGAATTTCTTATGTTTCAAACCTTCGATTGTACGGTCATTATTGTTAATGTGCGTCACTTCAAGATCAGTACCAGCGACGGACTCATCTTTAACGGTGTAGCCATGATTTTGCGATGTAATATAGCAGCGGCCAGAAGCCAGATCCTTAACAGGGTGATTACCTCCGCGGTGTCCGAACTTCAGTTTGTCAGTGTCAGCACCGCAAGCGAGTGCGAACAGTTGGTGACCCAAGCAAATTCCGAAAAGCGGGATATCGCCAAGCAAACCTTTGATCATTTCGACAGCGTGAGGAACGTCTTTGGGATCCCCAGGGCCGTTAGAGAGCAGGACGCCATCTGGTGCAAGGCGGCGGATTTGTTCTGCTGTTGCATCTTGAGGCACAACCACAACGTCACAGTCGCGTTTGCTCAGATCGCGGATAATCCCGCTTTTTGCCCCAAAGTCAACGAGCACGATACGCTCTTTGTGACCAGGCGCTCCGAACACACTTTTCGTAGAGACACGAGCAACTTGATCCGTCATGAGGGAAGTTCCTCGCAGGATTTCAGTCAACTCGGCAACGGATTTATTGGATGTTGTCAGCAAGCTTTTCATAACACCGTGGTGACGGATTTTACGCGTCAACATACGCGTATCGATACCGCTGATGCCTACGATGCCGTATTCCTTGAGCAAGCTGCCTAGCGTGTATTGGGCTCTCCAGTTGCTTGGGATTTCTTCATGTTCACGAACAACAAAGCCATGAATGAATGGGCGTACGGATTCAAAATCATCACGAATCACACCGTAGTTCCCCACCAATGGATAAGTCATCGTTACGATTTGACCGCAGTAAGAAGGGTCGGAAAGGACCTCCTGATACCCTGTCATCCCCGTGTTGAATACTACCTCACCGACGGACTCACCTTCACTACCGAACGATTTTCCTGTAAAAAGCGTGCCGTCTTCCAGCAACAATCTTGCCTGCATGTATGTTCAGCTCCTTCACTATTGTCAACGATTCTAACGAACCGCAGATGCCATGCTAATTGGTTACCATCAATCATGCGTAGACTTGCATAAAAAATGATCAGTTTGTATAAATATACACGAAATTCGCCTTGCCGTATAGACTTTTCATGTCAATTTTATGAATAAACGATTTTACCCGAAGCGATGGTAACAACCGGCCAACCCTTCAGTTTCCATCCGATAAACGGTGTGTTTTTGCTGCGTGAAACAATCTCTTCTTTGAGAACCTCACGCTCCGTTTCTAAATCTACAATAGTAATGTCTGCTACGCTTCCTACATTCAACGTTCCGTATGGAAGCCCGAATACGTCAGCAGGTTTCTTAGTCATTCGATCTACTAGGAAACCAAGCGTCCATTTGCCAGTCAGAACAAATTTCGTATACAGCAGGTTGAAGGCTGTCTCGAAACCAAGGATACCGAATGGCGCAAGCATCATGCCCTTCTCTTTCTCTTCTTCCGAATGCGGCGCATGGTCTGTAACGATAATGTCGATCGTGCCGTCTTCAAGACCTTCGATGACAGCTTGCACATCGCGCGGTGTACGCAGCGGCGGGTTCATCTTCCAGTTAGCGTCAAGCCCTGGAATGTCTTCATCCGACAGCACGAGGTGATGCGGGCATACCTCCGCGGTCACTTTAATTCCGAACTGCTTCGCATGACGGATCAAGCGAACCGATTGCTCTGTAGAAACGTGGCACACGTGGTAGTGAACACCCGTTGCTTCAGCCAGCAGCACGTCGCGCCCGACATGAATCGCTTCGGATTCGTTCGGGATGCCTTTCAGACCGTGCTTCTTCGCGAAAGAGCCTTCGCTGACTGGCGCTCCGACTACAAGCGTATCATCCTCGCAGTGAGCGATGATTGGCATTCCGATGGATGCGGCCAGCGCCATTGCATCCTTCATCATTTGCGCGCTTTGCACGCCTACACCGTCATCCGTGTAGCCGATGACACCCGCTTCTTTCAGCGCGGCAAAGTCCGTCAACTCGCGGCCAAGCTCGTTTTTCGTGATCGTGCCGTAGGGCAGGACGCGAATTACGCCTTCAGTAGCTGCTTTATCCAATATGTAGTTCACCGTCTCCGCAGTATCGATGACGGGTCTTGTATTCGGCATACAAGCAATCGTTGTGAAGCCGCCTCTTGCTGCGGAACGCGTTCCGGTCGCAATATTTTCTTTATGTTCAAACCCAGGCTCTCTCAAGTGAACATGCATATCGATAAAGCCAGGTGTTACCAATTTGCCTGCTGCGTCGATCACTTCATGCCCTTCTGTTTGCGGAGCTGCTGAACCGTCAACTGCGTCCAGAACCTGAGCAATTTTATCATTTTCAACTAAAATGTGTTTCTTCGCTTGTACATTATTTGCGTCAACTGTAAGTCCGTTTAGAATCCAAATGCCCATTGTGGTGAAATCCCCCTGTTTTATGATAAAGCTCGTTCGATGACGGCCATACGGATCGGCACACCGTGAGCAATTTGCGTGAAAATTTTTGATTTTTCATGTTCAACAAGTTCATCGTCCAGTTCCACGTTGCGGTTAACCGGAGCCGGGTGCATGATGATCGCGTGAGGAGCCATGCGGCTCGCGCGCTCTACGGTTAGACCGTACTGCTCGCGGTATTCCTCAGCGGAGCGAAGAAGCCCTGTGTCGTGGCGTTCCAGCTGCACACGCAGCATCATGACGACGTCTGCCTTCAGCGCTTCGTCGAAGGACACATACGGCGCGAACTCGGCGAGTTCTGGAGCCTGCATGCTGGCTGGCGCGCAGAATTGCACTTTCGCGCCCAGTGCGAGCAGTCCCCACAGATTCGAGCGTGCCACGCGGCTGTGCAGAATGTCTCCGACGATGGAGACGGTCAGCCCTTTGATGGCGCCGAACTGCTTGCGCATCGTGTAGAAGTCGAGCAGCGCTTGCGTCGGATGCTCGTTGTTGCCGTCTCCCGCGTTAATGAGCGGGATGTTGATTTTCTCCGCGAGCTCCTGGAGCACGCCGTTCGGCTTCAAGCGGATGACGCCTGCGTCGATGCCCATAGACTCTAATGTGCGGACTGTGTCGTAGATGGACTCGCCTTTTTGTACGCTGGACTCCGCTGCCGAGAAGTTAAGGACGTCCGCGCCTAGGCGCTTTTGCGCCAGCTCGAAGGAAAAGCGGGTTCTTGTGCTATTTTCAAAAAATAAATTGGAAACGAATTTGCCGTTAAATTGATTGGTCACTTTCGCAGGACTCTGCTCAAAGTAGGCCGCACGATCAAGGATGCTTGTGATCTCATCTGCGCTAACCCCTTTTAATCCCAGAAAATGTTTCGTTTGTGTACTCACTATGCTCACTCCTGTTTCCCCCTCTGTTGAAGTATAATGACGCCGTCTTTATCGTCGATTTCCGTTAGCAGCACTTCAATGCTTTCACTTTTGGAGGTAGGCACGTTCTTTCCTACATAATCCGGGCGAATCGGCAGTTCGCGATGCCCTCTGTCCACAAGCACGGCCAACTGTATCATTTGCGGCCTGCCCAGGTCGATTAAGGCGTCCATGGCTGCCCGCACGGTGCGTCCCGTAAACAGGACATCGTCGAACAGAATAATTTTCCGGTCTTGAATCTGGATGCGGCCGCCTTCCTGAACGTTCAGGGCGGATTTCACTTTGACCCGGTCGTCTCGATAAGAAGTGATATCAATCTCGCCAACAGGAACCGGTACGCCTTCGATTTCTAAGATTCTCTCAGCGACTCGCTTCGCTAAATAAATGCCTCGTGTCCGAATCCCAATTAGGGTACAATTTTCTACCCCTTTATTCTTTTCAAGTATCTCATGTGCAATCCGCGTAAGTGCACGGCGAATTCCCATTTCGTCTATAATCGTATGTTCGGCTGCTTCGTTCAATTGAATCGCCTCCTGAGAGTTTTGCTTTAGCAAAACTGGCATCGTAAGCATTGGCTGAGTTTTCCGTAGGAAAGCTTGCATCGTAAGCACTAGCAGAGTTTTGGCAGTGTCAAAACACACCAAAAAACTCCTTGCCCATGAAATGGCAAGGAGTTAGCGTGCATAAAGATACAGAGCGGGGCATAAGGATGCGCACATCCTCAAGCTTGTTCATAAACTGGATGCGCGATCCAGCCTATCCCGTCTTTTCTTATCGACTACCTTGCCAGCCTCTCTGGACTGTTTTTAAAGGTACATATGTAATTAAAAGAATTATGCCACTTTCGACACAATAAGTCAATATGAATACCGTTGATTTTTTGAACAGATATTTTATCATGTGTTATAATTTACATATCAATTTCATATGATCACACTTACTCACGATTCTTTAAGGAGGAAAACACATTTGTTCAAACTGTTTAGACTTTTGAACCCGTACAAAATTTCAGTAGCAGCAATCATCGCCTTAATGCTCCTTCAGTCATTGGCCCAATTGTATCTCCCTACTCTGCTCTCGGACATCGTCGATGTTGGCGTCTTGCATGGGGATGTTGCATATATTCTCCGTTTTGGGGCCTACATGCTTCTGGTAGCTATGGGCGCGATGGTTTGCGTTATGATCGCCAGCTACTTGCTGGCACGAACAGCTACTGGATTCGGCAGAGATTTGCGCCGCAAGCTTTTTAGCCATGTCGAAAGCTTTTCACTAAATGAATTTGATAAGGTTGGAACCTCTTCCCTCATTACACGAACCACAAATGACATCGCGCAAGTACAGCAAGTCATTGTTATGATGCGGATGTTCATCGGCGCGCCGACAATGCTTATTGGCGGTGTAATCATGGCAACCTACAAGGATGCCCATCTGGCAATTGTACTTATCTCCGTAATCCCGATTCTAGCACTGGCAATCATAGGAATCATGTTTAAAGGACTTCCTCTATTTAAAGTACTGCAAATCAAAATCGATGCTATCAATCTCGTACTTCGCGAGAATTTAACCGGTATCCGAGTCATTCGCGCTTTTAACCGTTCCGGTCATGAACAGCGGAAGTTTGAAAAAGCGAATCTGGATTACACCCAAACGGCCATCAAAGTAAACACAATCATGGCGACTATGATGCCTATCATGATGTTGGTCTTCAATTTGGGGATTGTCGTCATCCTTTGGTATGGCGGAATTCGCATTGATAGCAATCAAATGCAAATCGGCGATTTGATGGCTTTCATTCAATATGCGATGCAAATTATGTTTTCGATGTTCATGATGACGATGATTTTCATGATGATTCCAAGAGCTTCCGCATCTTCAGTGCGTATTAATGAAGTTCTGGCTATGAAATCAACGATTCATAATACCAAAGAGGCAATGATCCTTCCTTCCAATCAAGCAGCGATTGAATTTAAGCATGTAACTTTCAGCTATCCTGGAGCCGAGCAGCCTGCGATCCGAGATATTTCATTCCGCGCAGAGCCTGGAGAAGTAACAGCTATTATTGGAGGAACAGGTTCTGGCAAAACGACACTGATCAATTTGCTGCTGCGCTTTTATGATGTCAATGAAGGCAGCATTACAATTGACGGTCATCCCTTGCCTGCATTGAAACTAGATAGTCTTAGACAACAAATTGGTTATGTCCCTCAAAAGGCTGCGCTCTTCTCCGGTACAGTAGCTGACAATATCCGGTTTGGACGCGAGACGGCGACGGAGGAAGAGATTCAGCAAGCTGCGCAGACAGCGCAAGCCGCAGATTTCATTGCTGAACTGAAAGACGGCTATCAATCAGTCCTCGCTCAGGGAGGCACAAATTTATCCGGTGGTCAAAAGCAGCGGTTGGCTATTGCCCGAGCCCTTGCTCGCAAACCGGAAATCTACGTCTTCGATGACAGCTTCTCCGCGCTTGATTTCAAAACGGACGCTAGGCTTCGAGCAGCACTTAAAGCTGAAACCGCGCAAGCGACGAAAATCATCGTAGCTCAGCGTGTCAGCACCATCATGGATGCAAACCGCATTGTCGTGCTGGAAGACGGAGGTATTGCCGGGATCGGCACACATGCCGAGCTGATGAGCACCTGCGGCGTCTATCAAGAAATCGTAGCTTCCCAGTTGTCAGAGGAGGAAATAGCATGAGTGATCATCCGAAGAACCAACAGCGCCCTTCCTCCCAGGGTGTCAATCCAGCTCATTTTGGCCGAGGCGGCATGGGTGCAATGGGGATGCCTGTACAGAAAGCGAAGGACTTCAAGGGCACCTTGCGCCGGCTTACCAGCTACATGAAGCCTTTCCAGATATCTATCATTTCTGTTTTTATAGCTGCCGTACTCAGTACGGTTTTCAGCATCGTTAGTCCCAAGCTCATGGGAAATGCAACGACAAAGTTATACGAAGGTTCCATGGCTAAGCTGCATGGTGTGCCCGGCGCACACATAGATTTTGACGCGCTGCTTCAAATTGTTTTGATACTAGCTGCACTATATGTTTTCAGCTCTATATTAACTTTTATCCAGCAAAGGATCATGGTTGGTGTCACACAGAAAATTGTGTTTAATCTCCGCAAAGATATAAGCGACAAGCTGGCTCGAGTGCCTCTTTCTTTCTTTGATTCTCGCAGCCATGGAGATACGATGAGTCGCGCAACGAATGATGTGGATACGATCTCTTCGACCATGCAGCAGAGCTTAACACAGCTAATCACATCCATTGTTACTCTGCTCGGGATTATTATTATGATGCTTACGATTAGCCCCCTGTTGACTTTAGTAACCATCATCACGTTGCCTTTAAGTATTATGGGAACAAAAATGATTGCCTCCCGCTCGCAGAAATATTTCAAAGGGCAGCAAAAAACACTTGGCGAGCTCAATGGTCACGTAGAGGAAATGTACACCGGACATACCATTGTCAAAGCATTCGGGCGCGAACATCAATCTATTGAGAAATTCAATGATATCAATGATCGGTTGTACCATTCCGGTTGGAAGGCGCAATTTATTTCCGGAATGATTTTCCCCCTCATGTCATTTATCGGAAATATCGGATATGTGCTTGTCAGTGTCATTGGCGGTATCATGGTGACGCACAATGCGATTAAAATTGGTGATATTCTAGCATTCATTCAGTACTCCGGGCAATTCGGAATGCCCATCACGCAAGTTGCTAACATCGCGAACATTATTCAGTCCACAATCGCTGCCGCAGAACGTATCTTCGAGCTGTTGGATGAACCTGAAGAAGTGCTGGAGGAGGCTGTCAGTAAGTCTGTAACGCATGTGCGCGGACATGTGAAGTTCAACGAGGTCGCTTTTGCCTATAAAACGGATGAGCCGCTCATTGATCATATGAATATTGAAGTGGAGCCAGGTCAAACCGTGGCCATTGTTGGCCCGACTGGTGCCGGGAAAACAACGATCGTCAACCTGCTCATGCGCTTCTATGAATTGAAAGGCGGAACGATATCCATTGACGGCGTTGATTCCCGTAAAATGTCTCGCAGCCACCTTCGGGGATTGTTCGGCATGGTCCTTCAGGACACGTGGCTGTTCAACGGCACGATTCGCGAGAATATCGCTTACGGCCGAGACGGCGCATCCGAAGAAGAAATCGTGAATGCGGCTCGTGCGGCGTATGCCGATCACTTCATCCGAACGCTGCCGGACGGCTACAACACCATTTTAAATGAAGAAGCCTCCAATCTCTCTCATGGACAAAAGCAGCTGCTTACCATTGCTAGAGCGATATTAGCGGATCCAGCTATTCTGATTCTAGATGAAGCAACCAGCTCCGTTGATACTCGGACGGAAGTCTCCATTCAGAGGGCGATGAACAATCTGATGGAGAACCGTACGAGCTTCGTCATCGCACATCGTTTATCTACCATTCGTGATGCTGATCTCATTCTTGTCATGAATCACGGAACGGTTATTGAACAGGGAACACACGAGCAGCTTTTAGCGCAAAATGGCTTCTATGCCGACCTGTATAATAGTCAATTTGCCTCAAAAGCCATCTCCTAATTAGGGGCCGCGGATTCGAGTTGCTTCGACTCGATACGCGGTCCTTTTCACGTCGCCCCCTATCTGATAATATAGGAGAGTCAATTTAATTTTAAGGAGATGTCACCATGAGCGAAATGAATACGTTAGAAATCATCCAGTTTATTAAAGAAAGCAAGAAAAAAACTCCGGTTAAAGTATATGTAAAAGGAAACCTGGAAGGCATCGAATTCGGCGAAGGCAGCCAATCCTTCATTTCCGGCGGAAGCGGCGTCGTATTTGGCGAGTGGAGCGAAATCTCCCCAGTGCTTGAAGCCAACAAAGAACAAATCGTTGATTATGTGGTTGAAGCAGATCGCCGCAACTCCGCAATTCCTATGCTTGACCTGAAAGGGATCAACGCTCGTATCGAGCCAGGCGCGGTTATTCGCGATAAAGTACATATCGGTGACAACGCGGTTATCATGATGGGCGCGCTTATTAACATCGGTGCATCCGTAGGCGACGGCACAATGATCGACATGAACGCTGTTCTTGGCGGCAGAGCGCAAGTCGGCAAAATGTGTCACATCGGTGCAGGCGCAGTAGTTGCAGGCGTAATTGAGCCCCCTTCCGCACAACCTTGCGTAATCGAAGATGACGTGCTTGTGGGCGCGAATGCCGTTATCTTGGAAGGCGTTCGTATTGGAAAAGGTTCCGTAGTAGCCGCAGGCGCTATCGTTACACAAGATGTAGAAGAGTACACAGTTGTTGCAGGAGCTCCTGCTCGCGTTATTAAGAAAGTTGACGATAAAACAAAATCCAAAACAGAAATCTTACAAGATCTGCGTACCCTGTAAGATCCTCTGGAGGAACACCTATGTCTAGCCCTTTCATCGCATTGCGTCGTCAGCTTCACCAAATCCCAGAGCCGGGCTTTCAAGAGTTCAAGACCCAAAAGCTGCTCTTAGACCAACTTGCTAAGCTGCCTCAGGAGCGGATGAGCATCCGGACGTGGCGGACAGGCATTTTGGTTTATATCCAAGGAACAAATCCGACCAAACGCTTTGGCTATCGGGCGGATATGGACGGGCTGCCGATTACGGAAGAAACATCTCTTCCGTTTCCTTCGCAGCATCCGGGATACATGCATGCCTGCGGGCATGATTTCCACATGTCCATTGGAATGGGCGTTATCACCCATTTTGTACAGCAGCCTATGAGAGATGATCTTGTTGTCTTGTTCCAGCCGGCTGAGGAAGGTCCTGGGGGCGCATTACCAATGCTTGCTTCTGAAGAGCTGCAGGACTGGATGCCCGATCAAATGGTTGCCCTCCATGTCGCACCTGAATATCCGGTTGGCACCATTGCCACGCGGCCTGAGATTCTGTTCGCCAATACCTCTGAGCTGTTCATTGATCTCTTGGGCAAAGGCGGGCATGCGGCTTACCCGCATCAAGCGAATGATATGATTATCGCGGCTACGCAAATGGTTGGCCAACTGCAAACCATCGTTTCCCGTAATGTGAATCCATTGGATTCGGCCGTCGTGACCATCGGCAAAATGGAGGCTGGCACAAAACAGAACATCATTGCCGAAAAGGGACGCTTGGAAGGCACGATTCGCACTCTTTCCGCTGATTCGATGGACAAAATCAAAAAACGGATTGAAGCCATTGCAGCCGGCATCGAAAGCTCTTTTGAATGCAAAGTAACGATCGATTACGGCTCAAATTACCGTCAAGTATTTAATGATCCCGCTTTGACTGAGGAGTTCATGGCGTGGTTGCGAACTACCGATCAAGTTCAGCTAGTGGAATGTACAGAAGCTATGACCGGCGAAGATTTTGGCTATTTTTTGGAGCAAATTCCCGGTTTCATGTTCTGGTTAGGGGTAGACACTCCTCACGGTTTGCACAATAGCAAGCTTGACCCGGATGAGCGCGCGATTGAAGTCGCGATTAACACCATTACGGCTTACTTCAGTTTTAAATCTCAGTAAGCTTATATGCAAAAAAACCTCCAAAGGCTAAATCCCTTGGAGGTTTTTTGCATATTACAATTTGCTGATAAATCGTTCTACGCGATTCAGTGACTCTTCCAGTACTTCCTGCGAATAAGCGTAGGAAATGCGGATAAAGCCTTCCCCGTAGGAGGTAAAAGCATCTCCGGGCACAACCGCGACATGCTCATCTTGAAGCAGTCTCATTGTGAACTCCTGCGAGGATAATCCGAATTTGGCGATGGACGGGAACAAATAGAACGCCCCATCTGGCTTCTCAAGCTCAAAGCCCATAGCCACCAAACGGTTGTAGACGTAGTCTCGGCGCGCTTCATATTCTTGTCGCATCGGGAGTGCATCGTCGATCCCTGCTGTCAAAGCTTCCAAAGCAGCGTACTGGCTCACTGAGCTGGCACAGGTGACATTGTATTGGTGTACCTTGACCATATGCTCAGTAATGTTGGCTGGCGCCAAGGTAAAGCCAATCCGCCATCCTGTCATGGCATGCGATTTGGACAATCCATTAATGACAATCGTTTTTTCCCGCAGCTTGCCGATTGTCGCAATGGATTGATGGGTTCCCCCATATACAAGCTCACTGTATATTTCATCGGATAAAATGAACAATTCACGCTCTTCCAACAGCTGTGCCAAGTCGTTCAGTTCTTGTTTGGACAGCACTTGTCCTGTTGGATTCGACGGGTAGCACAAGATTACGCAGCGTGTCTTGTCCGTTAAATATGGCGCTAGCAGCTCGGCTGTTAATTTCAAGCCATTCTTCCTTGTGTCCACATATACGGGAACTCCGCCAGCTAGACGAATCAAAGGTTCATACCCTGGATAAATCGGTGCCGGCAAAATGACTTCCGCGCCCGGCGTAAGTATTGTCCGCAGCGTGATATCTACGGCTTGGCTGGCCCCTGCCGTTACAATAATTTCATCAGCAGCACGATACGTTTGACCGTATTTCACTTTCACAAAATGAGATACCGCTTCTCTAAGCTCCAGCAAGCCTGGATTTTGCGTATAAACGGTTTTATTTTCGTCCAGCGCCCTATGACCCGCTTCAATAATGTGCCGCGGCGTCGGGAAATCCGGTTGTCCGATCGTTAGCGTCAGCGCACCCGGAATGGTGCTGACCAGATTGGAGATTTTACGAATGCCCGAAATTTGAATATCTTTTACTTGTGGATTAATTAAATGCTCCATGTGATTCGCTCCTCTCCCCATCAGATGAACCCTAGGATGTTCGTATGGTTTGCAGTAAGTGCTCCATGTCCGATGGAATCGGGGCTTCGAACTGCAGCCATTCCCCTGTTCGAGGATGCTCGAAGCCTAGAATTGCGGCATGGAGCGCTTGTCCATCCATCAACATCCCTTTGCTCTTCCCGTACATCGGATCTCCGACTAAAGGATGTCCAATAAACTTCATGTGCACGCGGATTTGGTGTGTTCTCCCCGTTTCAAGCTTGAGCTCCACCAATGTGAAATCGCCAAAACGCTCCAACACGATGAAGTGTGTCACAGCATGTTTACTGTTTTTCTCCGTCACCGTGTACATCTTGCGATCATGCGAATCGCGTCCAATCGGCGCATCAATCGTCCCTTGATCATGCTGAAGATTCCCATGAACTAACGCGATATATTTGCGATTAACCGTATGGGCCTTCAATTGCTCCGCAAGACTGGCATGGGCCTTGTCATTCTTAGCTGACATGATCAAGCCGGATGTGTCCTTATCGATGCGGTGAACAATGCCAGGACGCAGCTCTCCGTTGATGCCGGAAAGATCCTTGCAATGATGCATCAAGGCATTAACTAACGTGCCTGAATAGTGCCCTGGCGCAGGATGTACAACGAGTCCCCGTTGTTTGTTGATCACGATAACATCTGCATCTTCATATACGACATTAAGCGGAATGTCTTCAGCAATCAGCTCGACGCCTTGCGGCTCAGGAATTTGCAGCAGAATGACATCATGTTCCGAAAGCTTATAATTTGGCTTGATCGTTTTCTCATTTACCTTAACATGCCCGTCTTTAACCCATTGCTGCACCAAGGTTCTGGACACATCTTCTTCCAAGGCTTCCGTGATGAATTTATCGATCCGTTCACCCGCATACGGTTTCTCAACTGTCCATTCCATTACATCTTGAGATGCGACTTCAGACGAGGTCTGATTTGTGTTCATGAGCGGCTCCTTTTTTCTCTTTTCTCCATGCAAGGATTGAATCTAAGAAAATGAGGATAACCCCGATCACGATGGCGGAATCAGCGATATTGAAAATAGGATAAATGTAATAAATGTCCTTACCAAAAAAGCTGAAATCAAAAGTAACCTGCAGGAAATCCACAACTTCGCCGAATAACGCGCGGTCTACAAAGTTTCCGATAGCTCCCCCTAGCAGCAAGCTAAGCGCGCATGTCAGCAATGTTTTACCTTCACGGCTTGTCCGACGCATGTACCATACGATACCAATCAACACAAAAGTCGTAATGATAATGAAAAACCATCGTTGGTTTTGTAAAATACCGAATGCCGCTCCCCGGTTTCGATGGGAAGTGATCATGAAAAACTCGCCGATTACAGACCTTTCTTCGCCGAGCGGAATCCTTTTTACGATGAACCATTTGGACACTTGATCCAAAATAAACACAATTAGCGCATAGAAATAATACTTCATGATCTTTTCCTCCTAGGAGCTTTGCCTCTGCAATAACCCACTTCATAAACATTCACATCTATCCATAAGCAAGAAAGGTACCTTATTTTCAAGGAATTACCTCACTAAAAAACGCGGCTGCTCGGCATTATAACGGTAAGGATCAGCTGTAAGAAGGGAGCTGTACGACCTATGAGCCATTTAACCGATGAGCAAACAAAACATTTATACTTGCAATTATTGGAGGAAAAGCTTGATCTCGAAAAACATTTTGCCACGAACGATCATTTTGGCCTGTCAAACTCTTTCAAAGACAGCACTGGTGAGCTATCCATGTACGATAATCATCCAGCTGACGTGGCCACCGAGATTTTCGAACGTGAAAAAGATATCTCGCTCAATGAGCATGCTGAATTTCATTTGAGGCAAGTTGATGAAGCCATAGCTCATATGGAAAAAGGAGATTATGGCCAGTGTGTCTTTTGCCATAGCCCGATTTCTTTTGAGCGTTTGCAAGCTATTCCAACCACTCTCTACTGTAAAGAGCATGTGCCTGATCCTGAGCAGTCCTTCAGAAGACCCGTTGAAGAGCAAGTTCTCTATCCGCCTTTTGGCCGGACAAGCTTTGATGAACGTGACGACGAAACCGAATTTGACGGTGAGGACGCTTGGCAAATCGTTGAAAGCTGGGGTACATCCAACACCCCTGCATTCGCAGAAAACCCTAACGTCGAGAGTTACGACGAAATGTACATTGAAGCTGATGAGAATGTCGGCTATGTTGAATCTTTCGAAAGCTTTGTAGCCACGGATTTATATGGCGAACATGTCTCCATTGTGCGCAGTAAAGCTTACCGGGATTATATGCACAGCGAGGAAGGCGACCCCTTTCTGGAGCCGGATAAACGTTCTCTTGATGACGAGCCTCTCTAAAATAAACAGGACAAACGAGCTTCGCTTCTTACAGCGCAAGCTCGTTTGCTCCTTTCTTACTCGTGGTAATGAGCAGTAACCACGTCATTACATCTGGCGCATAAGGTTGGATGTTCCTTACTTTGCCCAACCTCTGGAGTCACTATCCAGCAGCGCTCGCACTTCTCGCCGTCTGCAACGGCAATAGCAATAGCCAAATCCTTCGTCTGATGTGCCCCCTCAGGCGCACTCGTATCTGGCTGATGTACACTCACAGCGGACACAATGAACAGTTGATCCAACTGTTCAAGCTGGGAAAGCAAGCCATAAGTTGCTTCACTCGGATAAAGGTTCACAGCAGCCCCTAAAGAATTACCGATGACTTTCTCTTTACGCGCTTCTTCTAGTGCTTTCAGCACTTCATCGCGAACATCGAGGAAGCTATTCCATTTATTTTCCAATTCCTCATTGTACAAGCTCGAATCCACTTCCGGCAGTTCAGCCAACTGAACACTGCTTAAATCTACACCAGGAATGTACTTCCATACTTCGTCAGCCGTATGAGCCAAAACCGGCGAAATTAGCTTGGTCACAGCGACTAATGAAGCATACAACACCGTTTGTGAAGCTTTCCGAGCCGGGTCTTGCGGTGCATTCGCATATAAACGATCCTTGATGATATCCAAGTAGAAGGAGCTCATCTCAACCGCACAGAAATGATGAATCGTTTGATAAACAACGTTGAATTCATAGGCGTCGTAAGCTTTAATAACCTTTTCAATCATACGGTTCAAACGGATCAATGCATAGCGGTCAAGCTCAGACAAACTTTCAACAGCAACGCGATCTGTCTCGGGATTGAAATGGCTCAAGTTTCCGAGTAAGAAACGCATCGTGTTACGGATTTTGCGATAAACTTCCGTCGTTTGATTCAAAATATTGTCCGAAATCCGGTGATCTGATTGGTAATCCACGGAGGACACCCATAGACGCAGGATATCAGCGCCTAGCTTGCCGCAAACCACATTAGGATCAATCGTGTTCCCAATGGACTTGGACATCTTACGTCCTTCTCCGTCCAGTGTGAAACCGTGACTTAGAATGCCTTTGTAAGGTGATTGCTCTTTAGTCGCAACGCCAGTAATCAAGGAGGAGTTAAACCAACCACGGTATTGGTCAGAACCTTCTAGATACAGATCAGCGGGCCACTGAAGCTCAGGACGAGCCTCTAACACCGCCACATGGCTGGAACCGGAATCAAACCAAACATCCATGATGTCTGTTTCTTTGCGGAATTCGCCATGACCGCATTTCGAACAGCTAGTTCCAGCAGGAAGCAGGTCCTTCTCTTCTTTGATAAACCAAGCATTCGATCCTTCTTGCTCAAATAGCTGTGCAACATGCTCAATCGTTTGTTCATTCACGAGCGGTTCATTACAGCTGCGGCAGTAGAAAATAGGGATTGGCACACCCCATGAACGTTGTCTTGAAATACACCAGTCTCCGCGATCAGCGATCATGTTGTGCAGGCGGACTTCTCCCCACTCAGGCGTCCATTTCACTTTCTTGATTTCATCCAACATCTCTTGTCTGAACTTATCGATCGAAGCGAACCATTGCTCCGTAGCGCGGTATATAACAGGCTTCTTCGTGCGCCAATCGTGCGCATATTGATGCTGAATTTCCCCTGCTTTTAGCAATAGGCCTGATTCCTGCAGCTTCTCAATGATCAGCTTGCCGCCTTTTTCATAGAACATACCTTCGAATCCAGGTGCTTCCGCTGTAAAATGACCTTGGTCATCTACAGGACAAAGGACGCCGATGTTATAGCGCTGACCGATTGCAAAGTCATCTTCCCCGTGACCTGGAGCCGTATGTACACAACCTGTACCGGCTTCAAGCGTCACATGTTCGCCGACCATAACTAGGGATTCACGGTCGTAGAACGGATGATGGCAAGTAGCGTACTCCAGTTCTTTACCTTTCACTGTAGACAATACTTCATAATCGCTCCAGCCAATTTCTTTGGCTGCTGCTGCCAGCAAGCCTTGCGCAATTACGTACTTCTTCCCATTAGCTTGCACCACGGCATAATCAAATTCCGGATTCAGGGAGATGCCCAAATTGGCTGGAAGGGTCCAAGCTGTTGTCGTCCAGATGACGATTGCTGCGTCTTGTGGAAGCTTGCCTTTTCCGTCTTTAACCGGGAAAGCTACATAGATGGATGAGGACGTTTTTTCTTTGTACTCGATTTCCGCTTCAGCTAACGCACTTTCGGAAGACGGGGACCAGTAGACAGGTTTCAAACCTTTATAGACGTACCCCTTTTGTACCATTTTGCCGAAAACACGGATTTGTCCCGCTTCATATTCCGGCTGCAACGTAATATAAGGATTTTTCCAGTCGCCTCGAATACCTAGACGTTGAAATTGGCTCTTCTGCTTCTCAACCGATTGCAGTGCGTATTCTTTGCAATATTCACGGAACTCAGGGACCGTCATTTTCTTGCGATCGACTTTTCCGCTGTTCGTGATCACCTGCTCGATCGGCAAGCCGTGTGTATCCCAGCCTGGCACATAAGGAGCATCATACCCTTGCAGTGTTTTAAACCGAACAATCACATCTTTCAAAACTTTGTTAAGTGCATGTCCAATATGAATATCTCCATTCGCGTATGGAGGCCCATCATGCAAAATAAATTTTTTCCTGCCTTTGCGACTCTCCTGCACTTTGGCATAGATGTCTTCGGCATCCCAATGTTCTTGAATTTTAGGCTCCGCTTGAGGTAAATTCCCTCTCATCGGAAAATCGGTTTGTAATAAATTTAATGTTTTGCCATAATCCATTCCAACCACTCCATTCTTACCTTCACACATTTTGTCGTCCATAAAAACAAAAAAAGCCCCTCATCCCTAAAGGGACGAGAAACTCTGCTCGCGGTACCACCCTCGTTAATAAGCCGCCGAAAAGACGCGATAACCTCGCCACTTCCTCGCTCATTCACTCGATCATGTGTAACGGCATGACCCGGTTCTCTCTACTTCATTCAAGAGACGCTCCTGGGGGATATTCGGTACGCTGCAGAGATTAGGCTCACACCAATACCCTAATTCGCTGACACTGCTTAAACGTCCTACTCGTTCCAGTCATAGCTTTGCTGAGATACTTTTAACAGGAGTATAACGAATTCGCTAGACATAGTCAATATGACAGCCGCCTAGCAGCCGTCTTCCTACGCTTCTTCCTTTTGATCAAACTGCATACTCTGCCAGCCTTCATTGTTTAAAAGCTCTAGCTGAGCTTCCAGCAGTGTCCGGAAGCGTGTACGGTAAATCGACGCTTGTTTCTTCAATTCTTCAATCTCAAGAGCAACCTTGCGTGAGCGTGTCAAGGACTCGTTGATAATCCGGTCTGCGTTCTTCTCAGCTTCTTTCAAGATCAGCTGTGCTTCTTTCTTGGCGTTGCTTCTAACTTCATCCGCTGCTTCTTGGGCAACAATAATTGTTTTGCTTAACGAGTCTTCGATGTTCGTGAAATGATCCAGACGTTCCTGCAGGGCCACCGTTTGATTAGCTAAGTCTTTATTCTCACGAATCAATGCCTCGTAATCTTTAATGACTTGATCGAGGAATTCATTGACTTGATCTTCATCGTATCCGCGAAAAGAACGGGAAAATTCCTTATTATGTATATCTAACGGTGTTAATGGCATCAGTGCCCCTCCTTTGCGTTTTGCACAGCAATACGCACATCTATACTGAATCAGTTCGACAGAAAATTAGCAATTCCTGCATGGTTCGTGGATAATTTATCCACGTTCACGCAAACTTGCCGATCTTCACACGAATCCTACCTTTTTTCGTTACGCCTTCGACTTCAAGCACCTTGAATCTGCCGAAACCTTGCATAGAAATCATGTCGCCTTCCTTCAGCGGCTTACTCGGATCTTCTTCCGGCTTCCAATTGACGCGGCAGCGCCCAGCTTGAATAGGTATCAGTACTTTGGCTCGGCTAAGCCTAAATACATCGCTTACAATTCCGTCCATCCGCATGGAGGCAACGGATAACGTCAGTTCGTCCAGGTTCACACTGGCTAGCTCCAGTTTGTCCAGTGGCAACAGCTCTGTCTGGACATGCACTCTGTGAACTTGTGACAAGTTCAAATGCAAATAGTCCGCTGCATCGCGGGTCACTAGGCAGTGGCAGCCACCCTCTATAACATGAATATCGCCAACCTTGTCCCGCTTCATGCCGAGTCCAAGAATGGCGCCCATGTAATCCCCGTGTTCTAATGTTAGAAATTTACCGTCCCCGGATGAAACAGAGAGGACAGCCATCTCCATATCTTCCTCATCCAAAGTCCGGTAATCAGGGGCGATTAACGCCCTTCTGCGTTCCGCGTCTGAATAGCCGCCATCGAACCGGCAATGCACATCCGGATGCCGATTAACCAGCGAGGTTAGAATGAAAGCTTGTCTGGGATCCAGAAAATCAGTCAGCTTCACGGCATGGTTCTGTGCCGCACGCTCCACCCAATCCCAGGCTTTATCTACAAAGTAATGTTCGTCTGAATGAAAATGACTATAGAGTTCTCTAGACAATTTTAAAACATCCCTACAATGAAATCTAGAACAGCAACAATCCCCATAACCACAAAGCGCAAAGCGATAAGGGCAACGATTGGCGACAAGTCAATGAACCCGATGCTTGGAATTATTTTTCGGAAAGGACTTAAATACGGTTCAACTAATTTCCCCAGCAGTCCTCCGACAAAGCTGTCGCGTGCATTCGGGAACCAGGAAAGAATTAAGTAACCGATAATCATGAAATAATAAATTTCCATCAAAATACTAAGATAATAGTGAACGTAATCCACGTACGCATCCACCTCTGTGTTAGGATATGCGCCTATTCCTCACTCATCATCTCTGAGATGTGGCCATGAATATCAACTGTATCAGGTGTGCAAAGGAAGATATTCGGTCCCAGTTTGGATATAGACCCATTCAAAGCATATACTGTACCACTTAAAAAATCTACGATGCGTATGGCTAAATCGCCGCGAACCCGCTGAAGATTGACAACCACCGCTCTTCGTGAACGAAGATGATCCGCGATGTCTTGCGTTTCTTCATACGTTCTAGGCTCACTAAGCACGACACGCGCGTTCTTTTGTGAGTGAATGCTGACGACATTCGCTTTATTTTTATTACGTAATTCATAAGGATTGGTTTCAGGTTCTTCCGTTGTTTCCACGATTCGCTCACGCTCCACAACTTCTTCCTCTTCTTGTAATCCAAGAAAATTCATAAAACGGTTATAAACTCCCATTATAATTCCCTCCTATCCGCTTCTTCAATCCTTTATAACCTTTATGCTTCTTTTCCAACCAGAACAGTACCCAATCGCACCCATGTAGCTCCTTCTTCAATTGCCACTTCAAAATCCCCGGACATTCCCATAGATAACTCCTTAATGTCGTAGGAAAAGATGTGACGCTCGTTCAACCGGTCTCTCAGTTCTCTTAAACCGCGAAACACAGGTCTTGTTGCACCGGCTTCCATCTCATAAGGCGCCATTGTCATTAAACCGGAGATATGTATATGCTGCAGTTTGCTGACTTCTTCAGCAAATTCGAAGAAATGCTCGGGATTCATGCCATACTTCGATTCTTCTCCAGAAATGTTTACTTGCAGCAGACAGTTAACTTTCATACCCAGTGCCGCAGCCTGCTTGTCCAGTTCTTTGGCCAGCGACATCCGATCGAGCGAGTGAATGTAGGCGAATTTGCCAATGACATCCTTCACTTTGTTCGTCTGCAAATGACCTATGAAATGCCAAGTTCCCCGATCATGCAGAGCTTCCCACTTGGGCTTCACATCCTGCCAGCGGTTCTCACCGATATGCAGCAGTCCGGCATCTAGTACACTTCGGGTCGTCTCCAAGGAAACATATTTCGTCACAGCAATAATCTTGATCTCATTCTCATCTCGTCCTGACCGCTGACAAGCTGCAGCAACACGAGTTTCAACTTCTTCTTTGCGCGCTAGTAAACTCATATATGTAAACACCCTCAATTCCAAACGTTGCCTGCTCGTTCTCCTTACCGAAGACCAATCCAAGCAACCATTCTACCTGTTGAACCGCCCTCTTTGCGATGAGAAAAGAAGTCATCTAAGCGGCAACTCGTACATAACTGAGTTACTTCGATATGGGACGACAAAATTCCTGCTTGTGCCAACAATTTTCGGTTCAGTTCTTGCAAATTCAGCATATACCTGCCGTTTGCTTTGCCACTGATAACTGCAAGCTGTTCATCCTGCGCTGTATTCATCTCTTTTAGTACAGCATAAACACGTGTTGCTACGGTTTCATCCACTTCATAACAGCAAACACCAATGGAAGGTCCGATGGCTGCCCTTATATCCTTAGGCTGACTACCAAAAGTATGTGTCATTAAGGATATTGTAGCCATGGAAATGTTTAGCACGGTCCCTTTCCATCCAGCGTGGGAAAGACCCACGACATGCTGGACGGGATCGTAGAAAAACAGCGGCACACAATCGGCAAACTGCGCACAGAGCACAATCCCCTTCTCCTTCGTAATAAAGCCGTCCTTCGCTTGAATGGCTGACTCTCTCGAGGTTCTTCCTA
The DNA here is from genome assembly GCF_059692135.1 of Paenibacillus sp. J22R160. Taxonomy (NCBI): domain Bacteria; kingdom Bacillati; phylum Bacillota; class Bacilli; order Caryophanales; family Paenibacillaceae; genus Paenibacillus; species Paenibacillus sp. J22R160. Next base: position 139,055 of record NZ_JCAUAU010000002.1, on the reverse strand, counting down.
TCCCTCTCTCTTGAAGGGATACAACGGTCACCTCGTTGCCGTGTACCTGCTCGGCATAGGTAAAAGCATCAAACGGTTGACCAATAGCCTCAGCAAGCAGCTCACGGTTCCTAATTACGTGCTCGGGTCTATCCAGCACATGCAGACCGCAGTTCAGCGTTGAATAGGGTGCCTCGCTCACTCCGCCGTGCCGTGATGTAAATCCAGCCGTTAGTTCTTCATATTGGTCCATCCAGCTTTCTATCGTAAAGAGTGCAGGCTGCCCCTCTTTTACTTGTTTCACAAATGGTTCCACGTTACTTCCACTCCCTTGAATTCCTACTATCTCTACTTTAGCACAAAACAAAAAGACACACGATTGTCTCTTGGCTGTTTGTGGGAAATCAGCCTACATTCGTGTGTCACACGTTAGTTGCGGAACTGTCTGTTGAACTCATAGACACCTTCATTTTCATCGGTTTGACGGTACGGCCTGGCATCTTCGAGCTTCACGAGCACAACGTCTGCGCCGATTTTCACAATATGTTTCCATGGTATGATGACGTCTGTTCCCGTACCAAACAATCCGAAGAAACGGCTTTGGTTCGGCACGACAATCGATTCGATCCGTCCCTGCATCAGATCCAGTTCCAGATCACTGATTTGACCGAGCTTTTTGCCATCCACGATATTGATTACATCTTTCGTCTGGAAATCAGATATTTTCATGAGGCTTTTCACCACGAATCCATAGGATTTTAACTGATTTGTACTAGTATATGTGGGGTATGGGCAAAATGTCCTGAATATCAAAAAAAGACCGTCACAGCTTGTCACAGCTGCTCCGGTCTTTATGTATAGAAGTTACGATTTCACATGTTTCTGCATCTGGCAGATGGCAGATTTCTCAAGTCTTGAAACCTGTGCTTGGGAAATGCCAATCTCATCGGCTACCTCCATCTGTGTCTTTCCTTCAAAAAAGCGCATGGAGAGAATCATCTTCTCTCTCGCATTCAGCTTGCGCATCGCTTCACGAAGCGCAATTCCCTCAATCCAGGACATGTCCTTATTTCTTTCGTCGCTGATTTGATCCATGACATAAATCGGATCTCCGCCATCATGATAAATCGGTTCGAATAACGAAACCGGGTCCTGAATAGCATCGAGCGCAAATACGACATCTTCTTTGGGGACATTCAGCGCTTCGGAAATCTCATAAATCGTAGGTTCGCGTGAGTTCGCATTCGTCAGGCTGTCTCTGACTTGCAGCGCTTTGTAAGCAATATCTCTTAAGGAACGAGAAACGCGAATCGGGTTATTGTCACGTAAGTAGCGGCGTATCTCACCTATAATCATCGGTACAGCATAGGTTGAGAATTTGACATTCTGGCTTAAATCAAAGTTATCAATGGCTTTCATCAGACCGATACAGCCAACTTGGAAGAGATCGTCCACATACTCTCCGCGATTGTTGAACCTCTGGATCACACTTAGAACCAATCTGAGGTTCCCATTCACCAATTTCTCTCTTGCCGTTCGCTCCTGCTTGGTCTGCAAATCAGCGAACAGCTCGCGCATTTCAGCATTGGTCAGAACAGGCAGTTTGGCGGTATCAACACCACATATCTCAACTTTATTTCGGGTCACCGTGATTACCTCCCAAGGAGAAACATTAATGTTAATTATCCCCCTGAGTGAGTGATTTATTCCTGCTCCACCCCCATCTCCGCCACTTGACAAAAGGCCTCCGACTCGCTCCCCCCTGTGACACCTGAACAATTTCGACATCGCTAGCCAAAAAAAATTTTTCACAAAAAAAAGAGAAGTGGGATCACAACATCATCCCATGCTCTCTTTTCTCCTTATACCATCTTATTAAATTCCTTACGAAGCCTTTTAATGATTCGTTTTTCCAGCCTGGAGATGTATGACTGCGAAATACCAAGTAAATCTGCAACGTCTTTTTGCGTTTTTTCCTCGCCGTCCTGTAAACCGAAGCGCAGCTCCATGATAATTCGCTCACGCTCACTTAATTTATCCAGCGCTTTATGCAGCAGCTTGCGGTCAACTTGTTCTTCAATGTTGCGGTAAATTGTATCGTTTTCTGTTCCAAGCACATCCGACAATAGCAGCTCATTGCCATCCCAGTCGATATTCAGCGGCTCATCAAAAGATACCTCTGTACGTATTTTACTATTTCTCCGCAGGTACATTAGAATCTCGTTCTCGATACACCTCGATGCGTATGTAGCCAGTTTAATCTTCTTCTCCGGATCAAACGTGTTGACGGCTTTAATTAAGCCGATAGCGCCAATGGAAACCAAATCCTCGATGTTGATACCTGTATTTTCAAATTTCCTGGCTATATAAACAACCAATCGCAGGTTGCGTTCAATCAACATCGCTCGAATAGCGGCATCCCCGGACGGTAATTTTTCCAATAGGTATTCTTCTTCTTCTCTCGTTAGCGGCGGCGGTAAAGCCTCGCTTCCACCTATGTAATAGATTTCTTCTCCCTTAAGACCAAGGAGCATCAAAATTCGATAGTACGCTAGTTGAAAAAGCATTTTCCACTTCAAGAGCATGTTAGTTTCCTCCTAAGAGTTTTCCGTAGGAAAACTTGCATCGTAAGCATTCGCTGAGTTTTCCGTAGGAAAACTTGCATCGTAAGCATTCGCTGAGTTGTGCGTATGCAGAACAGACTACATATGCGCAATGAAAGCGCTAACCAGCCGAAATTAATGCTGGATGTATAATCGCTTGATAGGAGCCGTCACTGCAAAGCTTTCCTCCATCGAGTCCGATAAGTACCTTAGATGCTTCGATTTGCGTACTATTATGGGTAATCACCACCTTATCCGGTTTAATGGCCAGCATGAATTGGGTGTTCCGATTAACGCCTCGATAAGGCACTAGACGCAACCGGTCCTGCCATACGAACTCTTCTACACCCAAACCGCTTATGATTTGGTCAACATCAGCTGACCGAATCCGCTGCAGCCATTCTACAGGTAGTACATCGCCCCATTCCGACACTTCCATGACCATCACAGGGGTGCGAGTTAGTGGATCATACAATTGATTTCCAGTATCAATTAATCCTTTACAGGTGGCCGTGTAGTCACCTACATGAATCGTAACCTCCGCCACATATGCTGTCAGCACCTCACGTTGCTTCGTACTTTGCAGTACGGTTCTGAACCACCACAATAATGGAATAAGTAACAAAAGAACGAAGAGCACGCTGCCAATTTGAAATTGGAACATTGCCACACCGGATTGGGTGAATACAATACCTTTCATCACTTCAGAGGACGATGCAAGGACATAATGGATGCCAAACATCCCGCCAGCGACAGCAAAATTTACTAAGAGGAACGTTCCGAGGTTTCTCAATAAATTTTGTAAAGAACCGAACCCAAAAGCAGTCATAATCATCCCTATACAAAACATACATTTCACAGAAAATGTAAATAAAAACAACGGCACCGGCAAGAACATAATGACGACATAGGAGGCTCCTAAGAACGACGAACCTACGATTCTCCACCACTTGAACGGTATTTTCCGCGTTTTGGCCGTAACGACAAGCATGGCCGCATCCATCAGAAAGTTCAGAAGGAAAATGAGATCCGCGTAGACGATCACAATGTCCTCACCTCCATGATAGATGCTTTTTCAACCATTTTCCTGACGAAACTTTAAGGTTCTAAATCAGTATAGGGCAATCCTAGTTCAAAGTCTGTCTAAACTTGCTAGTAGGCTACTACTTTTTTTGTCAGTTGACGCGGCCTATTGCTAACTAGAAAAGCCCTCAAAACAACAAAAAACCGAAGCCGCTACATAATGTAGGACTTCGGTCTCTTTACAAGTTTCGTGTAATTATTTGTCGTTATTCCGCCCGCGATTGCGCAGGAACGTCGGAATATCTAATTGATCGTTTGAAGGCTGAGAGCCAAATGGTTTGAGGTTGTTCAGTCTGTCGGAAGAAACGGATGACGAGGATTGTGGTTGCTCTTGATGCCCGGTAACGGGACGCTTCGCTGGTTGTGACAGCGGTGATGCTCGATGTTCAAAACCAGTAGCAATTACCGTTACTAAAATTTCGTCTTTGAGCTTGTCATCAATGACGGCTCCGAAAATCATGTTTACTTCAATATCGGAAGCAGATGCTACGATATCCGCCGCTTCGTTGACTTCGTACAAGCTGAGGTTCACACCGCCTGTGATGTTCATCAGAACCCCGCGAGCGCCTTCGATCGACGTCTCGAGCAATGGCGAGGAAATCGCCTTTTTCGCTGCTTCAGCCGCTCGATTCTCTCCAGTTGCCACTCCGATTCCCATCAAGGCGGAGCCGCGTTCTGTCATGATTGTCTTCACATCGGCAAAGTCCAAGTTAATCAAACCAGGAACCGCGATCAAATCGGAGATCCCTTGAACACCTTGACGAAGTACGTTATCCGCTTCGCGGAAAGCTTCGAGCATAGGTGTCTTTTTGTCTACGATTTCCAAGAGACGGTCATTAGGAATAATAATAAGAGTGTCAACTTTCTCTTTCAATGCAGCAATCCCTTGCTCTGCTTGTAAAGAACGTTTGCGACCTTCAAATGTGAACGGACGAGTAACAACACCAACGGTTAATGCGCCCACTTCTTTTGCGATTTCAGCAATAACGGGAGCAGCTCCAGTTCCTGTACCGCCACCCATTCCTGCAGTTACGAATACCATGTCTGCGCCGCGAAGCGTGTTCAGAATCATCTCCCTTGACTCTTCTGCCGCTTTCTTCCCTACATCCGGGTTCGCGCCTGCGCCAAGACCACGCGTTAGCTTGTCCCCGATTTGTAATTTATGCACCGATTTCGAGAGATGTAAAGCTTGGGCATCCGTATTTACGGTAATAAACTCAACACCCTTAACGCCGTTCTCGATCATTCGATTTACTGCATTACTACCACCGCCACCAACACCGATGACTTTTATTTGAGCCAACTGCTCCATATCCATATCAAATTCAAACATGCGAGTCATATCCCCCTAACGTTGCGTTCACTATATAAATTCACTGAAAAAACTTTTTACACGTTCCAAAATACCAGGTTTCGTGCTCTCGGAGGATTTTTTTGTTACAGGTTTTGATGCCACTTTTTTGGAAAAACCGGAATTCCGGTTTTTCATGTACTTGGAAACGAATTGTATGATGCCAACACCGCTTGTGTAAGAAGGATCACGCACTCCAATGAAATCAGGAACAGCAATTCGAACTGACGTAGCGAGTTCAGCTTGTGCAATTGCAAGCACACCTGGCATACAAACGGTCCCGCCTGTGAGTACATACCCACCAGCTAAATCACCATATCCCAGACGGTGCACTTCTGCACGTATCATTTGGAAAATTTCTTCAACGCGGGGTTCAATAATATTCGCGAGATCAATTTGCGAAAACTCTTTTTCCACATTGCTTCCCATTCGCGTAACCTTAAACATTTGATCAGGGGCTGAGTCTTCTACCGATGCGCAACCGTATTTCAGCTTTATTTTCTCTGCGATTTCGAGCTGAGTACGAAGGCCTATCGAGATATCATTGCTGATATACTCACCGCCGATTTGAATCGTTGATGTGGCTGTCAGATTCCCTTGTTCAAACACAGCGATCGTCGCTGCACCTGCACCAACATCAACCAGTACTGTTCCAACTGATTTCTCATCCTTGGAAAGAGCTAACTGTCCGGATGCAAGCGACATTAAGATGAGACCTGCGACCTTCAGTTCGGATTTTTCCACAACACGGATTAGATTATGTATCCCCGTCTTCGCGCCTGTGATTATCGTGGCTTCCACTTCTAAGCGAACGCCGATCATGCCGCGAGGATCGTTAATGCCTTCTTGTCCATCAACTAAGTATTGCTTGGGTACGACTCCAATAATTTCACGCTCGGGAGGTAATGCGATGACTCTTGCCGCTTGAATAACACGATCAATATCCTCTTCCCCGATCTCTCGGTCTTCATTGGAAACAGCGACGACACCGTGACTGGATTGAAGAGCAATATGATTCCCTGAAATTCCTACGTAAACCTCGGAAATTTGTACGCCGACCATTCGTTCTGCATGATCGACAGCGCTCCGAATGGAGTTTACCGTTTGATCAATATCAACGATTGCGCCTTTACGAATACCCTCTGACTCGGCAGATCCCACACCTATTATATTAATGGTTCCATTAACAACTTCCCCAATAATAGCACGAACCTTGGATGTACCGATGTCTAAACTAACAATGATATCATTGTTGCTCAAGCCCCTGGCACCTCCTATAACTTGGATAATAATGTGTTTACATTACAATTACTTAAATACGTATTCCACACAACCGCCATATTCCCTCTTTTTTCAACATTTTTTTTACAGGTAAAGAAGTCGTTTTTTTAAACAGTTAATTTTCAATAGAATAGGGATAAATCTAGTCTAGTAATTGCTTGTACGCTTCAAATGGTTAATAGAATTGTAATTAACCATAAAACTAATTTTAACATTAATTTTCATGGTTGAGTAGTCCATTAAACCGTTTTTTTATCAGGAAGGACGCGCCGTTTCTGGGATTACGGTTTCGGAGTCGCTTTTGGAGTCGGCTTTGGCGAAGTCTTGTTCCCATCCTTGTTAGGATCGGGCGATGGACTTGCTGCTGCATTGCTTCCAGCCTTTTGACCCGAAGCATTGTTCGTATCATTCTTCGTGTCTTCATTAGGCTCAAAAGGCGCATGATATTCTACTTCTAGCATTTTGATAATGCCGCTAGTAATATGATCCTCTTGTAAGCTTGCTATATAAGCAGGCAGATTGTCAATTTTCTCAGGCAAGTAAGCTATCGTCGTGTACACTTCAAATTGGGATCTCGTGTACAACTTGATTTTGTCGGGATACGGTTCCGACGGATCCGGTTTAATTTCAGAAATATCCGAGAGTGCACTCTCTGGAATTTCACCAAGCACTTTGCATAGTGCTGCTTTATTCGGATCACCATCCGTCCACCCCGTCAAAATGGGCATATCCAGCGGAATACTGCTGCCAGCAGGTAATTCGACGACAGCGCCATCAGCAAGCACAGCTTGCTTTTTGCCATCTGCACCAATCTGGAAAGCAACCTTGGGATATTCCTGCACGGTAATGAGAACTTTGCCTGGAAAATGCTTCTTCACCGTAGCTGTCTTAATCATGGGTAGAGATGAAACACGTTGTGTGATCGACTGAGAGCTGAAAGCAAAGAACCGATCTCCGACGGCAATCTGGCTGGCTTGTCCAATAGCTTCCGACGACATGAGCACATTTCCTTCAACTTCAATGGCACTTACACGGCTTAGCGAAGACTGAAAAAACAATATGACTAAAATAATGATAAAAAAAATAAATAAGAAGATGAGCAGTTTTCTATTGGTACGGGCTCGTGGCTTTGGAACGGGCGGCAGAGCGGGCACATTGCGGTCGTCAGACAAGATGGGCACCACCTAATAGTTTCGTATGAAGGTTAAAATTTACAATCTTGTATGTAACCAGTCAAATGAAACCGTGAATCCCCGCCTGTGTCCAGGAAGGGATGCGCGGAAATCATTCAATTGTTCGCTTATTCACTTGGAACAGGGGATTGTCGGTGCACGGATGCACCCAATCTTGAAAGCATATGTTCAATTCTATCATAGCCTCTATCAATATGATGAATTTGCTCAACGATCGTCGTACCATGCGCAGCCAGACCGGCGATAACAAGTGCTGCGCCAGCACGCAAATCCGTCGCCTCCACTGTCGCCCCATACAACCTAGGAACGCCTCGAATAAAGGCTGAACTCATATCCACACGGATATCTGCACCCATACGGGACAATTCATCTACGTGTTTGAATCTACCTTCGAATATCGTTTCTTTCATTACGCTCATCCCGTCTGCTAAAGATAACAGCACCATGACCTGTGATTGCAAATCGGTTGGAAAAGATGGATGCGGCGAAGTCACGATACGTTCGACGGCCTTCGGTCTTGTCGGACAGCTTACATGTATTATATCACCGTCAGAGATGATTTGAACACCTGCACGCTTTAGGACATGAATCACAGAGGTCAAATGAGCAGGGTTAACCTTCTCCAAGGTAATGCTCCCTTTCGTTGCAGCAGCGGCCACCATAAAGGTCCCAGCCACAATACGGTCAGGGATAATGCGGTAGGTGCATGGTGACAGAGTTTCCACACCACGAATGGTGATGGTATCTGTTCCTGCTCCAATAATGTCGGCGCCCATTGCGTTCAGAAAGTTTTGCAAATCCTGAATCTCCGGTTCGCGAGCCGCATTATAAATCGTTGTGATGCCTTCCGCTTTCACAGCTGCCATCATGATATTTTCCGTAGCTCCGACACTCGGAAAATCAAGAACGATTTCACTGCCTTGAAGCGATTCGGCTGTGCAAACAATTTTGTTTGCGAATTCTTCGATGTTGGCTCCTAAAGCCTGCAGCCCTTTCAGGTGCAAATCGATTTTACGTTCGCCGATTGCGCAGCCTCCGGGTTGATACACGGTGACACTGCCAAATCTAGCGAGCAGCGGTCCCATTAGAAAGATGGAAGAACGCATCTGCCCCATCAATTCTTCTGGAATATGCGAGGAATTAGCTGTGGATGTTGTAATAGATACCGTATCCCCTTGCTGTTCGGCACGGCAGCCCAGCGCACGAAGAATGCGCAGCATGGTGTCGATATCCAGCAAATTAGGAACATTATGCAGAGTATGAGTGCCGCTAGCCAGGATGCAGGCTGCTAAGATTGGTAATGCGGCGTTTTTCGCGCCGTGTATCTGGATGGCTCCCGTGAGAGGTCTTCCACCTTCGATAACGAGCTTCTCCAAAGTTCCACCTCCGATTTACCTCTCACCCATCACCAAAACTTCCGGTACTAGCGATATGCCGTACTGTTTCTGTACGATTTGCTGTACTTCTGCGATGAGAGTGAGAACGTCCTCGGCTTTAGCATCTCCGGTGTTCACAATGAAATTGGCGTGTAGTAGGGAGATTTCCGCTCCACCGACACGTTTGCCTTTCAGGCCAGCCTCTTCGATGAGCTTTGCGGCGAATCCCCCTGCGGGGTTGCGGAAAACACTTCCAGCACAAGCTAATTGAAGCGGTTGTGTGCGAAGACGCCGATCCCGGTAAGCCGCCATGGCTCCCGCGATTTCTTTGCGTTCTCCAACCTGTAATTCAAAGACAGCTTCTGTTACTATGCCGGGTAGAGTGTGCAGAATAGAATGCCGATAGGCATACTGCAATTCCTCTGCCTGCATCGTGACCAATTCCCCTGTGTCCAGGATGACTTCAGCCTGCTTGAGTATGCGTGACACATCGGACCCGTGAGCCCCTGCATTCATGTAGACGGCGCCTCCCACAGAACCGGGAATGCCCGAAGCAAACTCCAGTCCGGTTAAACCTTCTTTGGCCGCTAGCACAGACAATTTAATGAACGAATAGGAACCGCCCGCATAAACTGTTGCACCTTCAAAGCGCAAAGTTTCAAGCGCAGAGCCAAGTTTGATAACTACCCCTCTAATTCCTTTGTCACTGACAAGCAAGTTAGAGCCACGACCGATAATCGTCCATGGTACTCCACGTTGATGCAGGAAACGGATGACTGAGGCAACCTGCTCCTTCGTGTTGGGGAGGATAAGGCAATCGGCCGGACCACCGATTTTCCAAGTCGTATAAGGGGCTAGTCGCTCATTCGTTCGAATCTCGCCAATATTTGCTGCCTTTAAGTCAGATATTAACTGCTGCATGGGAAAACCTCCTTCACAGAACATAGGGCGAAATTATCGAATAATCTGAAACTCCATAATTTCAAAAATACGGACCAAGTTGAAGATGGCCGGGCTTCAAACTTTGGCGCCATATCAAGCCTTAGGTGTCTGTCACGGTTATAGTATAGTTTATGTAAAATCGGATAGAGTGTGACAATCGCCTATTCGCTTTCGAAAAACTAACGCGATAAGCTGTAGGTTTCAATCAATTTAACGATCGCTGCAACAGCATCGTTGTCGTTGCGGGATTGCATAGCTGATTTATAAGTTTCTCTGTTCGCGTAGAGAGCCTCCAGGCGGATTTGCAGAGATTCAGGTGTAAGTTCTTCTTCCTGCATGACATCCGCATAACCAGCTTTCTGAAACGACTTGGCGTTCAGAATCTGATCGCCACGGCTCGCTTGCAAAGATAGCGGAATAAGCAGCATAGGTTTTTCCAAAGCCAAAAACTCATAGATAGATGTAGCTCCTGCCCTGGAAATCACAAGATCTGTGATTGCTAATACATCCGGGAGTTCGTCATTTAAATACTCGAACTGTTTATATCCGCGCGTCCCAGCAAACTCTGCTGCAACATTGCCTTTCCCGCACAAGTGAACAATTTGAAATTGCTCCAGCAAACGAGCCAGGTTCCCTCTGACTGCTTGGTTGATCACCTGCGAGCCCAGGCTGCCCCCCATGATCAGAATAACGGGTTTCTGTTTATGAAAATCACAAAGCTGGTAGCCTTTGGAGGCTTTCCCGCTCCGTATATGTTCGCGAATCGGTAATCCGGTAAGAACCGCTTTTTCTTTATTGACATGCTGCAAAGACTCTGGAAAGGTTACACAGACCTTCGTTGCCAAGGGAATCGATATTTTATTAGCCAGTCCTGGCGTCATATCGGACTCATGGATAATAACCGGTACTTTGTTCATACGGCTGCCCAAAACAACCGGCACGGAAACGAACCCGCCCTTCGAAAAGACGATGGCGGGCTTCAGACGACGGAGCAATCTATAAGATTCATACACACCTTTTATAACTCTAAAAGGGTCTTTGAAATTTTTCAGATCAAAATATCGACGCAATTTCCCAGATGATATCGGGTAAAAAGGAACACCTTCGCGCTCGATGATGTCTTTCTCGATGCCTGTTGCCGAGCCTATGTATTTAATTTCCCAACCTAACTCTTTCAGCCTATGCATAAGAGCAATGTTAGGCGTAACATGTCCTGCGGAGCCTCCTCCGGTAAAGACAATTGTTTTCATTCCCTTGTCACCTCGAATAACGGGATATATTGAGCAGGATGCCGACAGATGTCAACATAAGCGTCAATGACGAACCACCTGCACTTATGAATGGCAATGTAATACCAGTAACTGGAAACATTCCGATAACTACACCAATATTAATAATTACTTGTACCGCAATCATGCCGATAATGCCAACAGCAATTAAACTTGCAAAGGTATCCGGCGCTGTAATAGCTGCCCGCATTCCGCGCCATACTAGTATGGTAAATAATAAAAGCACCAAAGTGCCTCCAATAAAACCAAGTTCTTCTGCGATGATGGAGAAAATAAAATCAGTTTGCGGCTCAGGTAAATAACTGTATTTCTGACGGCTCATACCAAGTCCTAACCCTACTAAGCCACCTGGACCAATCGCATAGAGGGATTGAATTGATTGATAGCCTGCACCAAGCGGGTCCTGCCAAGGATCTAAAAATGCCGTAATCCGTTTCAACCGATAAGGAGCGGCAATGATGAGTCCAATAAAACCAGCAATCCCTATCATACCTAGATATGAAAGATGAAGCAATCGTGCGCCTGAGATAAAAATGATAAGCAGAGAGGCTCCGACCAGAACAGCGCCAGTTCCCAAGTCAGGCTGAAGCATAATCAAGCCGAAGGCTAGCCCCATAATCCCTAGCGGAGGCAATAACCCTTTGGTAAACTGGGTGATTTTGGATTGATGCTCGGACAACAATTTGGATAAATAAAGAATCATCCCCATCTTCATAAACTCCGACGGTTGAATACCGAAGGCGCCTATCCCGAGCCAGCTTCTAGCTCCGCCGCGAACAACCCCGATGCCCGGAATTAGCACAATAATAAGCATGAAGAAGCAAATGAATAGTGTAATTCGTGCTACCTTTTTCCAAACGAGATAGTCGACATTCATTGTAAAAAACATCGCAACTATCCCTAAAACAGCAAAAATCAGCTGTCGTTTCAGGTAATACAGGGAATCGCCGAATTCCCGAAAGGCAAGTACACTGCTCGCACTGTAAACCATAATAATGCCAATAGTCAAAAGCAGCAAGGTCGGAATAATAATCCAAATATCAGGAGCAGACCGTGATTTACCCATAACAGACACCTCTTTATGTGTTCTGGGCCACATCCAAAGGATGAATAGCCGAGCAGGAGACAATTGTCACCTGCCAGCAAACACATGTGGATAAGCCCTATTTAAAGGTTATGCACGGACTCCCTAAACATGCGTCCCCTGTCCTCAAAGGAGGGGAACATATCCCAACTTGCACAAGCCGGTGAAAGCAGGACGATGTCACCCGCTTCACACATCTGGTAAGCAAGCTGAACGGCTTGCGAAACTGCATCCGCTGCATCCTTAGCAGTATCGACGGTTTGAATGCGGCTAATCCCTGCCAGCTCAGCGATATGTGCAATTTTCTCTTTTGTTTGTCCGAGTGTGACAATACCTTTAATACGTTCACGGAACGTAGGAAGCAGCTCCATGTAATCAGAGCCGCGATCCAAGCCTCCCGCAATCAGAACAAGCTTCTGGTCAAAAACTTCAATCGACTTAATCGCTGCCGCAGCATTCGTCGCTTTGGAGTTATTGTAGAAAGTGACACCCTTCAGCTCTCTCACGAGCTCCAAGCGGTGTTCTACGCCTTTGAAGTTTCTAAGCACATCCGCGATAATTTGAGGCTTTACGCCCACTGTAAGGGCTGCTGCCGCTGCCGCCAAAGCGTTCTCCACGTTAAAGCTGCCCGGAATTCCCATTTCACGCGCTGGCATAATCGGCACGATCTCGCCTTGGCCATTCGCATAAACAAGGGTATCTGACGGTTGGTCATAATAAACACCGTAAGACAATGCTTCTCTCATTGAGAATGGGAAAAGCTTCGCTTTTAGCGTAGGAATAAGCGATTGGCATACCGGATGGTCCCAATTTAAGACAGCCGTATCTTCTTCTGTTTGATTTTCAAACAACTTCGCTTTTGAAGCCATATAATCATCCATCGAACCATGGTAGTCCAGATGAGTTTCGTACAAATTTAAAAACAGCGCAATTCGCGGACGGAACGAGGTTGTTCCTTTTAGTTGAAAGGAGCTAAGCTCTACAACCATCCAATTGTCTGCCGTAACTTCAGGCGCAGCTTCCGTAAGGGCACGCCCGATATTTCCCGCCACTACAGGCGACAAGCCTGCTGAATCCAGCATTAACCCAATCAATGTCGTCGTTGTTGTCTTTCCGTTTGAACCTGTAATCCCGATAATCGGCGCTTCACAGAACTGATAGGCGACCTCAACTTCCGTAACGACTTCAATGCCAAGCTCCAATGCTTTGCGGATCGGCTCTACCGAGTACGGTATGCCCGGGTTTTTCACAACGAGCGCAACACCCTCATGTACCAAGGACTCCGGATGAAACCCGCATACAACAGAAATACCCAGAGCCTCCAATTCGTCGGCTTCAGGGCATGCGCTCCGCTCTTTTTTGTCATTGACTGTGACCAGGGCTCCTTCTTGATGAAAAAGCTTAGCCGCAGCGACGCCGCTGCGAGCCAAGCCCAAAACAACCACTTCAAGTCCACGATATTCCCGCGGATGCATCATGTTCTACAACACCTCATTCATATATAATCCGAGTGCGGCAAGTACGAGACCGACGACCCAGAATGTGATAACGACACGCCATTCCGACCATCCGACTAATTCGAAGTGATGGTGGATCGGACTCATTTTGAAAACACGCTTGCCTCTTGTCTTGAAGGAAACGACTTGAATAACGACAGATAAAATTTCAATCAGGAACACGCCGCCGACAACTGCCAGCAGCAGCTCCGCTTTGGTCAAAATCGCAACAGCCACTAAGCCGCCGCCGATGCCAAGCGAGCCTGTGTCTCCCATAAACACTTTCGCTGGATGCGCATTGAAGACGAGAAAACCAAGCACGGCACCAACCATTGCCGCTGAGAAAATCGCCGCCTCCGGTTGCGTGTTGTTCATCGCAATTACTGTATACGCGCCAAATGCAATTGCACTTGTCCCTGCCAGCAAACCATCCAATCCATCGGTAAAATTCACCGCGTTAGATGCGCCCAACATGAGAATCGCCATCAATGGGAAATATAACCAACCAGGATTGAAGTGGAACTCCACAAATGGAATATATAAGTCCGTGCTATGTCCTTGCCTCACTAGCAGGTAGCAAACAATAGCCGAGATCAGCAGCTGTCCGAACAGCTTTTGTTTCGCTGTAAGGCCTAGCGAACGTTTGAAAATAATTTTGATATAATCGTCTAGAAAACCAACGAGGCCGTAGCCTAGTGAGGCAATTAGCAAGATTAGAAGATCTATATTTTTATCAGCAAAACGAAGGCTTGCCAACGCAAGGGCAATCAGAATAATGATGCCTCCCATGGTTGGTGTCCCTTGTTTTTTCAAGTGTCCCTGTGGGCCATCCTCACGGATTTGTTGGCCAAATTTCAAACGCCGCAAAATCGGAATACAAAGCGGCCCCATAATAAGCGCAAGCACAAATGCGACGCCCATCGTTAATAATATTGCGTTTTCCACGTTGGTTCCCCCTGCTCGTTTCCGTTATCTGAAAACGATCTACTGTTTCATAATAGTAAAGCATTCACGACTTGCTCAAGACGCATACCGCGCGAGCCCTTCACAAGCACAATATCCTCCGGCTGTGCCGCAGCGGCTAGTTCGCTCGCGAGCAGCTCTTTGTCCTCGAAGGCGCGCACGCGATCCTTCGGAAGTCGCGCCGCCGCTTCCTCTGCGATGAAGCGGCCCAAACGGCCGAACGTGAAGACGTAGTCTACACGTTCCGGCGATATCATCGCGCCAATTTCGCGATGGAACTGCTCTTCGTGCTCGCCAAGCTCCAGCATGTCGCCGAGCACGAGAAACTTCCGACCGAAGCCGCTCAGCTGCTCGGTCAGTGTAATGGCCGCCCGCATGGAGGCCGGGCTGGCATTATACGCATCGTTCAGCACGGTCAGCCCAGAGGCTGCCGTCAGTTTCTCGATGCGCATGCTTGTCATCTCCAGCGAGCGGAGCCCCGCTGCAATGGCTTCCGGCGGAACGCCGAAGGCTTCGCCGATGGCGATGGCCGCTAACGCGTTGATGACGTTATGCGTGCCGAGCAAAGGAATATACAATTCCGGATAGCCCGGTGAATTGATCTGGAAGTGCGCACCGTCCGCATCCATTCGGATCGCTGTCGGGTGTTTCGCATTGTCCTCGCGATGTCCGAAGCGGAGGCGGCGAAGATCCTCAGGCAGACTGCGTTCCGCGAGAGCCTGCTCAATTAATGGCTCGTCACCGTTGTACACAAGCAGGCTGCCACTTGGCATGCCGCTTACAATCTCCACTTTCGCCCGGGCAATTTCTTCCCTTGAACCCAGCTGAAGCATGTGGGATTCGCCAATCATCGTGATGATCGAGGCATCCGGCTCGGCCAAATCGCTTAACAGCTCGATCTCGCCCCGGCCGCTCATCCCCATTTCAACTACGGCAAACTCCGTCGTCTCCTCCAACTGCAGCAATGTAACCGGCAATCCGATATGATTATTTAAATTCCCTTTGGTTTTATGCACTTTATACGTACTACCCAAAACCGCTGCGACCAAATCTTTCGTCGTTGTTTTGCCGTTACTGCCCGTTATGCCTATGATACGTGCAGGCAGTTGCTTCCGATAGGCCTTAGCTAATTGCTGCAAGGCAGCCAGCGTATCTGCCACGGGGACATAGGGAACACCATTTGGTGCTTCTCCGTGGTCCTCCTGCCATAAAACAGCTGACGCCCCTTTATGATAAGCTTCCTCTGCGTAAGCATGCCCGTCAAACTTTTCTCCAATCAGCGGGACGAATAGACTGCCTGCCGGAATCGAGCGGGTATCGGTCGAGACGCCCGCAATGCTCACGGTAGCTTCTGTCCCTTGGACCTCACTCCCCAACATTTCTGCAATTTGCTCTAATGTACGCTGGATCATCGTTTTCTCCCCTTTATCGCAGCCTTAGCCACCAAACGATCATCGAAATCATGCTTGACCCCCATGATATCCTGATACGTTTCGTGGCCTTTTCCCGCTATCAATATTACATCTTTGGGGCCTGCCCCATCAATAGCCTTTTGTATCGCTTTTTTACGATCTGGAATCAATTCATATTTATTTTCGGGATAGTTGACCTCCATCAGACCAGGAACAATGTCTTGAAGTATCGCATCCGGATTCTCCGTGCGAGGATTATCGGAAGTCACATATAAATAATCGCTATAAGAAGCCGTAACCTTACCCATCAAAGGTCGTTTCGTTCTGTCGCGATCTCCTCCACAACCAAATACGGTGATGACTTTGCCCTCGGCAAATTCACTAACCGTAGAGAGTGCGTTCTCAAGTCCATCTGGCGTATGGGCATAGTCCACAAGAACCAAATAATCCTGACCCTCATCCACAACTTCCATCCTTCCATCAACGACAGCTATACTTTCTAAACTATTTCGAATCGCCTCGAGAGGAATTCCTTCCGCCAATGCTGCTGCGATTGATCCAAGAGCGTTATAGACGTTAAATTTGCCGACCAATTTCATTTGGAAGTACGCTTCTCCAGCAAAAGAGACTAATTTGAACGCCGTACCTTTGGCGGTAATGCGAATGTCAGTCGCCCGAACATCACATGGCTGCTCAATCCCGTATGTAATCACCTGTGCGGAAGTAAGTCTTTCGAAAATTTCTGCTGCGGCGTCATCCGCATTCAAGATCGCATATTGACGATCCTTGGGATCACCTGAAAAGCCGTTGCCCAATCTGGAGAACAATAGTCCTTTGGCCGCTGCATAGGCTTCCATTGTTATGTGATAATCCAAATGATCCTGGGACAGGTTCGTGAATATGCCTGAGCGGAAGTGAATCCCCTTCACACGGCCAAGCTCTAAAGCATGGCTTGAAACTTCCATGATGCAGTAATCCGTTCCTGCCTCGCACATGCGGCGGAAGCTTCGCTGAAGATCAACAGATTCTTGCGTTGTCCGCTCCATCTCGGTATATGTATCACCGATTTTCATTTGAATCGTGCCCATCAGACCCGTGGTAAAGCCCTGATCGCGCAATATTTTTTCCAGTAAATAGGTAGAAGTTGTTTTGCCGTTAGTCCCTGTAATTCCGATTAATTTCAATTGTTTGCTCGGATATCCGTAGAAATGAGCAGACAACGCTGCCATTGCATATCTCGCATCCTTGACCACCAACTGTGGAACGGGCAAATCCAGCACTCTTTCGGTGACAAGCGCAGAAGCCCCAAGCGCAATCGCTTTTGGGGCATAATCATGGCCGTCAACCGTCAGTCCAGGGATGCACAAAAACAAATCGCCTGGTTTTATTTTACGAGAGTCTGCTTCAATCCCCGTAATCTCTGTATCCGCATTTCCATGTATGTGGGTAATGAGCAGTGCGGAAGCTAGCTCCTGCAGTTTCATGAGCAACCCTCTCCTTAACATTTTTCCTATCTATTATGGACAATTTTATGCATGTGGAAAAGCTAAACATGTCTTACTTGCAAATCTTTTTTTAAATTGAAGAAAAATCCCTATTGCGGGGGCTCATTGTTCGATAAAAAGATACGAATCGTTGATCCTTGATCAACCCGTGTGCCTGCTTTCGGCGCTTGGCTGATCACATATTTGCCGTTGCCGGACTTTGCCAGCTTAAAATTCATGTTCAGATCTTCTAATATATCATCAACTGACGCTCCAACCAAGTCCGGCACCTCAACAACCGGCGTTTCCCCATATCGGTACTCTTTATCGAGCTGCTGTTTATTCGGCTCTACCTTCATATAGCGCAAAGCGTCAGCCATCATGTTCTTAACTAAAGGCGCTGCGATCAAGCCGCCAAATTGAATGCCTTTGGGGTCATCTACGGCCGCATAAATAACAATTTTGGGATTATCCGCCGGGGCAAATCCGATGAAAGACACGATATGCTCATCGGGGGAGTAACGACCATTGATAACCTTCTGAGCGGTTCCTGTTTTTCCTCCGACCCGATAGCCGTCGATAAAAGCATTGCGCCCTGTACCTAGCGCTACTACGCTCTCGAGCGCTTCACGGACCTGCTTCGAGGTTCCCTCGGAAATCACATTACGCACAAGTTCAGGCTCCGTGACATCAACGACTTCTCCCGTGTCCGGGTTCGAGAACGATTTGGCTACATAAGGCTTAAACAGCTTACCACCGTTGATAGCCGCAGATACAGCTGTTATTTGTTGAATTGGCGTTACTGAAACCCCTTGACCGAACGCAGTTGTCGCAAGTTCCACGGGCCCGACCTGAGAAGGCTTGAACATAATCCCGTTCTCTTCACCGCCAAGGTCAATGCCTGTCTTTTTCCCAAAGCCAAATTTGGAAATATAGTCAAAGAGCTTCTCTTTGCCTAACCGCTGCCCCATGACGACAAAGCCCGGATTACAAGAATTTTGAACGACCTGGAGCATCGTTTCGCTGCCATGACCGCCACGTTTCCAGCAACGCAGTCTAGCTCCTCCAACCTCGATAAAACCAGGATCATAGAAAGGTTCGTTCTTTAGATCTACCTTCTTTTCTTCCAGAGCCGCTGCAAGCGTAATGATTTTAAAGGTCGAACCTGGCTCGTACGTTTTCCAAATCGGCAAGTTCCTGTTGTATGTTTCTGCCGGATAATTTTTATAATTGCCTGGCTCATAGGTCGGTCTGCTGCCCATGGCCAAAATCTCTCCATTGTTCGGGTCCATCATAATCGCGACGACATTTTGCGCTTGATACTGGACCATGGCCTGGTCCAATTCTCTTTCCATCACAGACTGCAAATGACTGTCGATAGTCAGCTTTACGTTGAGACCATCTTTTGGACTAGTATACTTATCCGTTGTTCCTGCTAGAGGCCTGCCTGCTGCATCCGTCATATATGAAATGTTGCCGGGAATGCCAGTCAATTCCTTATCGTATTTCGCTTCAATCCCTGTAAGACCTTTATCTATGCCAGCAAAGCCTAGGATGTGTGCCGCCAAGTTGCTGAAAGGATAATATCGTTTATTATCTTCTGCGACTACAATCCCTGGAAGGTGCAGATTGCGGACTTCCTGCGCTTTCTCAATCGTTATTTTTCGGCCGGACGGCTTGATGTCGACTTGGGACGTTTTCTTCGTAATTTGCTTATAGATATCATCAGCATTTCCTTGGAGCACTTCCGCCAGCTTAGCTGCCGTACTTTGAGGATCTTGAATTTGAACTGGAATCGCCACGATCGTTGGCGTGCTCATGCTATAAGTCAAAGTGATCCCATTGCGATCCTGAATTTCTCCTCTTTTCGGCGCAAACTCAATCTGTCTCCTCCAGCTATCCTCCGCTTTATTCGCCAAGTCTTGTCCAATCCATAGCTGAACATAGGCCAAGCGGAGAATAAGAGCAGTGAAAATGATCGTGCCAATGATGAGCGCAGTAAACAATCTGCGGCGAACAGTAACGTTAGAAGCACGCATGAACGTTCAATCTCCCTTCCCAAATAAGTCAGTCTCATTCCTAACATGACTATTCGGGACAAACAGGGGTTAGAACAAGCCTATCGCTTTAAGGCTGCTTTGTACCTGCTACTGCTGATTTATCGCTTAACGGCTTAAGCTGCAGCGTTACACTGCGCCCTTCACCCTCTCCTGCACTCGTTTGATCCGAGACATAGCCTTCCCCTGAGGTTTGGCAGTCCACTTTAAAGAATGAACATGCTTCTACAGCATCGCGCAAGGATCGACCTACTAAGTTAGGGAGGGGCATTTCGCTAACGTTTTGCATGGCCACATATATTCGTTGCGTTGATAAGATTTCAGTACCCGGTTTCGGGAATTGATCGACAACTTTTTCTCCCTTACCGAAAACTTCCAAAGATAAGCCGCTCTCCTTCGCCGCATCTTTTGCACTCACCGACGTCATATCCATGAACTTAGGCACCGTTAGCTTGTTCGCTTCCTTGGCAACCATTTGCGTTTGCTTGCTCGATTTGACCCCCATATATTGCAGGGATTCACCAACAATATCTTTAAATGCTGGCGCTAGAACTTGTCCGCCCAGATGGTAATTGCCGTCAAGATCTGGCTGATCTGCAATCAAGGTGACGAGGATTTTGGGATTTTCAACGGGCGCATAACCAATAAAAGAGATGACCCACTTATTCGTCGAATACGTCTTTTCACCAGGAAGTACCAAGTTCGCTGTACCTGTTTTTCCCGCTACGCGATAACCTTCCATGAAGGCCAGTTTACCTGTTCCAATATCTTGGTCGGAAACGACTTGCTCCAAGTAGCCGCTAACCGTAGCGGCCGTCTTCTCACTAACGACTTGACGCACAACTTGCGGCGCAAAGGATTGAATCGTTTTTCCTGTTTTGGGATCTACAATATCTTTCACAATATGCGGCCACATGAGCTTGCCGCCGTTCGCCATCGCTGCATAGGCTGCTGTCTGTTGAATCGCCGTAACAACGACTTTCCCTTGCCCGTACGTTGCAGTTGCGTATTCAGAGGGATATTGCATATCGATGAGGCCCGATACTTCATTCGGCATATCGATATTCGTTTTGTCAGCAAACCCGAATTTCTCAATATAGCTTTTCAATTTAGGTTGTGTGAGTTTCTCAATACCTAGTTTGACGAAAGCTACGTTACTAGAACGCTTAAGTCCATCGAGATAAGAAATTTTGCCCCAACCAACGCGGTTATGGTCATGCAGCTCTCTATCCTGCACACGGATCATACCTGACTGGTACATCTCATTGGGATTAAATAACCCCTCTTCTACCGTACCGGCTAAAGTGACAATTTTGAATGTAGAGCCAGGTTCATAACGGGATGCAACCGCATTATTTTTAAAATCGCTTTGATCATTGATGGTCCAGTACTTATTCGGATTAAAAGTCGGCGTATTCGCCATACCCAAAATTTCCATCGTTTGGGGATCGACCGCGATAGCCGTTAAACTTTTGGGATGCCACTTCTCATTTACTTTAGCCAGCGCGCTCTCCAAATAGAATTGAATGTTCTTATCTATGGTAAGACGCACATTATTGCCGTCTTCCGCCGGTTTAAAATCAACTTTTGCATCCGGCAGCTCCACGCCTTTGCCGTCTTTTTCATAGCTCAGCATGCCAGGAACACCCTTAAGCGTATCGTCTAACTTCAGTTCTAAACCAAGTGCAGCTTTACCTTCTTTATTCGTATAGCCTAGAATATGGGAAGCTAGCGTTTCACCCGGATAATACCGTTTCTTTTCTTCAATGATACCGATTCCGATGTTCGCTTTTGTCGATTTATTCAGTCGCGTTTGCAGCGTTGCAATGAAATCACGAACTTGATCTGCCTTTTCCTTGTCAATTTTCCAGCCTTCGTTGCGAATTTCGACATTGACTGCGAAATCACTGCCATCCGGTTTCTTTCTCGTGGCAAGTTCCCGGATCTTATCTTCAAGCTTCGCTTTGGTCGTATCCGACTCTTTCAAAATATCCGCCAACCCTCTGGCAATATCATCTGCCGCATGCAAACTATCGATCATTTTGGGATTCAGCGTAACCGTGTAGGCGGTTCCTTCTTCTGCGAGCACTTTATTATTCCGATCCAAGATGGTCCCTCGAACAGGCGCAATAATTCGGTCCGTCTCCCATTTTTCTTCGGCTTGTTCTAGCAACCAAGATGCATCTACCACTTGAATCCAATAGACTTTAGCAATAAGGACAACAAAAAGAAGGGTGAAGAACCCTCCAATGAGTAAAGAACGCAGCTTAATTTTTTTTGTCATATAGATACCTGCCCGTTACGGTTTAGAAGCAACTTTAGTATTTTTACTGCTGTTTGTGTTTGTCTTCGGTTTGGCCGGAGTCACTAAACTTACCTTCTTGTCATCATCTAAATTAAACCCGAGGCGGACGGCTTCCTCTTTGAGACGATCAGGGCTTTGCAATTTCTCAACTTCCTGTTTCAAAGCGCTGTTCTGAGCTTGAATCTCGCGAATTTCCCCTTGCATTTTCAATATGCTTGCATTCATTTGATAGATGGACGCGTAACGCCAAATGATCACACCTGCGACAAGTACACAGAGGAGAACAGTAAATAGATACAACATTTTTTCTTGGGTCGGTAGAGATTTATTGCGATAAACAACCTTGGTTGTCTCCTTAATCTTAACCTTAGCTGCTGGAACAGTTCGTTTCTGATCAAGAGCTAAATTCCCCTGGATGTAAGATGGCATATCAACTTCCTCCTTTTGTGTCAAAGCTTTTCTGCAATACGTAATTTGGCGGATCTTGCTCTTTGGTTCACCTCAAGTTCATGCTCACTTGGAATGATCGGTTTACGTGTTACTAATTTAAGATCGCCGGATTTATCGCAAACACACATCGGAAACGCCGGCGGACACGTACATTTCTCCACATTTTTAACGAAAAACTGCTTGCAGATGCGATCTTCCAAAGAATGGAACGTGATAACCGCTACTCTTCCCTCTGGAGCCAAGCATCTCACAGATTGCTCCAAAGCCTCTTCGAAAGCGCCTAACTCATCGTTAACAGCTATGCGCAGCGCTTGAAAGCTTCTCTTAGCAGGATGGCCGCCTGTTCTTCTCGCAGCTGCAGGAATTCCTTCCTTAATCAGCTCAACAAGTTCACCTGTCGTTTCAATAGGTCCCTTGGTACGAGCTTCAGCAATAACACCTGCGATGCGGCGCGAGAATTTCTCTTCCCCGTATTCAAACAAAATTTTCGCAATTCGCTCAGGAGCCCATTCATTAACGATCGTTTTGGCGGTTAATTCCGTCGTCCGATCCATTCTCATATCGAGCTCTGCATCTTGGTGATAGGAGAAGCCTCTCTCTCCATCATCCAACTGCGGGGAGGATACACCAAGATCGAACAGAATCCCATCAACCTGCGGTTTCCCGTCGCGTAGTGCTCTCGGCTCATCCATGAGCACCTGCTCTAAATCTCTAAAGTTGCTTTTCACGATTTTCACACGATCTAAGTAAGGAGCTAACACAGTTTGAGCATTAGCTAGAGCAACATCGTCCTGGTCAAGAGCTATCAGTAACCCACTAGGACCTAATTTAGAAGCTATCAGGGAACTATGCCCTGCCCCCCCCATCGTACAATCCACGTATACGCCATCAGGCTTTATATGTAAACCTTGAACTGATTCTTCTTTAAGTACCGTCACATGATGAAACAACTTGGTGTCCTCCTAAGAGCTTTGCTTTAGCAAAGCTTTCTTCGTAAGCATAGTCTTTGTTTTGCCTTGGCAAAACTGTCTTCGTAAGCGTAATCTCTAAAACATCTATAAATCAAAATTAAAGTCGACGAGTTTCTCAGCAATTTCATTGAACGACTGTTCCGATTCATTGGCATAGCTTTCCCAAATTTGTTTACTCCAAATCTCTACTCGGTTGGAAACACCGATTACGACGCAATCTTTTTCAAGCTTGGCATGATCGACGAGATTGCCTGGAATATTAGCCCGACCTTGTTTATCAAGGTCGCACTCCGTTGCACCGGAGAAGAAAAAGCGAGTGAACGCACGTGCATCTGATTTCATCAGCGGCAATGCCTTCAGCTTTTGCTCAAGCACGGCCCATTCGGAGCGTGGGTACACGAACAAGCACTGATCTAGACCGCGAGTGATAACGAAGGATTCGCCAAGGGCTTCTCGAAACTTGGCCGGGATGATCATACGGCCCTTTTCGTCTATGCTATGTTGATATTCCCCCATGAACATAGCATGGCGCCCCCTTTCCCTCCACTTCGTACCACTTTTCACCACTTTTTAATGTTAATTCGCCAATAACGCAACAAATCCTGCTTCTTGAGCAGGATTTGTGAAAAAATTTTCATTTTTAGGTCTATTCTGCGTCTTTTGCTCCTTGTTTCTCTTCTTCAAGTGAGTTCAAAGAAGCATTTTGCTCTTTGAGCTGTTTTCGCGTAGCTTCCAAATGCTTGTGTCTTTTGCGTCTGTATACCCATATCGGTATACCAATCAACAGTACAATGACAATGATCGGGAATGCTGCTGCCAGGAAGACAAGTATACCTTGCAGCACCGCTACTAGTACATTTAGGCTAGAGTTCCAAGCTTTTTGGATGCGCTCATCTAAGCTAAGTTTACTTGGATCCGAAAGGAGGGGCTTCTTATCTGTTTGTTGATACATCCTGATTTCAATCGTGGAGTAAGCTACATTTTGATCCAAATACCTCATACGACCTTTGATCTGTTCGATCGCTTCTTGCACTTTAGAGAGCTCATTCGAGAAAGCCAGCAAATCATCTGTTTTTGAAGCCTTCTCCATAAAGCCGAGCAATCTCGTTTCAACCAACTGTTTGGCTTTCAAACGTGAACTGAGATCAACGTATTCTTCGGTGACATCCTGTCCCTGAACATTCCTTTGCAAAGAAGGACTTATCTTCTCTAAGCCATCCAACAAAGAAACAAAGCCATTGGCAGCCACTTTTATGGTATACGTGCCGCCTCTCTCTCCTGTATTGGCATTCTCCGAAAACTGCAGGATGTAGGCCCCACTCAAAGTCACAAGGTCTCTGAGCGCCGTTTGAGCCTTCCCGTAATCATCTACCGGCATAACCAAATTAGCCCGGTAGATCAGCTTGCGGTTAAAGCCCGCTGCTTCATCGCTGCCAGTTGCCGGCATGACAGTCATCGTAGCATCTTTGCCATCAGGTGGCGATTGAGCCGTCGCAGAGTCTGCAACTTTCCCGTTGAGATCATTCGCAACCTGTGCCTGAACGGCAGGAGCAGCAGCACTTTCGGCACGCGGCGCATCCATCTTCAACGCCCCACTGCCAGAACTCACTTTTTGCTCTGAAGACGTTGTTGCTTCATCTTTGGATGATGATGTGCCGCATCCTGCCAAAAGACCGCCAAACAGCATACATACAGCAAGCAGCAACGAAACCTTTTGACCCCACTTATTGACCCCCATTTTGCCATCCCCTCGCTACCAAATATAGGTTATACACCCTATAAACGGATGCCGCGCTTAGAATGTTGCAAAATTTTTACAAATAAAAAAACCTCTCAGACCACCCTAAAGCGGTCCGAAAGGCTCTCTTAATTCTTAATGCTCTGCCCAACTGTCCAGATACAGCTTTTGCTCATCCGTTAAGGAATCAATGCTTGTGCCAAGCGATTCCAATTTGAATCTTGCCACTTGCTCATCCAATACGTAAGGCACATTAACAACTGTTTTGCCTAATTTCTTATACTCGTCATTCACATATTTTAGAGACATGGCTTGCAATGCAAACGTCATATCCATAATTTCAGCCGGATGTCCATCACCTGCCGCCAAGTTTACAAGACGACCTTCAGCAAGCACATAAATTTTACGACCATCCGTCAGTTGATACTCTTCAATGTTACGACGAACTGTGCGTTTGGAGACCGATTGCGCTTCAAGTTCTGGTTTGTTGACTTCCACATCGAAATGGCCCGCATTCGAAAGAATAGCGCCATCCTTCATCACTTTATAGTGCTCGCCGCGAATAACATCACGGTTGCCCGTTACGGTTACGAAGAAATCACCTAATTTCGCCGCTTCAACCATCGGCATAACCGCAAAACCATCCATGTAAGCTTCAACGCCTTTGATAGCGTCAATCTCAGTTACGATAACATTTGCGCCTAGCCCTTTAGCCCGCATCGCAACACCTTTACCACACCAGCCGTAGCCAACAACAACAACTGTTTTACCCGCAACTACTAAGTTCGTTGTACGGTTAATACCATCCCAAACGGATTGGCCTGTGCCGTAACGGTTGTCAAACAAGTATTTACAGAAGGCATCGTTAACAGCAACCATTGGGAATTCAAGCTTCCCTTCTTTTTCCATCGCTTTCAAACGAAGAATACCAGTTGTTGTCTCCTCAGCACCGCCGCGAACTTGAGCAGCAAGATCTTTACGCTCGGAGTGAAGAATGGATACCAAGTCCCCACCATCGTCAATGATCAGATCAGGCTTAGTTTCCAGCGCTTTAATCAACAATTCCTTGTACTCTTCTGGACTAGGGTTGTATTTCGCGAATACCGTAATGCCGTCTTCAACAAGCGCAGCACATACATCATCTTGTGTAGACAGCGGATTACTGCCAGTAATGGTAACTTCCGCCCCGCCTGCTTTCACCACTTTAGCCAAGTAAGCCGTTTTCGCCTCCAAATGTAAGGAAATGGTTACTTTTAATCCTTTAAAAGGCTGTTCTTTTTCAAATTGTTCACGGATACGGTTCAAAACAGGCATATGAGCCTGAACCCAATCAATTTTCAAATGTCCTTCAGGTGCCAGCGTAATATCGGCAACAATACTTTTTTCAACAGTTGTCATGTATACTTCCTCCTACAAATAATAAACACGGTGCAAACCGTCCACAGGAATCGGCGTCTCGATAAGTGCACGCAGCCAATCATTCCCATATCGATTCATATAAACACATCCATTATACACTCTTTCTTGCGGCTTTGCTAACGGTATTATGGTGAGTCGAATGCGCTCTAATTGTCTTAACGTCGCATCAAACTGCGTTTTGTAAGCATCCGAAGCTTTATTTTGCAGGAATTCTATCTGTTCTAAAATTTTCGTCAGGTTCGTATCTCCGAGCTTTTTAATGCCTGGATTGATCACGGCTAATGATTCAACAAGAGGCGCATAACTGGTCTCAAACTCACTTTTCACCTTATCAAAACGTTCACCTAGCCGCAATGTATCTTGCGCATCAAGCCAATCCTGCTTCTTTTGCTCAAAACGATACAGGACATCCTCAAACGTAAAATCATACTTGTGCATTTGCTTCTGAACGGTACCTTCAATCATAGTAAACTCCAAACGCGGCACAACAATCGGCATTTTCATACCAAACTGTTCAAAAGCCTGCTTCGTGAGCGCCCAGTAAGCAATCTCACCGGCACCTAACACACTGGCCAGCACAGGGAACAAAAACTCCTGCATAAGCGGCCTGGACATGACATTGTTGCTTAACTGCTCAGGGCTTGTTACTGCCAGATCATGCAACTGCTCTTTGGTGAAGCGATATTCCTTTTTCTTATCTGTAAAATACTCGCCTTCACGGTGCAGAAGCAAACGGTGTCCTCCCGCGTAAATAAAAAGATTAGCCCCATCATTCGCTATTTCCGCTTGACTGTTATACCCTGCTCGCTGAACGTCGTCTTGACTCTTCATTAGGGAGGCTGCGAAAGCTTCATTTTGCAATACAAGCTGTTCGAACATCTCTGTTTCAATTGCACGAAGGGCAGGTTCATCTGAATCAATCAGAATAAGTCCGTATTCACCAAACAAGACAGCCATCCAGCGGGCAAAAGCATCGGAAAGTGTTGCGCTGCCTTCCGTAGTGTTTTCTAATTTCGCCATCAGAGAAGCTTTGAACTCTGTATCCATCAAAGATTGATTGAGTGCCTCCAAGGCTTCCTTCCACGCTTCCGGCTGAAGCGGCAACTTGCTGACAGACGTGCGCTGACCAGTTGGGTGGTCCACCTTCATTTTGTCAATCTGCTGCGCATTCGACAGGACGTGCATATGATTTACTTCGTCAAAATCATGGTCTTCGCCAGCGATCCAGAAAATCGGAACGACCGGACGATTTAATTTGGCGCTCCATTCACGAGCAAGCTGAATAATCGTTATCGCTTTGTACAAAACGAGCAGCGAACCGCCGAACAATCCTGCTTGCTGTCCTCCAACAATGGCAAGCGCTTCTTGGCTAGCCAGTGCAGTAATCTGATCCAAGGCAGCCCCGGTATTACCAATTCTCTCGTTGTATGTTTTCAGCGCTTCCGCCAAGCGTCCGCGATCAGCCTTCCATGCGGAATGCCCTTCATCTAGCCACTTAACGCGAGTTTGCCAATCTTCTTGATTTCCAAAATAATATGGAAATAATGGTGCAGCTTCTGCTGACTGTTGAATATAATCCTCAGCTAGTTTCTGACTCTTTTTCCAATGAAAAGTTTCCATTTGCATATGCGACTAGTGTCCCCTCTTCATACCAAATAAAACAACTATCCTTTGATTGTACACGGTAGGCTTGCAATCGTCAAAACTGTATTTCAATTAATTACAATTGAATAGTCGAATGCCAAAAAGCCGCCCCTCTCGGGACGGCTGATGAAAGCTTAGTACAAATGACAAGCTACGAAGTGATTCGGTTCCACTTCTTTGCTAGGCGGCATCGATTCCGCACATTGCGGCATCGCCTGCGGACAACGCGTACGGAACGGACAACCGCTTGGCGGATTGAGCGGGCTCGGTACGTCGCCTTGCAGAATGATGCGCTCGCGCGTACGCTCGATTTCCGGATCTGGAATCGGAATCGCCGAAAGCAGCGACTGCGTATACGGGTGCAGCGGTTTCGCGTAAAGATCATCGGAAGTTGTAACTTCAACTAGGTTACCAAGGTACATTACCCCGATACGGTCAGAAATGTGCTTAACCATCGCCAAATCATGCGCGATAAATAAGTAAGTCAAGCCCATTTCCTTCTGTAATCTCTTAAACAAGTTTACAACTTGAGCTTGAACGGAAACGTCCAATGCCGAGATCGGCTCGTCTGCAATAATGAATTTCGGCTCAATCGCAAGCGCGCGGGCAATCCCGATACGCTGACGCTGACCTCCGGAAAACTCATGCGGGAAACGGTTCGCATGCTCATCGTTTAGACCAACAGCGCGAAGCAGCTCCATAACGCGTTCTTTACGTTTAGCGCCGCTGTATAATCCATGAATATCAATACCTTCAGCGATGATATTCCCAACAGTCATACGCGGATTCAATGATGCGTAAGGATCTTGGAATACCATTTGCATATTCCGGTTAAATTCTTTCAGCTTTTTGCCCTTTAATTTATGGACATCTTCGCCGTCGAAAATAACTTCGCCTTCTGTCGCATCATAAAGCTTAATAATCGTTCTACCTGCCGTGGATTTCCCACACCCGGATTCCCCTACGAGACCGAATGTTTCACCGCGGTTGATTTCGATCGAAAAATTGTCAACGGCTTTCAACACTTTCCCGTTGCCAAGATTAAAATGCTTCTTCATATTACGAATTTGCAGAATTGGTTTATTGGCATTAGACATGTTGATGACCTCCCACTCCTACAGGACGTTCAACTTTCGGCGCATCAGGATGCAACAGCCAGCAAGCAGAACTATGCGTCTCGGAGAGCGTAGTGTGTTCCGGATCTACTTCCAAGCATTGGTTCATTGCATAGGGACATCTAGCTGCAAATGCACAACCTTTTGGAGGCGCAAATAGATCTGGCGGTGTACCAGGAATCGGTACAAGTTCTTCATTCGCATTTGTGTCCAAGCGCGGTACGGAACGAAGCAAACCCCATGTATAAGGATGCTGCGGATTGTAGAAAATCTCATCTACAGTTCCTTGCTCGATGATTTTACCTGCGTACATAACCACGACACGCTGCGCCATATCGGCTACAACACCGAGGTCATGCGTAATTAAAATAATAGATGAGTCCGTCTTCACGGAAATTGTTTTCATCAAATCAATGATTTGAGCTTGAATCGTAACATCTAGAGCTGTTGTTGGCTCATCCGCAATAAGAAGCTTAGGAGAACAAGCAAGCGCAATCGCGATCATAACACGTTGACGCATACCACCAGAGAGCTCATGCGGATATTGATGGATACGGCCTTCAGGCGAGTTGATACCGACAAGCTTTAGAATTTCAATTGCTTTCTCGGTTGCTGCCTTCTTGCTTAATCCTTCATGCTTGATAAGACCTTCTGTAATTTGATCGCCGATTTTCATCGTCGGATTAAGTGAGGTCATCGGATCTTGGAAAATCATACCGATTTCGGATCCGCGAATTTTTTCCATTTGTTTGTTGGAAAGTTTAGTAATATCCGTTTTTCCGTCAAACATGATAGAGCCGCTTTTTATATAACTAGGCGGAGTAGGAATTAAACGCATGAGCGTTTGTGCCGTTACGGATTTACCGCAACCGGATTCACCTACAATCGCCAACACTTCACCTTTTTTCAAAGAAAAAGATACGCCGCGAACAGCTTGAACTTCCCCCGCATACGTACGGAAAGAAACTCGCAGATCTTTTACTTCAAGCAAATTGTTATTGGTGCTCATCATTATTCACCCCTTCTTACTTGCGCATTTTTGGATCAAGCGCATCACGAAGCCCATCGCCGAGCAAATTGAAGCTTAACAAGATTAAGCTGAAAATGATTGTCGGGAAAATGAGGCGATGCGGATATAACCGAATATAGTTGGCGCCGTCAGACAACAAGTTACCAAGCGATGCCAGCGGCGGCTTTACACCTAGACCGATAAAGCTTAAGAATGCTTCGGTAAAAATCGCAGATGGAACTACGAATGTAATTTGTACGATGATGATCCCAAGCGCATTCGGAATCAAGCTGCGCATAATGATTCTCATTGGCGATGCGCCAAGTGTACGAGAAGCAAGTACGAATTCTTGTTCTTTGAGCGTGAGCATTTGACCACGTACCAAACGAGCCATTGGAACCCAACCCGTTATGGCCATAGCCAAAATAATAGAAGGAATACCAGATCCAATAACCATGATGAGTAGGATCGCGATCAACAAGAAAGGAATCGCATAAACGATTTCAATAGCACGTTGCATCACTTCATCCACTTTTCCGCCGTAATAAGCAGAAATACCACCATAGATAACACCAACAACTAAGTCAATTAACGCGGCTACAATCCCGATGAATAACGAGATACGAGTTCCCCACCATACACGTGTCCAGACATCACGACCAAAGTCATCTGTCCCGAACCAATGTTGGGCGTTAGGAGATATATTTTTTATTTTAAGATCCTGCGTCTGATAATCGTAGCTTGAAACAAATGGAACGATAATCGCTAGTACGATTAAAGCAACCAATATAATTAAGCCAGCCATAGCCAGTCTATTTTTCTTAAGTCGTCTCCAAGCGTCCTGCCAATAATTAAGCGAAGGTCTTACGATTCTTTCGCCAGTTAATGTTTCTTTTGCAACGGGAGCAAACTTGTAGCTAGTCTCTGTTGCGTTATTCGGAGTTTGCATGAATTATTTCCCGCCTTTCCCAAGACGAATTCTAGGGTCTACAAAACCATACACAATGTCTGTGATAAAGATTACCAAAATAAGAATGGCCGAATAGAAAATCGTCAATCCAGAAATCATGGTGTAATCGTTCGAATAAACCGATGAAACGAAATGTTTACCCAAACCTGGCACTGAGAAAATTTGTTCAACGACAAGGGTACCTGTAATAACGTTTACAAATATTGGGCCGATAATGGTGATAACCGGTAAGATCGCATTTCGAATTGTATGTTTCACAACAACCGTAATGTTGGATAAACCTTTGGATTTAGCCGTTTTAATGTAATCTTGATTCAGAACATCTAACATCGATGTACGCATCAAGCGAGCCAAAATGGCAATGGTTCCGAAAGAGAGTGCGATGGCCGGTAAAACACGATAGCTTGGCCCTTTCCACAAACCTGCTGGAAGAATACCCCATTTAACACCAACATAGTACGAAAGCAATGGACCTAGAACGAATGATGGGATGGAAACACCCAAAATTGCGATAAACATAGCGGTGTAGTCGCCTGCTTTGTTATGTTTAAGCGCCGCAATAATCCCTAAAGTTAGACCAGCAATAATCGCAATTGCGATTGAGATCAAACCAAGCTCCAAGGAAGATGGGAAGGCTTGTCTGATAATATCTGTAACCTTGTGGGCAGGGAATTGAAAGGAAGCTCCTAGATCGCCATGGATGATATTGTTCATGAATGTCAAATACTGTTCCCATAACGGCTTATCTAATCCGTATTGCTTCAGCAGCATATCTCTCGTAGCTTTAGGAATCTTTTCAGCGCCTTCTCCTAGTGGATTCCCTGGTAAGTTTTTCATCAATACGAATGTAAATGATGCGATCAGCCATAACGTGATAAGCGCGTATAAGAAACGGCGAAGAATGAACTTGACCATATTGCTCCTCCTTTAATAATTTAAAGCTCTAAGAAATTTAGAAGAGGCCGCTCCCACGAGGTGCGAACGGCCCCTTCCTTAGATTCAAAACTTTATATTTCAATAATTACTTAACAGAAGCCCATTTCAATTCCCACTCTTGACCGAAGGAAGGAAGAATCAATCCATCGATACTTGGCTTTTTCAAATAAGCGCGAGTACGGAAGTAAAGTGGAGCTACACCTTGATCATCCATCAGGATTTTCTCAGCTTCAACCAATGACTTCGCACGTTTGGAAGGATCAACTTCCGCTTGAGCAGCTTTAACTAGTTTGTCATACTCTGGGTTGCTGTAATCACCTTCGTCAAACTCTCCACCAGTTACCCACATATCCAAGAATGTCATTGGATCGTTGTAATCAGCGCCCCATAGGGAAAGAACGATATCGAAGTCATGTTTGGAAGACAATTCGATGCGCAGTGCGTGTGGTACTGGGTTCGCTTCTGCTTCGTATCCAAGATTTTGTTTCCATTGTGCAAGGATGAACTCAAGTGATTTTTTCGCAGTTTCAGTATCATCTGCATTCACTTTCATTTTTGGAAGAGCTGTCAAGCCAGCTTCTTTCAAACCTTCAGCAAGCAATTGTTTTGCTTTAGCTGCATCGAATTTCGGTTGAGTGTCGCCAGCAGATTTACGGAAGTCGCCGCCTGCACCGTCAGAAGTACCACCAGGTACTAGACCTGTTGAAGGCACGGAACCGTTAGCAAGAACTGTATCTACGTAAGCTTGACGATCGATTGCCATACCTAGTGCTTGACGGATTTTCTTGTTAGCCAAGGCTGGAACTTTTTTCGTTTGGTACATCAAGTAGGAGTTAGTCAACTCTGGTTTAGGCAGATTGTCTGGCTTACCAGCGTAAAGTTTCAATTGATCGCGGTTGATTTCAGTCAAATCAGCAGCGTCAGTTTCATACAGGTTAAGACCTGTGTTGGAATCTTTTACAATGTTAATTGTTGCTTTCGTGATTTTCACGTTAGCAGCATCCCAGTATTTATCATTTTTAACAAGCTCAAGTGTTTGGCCGTGATCCCATTTGCTAAGGATGAATGGACCTGCACCGATAACTTTGTCAGCTTCTGCGCCGTATTTATCGCCAGCTTTTGTTACGAAATCTTCACGTTGTGGCAAGAAAGTTCCGAACGCAAGCATTTGTGTAAAGAAAGTAACTGGTTTCTCAAGAGTGATTTGAAGTTGCTTGTCGCTAATTGCTTTTACTCCAAGAGCATCTTGAGCTTTTTTAACTTCTTCAGGAGTTTTAGCTTTAGTAACAGCTTCTCCACCTTTAATCCAAGCTACTACGAAACTATATTGCCCTTTTGTAGCAGGATCTAATGTACGTTTGAAAGAATAAACGAAATCTTGCGCTTTAACCGGTTGACCATCAGACCAGTTCGCGTTATCACGAATGTCGATTGTGTAAGTCAAACCATCCGAAGAGATTTTCGGCATATCTTTAGCAAGACCAGCAACTGCTTTGCCGTCTTTGTCTGTACGATAAAGACCTTCGTTAAATGCGCTAATGAATGTAAAAGCAGCATTTGCTGTTGCTTTGGAGCTATCCATTACCGGCGGCTCTGCAGTAAAGTTAATTTTAATTTCTTGCGGTTTGTTGGAAGCTGGTGCCGTAGTACCTTTTGTATCTCCGGATGGGGATGCAGAAGGAGTTTCCTCACTTTTCGCGCAACCAATTGCTACACTACCCATAAGCGTTAATGCTACTGCTGTTGTAACCCACTTTGTCGCTTTCATAAAACGCCTCCTCTAAAATTATGTATGTCTAGAATATCTATGGTTAGGTGTATTTTGATAGTTTTCTTAACATCAATCTCACACCATGCACCCGAAAATAAATGAAACCGCTTCAGACATGTCATAATATCTTACGTGAACCTCTGGTAAAAAAAATTACTAGACTCTACGCAAGGAATTATAACATATAACCACGCTTTGTCCAGACTTAATTTACCTTTGTAAGAATAAAAGTTAGAAACAACGGAATTTATAGTGTCTTCCGGATTCTAATTATACAACCATCGGTCAATAAAATCTACACGATTTTCATTGTTATTTTCTACAAATCTCAAATAAATATTACAATGACAAGCAGAAAAGTCTCTTTTTTCGTGTAATTTCAACAAAAGAGACTTTATTTTATGTCGAAAATATATAATTTTTGCCAATATGAACGAAAAAAAGCAAAATGTAAAGCGTCGAAAGCCCTAAAAAGCTAAGCCTCCATACCACTCTGCTTACTCTTAACAAATCCGTTTTACCTTTCAAATGCGTTTGATAACCGCCAATAATTCCAAAAGCGATAAGTAACACAAGGGTGATCATCCAGAACCCAAAGTTTGTATGAAATAATTGATTCCACATCAATGAAACTGAACCAAGGAGAAAAAAGGTCGTAACATCCATTGTCAGTCTAGTCGTCATCTTCTTATCGCGAAGAAAGAAAAACACTAGAAACCATAATAAAACAAAAGTTATAAACGGTGCAACTGCCAGGACTGCATAAAGTGTGGAAATCCAATTCATCAATACATCCATCATCTTCAACCACCTAATTATTCTAGTGCTTTCACTAATCGGTACACAGTGCGATGTGTAGGAAGATCGAGTCTCAGTGCTTCGGCCATCTGTAATAAGCTTCCGTTTATTCGGTCTATTTCAGTGGTCCTGGACTGTTCGATGTCTTGGAGCATAGATGAATGATTCCTACTTGTAGCTTCACAAACAGTTACAATGGTTTGCCACAACTCATCTGGCAGCTTGATGTCTTTGGCCTCAGCCACTGAACAAGCCTCCCGGTAAAGGTCTAGCATCAGTTCTTTCGTCCAAGCTGATACCAGCAGTTCTCCATTTTTCACACGCAAAATAGCTGTAAGCGGATTAATCACAGCATTAATAATCAATTTACTCCAAATTCTTACCTCCATGTTCTTCGACATCATTGTCTGAAATCCTGCCTTCTCCAGCAAGTTTACTAACAAAAAGTGCGTAGAATTTTTATGATCAAGATTTGCAAGCTCAGATGCACCTATGTAAGTTACCCCATGACCCGTGTGAGAGACCTCCGTGAGGCTTTCTCGTCTAGCTCCTTCTGTCGTCACAGCAAGTAACAGCTTATTCTCTCTGTGCCCTTCATTTAAGACAGCCTCATGTCCAATTCCATTTTGGAAGCTAACTATATAAGTGCTCTTTGAACATCGAGAATCTATATATTGCGCAAGTTCTTTCGTAATAGCAGGCTGCTTAACCATAAGAAATATATAATCTAAAGGCTGCTCAGAACTAGTCCCACTGTTCAAAGACTCCTTGTCTTCTCGGTAATAGCTAAATTCTATGAAACCACCGCGAGTTGTCCTATGACGCTTGGTCGTACCACCTAGCATTATGCCTTCCTGAGCAAGTTGTTCGGCTTGTTCTTTCGTTCTTGCAATTACGGTCATATGTTCACAAAAAGAGGACAGCTTTGCAGCAAATAAAAGCCCCAAAGAGCCTGCTCCGATTATCATGATTCGCATTCTAGTACCTCCGCTCATAGCTTTCGTCATCATTATACAACAAAAAAGCCTCAGTCCAAGGATCCTCCTTGATCTGAAGCTTTTCTTTCATTGGAGCAGAAGGCTAGTTCACTCTACTCTTTCTAAATTCCCATTCGCATCCATCTTGAAACGCGGCTTCTCTTCTTCCTCTTCTTCCACCAGAAAGGCCATCTTCCGCGCACGGTCCATAATTTGAATTAGCGCTTTGTAATCATCATTAACAACCCGATAATCCGTTTCAACTTCGTTCACTTGTTTATTCAGCTTATGATTTTCTCTGCCCAGTCTATCTAGTTCGTCTTCTTTGTCCTGCAGTTCTTTTTCCAAGTTTTTGATATGACGATTCATGTCTTGGTACGTGTTTCTCCATTGTCTCAAGAACCTGATCACTGCATCAATAGATAACGTTTCTTCTGTAAATGCTTCCGTTTTACCCGTTGACAATTCCGGAGCATCCAACAGACCAATGGAAGATGATCCTGAGATGGATACAGCAGCATGTTTCTTAAGCTGCGTTCTTTTTTGGCGCTGCGCTTTCGCAATTTGGATGGCTGCCTCATATTTTTTCCTCACAAAGCTGTTCCATCGAAATCCACACGCAGCAGCCGTACGTCCAATGCGTTCCCCGACTTCTTCAAACGCAGATAATTGCGTGCTTCCCTCTCTAATGTGACGCAAAGTCACTTCCGCTAAGATTAAATCGTCTTCATCGCTCCAAGCATCTTGTCTTATAGCCGACATAAGGTTAAACCTCCTAACATAATGTACAGATGCAACGAACTGAAAGAGGTGAACCCCTGATTCGATGGGCCATCTTTCAGTATGAATAAAGAAGAATCAATTCGTGAGTACCCGTGTATAAATTGATTCGTGCCATTATTACTATTTCTATGCCCGTACTAGAGTTCATAGAATCTATTTGATACTAAATGGTATTGCCAAATTTTTTGACACTCATACATGGGAATCCGATAAAAAGGCATACTACATCTATATGATGAAATGTTTGCAATTTCGTCACCGTTTGACGGTTTACACTACTCAGTTCAAAAGGTATAATGTGTTGTAGTTAAAGTGCAACGTGGTACGAGAGGGGGATGTAACGAGAATGGATCGCATGTTTCGGGTTCTAGGTTTTTGGACACTTGTTATCGCACTGATGAGTTTAGCCGGCGATATGATACCTATGTCTCTGATTTTCTTTTTCCAAACAGCTGTATTCGTCATTCTAGGCTATATGCGCTTGTCAGAACGAACTTACATATTGTTGTTCTGGGGATATATGATTATTTCCTTCAGTGGTTTTACGTACTGGTCATTTTTCAAAATGTCTGTTTAGTACCGAGACAAACAACAAACAAAAAGGTGAGCCAATGGTATCCATTGGTTCACCTTTTTTCATTTCCTCGCAATAAGCACCTTGAACAGTTCACTCATTTGGTCGCTAAGGAGCAGTTGCCTTATAGCCCTATTGCGCTTAGAAACATCGCTAAAGGGATTGGGATCGTAATGACTTTGTAATTTGTCCAAAATACCACAGTCCACAAGAAACTCCCTTTGTGTTTGTAGCCGGCAACCTGCAAAACCATTTTGCCTCGCGGCTGCTTCCAGCGCAGTAAAGTTTACATGGGACGTCAGATCTTGCTCTCCTTGATAAATCCATGGATTATCGTGCGCCTGATGCTTACGATAGCACATCAATGTGCCCAAGTGTCTATGGGCGGCGTACAATTCTTGTTCAACATCACCATAGTCAATAATCAGGCAACTCCCACTCGTCATCCGCTTAGATACTCGAGAAATCCACGCCTCACTTTCAAGATTTAGCTCTCCGATTTGACCATCTAGCCATTGAACCTTTAACCGGTTTATGGTGTCTAATAGAGGCTTGGACCTGATAGGCAGCCAAATTTCACTAAACATCCGATCTTGTTCCTGCCGTGTAACATAAGATTCTTGGTAAGCCCCGTCTATATAGCGAACTCGATGAACCGGAAAAGCATCCAACAGCTCATTCGCAAAAATAAACATATGCTCTTGAGGTTCCTCATCCAACCATTCCTGTTCACTTGTAAACCGAAGAAGCTGTTCGTGCTCTTTCAGAGCAGTACGCTGAAGTCCGCGATGAAAAGCGCTAGTTTCAATTATCGTATAGGTTACACGATCGTAAAGTGCCGGGATATTTATTTTTAATTCATCCAGGAGGTGCATGGCCATTCGACCATTCCCCCCGCCCCACTCAACGAGATGTAGCGATTCTAATGCAAGAAGTTCCCGCCTCTGAAGCTCATCTCCGATTAAGGATGCTATCATTTCACCCATGACAGATCCGATGGAAGAACTGGTATAGAAATCGCCTTCTTTCCCGATCTTAAGGCTCTCATTTCGATAGTAGCCATAAGGCTCGCTATAAAGACATAATTCCATATAGTCGCGGAACGAAATCGCTTTTTTTTCTGCGGAATGAATGGCTTGAATGATGGTTGAAACCACTTCCGGATGTCCGAGTTTAAAATCCAATTGAAACCATCTCCATTTCTTTACTTAAAGACAAAGCAGCAGGAAACCATTATAATGAAAAGGATCATGGAAGGAGAGACAAAACGCGCATGTCA
The DNA here is from genome assembly GCF_059692135.1 of Paenibacillus sp. J22R160. Taxonomy (NCBI): domain Bacteria; kingdom Bacillati; phylum Bacillota; class Bacilli; order Caryophanales; family Paenibacillaceae; genus Paenibacillus; species Paenibacillus sp. J22R160. The sequence goes on along the minus strand of NZ_JCAUAU010000002.1, from coordinate 100,723 downwards.
AAGAAGTGGATAACCCTTACAGCGGTAACAGCAATCAGCCTGCTATCGTTGACAGCCTGTACAGACAACACTAAAGTAAAAGAAGCCTTAGAACAATCTCTCAGTAAACAGAAGGAAATGAAGTCTTACACATTTGAGGGAAGCACAACGCTCGCCATCAGTGAAGGCTTATTGAAAACATCAAACCCTTTAACGAATGGCCTTTTAACTTTGGTCAAAGACAGTACGATTGATTGGAAAGGTATCAGCAATGTAGAACCGCTCCAATTCCAAACAGATTTGAAAGTAACCCCTAAGGGCTCTACGACCTCTTTCGAGATTCCAATTCTCATTAAAGATAGCAAAATGTATTTTAATATGCCAGCATTAAATAAGACTCCAGACGAGTACTACGCGATTGATTTGCAGCAAATAAGCCAAACGGGCAAGAGTCCTTTAACGTTGGATACGTTGAAAAACACTTCCCAGCTTTCCACCTCACTAGGCAATCTAGTATTTAGCGGCATTGATCCAAAATGGTACAAAGAAGCCAAGGAGCCTGTCAAACTGAAAGACGGATCATCGGCCAAATCCATTAGTGTTGAGCTTACAAGCAAAAATGAGAAAGACATCAATACTGTATTTCAAACGAAGTTACCTGAGTTTATCGGAACTCTTCAAAATAACGGCTTCTTAACCGCCGACAAAGCAGATCAGCTAAAAAAATCGCAGCCTGCTGCTATTCAGCTGAAAGCTCCAAGCAAAATGGTCGTCGCAATTGACAACAGCGGCTTTATTCGAGACCAATCCATCGATGTCGTTTTTCTAATGACCGTCGATGGCAAGCCTCAAGAGAATCATATCGTCCTTCACCAAACGTATGACGCTATCAATCAAGCGACTGCTTTGACGAAGGAAGTACCGAAGAATGTCAAAAGCTTTGATGATATCCTGAAGCTTATAGCACCTGCCAAAAAATAAGACACGATAGGAAATACTTACTTCGTCCCCGGAGGTAAGTATTTTTTTGTGCTCCAATTAATAGAAATATGATAATCTGTTCATAGGGGGAGAATGCGTTCAATGACATATAAATTGTTAACTATGATAATGTCCATGCTGCTGATGATACAACTTACGCTTCCGCTCCAAACTGTGCTAGCCGAAGAGAATAAGCCAGGAGTCGACGAAGCCAAGGAACTCGTCCAGAAAGGACTTACCATTTTTGAAATCGATAAAGAAGTAAGCCGACTTAATGAGCAAGACGCCAAGATCGTCCTGCAAATCAAGCAAAATGAACAAGATATCACGAAGCAAAACAGTCATGTTGACAGTACACGAAAACACGCCGGTAATGTGATGAGGGCTTATTATACAGGAGACAGAGATTCAATTTGGATGCTGCTGTTTTCCGTTAGTTCTTTTGCCGATGCTTTACGGATGTTCGAGTACTTGCAAATGATCATTTCCAACGATCATCGCGCGTTAGCAGCTTTTACAGAATCGTTTAACAAATTGAAAAGCTTAAAAAGTGAATTGGAAACATCACGTGTCGAGTTGCAAAAGACGAAAGATAAATATCTTGAACAGCGGGAAAGACTCGTAAAGCTCCAAGAAGAGTTGGACAAACAACTCGCTGTCAGCGCTCAAGCCTCGGTCATCGAAACACAAATTAAGAGTTTGAATGATCAGTGGAAATCAGAGGGCATCCCTTTATTCCGTGAGTATTTGAAAAACTTGTCCGCGGCGTTCCGGGAGCTTCCGCAATATGTAACGCAAGAAAGTAAATTCATGGACCTATCTTCCATTAAAAATCCCGTTATTACGATCAGTGATACAGATTTCAACGCCTATCTGCATGGCAAAAATGAGTCGCTGCAAAATTTGAATTTTCAATTCACTGACGGTTCCATCATCGCCAAGGGTCAAAAGGATCAAATACAGATCACGATCGAAGGTCGGTTCTTGTTGAAGGAAAATCCCGACATGAATGAGGTTCGTTTTGCCGTGGATAAGCTTGAATTCAATGGCTTCCAGCTGCCCGATACGACGATTGAAGATTTTACAAAGGAGTTCCAACTCGGCTTTGTACCGAAAAAAATCGTCAGTTACCTGGATGTCGTCAGCGTAGAAACGAAAAACGGCATCGCAGTTGTGAAACTCAAATTATCCCTGTAAACTAGCTATGGATCAATAAATAAAGCGAGGATGTACAATGGAAGCAAAAATTGGACTTTTAATGGATGTACCTGATGGCAAGTTAGGCGGTTTTTATGCCCAGATTGAAAAAGCACTGGCAGGCAAAGCAAACATATTCGATCAAGACAACGAAATGTTAATTGTCAGCTCGGAGGCTGAGAAATTTGCCGTTATTGAGGTTATGGCGGGACTTAACGTGAATACGGATCAAATGGCATTGCTATTGCTGCCATTAGACGCCGAGTTAACAGATCTTTTCAGTGATTATGGATTTACGAGCGAAGGTGAAAATAACTACTTGTACGAGAAACTCGTTGTCTCCTTCCGATTCACGGAGGATAGCAAGCAAACAGAAGTTGATCAAGCATCGCTTCAAATTGAAGAACATCTTCTCGCGCTATACAAGGATCATGGGCGTGATGTTTATGTTGTCGATCGCCAGCTCGAAGAGCTTATGCAAGGTATTGCCAAGGCTTATCGGTGCCGCATTGAAGTATTAGCCTAGAACAAGTAAAAACCCCTCTTCCCAGGATATCCGGGAGAAGGGGTTTTACTTGTTTTAGAGCAAATCGGCCGCTAACTGGGCCAAATGTGAACGTTCGCCACGCTCCAGCGTAATATGACCGCTGATGCCCTCTTGCTTAAATCGTTCGACCACATAGGTTAAACCGTTGCTTGAAGCATCCAGGTAAGGATGATCAATTTGGTCAGGGTCACCTAGTAAAACAATTTTACTGCCTTCGCCTACACGGGATACGATCGTTTTGATCTCGTGCTTGGATAAGTTTTGAGCTTCATCGATTATGATGAATTGTCCAGGGATGGAACGTCCACGGATGTAAGTAAGAGCTTCGACTTGAATGCTGCCGAGACCAGCCAGTACCTTCTCAATATCTCCCGGTTTCTTCGTATCGAATAAATACTCGAGATTATCATAGATCGGCTGCATCCATGGACGCAGCTTCTCCTCTTTTTCACCAGGCAAATAACCAATATCCTTGCCCATCGGAACAACTGGTCGAGCAATCAGCAGCTTCTTGTATTTGCGGTCATCTTCAATTTTCATAAGTCCCGCAGCTAGCGTTAATAGCGTCTTACCCGTACCCGCTTTCCCTGTGAGGGTGACGAGCGGGATATCGTCATTGAGCAAAAGCTCAAGAGCCATGCGCTGCTGCGCATTTCGCGCGGCAATTCCCCAGATGGGATCGTTACTCATAAAGAGCGGCTCAAGTTTTTTGGCATCCGTCGTTACTTTCAGCAGAGCTGATTTAGAAGAACCCAGCTCATCCCGTAAAATAACGAACTCATGCGGATGAAGCATATAACTCAAATTCAATGATGTCACGGTTAAAAACCGGTATGAGTAAAATTCATCAATCACAGACGGATGAACATATAAGGTGATGCAGCCAGTGTACATATCAGTCTGAGCTACTATGCGATCGGTTAAATAGTCCTGCGCAGGAATGCCAAGCACATCGGCTTTTATCCGCACCAGCGTATCTTTACTAACGATAACAACAGGTCTCGGAACATCATTGGCCTGCTCTTCCAAATGATAATTGAGCGCGACGGCAAGTATTCGGTTATCATTGGTTAACTCTGAGAAAGTATCTTGTAGTTTCGCAAAGCTTCGATGGTTAAGCTCTACTTTAATACTACCGCCTCGTTCAAGGCTAATGCCGTCAGATAAGGTACCCTTCGTCCTTAACCCATCGAGTAATCGGGAGACATGTCTCGCATTTCGGCCTATTTCATCCGCATTTCGTTTCTTAGAATCGATTTCCTCCAACACCACGGCGGGTATGACTACTTCATTATCTTCGAACGCGAATAATGCATTAGGGTCCTGAAGCAGTACATTGGTATCTAACACGTAAATTTTTTTCATTGGTGTGTCCCCTCCCAGATTTGGCGTCAGATCATTGGTTATATTTCGTACATACAACCTAGCTGTGCAGGACAAACTAAACGCGAGATTCAAGGAAAGGATCGATTCAAGTGAGACTATTGTGCGTATTATCGTTGGTACTGACCCTCGCGGTTGGCTGTAGTCAAGCGCCGAAAAGCGGTGCCCCCTCTCAAGATACAAATCAAAAACAAGTAAAGGTGCAACAAATTGCTCCGCAAAAGCAAGAAATAAAAGATTCTAAAGCTGTTGCGGATCGTTTGGAAAGCCTAGCCACCAGTATCCCACAGGTTGAAAGTGCGCATTGTGTTGTATTCGGCAATACCGCTGTCGTTGGCATCAACCTCAGAAAAGATATGGATCGCTCGAGAGTCGGCACCGTCAAATATTCAGTAGCAGAAGCACTCAAGAAAGATCCGTACGGTGTGAATGCCATCGTAACAGCAGATCTTGATCTAGATCAACGGCTGCGCAACATTCGGGATAACGTAAAAGCAGGAAGGCCGATTACCGGGTTCGCTGAGCAAATGGCGGATATCATGGGCCGGGCTATGCCTCAGCTGCCGCGTGATATACGCAATCCCCAAGACAATACAGGACCTAATGACGCGAACCAGGCCGGGAATCCAAATCCATAATTCGCGGAAAGATAACAAAAAGCCTGACTGCACATAGCAGATCTAGGCTTTTTTTATCGCATCAAAAACTTGGCCGGGTGGCTTGACGGATACTCGGCATGCAAAAGTTTTCTCATATTTAACTGTTGTCATCATTGGGGCGCGTTCAATCAATTGCTCCGGTAAAGCTGTGATGGGTTCAGCCATATCGCTTGCGCCTCCTACTAGGTGGTTGAAAACGCTACTTACACTAACAGTATAGCATAGCTGGTGGCAAGCGTTCCACCTTTATGCATCTATTTTCAGGTCATGCGAACACTCCTTTTTAACCCAGATATACCTTATTGTACGTCGGATTAAAAAAGTTATGTCGCCAAAATTCCTGCTATTGATTATTGTAAATGGGATTAGCACTAATATCATCCAACAACTTCTCAGCGGATTCGCGATCGAAGCTCTGCCTGCTCTTGATCCCCTCGCGTTCATAAGAAATGTGAATTTTCATTGGATCTGTTACATCTAACAGTTCAATATGACTGACTCCATGGTCTTCATGCAGCATCATTGCGAAGAAATCAAGTGTTTCCTTGGCAGCCTCATCGCTAGGTCTAGCTTCACTGACAATGTGCATCTGCAGCCAATTGAAAAACGTATCTTGGAGATTCATCTTAATGCCCATCCTCTCTAAGTAATATAACGTCATAACCTAACTCCAACCAACGGAGCCATTGATTTCTCCAACTGCTATGCTCATGAACTAAATCACATTCATGCAAAGAGGAGACCAACTCCATAGCTTCCTTTCGCGTAAGCAGACGATCAAGAAAGGCTTCTGCACAATGCGACAGATGAAAGGGCTTACCATCAAAGCTGATTACCTCAGGCTGTTCTAAATCCAAATCTATAAGTTCTGAACCACATAGCTCTTCGTCGTCGCTTAACAGCAGGCTGGATTTAAACATCGCAAGCAATCTGGGATGCCTCCCGTTAGCCAACTCTCGAAACGACTCCAAAGTTATCAGCGGCGTACAATTTAGACGGTCAGCACCAAGCACTAATGGCGAGTAATTCACAATCGGAGTTAGCCAGTATCTCGTCATTCCGGACTACTGCTTCCGCTTCTTTTTTCGATAAAATAACGCACCCGAACTAGAAACATGAGAGCTATCGCTACAGTCAAGCAAAGCACAATCGGCAGTCCTACCAACTGGAAACCAAGCAGCATAATTGAACCGATCGCCATAAGCAAGTAAACAACGGCCGTCTTAAGGACTGGTAATTTGCGAGTGCGAAAAACTTTGTTATACACATAAGACATGAATATAAAGATCAACAAATAAGTGATGTAAATGTGATTTCCAAACCATTCGTTCAAAGCTGTCAACACCATACACTCCATTTCGCTAAAAAAAGTAAAGTCAACTTATTCATTATCGCTCAAATGCGCAAATAAATAAAGGGAAATGCAGCCGGACGGCTGACATTTCCCCTATTAAGAACACTTTGTGAACTAGACGTTAGCTTCAGCTGTTTTACGTTGTTTCTCAGCACGCTCACGTTCGCTTTTGTTCAAGATCTTTTTACGAATACGAACGGATTTTGGCGTAATTTCGCAATACTCATCATCGTTCAAATACTCAAGAGCTTGCTCCAAAGAGTAAACGCGAGGAGTTTTCATTTTCACTGTTTCTTCTTTGTTGGCGGAACGGATGTTGTTTACCGCTTTTTCTTTACAGATGTTCACGATGATGTCGTTATCACGCGTATGCTCACCAACGATCATGCCTTCATAAACTTCTGTTTGTGGGTGAACGAAAAGGATACCGCGATCTTCTACGGAAAGAATACCGTACAGCGTGGAAACGCCAGTTTCGCTGGAAACAAGCACGCCTTCATGACGTCCGCCAACGTTTGCTCCTTGGTATGGACCATAGCTATCGAAAGCATGGTTCATAATCCCATAACCGCGAGTTAGCGTTAAGAAGTTCGTTCTGTAACCAATCAAACCACGCGCTGGAATCAAGAACTCAAGACGAACGTTGCCGCTGCCGTTGTTGATCATATTAACCATTTCCGCTTTACGTGAACCTAAGCTCTCCATAACGGAACCCATGCTATCTTCTGGAACGTCGATGATCAAACGCTCAATCGGCTCCATTTTTTGACCGTCAACTTGACGGATGATAACTTCTGGTTTGGAAACTTGCAATTCAAAGCCTTCACGGCGCATGTTTTCAATCAAAATACCTAAGTGAAGCTCACCGCGGCCAGATACGACGAAAGCATCAGGGCTGTCAGTATCTTCAACGCGCAAACTTACGTCTGTTTCAAGTTCTTTGTACAAACGCTCACGAATTTTACGGGAAGTCACCCATTTACCTTCGCGACCTGCGAAAGGTGAGTTGTTCACGACAAATGTCATTTGAAGTGTAGGCTCATCGATTTTCAATACTGGCAAAGCTTCCGGATTCGCTGGATCAGCTACCGTTTCACCAATGTTGATATCTTTGATACCGGCAATTGCAATGATGTCCCCTGCAGCTGCTTCTTCAATCTCAATACGTTTCAAGCCTGTGAAACCGAAAAGCTTCTCGATTCTTGCTTGCTTTTGTCCGCCTTCGCGTGTCATAACGGCAACCGTTTGGCCTTGACGAATTTTACCGCGGTTCACACGGCCTACGCCGATACGACCCAAGTATTCGTTATAATCCATCAGTGTAACGAGGAATTGCAGCGGTTGATCCACATCTTCTGTTGGAGCAGGAATATGCTGAACGATCGTTTCATAGATAGCTTCCATGTTCTGATCTTGCTTATCAGCCTCAAGACTGGAAGTCCCTTGTAACGCGGAAGCGTAAACCACGTGGAAATCAAGCTGTTCATCAGTTGCACCAAGTTCAATGAACAAGTCGAGAACTTCATCCACAACTTCAGTTGGACGAGCATTCGGACGGTCAATTTTGTTAACGACAACAACGGGCTTAAGATTGCTTTCAAGGGCTTTACGAAGAACGAACTTTGTTTGCGGCATTGTACCTTCGAAGGCATCAACAACGAGCAAAACGCCGTCAACCATCTTCATGATACGCTCTACTTCACCGCCAAAGTCGGCATGTCCAGGAGTATCTACGATATTAATCAGGTAATCTTTATAATTAATAGCTGTATTTTTTGCAAGAATGGTAATACCGCGTTCTCTTTCGAGATCGTTTGAGTCCATCGCTCTTTCTTGGATTGCTTCATTGTCACGGAATGTACCGGATTGTTGAAGCAATTTATCTACGAGTGTTGTTTTGCCGTGGTCAACGTGAGCGATAATTGCAATATTGCGGATCTTTTCTCTTGCTTGCATGAATGTCAAACCCTCTCTACCCTATAATTTTCGTCTCTGTTCATAAAACAAGCGTCGGACAAAAGCGCCGACGCTTGACATTTATGTTTATTATACGCAGTTTCTCGACATTATGCAAGGTAATTGACAAGCAACATCAAACTTTTACATAAAACACATATGGATTACCACACATTTTTCCTGCGAAAAATCATAAGAAGCCCAGCTGCAACAAGGATCAAAGCGATTACATATATCCCTAATTTGACAAGCAGCGTGATCCCGAAAAGAACGATTGAAATAATACCAAGCACTAGTGCGCCAATCCAAACCCCTCTGTCGCTTCCCCGATCGAATAGATGGAGTTCATACAATCCAATGGCTACGCCGAGAATAAACCCAGGCCAGAGATAGCTCATAGACCCCCAACCAAATATATTGCAGAAAAAAAACATCAAGCCATACGTCGTCAAAATACCTCCAGGAACAAGTACACCTGCCGGCCATGTGCGGTTAAAGTACAAGATGTGAAAAAGCAGTCCGGGTGCAAGCAAAACAAGAGGCCAGAAGAAGGAAAAAATAAAGTGAATAACGCCTAATTTCCCAAGAAGCAATAATACGGCCAGGCCAATTAACAGGATACCGATGGAGTAGCTATTTCTAGCCATAAGAATTCCCTCCTATTTCACTTGTCAATTCAATGTCGTTTTCGACACCATTCAACAAGTAGTTTATCGTACCTTGCTCAAAATTACTAGCCTGCAAGCTATTTGCGGCCACCGCCGCGCCGTTTGGCCTCCAGCAAACGGCTCATGCTGTCCGGCGGCGCTCCGCCAGCCGCCGGAGCCTCCGGAGCCGCAACAGGCTGCTCCGGCACGGGCCGCGGAGCGGCCGGTGGAGCGTCGCCTGCGGCCCGGCGCTCCGAACCGCGCTGCAGCTTATGCTCCGCAAGCTGCTTGCGTTCACGGAGACGCGCCAGCGGCGTCTCCGCCGAGGGCGGGCCCGCAGGAGCGGCCCGCCGTAGAAGCGCCCGGGCCCACAAGCCGGGCGGCAGTGCAAGGCGGCGCGCTGCGATGTCCATCAGCAGCAGCGCAAGCGCAGCCATCAGCAGGTACTCGCTGATGGCGATGTATCGCTTCTGCGATGCAGAAGCGAAGGCGAAGGCATCTTCCGGATGCTCTAGCGAGAGCATCCGTCCGCCTGTAAGCTCAGCCAGCTGCTGAAGCTTGCTGAGCCCAGAGCCGTCCGTGATCCGGTATTCTGGAGAATACGGGATCACGATGCCGGTCGTCGAGCTGCCAATGACGCGACTTGGCGCCTCCCCCTCGCTGCCTCGGGCGAGGAGCTCGGTTTTGGCTAGATATACGCCAGACTTATCCACAGATAGCTGTGCTGAATAATCGCCAGGAGCTGTAGACGTGAAAGTTAACTCCTTCGTGCCTAGATTTTCATCTGTCACGGTAGCTCGAAGCTCTCCCTGCCCGCTTGAACTATCAAGTTCGGAGTTGCCGACCTTGGCCTGGAGCGTCAACTCATCGCCCGATAAATGGCCGTTCAATTCCAGTGGCGAGGATTGAAATTGCGGAAAAGTCCATTTGATTATGCTGGTAAGCATCGGCGCAAAAGATGACCATGTGACCCAGGATGAGGACCACGCACCGGTAACATCGCTAGTCCAGGCTACGGACCTTCCTGAGCCATACTGCCACCTTGCCAAAACGGGATCAGGCTCGGGACTGGACAGCACCACTTCAGCTGCCTCCTTCGGTGTTGCAGCGATGTAGCCTTGGAGCTGCGGCAGACCTCCGCCCCACAAGCTTCCCCAATCTGAACCGCCGGTTACAGCAGGCACGAAAGGCTGATTAACTACATAAGTTCGGGATATAAGAACAGCTTCGCGGCTAAAAATAGCCGGAATCGTCGTTTGATCCACCGCCGCGTAATATCTGCCCTTGGACAGCTCGGCAAGTTTACTTAACAAAGCTTGATCCGCATCTGTTCCAATCGCTACCGTCGACATCGTGATGTTTTCCTTTTGCATCTCAGAGGTTAATGCTTCATAACTTTGTGTCGTTGCAGATTGACCGTCTGTGAGCAAAATGATATGCTTCCGCTGGGCATCCACCTTCGATAATTTGGCAAAAGCTTCTACCACTGCGGTATAAATTTCAGTTCCCCCGTCTGCAGGGATCGAATTGATTTTCTGAATGACCTCCGACTTCGCATTCAACTTTTGAGGCTCTACATACCAATTTGGTGAAGAATCGAAGCCTAGCACCCCAAGGGTATCTTTTTCCCTTAAAAGATCAACCGTTCGTGAGGCGGCTTCTTGTGCTAGCTTTATTTTCTCTCCGGACATACTGCCTGATTTGTCCATGACTAACACAATACCCAGTGACGGAATTTCCCGCTTCCCTCGCAAATCCATGTATACCGGCAGCGCTCGCTCAATTGGCGTTTTGAAATACCCGCCTAAGCCGTAGCTGTTATCTCCTCCAAGCATGACAAGGCCAACACCGTAATCGCGGACCGCACCTTCGATCATTTCCATTTTGAGCTGAGGGATTTGAGTCGCCGCAGTATTATTGAGAATAATGCTTTCATAACCGGTATAAGTCACAAAATCATTGGATAAAAGCTCTGGTTGTATGGTTTCATAAGGTATCAGAGCAGCTTGCAGCGCTCCCTCCACATTTTGTGAAATGCCAGCTTTCCCCTCTACAATAAGCACTTTCGGAGGCCCTTGCACCTTGCTGAAAGCGTAGTGCGTGTTATTGGCTGAAAGCTCATCACCTTCCATATACACTTCAGCACGATAGCGATGAAAGCCTGATTCTTTGGCAAGTGACTGAAGGGCAAACCGATTCTCTCCCTTAGTAAGCTCAAGAGACTGTACAGACATTTCTCGATTGTCCTCATATATCCGCAATTGAGCAGGCCCTGAGCTCGTGGAACGAATAACGACCTCTATCGTATAGGCTTCAGCTTGATAGAGTTTTTCTGGAACGCGAACCGCTTCTACTGCTGCATCTTTATGCTCCTTGCCAGCCAGAGGAACAACGTCTACCTGAATCCCACGATCTCGGAGCAGCTTTCCTTGACGAAGCATATCTCCCACATTCTCTTCACCGTCCGACATGACGATGACACGCCCTGCATTCCCTTTCGTAAGGAGGCTTGATGCTAGTTGTAAACCTGAAGCTACATTAGAGAATTGAGGGTTCGAATGGGTTGTAAATTGAAAACCTTCCATACCTCTTGTGTCAAGCGGCTTCTCAATCGAAGCTTGCAGGGCTAATGAAACGACACCGGCTTCGTCTTGAGCGGATCCGCGAGCTTTTGCCGCGTCCCGTATCCACTGCGCTTCTTTGGCTTCTTCCTTTACGCTGTCTGAGCGGTCAACCGTGAATACAACGCTTTTGTTATTGAAGCTAGTAAACAGTTGAGCTCCCGCCAACGCCATTATCAAAAGGAGCAGCACAGCGGCACGCAGCGTAATAACGACCTTTTTTCTTGCCCCTTGCAGCCGGTGGAGGGTTCGCCAAATCCACCACAAGTAAGCTGGCAGCAGCAAAAGCAAGAGTAGGACGAGGGAGTGTTTAAACTGAATGCCCACGCCGGTACACCTCCCATTCCATCACAAGCAGCAAAAGTAAAATCATCACAACCCAAGGAACTAACGAAGTCAAACCTAAGCTAGGATCATTTTCTTTATTTATTAAAGCTTGCTGATCAGTTTCTGGTTTCATGCTGAGCTTATTGTCCGTTACAGCGTTCACGTTGGATTCTCTAGCATCCATTACCACTTCGATTAAGCGCGCACTCACCTCATGTTCCGCCTCGTCAAATTCTTTAAACGTGTACAATCCCGGGAGCTTCGGCACGGATTGCCTTGAAGCCAATACTTTTCCATTAAGATCTGCTGCCTGCTCTTTAGCTCCCGCTTCTCCTTCGGCTGTCCATACCGCTTGAACTGCCTGGGGATGCAAGCTGACATCAATCCGCTCCCCTGCTATGACGCGGCCAAGATTACCTCCCTGATGCTCAGTTAACCAAGCAAGGGCATTTTGCACAAGAATAGGGAATTCAGACCTAAGAGCCATATCTGATTGTTCAAGTGGAAAATTAAACGATACTCTTGCAGCGCCTTCTTCCACACCTGCCAAGATTAATGGAATGCCATCTGTGGATACGATTACTTTCTCCCATGGCAGAATCGCTCGGCTCTGTGCTTGTGCAACATTCACATCCTGAAGACGAATATAGCGCATGATAGGGTGATCTTCGATTGAAAAAGGAGATTTGCGCGCTATAGCCGTCCGTGACGCTCCAGATGATGCAAACCGCCATATGGGTTTAGAAGCTAGAAGCTCTTGCCATTTGCTTGTCTTCAAGGCAGATTCATCCACACCATCTATGATGATGAGATCCGGTTTCAAACCTATTGGAGGCGGGTAAGTACCGTCCTCGCTTTTTTGAACGTGAAGGACATCAGCCTTAGCCAAAAGGAGCGCTTTTTGCAAGAAAAGATTCCCTTCCCCTACATAGGCGATTTGCGTTCGCCCTGTCCCCTCTGGAAAAGCATAGCTACTATTGTCAGCTTCCAAGGAATCCTTTGTTTCTAATTGAAACTTGTACACATTGGCGTGAGACAGCTTTTCCATAAATAGCGACTTTTGCTCGCCAGCCTTCAGCTGCAACTTATCGGTCCGTACTGCCTGTGAATCCGCAAATAGTTTTGTTTCCACCTCGGTGCTCACGGTCCCCCAATTTTTCAGCACGGCGACAGCGCTGACTTCCGTCTCCCTGTTTTTGACTCCGAATTGGGAAATTGACACATTAACGACAGCCTCCTCTTCGGAGGGTAGAGTAGTTTCAATACTCTCCTGGGCACTGACGATCTGAACGGGTACCGAAAATGCGATATCCTCCACTTTCTCTGGCCACTGCCTGTCCGTATAGATGCGTACTTCCCCATCGGATTCTTCACGCGTTAGTGCGGAAACCAAAGACAACGATTCCTGAATATTCGTTTTTCCATAAAAAGGGGATATCTTATCCAAGGCATCTCGAAGCGCCGAAGCGTTCGATTCCTTTTGCAAAATCAGCTCAGGCTGGTCCTTAATGACCAAAAGAGAATACGTACGGTTCTTAGCTTCCTCTTGTACATAGGATAGGATGCTATGTTTAGCTTGCTCCAATCTTGTTGAGCCTTCGTTCGTTAGTGCCGCCATACTTGCTGACGTGTCAACTACAAAAAAGACATGCGATTTCACCGATTGCTGCCCCCGAATCACAGGCTGCATCAAAGCTAAAACAAGAAAGATGGCTGCTAGCAGCTGAAGCAGAAGCAGTAATTGGCGTCGGAGACGCTGCCACGGTTGGTTAGCTTCTTGCTCGCGGAGTATGCGCCGCCAAAGCAGGTGGCTGGATATCTCTGTGTCGATATATCGGCGTTTCAACATATACAACAGCACAATGAAGGGTATAGACAAAGAGAACCACAGCCCGCTTACAGTTGCGAATTGCATAAGTGTCACCTTTCCGAAACGATTATTAGTCTAAAACATACTCTTCGGTGGATTACGTTACCTCCTACTTCATGTTGCGTTCAATTACCTTCCTCTGGGCATACTGAAAGGCGTGCTGCCTGATTTCCCTCTATCTAACAGGTTTGCCTACGTTCAACACGGGAGGTCACATGAAATCTTTATCTGAACATGAAAAGAAAATACGGAAACCGCTCTGGACAAAAGCCTTTCTCGTCACATCACTGTCCAATTTACTGCTTTTTTTTAGTTTTCAAATGCTAATCCCAACCATTCCTACGCATATATCGCAGTTAGGAGGGAATGACCTGCAGGTCGGGCTCGTCATCGGTATTTTTACCATTTCATCACTACTAACCCGCCCCTTTGCCGGGCGAGCGCTTGACCTTCTTGGGAGAAAACACGTATTGCTTGTCGGGTTAGCTATTTGCGCGCTGACGATAGCCGGCTATTCGTATATGGCTGTTATTACACTCATTCTTGCCGCCCGGTTCGTTCACGGGATCGGTTGGGGCATATCTACAACATCCTTAGGAACAGTAATCGCTGATATCATTCCACCCGAACGCCGCGGGGAAGGTATGGGATATTACGGATTGTCCAATACATTTGCCATGGCGCTTGCTCCGCTTACCGGATTATGGATCATGCAAACGTACGGATTCCATCGCGTTCTTTTGATTTCGACGCTGCTGGCAGTGCTTTCCTTATTTAGTTCACTTTTTATCTCCTATGCCAAACCTTTACCTGTCAAAAATTCGGCACAACGGCCGAAGCTCATTGACCGTTTATGGGAACGCTCGGCTTTGCTCCCTTCAATTTTGCTGCTATGCACAGCCATTTGTTATGGAGGGATTGTGACTTTCATTACTTTATTCGGTCATGAAGCCGGTATTTCGAATGTAGGTTGGTTTTTTCTATGCAATGCCTCAATGGTGCTTATTGTCCGGCCTATTACAGGTGTGCTTTTTGATCGCAGAGGTCCTGAATGGGTACTGCTGCCTGGCGGTCTTTTCACGTTAACTGGGCTGCTCCTGCTTTCATATGCTCACACTGAGCTCAGCTTGGCCATTGCGGCATTATGCTACGGGATCGGCTTTGGTTCGATACAGCCCGCTTTGCAGGCATGGACGATTGCTCGCGCTGCCCCTAATCGGCGCGGTGCGGCGAATGGAACCTTTTTCTCAGCCAACGACTTAGGCATAGGACTTGGAGCCATGGTTCTTGGCGCCTTAGCGAACTTAAGTGGAAGCTATGCGCTCATGTACCGCTTCTCAACCGTACTTATTATTGTGTTTCTGCTTATTTATGGATGGAGCTTTTGGCACGTTTGGCGCAGGGTACAGCTTCCGCAGCGATAAGAAACTTACCGCACCAAGCCGCTGCGCCGAAGTTCTCCAAGCAGGAAATCTCCTGGCGAAACATCCGTAACTGCAAGCAAATAGGTGATTCCGCGTTCATGACAAAAAGCCCTCACCATTTGCGTATACTCCATCGCGGCTGCCCTGTACTCCTGAAGCACTTTGTTGCTCATCGCCACTTCCCTCGCTGCTCCTGACTCGCTGTCGATAAGCCGCAGCTCACCGGCTAGTTTGGGATCAAGCTCCTCAGGAGCAAGCACTTGCACCGCGACGACTTCCTGCTTGGCCGCTTGGATATATTTCAAGGCGTCTTCAACGCCCTCCTCATATAAAAAATCAGAAAAAATCCAAGTCATCCCAGATTGACGAGGTAAAATAGCTGGATTTCGAAAAACCGCTCCTATATCACCTGTCCCCGCAGGGTCGCAATTCCCCAGAAATTCGAATAGCCGATGCGAGCTTCCTTTGCCGCGGAGAAGCTTCATCTGCTTTGTCATTTGTGTCGTAAAAACAGCCGCGCTGACGCGGTCATAGCGATTCAAGGACAAATACCCGATTCCTGCAGCCAGTTGTCTGGCGTACTCCCATTTCGAAAGACGAACAGAATCGGCTCCCTCTTTCTTCCCGAAATTCATTGAAGCGGACGCATCTAACCATAAGTTAACCTGAAGCTCCTGTTCATCCATAAATAGCTTAATAAAAGGCTTACCCGTCCTGCCGTAGGCATGCCAATCCAATTGACGCGTATCGTCTCCTGGTGAGTACAAGCGATAATCTGCAAATTCAAGAGAAGCGCCTAAGTCTTTGGAGCGTCTTCTCCCCTGCATGGTTCCTCTAATCCGGCTTTTTGCGGCAATGCTCAATTGATCTAACCTGCGCATCAGCACAGGATCTAGCAAATGCCCCCCGCTGCTCATCGACTTTGCTCCATGGAACTGATAATCGCAGCGATGATGTTGTCAGGTGATATGCCCATAGCTTGTCCCTCGAAATTCAGGAACAGACGATGCCTTAAAGCTGGTACGGCTACCGCATGCAAATCTTGCTTGGAGATGTGGAAACGACCTGCAAGAAATGCACGCACCTTTGCTACCGCGATTATCGCCTGCACCCCGCGTGGCCCGGAACCGAAACGCACATATTGCTTGACCGCCTCTGGCGCTGTCTGCTCTTCAGGATGTGTATTCATCAAAATCTGAACGGCATAATCCAGCATATCGTCAGTAACTAATATTTCTTTCAAGCCCTTTTGGATATCTTGAATCAAGCTGCCATCCGCCACTTTCTCCGCTTGAAGATGAAGTGCAGAGGTCGTGCGCAGCACAATTTGTTTCAGTTCATTTTTACTCGGATAAGTGACATGAACTTTGAGTAGAAAACGGTCCAGCTGCGCTTCTGGAAGAGGGTATGTCCCTTCTTGCTCTAACGGATTTTGCGTTGCTAGCACAAAAAATGGAGAAGGCAGCATGTACGTCTCTGAGCCAACTGTTACTGTCTTCTCTTGCATCGCTTCTAACAATGCACTCTGAGTCTTCGGTGTTGCCCGATTGATTTCGTCGGCTAGCACGACATGTCCAAATAGGGGACCTTTTTGAAATTTATACGTCGTCTCGCCTTGCGTCCCGAATTGGATAACATTTGTCCCTGTAATATCCGCCGGCATTAAATCAGGCGTGAACTGAATACGTGTGAAGCTGAGATCTACCGTATCTGAGATCGTTTTCACGAGCATCGTTTTACCGAGTCCCGGAATTCCTTCTAGCAGAGCATGTCCTCCGGCAAATATGCACCAAAGCAGCTGCTCAACCACCTCTTCCTGTCCAACAATGACACGGCCAATTTGCTCTTTCATCCGGGAGACAACTTCTCCCCATGCTTCTAATTGCCCCTTCGACTCGACCATCTGCTCCTGCTCCCCTCCCGAATGCCCAGCTTACTTATCTTTGAGGCTGTATTTCAAGAAAATAATCTCGCACCAAATTTTGCATGTGCTGCGGCAACTCAGAGCGGTTCAACGCGCTCGAGGCTTCCGCTGCGTAATCGGCATAGACATCCTCGTACGGGCGCGAAGCACCGTCCATCGCTGGAGCCGAGCCGCCTTGGCTTACTTCGCCTCCGCTGCCGCTGGTAGGACCGCCGTCGGCGTATGTCCCGCCTGTGCCAGAGCGCTCGCGCGGCGTCGCCACAAACCCTCGCGAGCCAGCACCGGTGCCGCCCTGCGTGCCGCCAGCTCCGCTGCCTGCGCCCGTGCCTCCACCGCCGCTGCTGCCCGTGCCAGTACCCGTGCCGCCTTGCGCACCGCTGCCGGCACCGCTGCCTGCGCTGGCACTGCCCGGGCTCGTGCCTGCAGAAGCGCCGCCCTGGCCCTGGCCTTGGCCAGCCGCTTCCGGCGCCGTGCTTCCGCCGCTGGCCGCAGCGAGCTGCTCCGCACGGCCGCCTGGCGCCCACGCTTGCCCGGGCTGCGCCCCGCTCGCGGCAAGTTCACGCGCCTGCGGCAGCGCACCGGCGGCAAGGCTCGCAGCCGCCTCCGCGGCTTGCGCTTGCTGCTGCGCCAAGGCTTGCTGCGCGGCGCTGGCAGCCGTCAGCCCTGCCTGCAGCTGGCTCAGCTGCGCTGCAGCATTTTCGCCGCTGCGCAGCGCGCCTGCGGCCTGCTGGAGCTGCTCCCGAAGGAGCTGCTCCTGTTCCGGCGTCGCAGCTGCAGCAGATGCTGCGAGGCGCTCTAGCTCGCTGGCGAGGAGCTGCTTCTGCTCAAGCGGCAGCTTCTGCACTTGCTCGCTCAGCTTCGCCGTCTCACGCTGAATGTTCTCTGGGCTATTCTGCTCAAGCGCCTTGCCGAGCTCTCGAAGCGCTTGTGTCCGCTGCATCGACTCCGACCATTGTTCCGATCGCATCTTCTGCTTCTCCAACTCGCCAATACCCGCTTCCATTTTTTTTAACGCTTTTTCTAATTCATCCAAAGCTTTCGCTGACGTAGGGGTTTGCCCCAGTCTGCGCTCCAGCTCATTTAAATCTTCCGTCATTTGCTTTATCACAGGGTGCGGAGAAGGTTTAGTTTGCAATTGATTATGAAGCTCATCTGCATGTTCCTTCTGTTCTTGCACCCATGCTTTATCTTTGGCGGACTGCTGCAATATCGCATCTTTGGGATTGGGCAAAAACAGCAAGAGAGCACATACTGCGACAAGGCTTGCACCAGCCACCCACATCTTTCTAGCGACACGCAGCGATACGACTTGCTTTAACTTGCTTTCTACGAAAAAAGCACCCTTTTCAAGCGCATCCCGCCTTTGCAGCTCAGCTATCAAAGATGTTTGCTCTTTATAACGAATCGCTGTTATCATTCTATCTTCCAAGCCATTGTCATCAAGCAATTTTGCAGCGTCAACCATATTCGGCCGGCGAACGAATAACCATATTCCTCCTGCCGCAAGAACTGTCGCCATACTCAGCAAAGCACTAACCCGGTAACCGCTTATCAGAAAAATTCGTCCCAGCGCCATCCACAAGCAAGCCATGCCTAGTCCAATGATCAAGCTTCGCAGGAAAAAGTGAAGTCCTTTAACTTTTAACATCCGCAATTTGACTGGGAACAGCAGCTCGTCCAGCGATGTGAATTTCATCGTGGGGCATCTCCTTTCTGAACCTCATCATTTCTTTTTTTTCATAATGGGGCGTAAATATCTCACACTTAATCCAATCAGAACAATAGAAAGCAGCGTGTAGAAACTAACAAAAATATGCCACATCTGCAGATTAGTATGCCCTTTGAACACTTGTTTGGAAAAATCAGGAATCATCAGAGAAACTAGAACAGCCATTGGATTAAAACTCAGAAAATAACCAAGAACTTCATCGTTCGTTCCAGTTCTTCCAATGTTACTGAAAAATAAACCTGCGAGCGCTGTAAAACCAAATACAAAAAGCACAAACCCATAAGTTGCAATGACGGAAATAACGGTTTTCTTCAGAAGGGTAGAAAAGAAAATCCCTACTGCCCCCAATAACACCATCACAAAAATGTAAAAAACAAATACCGCTAACACTTGCTTTGGCGAAACTCCCCCGTATAGGAAAACAATGCTGTAAAGCGGCATCGTAGCAACAACGGTTAACAACATAAAACTAAGTGAGGCAAAAAGCTTACTGAGAATAATGGTTCCTGAGCTTTGCTGCGTCGTCAACAACATATTTAAGGTTTGCTTCTCACGCTCGCCGCTTACTACCCCTGCTGTTAATCCAGGCGTCATAAACGCGATCAGTACTAATTGCGTTCCGCTGAGAAAGTAAAAAAGTTCGCTGCTTCTTGCCGTACTCAGCACTCCAGCCTGCTGATGGCTCATGTTAATATAAGCGAATCCAAGCGCAATCAAACCGATGGCCAGAAGATACACAAGGATCGATAACGGAGAGCGGATTGTCCTCATGCGTAAACGGAACTCTTTTTCCATAACCGGGTTAATCCAATTTAACTTGCTGTTCATCGTGTGCGCCGCCTCCTTTTGTAATTTCCAGGAACACATCTTCCAGATTCGTCAATGCTTCACTGAACGATAGGAGCGGAAACCCTTTTCCCACTAAGCGAGCAAGCAGCCCAGATTGATCTTCATCCGTCCCTCCAAAATGAACACGCAATCCCTTTTCATCCTGCAGCACCATTGTTACATGAGGCTGATCCTGCAGGAACTTCAAGGCCTCTTCCGTTCTGCTCACCATGCGGATTTGGAGAACTCGATTGGCTTTCATTCGATTTTGAATATCTGATACTTTTCCTTTCGCAATCAGCTTTCCGTACTCAATAACCCCTATTTCATCCACCATTTCGGCGAGCTCAGGTAAAATATGAGAGGAAATAATGATTGTTTTGCCCATAGCCTTAAGCTCTTTCAATATTTCTCTCATTTCGATACGCGCTCGCGGGTCCAGTCCCGATGCCGGTTCATCCAGTATCAGTACTTCCGGCTCATGAACCAAACATCTAGCCAAGCATAGCCGCTGCTTCATGCCTCTAGATAGCGAATCCACATAGAAGTCGGCTTTTTCCGATAAATTAACAAGGTCCAGCAGCTGCGGAATTAGCTTCAGCCTCTCAGCCCTCGGAATCCCATAACTCGCTCCGTAAAAGTCCAAGTATTCGGTTGTTTTGAAAGTATCATAAACTCCGAAAAAGTCAGGCATATACCCAATCAGCTTACGCACTTCTTTCGGTTTATCGGTCACGTCATAACCACCAACCTTGGCTGTGCCGGAAGTTGGATTTAATAACGTAGCTAGGATGGACATTGTCGTCGATTTTCCCGCCCCATTCGGACCAACAAAACCAAAAACGGTTCCTTTATCAATCTCCATGGTCAGGGCATCGAGCGCTGTAAAGCCCCCGTATTTCTTCGTTAATTCTGTAATGGAAATCATCGTTGTACAGCCCCTTCCAGAGAAACGGCCGGGATTCGAAACATGATGTTATTCTGAACCGTCGTTATTTTCATGCGTATGGATTTCCCCTCGAAGATGTAAGGCTGCAGTTTTTCTCCCTCCCAGGATTGGTACGATTTTAAGGTGACTTCTTCCCATGCTTTGGTCTCCGAATTCCATAACTCTGCCTTTACATCCGGATTAGAATCCCCCGTCATTTCCATGGTTTGATACTTGGCTCCTGCTAACGTCGGAAGTTGATAATCAAGTGTCACATCACCGCTTCCCATTTGCATGAAAGGGCCGTTTTGGAATTGAATTGAGCTCATTCTCAAATGATTATCGATTAACGCCGGCACAATCGCTGTACTAGGTATTACGATTTTACCCTCGGATGTCACATAGTTGATTTTCATGTCTTGCGTTACTAGTGTCAGCTGCTCCGTTGGAATACTGCCTCCCGATGCGAGCGTGATGGAAGTCTGATCTTTCATCCATCCAACAATCATTGGCGTTACTCCCCCTGAGAACTTCGCCTTACGATTCAAATAGCTGCTGAGCAATGAGCGCTGATGTAAACCAGCATCGATTCCGTTGTTATTCGGATATGGAAATGCAATCTGTGCAATATCAAGCCCGTTCATCACGGTTATGCCACTCGCCGTATCGAAATTCGCTGAAGCTCCAGCTGGAATCGCGCCAATTTTGACATATAACTGATTGATAAGGACGGCAACATCGGTTAGATCTTTGGTTGTGTTATTCGTAACCTCACCTTTTGCGCCTTTGGCGGTTAAATCTGAAATACGATAGTCCAGTTTACCAAGGGGAATTAATTGATCTTCCTCAACGGATAACTTAGAGATGGACGAGTAAGGAATATCCTGCAGCCGCACGTTGGCTGCTTCAGCTTCTTGCCGGATGACAAGCTCATTTTGCTCATGGAGCGGCAGAGACGGGTAAATTTCGGATTGCAAAAGCGGTGAAATAGCCGATTTTCCGGTCAATTTCAGTTCTAAATCCCCCCCTTTTGGGAGAAAGACAGAGACAGCGGATTGTTTAATGCCTGATCCTGTTCCGTTCAATGTAACAGTAGACAACGACTGAGCCATCAAACTGCCTCGATTCGTTGCACCAATCTGAAAAACACCAATGCTGGTCACAATTGCAACTATAGGAATCACGAACCAAGCCCACTCTCTGCGGTCTAGTCGTGTCAAAACCATATATAACAATGGTCCTACGACAATGGCATAAAGAAGCAAGACAAGCGCCAGCATCGGAAGCTTAGGAGGTTGCAAGGAAGGAAAATATTCCAAAGCATGATCCAATTCCCTATAAGAATCATTGCCATATCTCATTTGATTCATATTGTAAGCATTTGCAGTCGCAATCGGCCCGGAAAGAATTTGCTCCCATAACCGCTGATTCCCATTCCAAGAGGCAAGTGGATTCAGAGATAAATCGTACGCCGCATAGGTAACGAAACCGCTTCCGTATGCAGTCCGGGCGAATAAGGGCACATTCCCAACTGACAGAATAGACTCTGCTCCGTTAGCCAGTTTTGCTTGTGATAACGTGAAAGGCTGCGATAAAATAAGCTCTTTCCCACCGGCTTTTTCAATCACAGGAAGCTCATTAACCGCCGTAGTCCCTTCATATGTAACGGGAGCTGCTTTAGCAAAGGGTGCTGCTGACTTGGGATAGCCCGCACCCCCTGAGAGTAGCAGTGTGCCCCCTCTTTGTGTCCATAGCTGAATAGCTTGTACTTGCTGCGCCGTTAACGTATCCGCTGCGAAGTCATTGATCGCAAGAACGTCCAGACTATCTAGCCCCAATGAATCCTTCGGAATTTCTTCCTGTTTAAGATGAAGAACATTCAATTTGCTGCCAGATTGATTGAGCAGTGTTAAGAAGTTAAGCGTATCTACATCTCTAGCTAAGACGCCTACCTGCAGCGTTTCTTTCGGTAAACTGAACGCTTCCAAATACGCCCTGCCATCTAACGCTATTTTCTTACCGTTTTTTTGCGATTTTTCATAAAAAGAGATTGTATTATTACTTTTCGAGTAAGAATACCCGGGTAAGAGCATCGTAACGACTTTCGTGCTGCCTTTGGGAAGTTCAACATGCTGCACATAATTAAAATCCTTGCTTTGATTCGGATTGGCCAC
Source organism: Paenibacillus sp. J22R160 (assembly GCF_059692135.1). Classification (NCBI taxonomy): domain Bacteria; kingdom Bacillati; phylum Bacillota; class Bacilli; order Caryophanales; family Paenibacillaceae; genus Paenibacillus; species Paenibacillus sp. J22R160. The sequence continues at coordinate 78,195 of NZ_JCAUAU010000002.1, read as the reverse complement.
CTGTACAACTAAATCACCTGCTAAGTCAGCCCCCTGATTACGAAGCTCCATCGTAGCAACATGCCATTTCCCTTGTTTCACATTTGAAGCTCCAAATCCAATTTGCGTTTCAATTTCAATCATTGCTGCGTCCGTTGCAGCAGCTTCTTGCAAGAATGGCGCGCAAACCTGCAAGCATAAGCCAAGGAGGATACTACTCATAATAAAATAAATTCGAAATCTGGGTTTGTTATTGAAACTTGGTCTCACTCGCGTAGCTCCCTTCATTTCATACCTATCTCATAACTAGACGACAAAATTGGAAAAAAGTTTCAATTATTGGCATAAAATAAAACCGCCTAGCTGAGTAAGACCAGCTTGGCGGTTTCCCTATTCCCTATTCGTTTCTTATTTTTAATTGCAGTACTCTCAGCCACTTCATAGATACTCCAATCACTATAACAAGCGCGGATGCTACAATCGGGATCCAGACATGTAGAAACTCGTAATCGTGAAGGAACCAATCGATCATTTTCTCGTCTTTTACAAACATTTCACCTGCCGTATAGCCGAGAATCCCTGCCCCTAGTAGAACAAGAACCGGATATTTGTGCAGCAAATTCATAACAAGTGTGCTTCCCCAAATAATGATAGGGATACTGAGTCCAATCCCCAATATGATTACTGTATTATTACCATTGCCTTTGGCTGCAATCGCTAGCACGTTGTCAAGACTCATCACGAAATCCGCAACGATAATTGTCCAGATCGCTTTGCCAAGCGTCGAAGCCTCTTTCACATTCGCATGACTGTCATCATCGGTCAGTAATTTGATTGCAATCCAGAATAATAAGATCGATCCGCCCGCTTGAATATAGGGAATATCGAGGAGGCTTACAGCCACCAACGTCAGCACCAGTCTCAACGCTATGGCTCCGAAAGCCCCCCACCACACGGCCAGCTTACGCTGTTCAACGGGAAGATTTTTACTCGCCAGCGCAATAACAACCGCATTATCGCCGCTAAGCACAATATTGATCAACATAATTTGTAAAAACAAAATGAGCGCATCAATCATGCTTTATTTCCTCCCGGGATACATGGCGAGCCTGCTGAAGAGTGGTGATGAAATCACCTACTGCCCGGCGCCGGAAAAGCATTTAGAAGAAATGCTGATCGGGCACCTTCTTCATTTGACCATGTACAATTTCAATTGTTTCTGTTTGTTCCACGGCCTTCTGGATTAATTCCGGCAAAAAGTCCATGCTGTTCTCGATTCGCTCTACCATTTGCAGGTTCGGATTGGTGCTCGGAGAGGGAGGAAGAAATAAGGAGCAGCAATCTTCATAAGGTAAAATGGAAATCGGGAACGTGCCGATGCTTTCGGCAATTCGTATAATTTCTTGCTTGTCCATCATCATCAGCGGCTGCAAAATCGGCAAGGTGACCACGCGTCCAATCACATTCAGGCTTGGCAGCGTTTGACTAGCTACCTGTCCTAAGCTTTCTCCGGTCACTAACGCGCTTAGACCTTCACGATCAGCAATTTGCTCCGCTATGCGATACATGGCCCTTCGGATCAGCGTGACTAATAAATTATCCTTATATTCACGGTGTATGGACGTCTGCACTTCCGTAAAAGGCACGAGGTGCAGCCTGATAGAATCCGTGTACCCTGCGAGCTGATGAGCCAGATCTATCACTTTATCCTTTGCCCGCTCGCTTGTATAAGGATAACTATGAAAGTGTATCGCTTCGAGGGTAAGCCCTTTTCGCATCCCTAACCACCCTGCGACAGGACTGTCAATCCCTCCAGAAAGCATCAGCAGCGCCTTTCCGCTCGTATCTGCCGGGAATCCTCCCGCTCCCTCAATAACTTCTGCATACAAAAGTACTTGATCTTCACGAATTTCCACACGAAGCTCAACTTCTGGATCACGAACATCCACTTGCAGTCCAGGGATTGCTTCAAGAATATAGCCACCGACGAGATAATTCATTTGCTGGGAGTCTAGCGGAAAAGATTTATTGACCCTGCGGACATTCACCTTAAAGGTACTTGGAGGTTTAGGCAAATTTTGCATGATGCGCAGTGCAGCTTCTTTAATGGCCTCTGACTCCATTGGAGCATGGTAGGCCGGACTGAATGATGCCAGTCCAAATACACGCTGCAATGCTTCCGAAGCCTCTTCATACGCTGCTCCCCCTAGCTCCACATATACGCGTCCGTACTCTGGAATATACCTCAAATCAGGAAATGCCCCTAAAACTTTACGAATTTGTGTGATGACGCTGCGCTCAAAACGCTTACGATTCCTGCCTTTCAGTGTTAATTCACCAAAACGCAAGATTAAACAATCCGGTTTCATTTTTGCTGCCCCTTTCTGGCTGTTGATTTGCTTAACATGGGAGAAAGTTCGTTCACAACATCCCTAAGTGCTAGCAAAAATTGTTCCATATCTTCTATTTGATGCTCATCCGAGAAGCTGATTCTAAGCCCGCTGACCGCTTGTTCACGCGTACACCCTAACGCCAGCATGACATCGCTGGGATCAGATGCGTCCGAAGCACAAGCGGATTTCGTAGAAATATAGATTTGTCTTTGCTCTAACGCATGAACGACGACTTCCGCTTTCATCCCGGTAAAAGCAAAGTGGACAATGTGCGGAGCCATCTCCTCATGACGCTCAGAGCCCATTAATGTGAGCTCTGGAATTGTCAGGATGCCGTCTACAAGATGGCGTCTTAAGCGATATTTATGCTCAAGCTTCGCTGGCGAGTTTTGCATGGATAGGCGCAGAGCTTTGGCCATACCAACGATGAGCGGAACGTTCTCCGTGCCTGAGCGAAGGCCGTCTTCTTGCCCTCCGCCAACGAGTTGCGGCTTCAGCTGTACACCTTCTCTGCGGAACAAAAAGCCTACCCCTTTGGGTCCACGAAATTTATGCGCAGAAACGCTGCATAAATCTACGCCCCATTCCTTTATTGAAAGAGGAATCTTGGCGATGCCCTGCACAGCGTCAACATGAAACACAACTTTCGGATACTTGGCAAGTAACTGCCCGATTGCTTGAATCGGCTGAATTGTACCTACTTCATTGTTGACATACATCACGCTGACCAAAATTGTATCTTCTCTAAGGGCTTCGCGAAGCGTCTCCACTTCTAGACAGCCGTTCCGATTAACAGGCAAATAGGTTACGCGAAATTCCTCGCGCTCCAAACTAAGAAATACTTCCTTCACAGAAGGATGCTCAATTTGAGTTGTAATGAGATGCTTGCCCCGATTCTGATACTGATAGGCAGCACCTCGTATTGCTAGATTATTGCTCTCCGTTCCTCCGGACGTGCAGATAATACTAGCTGGCATCACACCTAAAGCTCCCGCTATCACTTCTTTGGCGCTCTGCAGCAGCTTCTCAGCTTGGACACCTAATCCATGAATGGATGATGGATTTCCATAGTGCACTTTCATAACTTCTGCTATCGTATCAATGACTTCATTATATGGCGGCGTGGTTGCCGCGTTATCCAAATATAGCATGTTCTTGCTGATTCCCCTTTTTCCATGCCCTGCAGTTGCGCAATCATAATCATTTCCTTCCCTCATTAAAGCCTAAAATAGCGCATAACTCAAGCATGCACTTGAACACAAAAAGCTGATCTCCGCATGATTCATGCGAAAATCAGCTTCTTGAAATTGCCGCTTACAGTGAAAATTTCATCTTATGACCTAAAACCTGAGAGACATACGCTTGCGTTTCTTTCGGTAATTGGTGCAATTTATTAGATAAGTCCTGGTCATTCTTGATGCCCAAGCGATCCACACGCCCTGGACCCGCATTGTAAGCAGCAAGAGCAACCCCTTCGTTCCCATTGTACTTCTGGATCAGATTGCTCAGGAAATGCGTGCCCGCATCCACATTCTGCTTAGGATCAAATGGATTCGTCACGCCATAGCCACGTCCCGTGCCATCCATAAGCTGCATTAAGCCTTTGGCACCAGCCGGGGAGACAGCCTGATGGTTGAAATCGGATTCCTGCTGAATAACCGCCTTCACCAGTGACTCATCGACGCCATATTTGGCGCTAGCCTCTTGAATTAAAGAGTCAAACTGAGAAGTTGAAGTAGATTGACTCCAACTTTGGAGCGGAGTATAGGCTTTATTCAAAGCGCCCAAAGAACTTGGTACGTTATTTGCTGTCATAGGATTGAGCAAGGATTGATCGTCAAGCCCAGAACCGGAGGCTTGTCCCATTAACGTATTCAGCAGCGTGCTGAAGTCACTGGAATCGTCCGTACTGGATGCGTCGCTATCCCCGGATAACAAACTAATTCTCCCCATCAGCTGAAGCTGCAGCAGTTCCTTCAGAACTCTTGGATCAATGCTGTTCGTGCTGTTCATCCGTCAGACCTCGTTTCTTATCTTCATTCGTTGTTTTTATTGTACACGTTTTGTGCCTTCACGACTATCCTAAAATTTCCGAAAATAAAAAAAGGACAGTCATTAGACTGTCCCTCTATCTTTTCAAGAGATGTTCTGTTGTAGATATTCATCTTGTTCCGTCATTTTTCTAACAATCAATCTAGAGATTCGCAAGTGATCCGTTTCTTCCACGATGAACAAGAACTCATCGTTATACGTCACTTGTTGATTCTTGCTAGGCGGAATCTCTGTCTGCGAGTAGATCCAGCCGCCAATTGTATCATAGTCGTCGGACTCGATATCAAGTCCGAAATAATCATTTACTTCATCGATCAAGAGCAGACCGTCAATGGAAAACGTGTGCTCATCTTTGATCTCGATCGTTGGACGTTCCTCATCAAACTCATCCTGAATCTCACCAACGATTTCTTCCATGATGTCTTCCAGAGTCACAAGTCCTGATGTTCCGCCATATTCATCGATAAGCAGCGCCATCTGGCTCTTTCTTTTTTGCATCATTTTCAGCAAATCACTGATATGAATGGAATCCGGCACCGTCGTAATCGGACGGATAATTTTCTTGATTCCTTTCAAATTCGCATCCGGCTTGAGCAAATCCTTGATGTGGACGAAACCAATGATATTGTCTTTGTCCGGATCACATACCGGGTAGCGCGTGCGCATTTCCTTAATCGCTATGGCTAGATTCTCCGAATATGAAAGTCCTGCATACAAACATTCCATCTCGGTTCTTGGAATCATAATTTCTCTGGCTGTTGTCTCGGCGAATCCGAATATATTATCAACAAGCGTAAGCTCTGTATTATCTATAAGTCCATTTTTGTGGCTTTCTTTCATGAGGACACGGATTTCATCCTCCGTATGCGCCGATTCATGTTCCGTTGTCGGTTCAATGCCAGCGCGGCGAAGCATCCAGTTGGAGATCCCGTTCAGCAACCAAATAAACGGATACATGATTTTGTAAAATAAGACCATCGGTCCCGCGGAAAGCAACGTGATCTGCTCAGCTTTACGAATCGCATATGTTTTGGGGAATTGCTCACCCAGCGTAATATGCAAAGTAGTCATCAATGAAAAGGCAATAATAAAGGTAATCGTGTGGAACACCGAATCTGGTAAATTCAGCGGAGCGAATAGTGGTTCCAAAATTTTTGCAAAGGTCGGCTCCCCGACATAACCAAGTCCCAACGAAGTAAGTGTAATCCCGAGCTGACATGCACCTAAGTACGCATCGAGATTATTCATAATTCCTTGCGCGAATTTCGCATTACGGCGACCTTCATCTACAAGTGAATCAATTCGACTACCTCTTACTTTCACCATCGCGAATTCAGCTGCGACAAAAAAACCATTCAGTAGCACCAGTCCAAACATTAATAGAAAGCTAATTAACGTTTCGGGCAAAGGATCTTCCAATACCTTACCTATCCCCTGTCAAGCGCGGTTTCCGCACCAAGGAGAGTAGGTACACCTCCCTTAATTTTAATTTAAAGTTGAATTATCACTTTTCATTATATAATAATACTGTAATCATTCAAAGGTGCGAATATGACTCTTGAAGCCAAATAGTACGAGCAAACGGGAGTATAGGGTTTAAAATGATGCCATAATGAGTCTTAACCCGCTAATTATCCCTCTAAAACACGAATATACCCGAATTTCTTCTGAAAAAGAAAAGGGGCTGTCCTGAAAATCATTTAATGACCGAGAGACAGCCTATTCGAATTTTGGGATCGCTTCTTCAGATGAACGGGAAATACTACCGCTAAATTATTGAATAACACAGCTACAGACATGAATAAATGGATTTTCTCCTGTTAATGCGGACGAATGAGCTTGTAAATAGGATTAAAGAGATAATTAACGGGATTTTCCCAGTTATTAGGTTTATACAACAAGGACTTGCTTGAATTAAATGTAGTTTTTCCCTCTATTCGATTCGGCTCCATAAAAAAAGAGGCTATTCCCAGTTATCTAAAGGGACAGCCTCTTCTCCAACATTAAGAATAAAATGGAAACAGTAAAAAATAGGCAGCAACAGCAATAAAACCAAGCACGACCGACCATGTCCCGATTCCCTTATTTCCCATAAGGAATGCAATAACCCCTAACACAATGCCCGATACGCCAAGCAGTACAGGCCATACAAAGAGGGAAGCCAATGCAACGAACAAAGCGATGTATCCTACCGCCTTATTTCGCGTAACAGCTTCAACTAGGTCATCGATCTCCTCATCAGAAACATCCGACTTCTGAACCTCTGCATGTTTTGCTTGATACGGCTCGGCATAATGAATTCTCCGCGAGGGCGCTGTAATCTCGGCTGCATATTCTTCCTTGCTGCTCAGACCGCTTTCAGTCCGAAGCTGATCCAGCTGGAATCGCTCCTTGGTGCTTTTATCCAAATTGCCTCCATGCTGGCGCATGATTACTGCTTCTTCTTTGCTTGAAAGGTGTGGCAGCAAGTGTTCGCGGCTTTGCTCGCTGCATCATGATGATCGGTATCGAATGATTCCCCTGCAAATTCTTCATTGTAATGAGCGTTGGCATGTTGATCTACTTCAATCATAATGGTTCCTGCGTTGCAGTTGTTACCTTGCGTCCAATATTCGCAGTTGGCAACTGAACATTTTACATCTGGCATAGTCATCACCCCACTAACAATTTACCCGCTATTGGGGCGAGCTATGCTCAGGCAAGACTGTCAGATAGCACCAAGAACATCGCGTGAGACCAAAGCAGCGGCAGCGCGGGTTCACCCCATTTGGCCAACCACTCCGAATAAGCAGAAGGCTCTCTAAGTTGATCGGGGACTTGTTCGGGAAGGCGCCCCAGATGATCAGCCTTGCTTAGGATCCATGTCAGGCAACGCTGTGCCTCCTCGCGGTTTCCGAGCTCATTCTGATACCATCCATACCAAGCCGTTAACAGAAGCCACTCCCCGCCGCCAAAGTAACGGTCTTCTACATAGCGCTGAATACCCTCATGTTTCAGTTCATTTTCAATCATTACTACAGTCTTGCGCATAATAGGATCGTCCACTTCACACACGCCAAAAGGAACTGCAAGCCAAAGCAGACTTGCGTCTACACCTGTTAACGCTGGTTTCCATATCTCGTCCAAGCAGTGGACAGACTTCACGAAGCGGCCTTCGTAGACGCAATGGCTTAGGATGAAGTCCTTAACCATTGACGCCTTCTCCAGCAGCTGAGAACGCTGCTCTAGTTCTCCTAGCGCCTTCAAACCACCATATACACAGGCTAGCGTTGCAGGATGAACATAATCAGGGAACTCTTCCCAGCAATCAAAGTTCGGATAATGCCAAAACGTCATCAAATAATCAACAGTAATCTCGATACTATCCCGGAGTTCTTCCAACAACTCGTTATTTCCAGTCGTTTTCACGTGCTCAGTGAGTCCCCAAAGCCAAGCTCCATAACCATCCAATTGAAAATGGCCCCATTCGGATACATCGTCTCGGCCATCCAAGTGATAACGTGTTCCCAAAAACTCAGAACGATCGATCCACGCTTTGTTTTCGTGCTTATGTATGAGCGCATCCACACGGTTACGTTTGTTCCTCAAGACACCGGCAACCCATCTGTGGAAAAGAGCTGAGCTGTCCGTCTCACCCACACGATCCATTGCATTTGCTATAAACGTTCCGTCTCGCAGCCAACTGTATGCGTAAGGTGGGAAAAGCGGAGATGCTATGTAACCTCCGCGAGGATGCTGATTGCATTTAATAATCGAGATTGAGTGGTTGATTAATTGTTCACGTTGCATGCATCATGTCCCCTTTTAAAAGAAAAGAGATGCGCTGAATGCCGCATCCCTTATATCTTTTGTAATTTCGCATTACAATTATACTTTTTCACCTTGCATACGGCGCTGCGTGATGTAATCTGTCTCATAATAAGCCAGATCTTCGCGAAGCTCTTCGAATACTTTGGACAATTCAATCGTTAAATCGCGCACTTCTCGGGAAGGCTTTTTACGGAAACGGATTGCATCTTGTCCTGTATAAGCATAACGTCCATCCTCGGAATAGCATTCATTCTTAGGATAGAAAAATGTATTCACACAAGTATGATATACCTCATACAAAACTTTCTCCGAAAAATCAACGTTAAAAGTTGGACGTCTCAAGCTTACGCCCAATTTCTCATAGGCCACTTCACAGAAAACTAGTAGATGACGCGTATCTTGAAGATACCCACGATAAAATTCATCCATAGCAGGATCATTCTCTACATTAAGTTGTGAAAGCGAATGTTGATTCAGAAACAGCTCCATTTTGGCGGTTGTTTCTTTTAGCTTCGTACGCGTTGAATCACAGACATTTTTTACATTAAAAACAGCCATTTATGAAGACCTCCTCTAATTGCGCTATTCCTATCCTACCATAAATTAACCTGAAAAGGTATATGTAAAACTCCCGATTCCATGCATAAAAGAAACCTCCAAACCTCACTCTAAACAAAGATACTGCGTTTGCTGACAGAAGCGGAGAAACGAGTTAAGAAGGAGGACTATCGATGTGGCGTTATTTATCTTCTATTAGTCTAGTTCTTGGTTTAGGTATCGTTCTATTTCCCCACCACTCTAATAATGAGAATACACCCGGACCTGAAGTCTACAGCGCAAAGTACGAGACAGATCAAAAGCTGTCCTTACTGCAGCAGGATGTTAAGCTAACTGATGATTTATGCCGATCCCAATGCTCAATTGATTACTCAAAAATGATTTCTCAAATTGAATCAGGTGAGCCCGCGGCCAAAGTTCTTGGCGATATGAAGACGCAGCATGAAAAAATGGATGTTCTGATATGGTCAAACAATAAACAGGCATTAGATCAAGGAATAAAAGTCGGAGAAATCCCCGCTTCTTATAAGGAGCAAGCAAGCACCTATTTAGCAGAAGCAAAGGCAGCTACGGAATCCGGCAAGCATTATCAGTCACCCAAATTTGGTGCTGCACAGCAGGTATTTTTTGTCCAGGGGACTCCATCTACTGACGGTAACTCTTCCCTAATTGGTGTTATTCATCAGGATATTCTTCATCAAGTAACAGACCATCAGATGAAAAATTTGCGTCTCGAGCCTTATCCGAACGAAAATCGTTGGAAAGTCGAATCAGTCGATACAGATACCTTAAAAGACAAAGTGGTCGATCACCCGGAAGATAATCAAGGCACAAGCCACTACCATCAAAATGAAGTTGTCGTTAAGTTCAAGAAAGACCCTACTGAAGCTCAGCTATCTCAAATAAAATCAGAGATCAAAGCGAATTCAATGCAAAAACTGGGCTATACGTATGTTTTCCGTACGGAAGGTATGGAAGCTAAGGCTTTAATGGCCTATTTTAAAAAATGGGATGTTGCCTATGTTGAGCCTCATTTCTTATATTTGACCAATGATTACTACGATGATCAAGAGGATTCCGACACCGATGATTCAAGTGACTATACAGACAGCACAGATCGTACAACAAGCCCTGACGAAACAACGAGCATTGCACCGAATTTCAAGCCAAATGATAATTTGTACAGCCGGTATCAATGGAATTTGCCGCTGATTGAAACTGAACAAGGTTGGCAAATAAACAGAGGAACCAAAGATGTGATTGTGGCTGTTGTAGATACTGGCGTGGACTTACAACATCCAGATCTAAAAGACAAGCTGCTATCTGGTTATAATGTGATCAGCGGTGATGACAAGCCGCAGGATGATGTTGGGCACGGAACTCACGTGACAGGAGTCATCGCTGCTCTGGTTAATAATAATTTGGGCGTAGCTGGAATTAGCTGGTATAACAAAGTACTGCCAGTTAAAGTATTGGATCAAACCGGAGCAGGCAGCACCTATTCCGTTGCTCAAGGCATTATCTGGGCTGCTGATCATGGCGCCAAAGTAATGAATTTAAGTTTAGGCAACTATGCAGATTCCGGATTTTTGCATGATGCTATCAAATATGCGTACGATAAAGATGTGGCATTGATCGCGGCGAGCGGAAACGACAACACGGAGCGTCCGGGCTTCCCAGCCGCTTATCCCGAGGTGTTCGCTGTCGCCGCCAGCGATTCTGAGAACAATAAGGCTCCTTTTTCCAACTACGGTGATTATATCGATGTAACGGCTCCGGGTGTGAGTATTGCCAGCACATATCCAAATAATCAATATGCCGCTTTGTCAGGCACTTCTATGGCAAGCCCGCATGTGACGGCTTTAGCTGCCCTGATCCGTTCTACAAATCCTAATTTGAAAAATACTGAAGTATATCAAATTATGAGGGATACTGCGCAAGATATTGGCACCAAGGGTTTTGACAAATATTTCGGGTATGGTCTGATTGATGTCGTTAAAGCTGTTCAAAAGGCAGAAGAACATCCAAGCATCGGCTTCGACTGGCCGTCACATTGGTTTCGTCAGATGAATCTTGTTTCCAAGAAATATGCAGGTATTGAAATGAATAAATAAAAAAAGGCTGCCCTTTGGTGTCGTTACGATACCTAGGGTGGCCTTTTTAGTTGTCTGAAAATTGAAATACCCGCCAAGCCGAAGCCTTGCGGGTAACCGACAGTATGGAAAGTTTGCCGTAAGCCGGGTTCTGTACTTCCGGTGGTCATAACGGGCGTCTGTCCCCTGCCACCATTGAAGCGACAATCATCTATCTAGGCCATACATTGCTGCACAGCTCAAGCGACCAACCCGAACGCGTCTCAGGCGAAGACTGCTGTCTCGAAAACAGCTAGCGTTCCTCTAGGTCTTGCTCCAAGTGGGGTTTACCAGGATCTATGTCACCATAGAACCTCGTGGTCTCTTACACCACGGTTCCACCCTTGCCTGATCTCATCCAAAGATGAGCCATCGGCGGTCCATTTCTGTGGCCCTATCCTTCAACTCGCGCTGACTGGACGTTATCCAGCACCCTGCCATATGGAGCCCGGACTTTCCTCTCGCTGTGGCTTACCCACAGCCAGCGATTGTCTGTCAAACTTTCCGATGCATTTGATAGTATACTAGGAATGCTTCCGAAATACAACTGTTGTTCGTTTCCTTGGCATCTATCTGCCAGACCTACAGGAATCGGAAAGGTTCCGTATTCACTTCGGATGCCAACACTTGCGTATCCGTTTTGGTTAATTGCCCGGTCAGATAATCTGCCACGCCGCGCTTCATGATCTTCTCAACGTTATGCCCAACGTCGATCAAAGTAAGCCCCGCCGCAAGCGCATCGTGTGCGGTATGGTAGTCAATGTCACCGGTGACCAGCACATCGGCACCGGCAAATATGGCGTGCCGCACGTAGCGGCCGCCGGAACCCCCAAGCACGGCCACCTTGCGGATTGGCCGTGATAGATCACCAACGACGCGCACCATCGGCACGTCGAACGCCGTCTTCGCGAGCTCTGTCAGCTCGCGGAGCGTCATCGGCGCGGGCAGCTTGCCCACGCGCCCAAGACCGAACACTCTACCCTTGAGATCCATCGGGTAGAGGTCATAGGCCACCTCCTCGTAGGGGTGGGCCTTCAACATCGCCTGTACCGCCTTGCGCTGGACGCTGGCGGTTACGATCGTCTCAACGCGCACTTCCTGTACGCGTTCAAGCTTTCCTGCTTCCCCGATATACGGGTGAGTCCCTTCCTGCGGAAGGAACGTCCCCGTTCCGGGGATGTTGAAGCTGCAGTGGCTGTACTGCCCGATCCACCCCGCTCCCGCGGTGAAGAGGGCATCCAGCACAGCCTGGTGATGCGTCTCAGGCACGAAGACGACTAGCTTCTGAAGCTTCTCTGTATGTACATCCTCCAGATGGGTGAGCTCCTTGAGGCCAAGTTTATCTGCCATCATGTCATTGACGCCGCCTTCCGCCACATCCAAATTCGTATGTGAGATATAGACGGCAATGTCATTTTTGATTAATTTTTCATAGAGTCGGCCTGCTGGTGTATCTGTCTGTAGATGTGCAAGCGGCCTGAAAATGATCGCATGATGAGCAATAATAAGATTAGCCCCTAAGCGAATCGTTTCATCCACCACATCATCATTGACATCGAGTGCAACTAGTACCTTCTGGATCTCCTTCTGCAAGGAGCCTAGCTGCAAGCCTATTTTGTCATCAGGCATCGCATAATGCTTGGGTGCCAGCTGTTCAAACAGCTGAATTACGGTTTGACCTTTTGCAAACAAGCGAGTACCTCCTTCATTTCCTTGATCTCTTGGGCAATTTGCTCTGCTTTTGCCGCGGATGCTTCCGCTGACGATAGCTTTAATTGGCCTTCAATCATCGCCAATTTCTTCAATTCGCTATCCCACTTGCTGAACCAAACCTCAGTAGCTTCCTCTAATAAATAAGGCCCCATTTGGAGCAAACGCTCTTTGCTTACAACAATTCCGCCAGACAGTGTACGTTCGGCATAAAGGGCTTCCTGCGAGTTCTTGTCATGAGCAGCACTTCCTGCAGTTGCCGTCAAAATCTCATAAATCTTCCCATCTTCCTCAAGTATCGCTTCCGCATCCAAGTTCCAGCCCTCTGCAAGCAGCCACCTGCGCACCTGATCTTCTCCTACATTTGGTTGTAAAATCAGATGCGTGACACCCACGAGCTTCTGTTTCCCAGCTTCTAAAATGCTCGCCATCAAACTGCCGCCCATACCGGCAATCGTGATCACATTCACTTCACCTGGTTCAATGACCGCCAAACCGTCGCCAGATCTTACACTTATCTTTTTGGATAAACCACACTCAAGCACTTGACGTCTTGCCGCCTCGAAAGGGCCAGGATTGACTTCACCTGCTACGGCAAACACAATCATACCTTGCTGCGCCAAATAAGTCGGCAGCAAAGCATGATCGGAACCAATGTCCGCAACCTTTGATCCTACAGGCACACGATCTGCTATCATTTGCAATCTTTTCGATAATTTTACCATCTCTTAAACGACCCACTCTACCCATTTTTTACGCAGCAAGAAAAATGCCGCGCCCGCAGAAACTAATTTTCCTGTAAACGATAATTGAATGACGCGGGAACTCATATCAACATCAGTTAGAAATGTCATCGCTTCAGGAATAAACCAAACCAGAACGCCGACAACTAATAGGACACTTGCTGATTGCTTATTGGTATGATGCGCAAGCCAAGCAATCCATATAAGTACAATACTAACCGGAATCCAACTAATTTCAAGAGAGAACCAACCTGGATTACTCAGTTTTTGCAAGAGCAGCCAACCATAAGTTCCAACAAGCCCTAACCAGCCGCAGAATTGGAAAATCCCCATTTTTCCTATTACGCCGTTAATCAACCAGACCACACTACAAAAAGCTAAATAGCCTGTATACGTATAAGGAGAACTCATTTTATACATATCCATTAAGTACAGTCCAAGCAGCAGCAAAGCTATAGATGAAACACCGCAAAGAAGATAAGAAATCACCGGGGATTTAATAAATTGACGATACGCAAACACATAACAAACGATGACAAAAAGTGCGGAAATTCCAATTTGCATTGGCATTCCAAAAGAGTTAAAATTAAGAGCAGATAAGGCCAGAGCGGCTATGACCGCCATAACGCCTAACCATATTTTCCAAGAACTGTTTGCAATTGAAGTGGCAGAAACCCCCATAATTGATGCAGGTTTTGGTGTTGTTTCATCCATATACAAATTCATCAAAAAATCACAGTAGTGTTCAGGAAGCAATTTGCTTCTGCGCCAGTGATCGATTTCTCTGACTATTACTTTTCTTTTCTCGGTATCCATATCATCGCTCACCTTCCTACTACTTTATCGGTGATTTCATGCTTAGGTTTTAGTAGTACTTTTCAAAAAAAAAGACCCCGCCGAAACTGGCAGGGCCCTCTCACAGCGATTTATTCTAGGAAATCCTTCAGACGTTTGCTACGGCTAGGATGTCTCAATTTACGCAAAGCTTTTGCTTCAATTTGACGAATCCGTTCACGAGTAACGCCGAATACTTTACCTACTTCTTCTAGCGTGCGTGTACGACCATCATCAAGACCGAAACGTAAGCGAAGCACATTCTCTTCTCTCTCAGTCAACGTATCTAATACGTCCTCTAGTTGTTCTTTCAGAAGTTCATAAGCAGCAGCATCTGCCGGCGCTAGCGCTTCTTGGTCTTCAATGAAATCTCCCAAATGCGAGTCATCTTCTTCACCGATTGGCGTTTCCAATGATACAGGCTCTTGTGCGATTTTCATGATTTCACGTACTTTATCCGTACTTAAATCCATCTCTTTTGCAATTTCTTCAGGCGTAGGTTCGCGCCCAAGCTCTTGCAGCAATTGACGGGAAACACGTATCAGTTTGTTGATGGTTTCGACCATATGTACAGGGATACGAATCGTTCTCGCTTGGTCTGCAATCGCCCGGGTAATGGCTTGACGAATCCACCAAGTTGCATACGTAGAGAACTTGTAACCTTTCGTGTGGTCAAACTTCTCAACCGCTTTTATAAGCCCCATATTCCCTTCTTGGATCAAGTCCAAGAACAACATGCCACGTCCTACATATCTTTTGGCGATACTTACAACGAGTCTTAGGTTCGCTTCTGCCAGGCGTCGCTTCGCTTCTTCGTCCCCGTTCTCAATCCGTTTGGCTAACCCCACTTCATCTTCCGCAGAAAGAAGAGGCACACGACCAATTTCTTTCAAATACATCCGAACTGGATCATTAATCTTAATCCCCGGCGGCAGTGCCAGATCATCATCGAAGTTAAATTCATCGCGCTCATTTTCTTCAGGATTCATGGAATCCTCATCCGATTCATTCCCTACATCGATACCTTGCTCCGATAGCTGCTCAAAAAACTCATCGATTTGCTCAGGATCCTGATCGAAGGGAGCTAATTTCTCCATAATATCCTTGTAAGTTAGTGAAGACCGCTTTTTCCCTTGCTCAATAAGCTGGTCTTTCACCTGGTCCAAGGTCAACTCTGTCTCTAGTTCTGTACGCTGATCATTCGCCATAGTACGGACTCCCTCCTCCCTAGTCAATTCAGTAGCTCTACGTTGACTTCAATCGTTTTTCTAGGGCGATAATTTCAATTGCAATTTGTGCTGCTCGAAGATGGTCGCCCGCGCGCTCGGCGCGAACACGTTCTTCTTTCTTGCGTTCAATTTCTTCTTGCATTGGAACTTTACGAATTTGGCGAATATAGTCGTCAATCACTTGTTCGTTCATTCCATGACCCGCTCCCATCATAACGATGGAGCTGGCCAAGCTCTCCAGCTGTTCGTCTTGCAGCATGGCAATGTATCGGCTTGCATCCGGCTCAGCATTCTGAGCGTAGTAAGCATATAAATAAGCAGCTAAGACTGCGTGAGCTTCAACGTTGAATTGATCTCCTAGCTGTTCTTCCACATGTGCGCAAACATCGCGATCATGCATCATAACGGCCAAAATCAATCGTTCAGCATTGTGATAAGCTGGCAAAAGCGAAGGCGTTTTCTTGCGTGTTCGTTCCGCTGTTCTCCCATTATTCATAACATTATTCCACAGAATTGGTTTATTATCCCCATCCGGTCGGTTTTTTTCCGATTGCAGCAAGATTTCGTGAAGGTCTAACTTCATCGCTTCATAAGAGGAATCAGGGAATTCAGAAGCCAACTGCTTCAAGTAATGTTCTCGTTCCATCGGAGAGTGTAGTTCGCTAATTAACTTCACAGCGGATTGCAGATAACGAAGTCGGTCACCGTCCTCATGCAACTTAAAATTTTTGCGAATGTACAAAAGCTTATATTTCATCGATGGTACGGCAGGTTCAATAATCTCCCGCACGAATCGGTCAAAACCATATTGTTTTACGTAATCATCAGGGTCCTTGCCATCCGGCAGCATCGCTACGGTAACTCGGCTTCCTGTCTCTTCTAAGATCGGAATGCTTTTGTAAGCAGCCGATTGTCCTGCATGATCGCCATCGTAACATACGACGATTTGGTCGGCGTTGCGGTTCAGCAGCGCCGCGTGTTCTTTGGTCAGTGCAGTCCCCATCGTGGCGACCCCGTTGTTAATCCCTGCTTCCCAAGCCTTAATGACGTCTACGTAGCCTTCAAAAAGGACCGCTTGCTGCAGCTTTCGCATATTAGGTCTAGCCAAGTGAAGATTGTACATGGTCCTGCTTTTATTAAAAAGAGTAGTCTCGGGACTATTTAGATACTTCGGCTGAGCATCACCCATTGACCTCCCGCCAAACGCAATCACCTTGCCGGCAGCATCGCAAATGGGGAACATAATGCGCTCCCTGAATTTATCTACGTAGCCATTTCCTTCGTGTTTGGCCGAAATTAATCCGCCTTTTTCCATCAGTACAAGATCGAATTCACGTTTCACAAGTTGCTGGACTAGCGTATCCCACATCGCAGGAGCATAACCGATTTGAAATGTATCGATCAATTTATCTGAGATACCCCTTGAAGCCAAATACCCTTTTGCCGCTTTGCCTTGCTCTGTATTACCTAAAATATAATGATAAAGTTTAGCGGCAAAGTCATAAGCTTTCAGCAGGGTTGCTTTCTCTTGCTGCTGCTCGTTCTGCTCCTCGGAGGCTTCTTCCCAAGTAATTGGGATATCCGCTTCTTCCGCTAACTTAGTTATGGCTTCTGAGAAACTTAGGCCTTCTATTTCCATGACGAAACGAATTAAATTCCCGCCTACATTGCACCCGAAACAACGATATATTTGTTTTTCCGGCGTGACAGTGAATGAAGGGCTTTTTTCTGAATGGAAAGGACATAGCCCTTTCATATAATGCCCTTGTTTACTCAAATGTACGTGCCTGCCAATCACATCAACGATGTCATGGCGCTTCAGTACAGCCTCAATGACCTCTTCAGGTATGCGTCCGTACCTCATGTTATTTCCACCCACAATTCAGGTCGCTTTTCCGACTAAGTACTATTCGCTACTCATTTTCGATTTCCTGCAATTTTTTTAAAAGTTTTGTCAAACCATGTAGAAAATATTTACGATCCTCGTCCGTAAAGGGTTTGGGACCCTTCGAATGTTTGCCCGCTCTTCGCATTTTTGCTGAAGTATGACGACGATCCAACAAGAAATCAATCGAGCTGTCCGTATATTCCTGCCCCCGATTCGTCAAACAATATGAGCCTTTCGCTAACCCAAGCGCTGCGAGACCGAAATCCTGCGTCACCAAAATATCACCAGACTTAATTTGATTGGCGATGTACAGATCAACTGATTGATCAGAGCGATCCACTTGCACGACCCTAACACCCGGGTTCGTCTTCATCCTATGATCAAACGAAGCAACTAGAACAACTTGTACACCGAACTGCCTGCCTGCTTCTTCTATTTCGGTTTTAACGGGACAAGCATCGGCATCAACGATTATACTTCTCGCACCCATACGGTTCAGCCCACGCCCTTTTTTGACGAAATCTCACCGTACTATTATATACGATGAACTTCTAAAAAATCCTGCAAGTAGAAACATAAAACCTTACTGGACCCGTTCAATATGATCCATAACCAGACTTGCCGTTTCTTCTACGGCGCGATTTGAGACATCGAAGATTACACAACCGATTTTGCTCATAATTTTGTCAGCAAAAGCCAGTTCTATTTTAATACGTTCCACATTCGCGTAGGTTGCATTTTCTGCAAGTCCGAGAGTTCGAAGCCGTTCTTGGCGGATAACATTCAACTTATCCGGGTCAATTCGAAGGCCGATGATTTTATCCTTTGAAACGGTATAGATAGCAGCAGGAGGCTGCATTTCTGGCACTAAGGGCACATTAGCCACTTTAAACCTTTTGTGGGCTAAATACATGGATAAAGGAGTTTTGGAGGTGCGTGACACGCCAAGAAGGATGATGTCTGCTTTCTGGATACCGCTAAAATCCCGGCCATCGTCATATTTGACGGCAAACTCGACCGCTTCAACCTTTTTAAAATAGTCCTCATCGAGCGGATGAATCATACCTGGCTGTCTACGCGGCTCTTGGCGCAGCGCCTGCCCTAAGGTGTTCACCACGGGTCCAAGAAGATCAATATGGGGGATGCCGTGCTCTATTGCTTTGGCGATAAGATCGTCTCGCAATTCCGGTATGACCAAGGTAAAGACAACGATACCGCCGTGTATACGTATCGCATTAATCACTTTGTCGATGCCTTCGATATCATGGATAAAAGGCGCTCTTACAATCTCCACAGGAACCGGATGAAATTGCATGGCAGCAGCGCGTACAACAGACTCCCCTGTTTCCCCAACAGAGTCAGAAACAACATAAACCCGAGTAGGTAATGGATGATCCATTTTCCTATTGCCCCTTTCAACCATATCAGCAGGGACTAGGCCCTACATTAGCATTTGTATGTAAAGTAGATTTGAACAGAACGTAAGCATAAAAAAACTCACCGATATGCGGACAGCACAAAGGCGAGGTGTTTTCCACCACATCATATCAAAGCGAACAACACATGTCAAATTAGACCAAGTTTATATATTGTATTTTTCCATTTGTTCGATAAAGTCCCTTGATTTCCATTTTACTCCGATATGTATATCCATATAAGTCCTCATACATGTCTTAAGCTGTGTCTTCGTTTCGTCCTTGACCTGAACAGCGCCAAGTCTGCGCATATCCATACGCGGGAATAATTTAAGCAGCTTGAGCGTGCCTTCCCCAACACGAATTGCGACAGTATCCTTATAACGACACCTGCTGCACAATGTTCCACCCATGGAAGGGCTGAAGTGAGTAATGTCCGAGGTTTCACCACAAGAAACGCAAGCATCAGTGACAGGCAAGTAACCAGCCAATTCAAACATTTTCATTTCGTAGAGGTGAACAACGATTTGCATATCCTTGCCCTCTTCGATCGCCATTAAACCCGCCTTCAGTTGTTCAAACAGATACGTGCTGCCTTCTTCATCACCAAGCATGCGGTCCGTCATTTCAGCCAAATAAGAAGCATGAGCAGACATATGCAAATCTTCTCGCAAAGCGTGATGAGCTTCAATGATCTCCGCAGAATTCAAAGATCCCATTTGTCCGCGCGTTTTAAAAAAAACAAAATCGCCGTACGTAAAAAGCTGCGTAACGGCGGCATGTCTACTTTTCACTTTCTTCGCACCCCGAGCCATGACTCCAACCTTACCGAGCTCGGGGGTGAACAGACTTATGATCTTGTTCCCCTCTCCATAGTCCATACTACGGAGTACGATCCCCTGTACACTACGCAGCAAATGATTTCCCCCATGTGCGCCGCTCTGAGTTTACGAATAGCTCACTTACAAATTCAGACCTTCGAGCGGCTCTTCATTACTTTGATCCTCTTCCTGTACATCCGTGTCCATGCCGGGTTGCCCGGTAACTTGTTTGTACAAAAGGTAGGCATCTACATCACCGGTCTTTGAAAAATACGTCCACGAAAAGTCTTTCATGTTCAGCATCCTCCCCATCGAACGTGATGTTCATAGGATGTGCAGAGAAAGCTTCTCTATGCGGACAAATTACTGGAACACTTAGGTAATCACCAATTAATCGTGACGGAAGCCCAGATCCTTCAGCACTCTGTCTTGGTTTCTCCAGTCTTTTTTGACCTTCACCCAAAGCTCTAAAAAGGTTTTGGAGCCAAGCAGCGTCTCGATATCTCTTCGGGCCTGCCTGCCGATTTCTTTGAGCAAACTTCCTTGCTTGCCAATTACAATCCCTTTTTGCGAATCGCGTTCGACAAAAATAACCGCTGAAATATGGACAACACCATTGGGTTCAACTCGCATATCCTCAATTTGGACAGCAATGGAATGCGGGATTTCTTCGCGGGTCAAGTGCAGTATTTTCTCGCGAACAAGCTCTGCGCAGACGAACTGTTCTGGATGATCCGTAATCTGATCGGCTGGATAGTACTGGGGTCCTTCAGGCAAATATTTAATAATTTGCTCTAAGAGCGTCGTGACATTATTGCCTTTGAGCGCCGAAACCGGCACAATTTCTGCAAAGTTATATAGATCTTTGTACTGTGTAATAATGCCAAGCAGCACTTCTGGTTGTACAAGGTCAATTTTGTTCAATACCAGAATAACCGGTGTTTCCACGTGCTTTAGTTGTTCAATGATATATCTGTCTCCGCCGCCAATACCGTCCACCACATCAACAAGGAAAAGGACAGCATCTACCTCTCCAAGGGTGCCATGAGCAACTTTACTCATATAATCACCTAATTTGGAAGTCGGTTTATGAATACCCGGAGTATCCAAGAAGACGATCTGACCATTAGCTGACGTATACACACCATGAATCTTGTTTCTTGTTGTTTGAGGCTTGTCTGACATGATAGCGATTTTTTGTCCAATGATTTGATTCATCAACGTTGATTTCCCAACATTCGGACGTCCGATGATTGCGACAAAGCCTGATTTAAATTCTTTTTTAGCCACTTCTAATTATCCTCCATTTGAATGCAAATCTTTCGTTGTAAAAGCGCCTGGCAATAGAGCGGAAACTGTCGTTTCTGCGAAATCACCTTTGAGATTGCCAAGATAAACGGGCATATCCGGACCACATAGCTCAACCAATACCTGCCGACATACGCCACAAGGCGAAATTGGACCTTCCGTATCGCCCATGACAGCGATCGCCCGGAAGGAACCTGCTTTGTGCCCGTCTGCAATTGCGCGGAAGAGCGCAGTTCTCTCCGCACAGTTCGTAGGACCGTATGCGGCATTCTCCACATTACAGCCGTAATGAACATGACCATCTGCATCCAGAAGAGCCGCGCCTACGTTAAAATGGGAATATGGCGTATAGGCTCTCTTCATCGCTTCTTTAGCGTGTTGAATGAGTTCTTGTTGATTCATGGCCATCATCCTTCTTTCTGTATTAGTAACGTTATAACATGTTTAGACAGGATAAAGCGAGAATTGTGACAACTGTGCCAATGAGTGCACCTAGAAAAAGCGCAGGGAATGGACGAGTCTTTTTGTCGTACAGCATAATAAATATAAGTGCAGCAAGCGTATATGCAAGCAGCGCGACAATCGTCTGTGAGACGAATATAACAATAACCGTCGATATCGAGAAAGCTATTGCCGTCAACAAGCTTGGGCGCACTAACTTCCCTTTGTCCGAGAACCGCGTTTCGATAACAATGACGGTTAAGATAACCAAGGCGATGAGTATCCAAATCGTTCCTGCGGATACCTGCGTATCCTGCGTCCTCGATTCACGCAGAAGCTGATCAATCGGTTCATAGAAAACAATCATCCCAACAATGACTGCAAAACCAGCAGACACCAAGACGGACGCCGCGGCGACGTCCTTTGCGATTTTGGCTAACGGATGGCGGTCCGGCATTGCCAGGTCCACCGTCTTTTCCACAGCCGTATTGATTAGCTCTGTAACAATCATTAAGGTTACGGCTAACAAGATAAACAGGATATCCGTTTTGGGCAATCGTGCAAACAAAGCAGCCAACAAAACAAGAAAAGCAACGCAAAAATGGAATTTCATATTGCGCTGCGTATCTAAAGCATATTTGATTCCTTCGTAGGCATACCGGAAGCTTCTGCGCCATTTACGGAAGCCGTTTGTCATTAGCGCGTTAAACCTGCTTTCTGCAAAATGTCCTCCTGCTTAGCAAACATAATCTTCTCTTCGTCTTCGCTTTGGTGATCGTATCCGACTAAATGTAAAAATCCGTGAACGAACAAGAAACCAAGTTCCCGTTCTACAGAGTGCCCGTAGTCTTCAGCCTGAGCAATTGCGCGCGGAACCGAAATAATAATATCCCCAAGCGGTTCAATGAATGCTTCTGACACCGTCTCATCATCCTGGGGTCCTTCAGCACCATCCTGCTCGTTATCTTCATAGTTAATCTGAATCTCATCTTCGCCGAACTCGCTCATGGAAAAAGACAGCACATCGGTAGGTTTATCCAGATCGCGGTACTGCTTATTTAACTCTTGGATCGCTTCATCATCGACGAACGTAAGGGCAACTTCACCAGCCGTAACGCCTTCAAGCTCGCCGGCTAACTTCAGCAGCTCCTCGATTTTCTCTATAAAAGCAGGTGTAATCTCCTTCACTTCCTGCTCACTGCTCCACTCTAGCGTTAAATCTATACTTGCCATATGCGGCACCCTCCTGTCATTTCGCTATGTCCCTGTTTTCTTAGGGGTCAGTTCGTTTGGATACTCGATCCTTGCATGGAAAATGCCCAGCAAAGTCTCATTCAATGTTTTGGCGATTTTATCCAGTTCCTTCAGAGTGATGTCACATTCATTGAATTGACCATCATCTAACCTGGATTTGATGATTTTGTGCACCATGGAATCAATCTGCTCTAAGGTCGGATTCCGCAATGAACGAACGGCTGCCTCTACACTGTCAGCAATTCCCACAATAGCGGCTTCCTTCGACTGCGCTTTGGGTCCTGTGTAACGGAAGTCCTCTTCGCGTATCTCCTTCTCACTGCCTTCTTCTTCGGCTTGCTTGACCGCTTTATGATAGAAAAAGTGGAGCAACGTTGTTCCGTGATGCTGCTCGGCAATATCTCTGATCGCTTTGGGCATTTTGTAATCCTTAAGCATCTCAACGCCATCACGCGGATGGGCGATAATGATGGATTTACTTAAATTCGGATCAATGCGATCATGCGGGTTCTCAATATTGGTCTGATTTTCGATAAAGTAGCTTGGCCGTTTCGTCTTCCCGATATCGTGATAATAAGAGCCGACTCTGCAGAGAAGTCCGTCTGCGCCGATGGACTCAGCAGCCGCCTCAGATAAATTACCAACCATGACGCTGTGATGGTACGTACCCGGTGTCTCCGTAAGAAGCTTCCGCAGCAAAGGATGATTCGGGTTCGAAAGCTCCACCAGTTTGAGCGGAGAAAGAATCCCGAAGGCTACCTCGAAGAAGGGCAGCAAACCAATCACAAAAACAACCGTTAATAATCCGCCCGCCGCCGCGAAGGAAAGGGACATGATCGCTTCGCGCTGCTGAAAATGATCTTCCATAAGCAGCATGGATGTGATCGTAAGCATTGCGAAAAAAGCGATCATTAAGCCCGCTTTCAAAATTGTAGCGCGCTGACTTGCTCGTTGAATTGTAAATACCGCACTGAAACAAATAACCAGGGACACCAATCCGTAACGGAAATCAAAAAGAAGCGTATGCTCCGCATTAAAGATAATACTTGCCATTAGTGAAAATAAGACCGATGAGATAAAAGCCAGCGGTGCATCCAATAAAATGGCAATGAGAATACTTCCTAATGCAGTTGGAGCCAGATATCCGATAAACGGATAGTCCAAGTTTTGGACAAGTGAGATGATTTTCATACACGTGATATTAATTAAAAAAATCAAGATCAGCATCAGAAGCTGAGAATTATTATATTTAATCGCAAGCAGGCTCTGCCGGACGAACATAGAAACGACAAAAGACAATAAGGCGGAGAGAATCCCAAGACCAATTTGCGGTAAATGATTCGCTTTGCTCTTGAGCAATTCCAGTTTGTCTAATCTTGCATAGATCTCTTCGGTGATGACATCTCCGACCTTGACGAGCACATCATTTTTGTTAATGTACACCGGTTTAACATTTTCTCTAGCTTGTCCTTTGGCATCATCGGTACCTTTCTGATCAAAGAACTTATTCGGCGTGATGACGGCGCGCGCAATCTCAGTAACCATTTCACGCATCGTATTTTTCGCTAGGTTCGAAGTATTCACCATCTCGGCAACTTTAGCCCTTGCTGTCTGAGCATCAAGAATTTGATCGTTCATCAGCTTCGTAACGATATCTTTGGTTACAGGGCGCATAGCCGTCAAGTCTTCTTTGGTCAATCGAGGAAGCTTAAAGTAAGACTCCTCGGGCAGCGGATACTGCTGTTCAGCTAGACCCTGTTGGATCTGCTCAATCAGCGTTTCATTGTACTGAGCGCTAGTGCTGAGCGATTTGATTGATTGATTCTCCAAATCACTGATTAGCTGAGGAATCACTCGACGGAAAATGCTTACTTTGTCATCGAACTTCACTTCTTCATCTGCATTAATTTGTAATAATTTATCATAAATAGCGTCAATCATCGTATCATTTTTGAGATTTACGATGCGATAAACAGGCTGAACCCTCTTGGCCGCATCTTCTTTCGCTTGTTCTGTCGCAATCGCGTTCTCAATTTGTCTTGGCGCATAAATGGTTGTTTCACTAGTTGTTCCTAACTCAATGTCATAAACCTGGGGAACGAGCTTTGCATAAAGAGATATATAGAAAACTAAAGCCAGCAAGAGAAACAACAGTATCCGAATACCCGTACTGTATTTCCATCCGTTCAGCTGGTAATGAAATTTACCTTTCATTTGCACTTCATTTTTCATCACGGAAGGTCATTCCTCTCTACCTGACAAACCAGCACAGTTACTTATCCTTTTCAGCATTGTAGGCCACAATGATTTTCTGAACGAGTGAATGTCTCACAACGTCCTGCTCGTCAAAGTGGATAAAGCCAAGCTCCTCAATTTCATCGAGAATTCGAGCAGCTTCTACAAGTCCTGACGACTTGCCCCGCGGCAAATCAATTTGCGTCACGTCACCGGTAATGACCATTTTGGATCCGAAACCGAGCCGTGTCAGAAACATTTTCATTTGTTCAGGTGTCGTATTTTGGGCTTCATCTAGAATAATAAATGAATCGTCCAGGGTTCTCCCACGCATATACGCTAGAGGAGCAATCTCAATCAGACCGCGTTCTAAAGACTTCGCTACCTGATCAGGTCCCAAGACATCATTAAGAGCATCATACAATGGGCGCAAATAGGGGTCAACTTTTTCCTGTAGATCGCCAGGCAAAAAGCCTAGGCTTTCTCCTGCCTCAACAGCCGGCCGCGTTAAAACAATCCTTTTGACAGCGCCTTCTTTCAGACGCGTAACCGCGAGAACGACAGCCAGATACGTTTTGCCTGTGCCGGCAGGTCCAATACCAAAAACGATATCTTTCTTCTTAATCGTCTCCACGTATTTCCGCTGTCCAATCGTTTTGACGCGAATCGGTTTACCGCGATGTGTTGTCGTAATCTCGCCTTTGAACAAATCCAGCAATTGATCCGCTTTCATCTGCTTAGCGAGTTCAACGGCATATAGCACATCCCTCTCTGTCAACGTGTAATTATTGCGGATGAGCTGCAACAGAACCTCAAAAAGCTGCTGAAGCGAATTCACTTCCGCAGCCGGACCTTGAATCGTTATTTCGGCTTCACGCGTAAAAATTTGCGCGTTAATCTCTCTCTCAATCACATGCA
Organism: Paenibacillus sp. J22R160; assembly: GCF_059692135.1. Taxonomy (NCBI): domain Bacteria; kingdom Bacillati; phylum Bacillota; class Bacilli; order Caryophanales; family Paenibacillaceae; genus Paenibacillus; species Paenibacillus sp. J22R160. Next base: position 52,475 of record NZ_JCAUAU010000002.1, on the reverse strand, counting down.
GAAACTTGTCCTGGGGACCAAACAATGCCAGCCCTTCAGCTGGGTTTTTCAATGTTAGCTTTACGGATTGTGCGTTTTCTACCAACAGGTCTCATTCTCCTCGTATGACAATTGGTTGCTCTTCGGCGATATTCTCTTCGACTTCAAAATGCACGTCTATATAAATTTTACCATTCTCTGATTTTTCATGCAAAATTTTTTCACCTACGAGTCTAGCATCAGACCCTAAAGCTCCGAGTAGCTTCACTCTAGCCTGCTCCAGGCCTGTCTTTTTGGCAATCGCGGGATCAATAGGCTCCTGTACGACTTCAACTTCCATAACCTTCTCGTGCAGCCAGCCGATAGGCAGTGTAAAAGAACGCCAGGCCAGTGTTTTACGCTCTGGAATCGTTTCAAAATGCTCGTAACCTAGCTTCCCATAACCGCTTACTTGCAAAGCTCTCGTACCGAAAACAATATAATTGCGATTGGTTGCTTCTCCCGTATATGCTTTATAGGTTTTCGTAAGCGGGGATTCAATTCGGGAGGTGTACCAGACAATACCTCTTACCTTGCCACTCGCAACGACCACTTGGCTGTTCTGCTCATCTCCGATCGTACCTGAGATAAGCACGTCCCCTTTTTTCACATACGTATTGGGCTTCACCATCGGTTTTCCTTTGTCGGATAAAATCTCAGTTACAAGCGCATTTTTGGCTGCAACTAGATTCCGTGGATTCTTGAGATCCTGTCTATCCGGTATTGTCGCTTCAACGACTTTAATCGTAATATGGGTACCGCGAATCTCAACGCCAACCCACGCCGTTCCTGGGAGCATACCTTGAATGTCCCGTGATAGATCCTCAGCCTTTTTCAGTCTGAATTTCCACTGGTACACATGTATGCCTTGTTTGGAGGCAGCCTGTAATATTTCCGCTTCGGAGATGCGGTCATTGCCCTCCACCGTGATTTGCCAAACGAGGGATGTCAATATGTATATTCCGATAATAAAGGCAGCGATCCCACCCAGAAAAACTTTCCTACGCCCCAATCTTTCCATAAAAAAAGGAAGCCCGTACCGCTCTAGAACATGCACCCGGCAGCCTGTCCGTTTGAGCAGCGGCTTAAGTTTGAAGAAATCTTTAATCAACATATTAAGCTCTAGCTTGCCATCCTCGGCAGCTTGAATATCCCAAATGGAGAACGCCTTCTCCATCATGGGATTAATCAACCTTTCACACCCATTTCCCCGAATTTGAATACGCACGTACCCGCGCAAACGGGCAATGAACATCGATTGTTTCATAACCCAGCACCCCTTCCCACACTTTCATCTATGGCATGTATCTGACATCGTCGATCAAGCCTTCAATAAAAACTTCCTCCGAGAGAATTGCTCGAATGACCAAGTTTTTACCGAACACTTCTAGCGTCCCTTTTGTTAATTCAAGCTTTAAGTTTTCACTGGAAAAATGGAGTACGCCCCGGTGATTCTCCACATAAAGCTGTACGTTGCCGATCATCGTGATGCGCGGCAAGTCCTGCACCACATCCTGGGGAAGATCCAGAATTTTGGCCGTGAACTGGTTCCATTTGCGGCTCAAGCGACGCATAGCTGGGCACTACCCCCTCTAACTAGATGATCATAACGACAGAAAAGTCGCATAGCTTTCTATCAAATTATGCGGTTTGCACCGGATTTATGTGAAAAAACTGGAAAACAAAAAGCGCCCTTCCCGATTGCTCGAGGAGGCGCCTGTTTCTTCATGTGTTATCTGCGATAAGGCTTTTTTGACTTGGGAGGACCAAGAATCTCAGCCCACACAACGCCTTGCAGAAGCTGGTCTTGACTAGGTGACTCTGGAAATGGGCGTGCGAGTGTAAGATCGCCTGCGTAGATAGATGAACTATCTAAATTTGTCTGCTTAGAGGAATTGAATGGAGAGACTTTCGCCTTTGGAGTAGAGGTTGCCTTGTACTCCGCGCTAGGACGGCCAAACTCGTCTCGTAAGCCTCCTGATGGTTGGGATGGCTCAACTGTCTTCCGTTCCAGTTCCCCTGCTTCAGGATGCCGCTGAGCTTGGCTAGGCGACTCACCGAATGTTGGCATGCCCATTCGCTGCGCTTTTTGACTCGCTCGGCGCCCTTTGTTCTGAAGTTGATACAAAAAGGTTATGGCTATAATCACTAAATACCAATGTTTAAATAGAAATGCAATAAGCTGTTCCACGCAATCACCTCATGGGCTAGGAGTCTTTCTCGCTCTTACCGTCGTTAGCTTTACCGAGCGTTGAGCGCATTTGAGTGTCCGCTTCAATATTTTTGAGATTCATATAGTCCATGACGCCGAGTTTGCCGCTGCGAAGTGCTTCTGACATGGCAAGAGGCACTTGTGATTCCGATTCAACAACTTTAGCGCGCATCTCTACGACCTTAGCTTTCATCTCTTGCTCCGCCGCAACCGCCATGGCCCGTCTTTCTTCGGCTTTCGCCTGAGCGATGCGCTTGTCAGCCTCCGCTTGTTCCGTTTGCAGATGTGCGCCGATATTCTTCCCAACATCTACGTCGGCAATATCGATGGACAGGATTTCAAAAGCCGTTCCGGCATCCAAGCCTTTGCCTAGAACAGTTCGGGAGATCAAATCTGGATTCTCCAGAACGTCCTTATGCGAGTCGCTGGATCCAACCGTGGTGACGATCCCCTCGCCGACACGGGCAATAATCGTTTCTTCCCCGGCGCCCCCGACTAAACGCTCGATATTAGCGCGTACTGTCACTCTTGCAATAACCTTGACTTCAATACCGTTCTTAGCAACCGCAGATACGTTCGGAGTTTCAATCACTCGCGGGTTGACGCTCATTTGTACGGCAAGCAGCACATCACGGCCAGCCAAATCGATCGCTGCCGCTCGTTCAAACTCCAAATGGATTTTGGCCCGGTGGGCAGCGATCAAGGCATTAACGACTCTGTCGACATTACCGCCGGCAAGGAAGTGGCTTTCCAATTGATTAATACTTAAATCAAGGCCGGCTTTGGTCGCTTTAATCATCGGGTTCACGATTCTGCTTGGCGTAACACGGCGCAGCCTCATTGCGATTAAAGTGATAATGCTGATACGCACTCCTGACGCAAGCGCTGAAATCCACAACATGACCGGAACAACACTGAGCAGTATCGAAAGCACAATAATGATGATAGCAGCAAGAAGTACCAAATATAAACCTGGTTCAATATTCATTCATTTTTCCTCCTAAGAATTATTAGCGCGATTAGCTTCAATCTCTCTCACAACTACACGGGCCCCTTCAACGTCTACAACAATAATTTCTTTCGCGTTCGAAATAAAACTCCCGTTCGTCACGACATCCACGCGTTCTCCCTGAATGATTGCTGTGCCAGCAGGCCTTAATGGCGTTATCGATTGTCCTGTGAGGCCGATTAAATGCGTTCTGTCGGGGCTGGAGGTAAAACCCTTGTCCGTTGTCAGCTGCTCCTTCAAAATAAATCGATTCCACACTCCGCGGTGCTTAAACGTTTTAATGGCAAAAGCAATGACAACAATGGCTACTAATAACGCTATCCCCAGCATGACCGCGGCATCCATCGGGTTCGAAGAAGCGAGCAGCACCCCTCCAAATAGGCATATGGCCCCCAGCACACTAAGAATCCCAAAACTTGGAACGACCAGTTCCAAGATAAGGAGCACTAAACCGATGCTAAACACGGCCAAATCGCCGAACCCAGCAAATCCCGCCAAATAATACCCAAGAAAATATAGTGCAAAACCAGCGACGCCTGCTAATGCTAGTAAACCACCGCTGAAAAAAAGAAGCTCTAAAGCGATTCCAATAATGCCAACCATCAATAACACGGTCGCTGTAATTGGATGGGTCAGAAAGGCCGATAAGTTTTCTGCAAACATCATCTTTCACTCCTTTCCTGATTCTTCCTTATCATTAATATGTACGTCATTCCAAATAAACTGTTTCGTTTTGGAAAGAAAATAAAAAGACCGAGAGGATATCATATCCGCTCGGTCTTGTCATACTAACATATTTAAGTATTATCCCAATAATTGTTGGACCAACTGATTAATAAGTTTACCATCAGCGCGTCCTTTAACCTGAGGCAACAATGCCGTCATCACTTTGCCCATATCCGCTTTGGAAGAAGCACCAATTTGCTGGATGGTCTGCGTTACAATGGCTTTCACTTCTTCCTCAGAAAGCTGTTGCGGCATGTACTCAGCTAGAATGACAAGTTCAGCCTTCAGGCTCTCGGCCAGATCATCTCTGCCGGCCTTCGTAAATTCTTGGAGGGAATCCTTACGCTGTTTGATTTCACGAGTTAGTACGTCAAGCACTTCATTGTCATCTAAGGATCTTTTCAGATCAATCTCAGAATTCTTAATTGTTGATCTAACCATTCGAATTACAGAGAGTTTGAACTTGTCCTGACTCTTCATCGCTTGCTTCATATCTTCGTTCAATCGATCGCTTAAGCTCATATTGCCTCCTAGAACTTTCTCTTGCGAGCAGCCTCAGATTTAAGCTTACGCTTAACGCTAGGCTTGTCATAATGTTTACGTTTCTTAACTTCTGCTAGAATGCCATCCTTAGCGATGGAACGCTTAAAGCGACGAAGTGCAGCATCTATAGTTTCGTTCTTACGAACTCGAGTTTCTGACAACAGATTTCCCTCCCTCCGAACAGACCATCTAGGATCAAACGGTTCATCAAATCTCATTATAGGTGATAGTAATTAGGGTGTCAATCGAATAGTTAGGTTTCCAGAAAGTTAACCCTAATTATGTACGCCTAAAGGAGCTAAACGCGCCCCGCCCATCAAGTGATAATGGATATGGTGAACAATTTGTCCTGCATTTGCACCAACATTCGTGATGACCCGATAACCTGACTCTTCAATGTCTAGTTCTCTAGCAATTTGCGCGGCAGCTGCTTGCACTTGCCCAAGAGTAGCCCAGTCTTCCGCTTTGGCGTCTGCTAATGATGCAATGTGTTTCTTCGGAATGATAAGGACATGAATCGGCGAGGCTGGTTGGATGTCATGGAATGCTAGAATCTCGTCATTCTCGAACACTTTTTTGGAGGGGAGTTCCCCCGCAACAATTTTGCAAAAAATACAATCACTCATAAATGGGCTAGTCACTCACTTTCTAATAAAATCTCTATTTCTAATTTTATCGGAAACGCGTGAAAAAATCCAACCCATTCCGTCCTAATCCAAGGAGCAATGACAAAAAAAAGAAACCCCACACCTAAACAGAGAGGTTTCTTAACAAAAAATTGGATTTCTATTAATAATAAGGTAGTAATGACAAAGCTAGTAAACCTGCTAATGGCAGTACTTGCCTTGCAAACCTGCGGCGTCCAAATCCATATCCATACCCAGGATACGGGTAGCCATAATACGGGTACGGATAACCTCCATAGGGCAGGAACGCTCTCATCTGTTCATGATCCATACCGCCGATTGGCACAGCTAAGTATAAGTTGTCATCATCCACATTTTCGACAATGCCGTCATAAACAGCTCCGTTCGTCATCGTTACACTGACATACCGGTACATATGTTTTTTGCAAATCTCATGAATTTCGGGATGCTTCATGGGCTCATGCCTCCTTTTTTCTACAGCATATTCAGCTCTAGGCAAAAGGCTACTTCAAAAGCACGATTGATTTACAAAGTCATATTAACGATTGATCTGGCTTTTCAAAGACTGATGAATTTTCTTCCACTTCGCCTTCTCGGCAGCTTGAAGACCTTTATCTTCTTTGCGCGCCAAATAAGCGAGCTCCTTCTGCAATTTTACGTAGCTATAAAATCGTTCTTGCGGAAGTGTACCGTTCTCCAACGCGCCTTTGACCGCGCATCGCGGTTCATTCTCATGCTTGCAGTCATGGAAATAGCACTGTGCTGCCAGCTCTTCGATGTCTTGGAAGGACGTGCTCAAGCCTTCAGACGCATCCCAAAGCTGCAGTTCGCGCATACCAGGCGTGTCAATGAGGATACCTCCTCCGGGCAGCGTGATCAACTCACGGTGTGTCGTCGTATGCTTCCCTTTGTCATCGCCTTCACGGATATCTCCCGTTTCTAAAATGTCTTTCCCGTAAATGCGGTTCACCAAAGTTGATTTCCCCACACCTGAAGATCCGAGCAATGCCACAGTTTGACCTGGCGCTACATAGGCAGCCAGGTCTTCTAGCCCTCTGTTTTCGGCAGAGCTGATGATATGAATAGGTACGCCCACTGCAACAGCCGCGACTTCCGCCGCAAGTGCTTCCGGATCCTCACATAAGTCCGCTTTACTGAGGACAATAACAGGATTGGCCCCGCTTTCCCAAGCCAACACCAAGTACCGTTCTATACGCCGAACATTAAAATCCAGATTTAAGGCAGTAACCAGAAATACAGTATCTACGTTTGTAGCTACAATTTGTTCTTCTGTGACTTGACCGGCAACTTTCCGGGAAAACTTACTTTTACGCGGCAAGACAGCATGGATGGTTGCTCGTTGTTCCTCTTCGCGCACAGAGACAACAACCCAATCGCCTACAGCAGGATAGTCTTCGCGGCGAATTGCAAGATGACGCATCTTCCCGGAAACCTCTGCTAGTGCTTCACCAGATTCCGTTTGAACGCGGTACATATGTTTATGTTCCAAGGATACACGTCCAGCCTGGTACCCTTCTTCAAGATAAGGTTCGAATGCTTTTTCGAAAAACAAATTCCAGCCTAATTCTTTTCTAGTCAAGTGTAAAATTCATCCTCTCATGTGGTTCTTATAAGAAGTATAGACTACGTATACCGCCATCACACGGTAAACAATCATTTAGATTATTTTTTCCTACAAACAATTTATACATCGGTCAATTCACTTGTAGACTATCGGTCTAATTTTGCATATAATAGGAATAAATCGATGGTTGGAATGGAGTGAGCGGATGAGCCAATTCATGAGGGCCACCACCCGCAAAAAGCGTGATGTCATGATGGACGTCGCTTTATCGATGTTTATGGAAAAAGGCTACGAGAACGTGTCTGTTGACGACATTATCACAGCAACGGGAACATCGAAAGGAACTTTTTACCACTATTTCAAAAGTAAAGACGCCATCATTGCTGACCTTTACAGCAAACAGATCCAACTGATTCAAGAATGGGTAAAAATGACGCCTTCCAAGGTGCAATCGCTTGAAGGACATATCAACCGCTTATTTTTAGACTTAGCGTCTAACATTCGCTTGATACCTCTTCTAATACGAAGCTTACAAGCCTTATCCTTGCAAAATGAAACCGTAAAAACGGAAGAACTGCGCCACTTGAACGTACTCTCTGAGAGCTTGCTGCATTGGCTGCCTGAACCGAAGAAAGTAGAACTCCTCGTGTGTATGTATAACGGCACGATTCGAACATGGTGCAATCAAGAACACTCAGATTTAGTGGATATGATGAAAAACAACTTAGCTTGGATGTGGGTAGGCATTCGTGGAAACGAGCCTAATGCACCACTGCAAGTAGAACCAGTCCCCAAGGAGGAACACAAAATGAAAGTAGCTATTATTGGTGGAGGCTTAGCCGGATTAACCGCGGCCGCTTATTTATCGGAGAACCCGCATATTGAAGGTATACTTTTTGAGCGCAGTCCGCAGCTTGGCGGCCGTGCATTTACTTATGAAAAAGCAGGATTCACACTTAACTACGGCGCACATGCCATCTATGGAATAGATCGTCATACCATCACGAACATGGAGCGAGAATTGGGATTGTCCTTCTCATCCAAGCAAGTAGATAAACGGAAAGTCGTTTATGCGAAGCACAATCAACTTACGACCGCTCCACTAGATGCCATCAACCTCCTAAAAACGGATTTACTTAGCACAGCGCAAAAAGTCCGATTCGTTGGTGAAATTGCCGCCATTATCGCAAACATCCATAACCTGAAAAATTATGCTACACTAGCTGATTATCTGGCTGAATCCAATGCGGACGAGGATGTTAAGGAACTGTGGGAGCATCTCGTATGCTCCAACTTTTTCATCACCCCTGAAGATGCACGCAATGTATCCGGTGCAGTGATCAGCGAATACTACCATAACCTGTTCCTCTCTTCCAAGCCCGTTAACTATATCCTTGGAAGCTGGGCCGTCATCACCAACCAACTCAAGCAAAAGCTTACAACATCAGGCAGATGGGAAATCGCTATTCAAGAAGGCGTGGAAAGCTTGCGTTATGCAGACCGGAAATTCGTTCTTCAAACGAAGAATCGTGAAGAATCCTTTGATAAAGTGATTTTCGCAATGCCGGTACAACAAGTCGTTAAATTACTCAAAGGCACTGCATGGGAGCCATTCCTAGCACCATATGAATCCAACACGGCTACTGAGGTTATGGTATACGACGTAGGACTTAGCAAAGTGGTTGCAAGACCGTTTAGCTACATTAGCGACATGGACAACAAACTCTTCATCAGTGATGTTTCCGCAACGGATCACACGCTAGTGCCTGAAGGCGGACAGCTGCTGCAGGGTATCGCTTACTTGAGCGATCAATTCGAAAGCGACGAACAACGCAAATCCTATCTCGAAAATAAAAACACGCAGATGGAAGCTTTGTTCGATAAACATTACCCAGGCTGGCGCGACGTAACCGCGGTGAAAAGGGTGTCCAAGAAAGCGATGGTATCCAGCGTGAAAAACATTTCGACGAACCATCTCCTCCCTATCCGCGTCGAGAATGTGCCTTTCTACTTCTGCGGCGACGGTTGCACAGGCAAAGGCGAGCTCGCAGAACGCGCATTCTCAAGCGCACGTACCGCTGCCCTGTCGGTTGTTCAAGAAGTGCAGCAAGCTCTTCAAAGTGTATAAGTTTATATAATTAAAAACGGCTCCAACTTTGACGAAAAGTCAAGGTTGGAGCCGTTTTTGCTGTCTAAAACTATTTGGTTGAAATCGTGACGGTTCGGCTGCTGCCTTCCCAAGCCACTTTGCCGCCAAACGTTTCCCCGACGAACCTGGCAGGAGCAAGTGTGTAACCATTAACGAGCCGGGCTGGCTCTTCCAGCTGCATGGCATTACCATTTACATACACGGTTTTCTGATCAAGCGTTAAGCGCACGGTTGTGTTCCCTTTTTTCGCAGTCACCGTTCTTGTCGCTGCTTCGTACTCCACCTTCGCTCCCATGGCTTCAAAGATGGCGCGAAGCGGTGTTAGTGTTGATCCGTTTACGATGGCTGGAGCTTGTTCGAAAACCTGGTCTTTCCCGTCAATTTCCACGGACACCTGAGACGATACGCCAAAGGTTCGCAGCGAGACTTGCTTGCCGGATTTGTTCAACACACGTATCTGAAGAACAGAGCCTTCAGGAACTTCTCCTGCACGCAGTTCTAGTCCATAGGGCAGTTCAGTCTGAGTCGCAATGACTCGTCCATTCAGGATATACTCGACTTTGCCAATGTACACCTCAGGTATTTTTATAAAAGGAATGAATTTGGTTTTCTTCGTAAATGATTGATGATCTGCATTGACCGGCACATATCCAATGCCATCTGCTGGCTCGGCTGAATCGCTCACTTTCGAGTGCAAATACGGATTTGCAATCAGTTTGGTATAGTAATTTTGGATATCAGACGAGCTGGACAGGGAATAATCGTTTTTGGCGTTATTCATTCCTTGATTCACATTGAAGTAAGTAATCGCTTTTAACCTCGGATATTTGTAGGGCATGATTTCATAAAGACGCTGCAGATTCAGTTTTGCCCATTCTGTAAAATCTTCCCCAGCCGTATGCTGGTAGTGAGGAACTCCCGTTTCGCTTAGCATTAACGGTTTACGATCGGAATACGTTTTGTAGAGCCTTGTCAGCCGCTCTACATTACTAGTAGCTAACATGGATGGCAGCGATGGGTCCCCGTTTTCATAGGGCTCAATATATAAGCTGACGCCAACCCAGTCTACATAGTTATCACCGGGGTAGTACTGGTCGATATCATTCGCAGGTACATCCCCAGGGCTCCATACCATAGCCACATTCGGCGCTTCCACCGCAAATACATCATGCAGCATACGAAATTTGGCGATATATTGAGTAGGGTTCCCGTGCCAATTGACCCAAGCGCCATTCATTTCTCCTGCAAAACGCAAAAAGATTGGGATCCCCGCGGCCTTCGCTTCTTGCGCCCATTTCCGCAAGTACGCGCCGTCAGACACCGGGTCTAAGCCATCATCAGGTTCCCATGCGATTTGCAGCGCACCGCCTGAATCTCTGGCTCTACTCGCATACATTGCCGGAAAACTTTGCCCCCAATGTGCATAGGCCAAATAGATCGCGTGCTTTTTACCGTAAACAGATTCCATCTTGGTAAACATGTTGCCTACTTTGGGATCCTGTTCCGAATAAATCCCCAGATAGGTACCGTATGCAGGTTCAAACTTGGCCAGTTTACCTGTTGGAGGTAAAGCTAGCTCTCGAATGGAGGACTGATCACGCTCCTGCCTATAGAGTTCAACGGTTGTCCGGATTTGATCGGCACGTTGCAGCTTAACAGCCCCCCAATCTCGCCCAGCTTTGACCCAGTACTCATTTTCCAGCTCGTAATAGTGAATGGCTTGCTCATAATCTCCGATCGCATCGAAATAAGCATCTAACTTCCCGTAAAATAGGGCTGCATTCTCCCATTCTCCGATGCTCACATAATGATTCGCAAGAAATTGCCAATGAGTTACAGCCTCCGCTTTATTGCCGCTGGCAGTCAGCGATTCTGCCTTTTGCCAGTGATCCCATACGATATCTGCATGTGCAGGCGCAGGCAAACTAGCCAAACTGGCGGTTAAAAGGCTAACAGCGAGCGATATGATTCCGATTCTTTTATTTATTTTTTTCAAGAAAAAATGACTCCCTTCAGCCATGTGGTAAGTGGTGTGCTTATACTTGATACGTACACATGACCGGAAAGTAGCACCTATTGGCAAAAAAATAAAAAGAGCCGGGTAGGACTTACATCCTGTCCAGCTCTTTTCACCGTAATCTTGGTCTTACTTCGAATTGGCACGCACCGCGCCCTTGCGAAGCCCTTTAATTACGCCAGCTTTGAATGTACCTTTGGCCGCAGGAACAGCTGTATGCACCCCATAGCGGGACATGACGACATCGATTGGGTTACTGATCGAAATCATGCCATTCTCACTCCCGGCGAAATTCAGCCCCGCAGCAAAGCGGTCACTGGAGCGCAGCCATACTGAGCCGGAATCTCCCGGAAGCGAAACAGGTCCTTTCGTACCGCGAATGATCAATTGATTACGGAACGTCAGATCGCCCAATGATCCTCCATAAGTCACACGCACATCCGCATGATTAGCTTCAATCGTTCCTCTGACAAATCCGCTTGTACGGCCTGACTTCATTAATTTTAGCCCGACAGGGTACGTCGACACATGACCTGGAACCGTAATAAGCCGACCGGATGCGCTAATTAAATATCTTGGATTAAGCAAGCTGTTCGAAGTTGGCTTTGCAAGCGCAGAATCCTGGAAATTGATCCCGTTAGGGACTAATTTGTTGTAATCAAAGAGGCTTCCTAATGTATCTCCTGGCGCTTGACCTCCGTCCGCTGGTCCTGATTGTACAATTGAGACCTTCGCTGACGAATTATTTTTGACAAGAACATGGTTATTACTCAGGATATAGAGCTGATTGTTCTTCGTTACGATAAGGCCGCCTGTTCCTGTGGAATCCGGGTCTAATTTACCTAAGCTCACACCTCCGGGTACAGGCCGATGCTTGCCTTGAAAGCCGCCCATTTTCACAGCTTTCGGTTTTGGAGCTGCATCATGCCGCTTGAACCCTCCAGAAGAAACAAAACGAATGGGTATTGCCGAACCCGCTTTGGCGAGCACACCTTTGAGGCTAGTCATACTAGAGGGAACGACTTTCTTCTGGGTGTACACAATGACACCTGAGCCTAGCGCAGGCTTGTTTGGGTCCATATAACCAACACCAACAGCGACAACCTCTGCGCGCTTCAATAAAACAGGTGAAATTCTATTCTTGTGTTTCAGAGCCTCATGAAATGTAGCCATTCACCATTCTCCTCTTCGTAAAAGATGTAGCAGTTTATGCCAACTTGTACGAATCGGCTTGATGATTTTACCCAACACAATGGATTCGGGGCTAAAAAAAACAATGGGCGCAGTGGCCTCTCACCTAAACACTTATAAACACTTAAAAAGGGTTCGTTCGCTATTGCTCCTCGAGCACAATACGGCTCCCACGGCCGGACGGCTCCGCTGGCTGAACAATTAATTTGCGAGCTAGACGAGCACGCAGTTCCGGTACGTGAGAAATGACGCCAACCGCTAAGCTGTCCATATGAAGCTTTTCCAGTGCGCCAATGACCATATCCAGCAATTCCTGGTCCAAAGTGCCGAAACCTTCATCAAGGAAGAAGAATTCCAACGGATATTCACCTTTGAGCTGAATTTGCGCGGAGAGCGCGAGGGCTAGGGCTAAAGAAGTCAGGAAGGTTTCGCCGCCAGATAACGTGCTAACCGGTCGCTTGACGCCTCCATTGGCATCATCACGGATGACGAACCCGCCACCAGAGTCGACTTCAATCGCATAACGTCGCCGCGTTAATTCACCCAGCCGCTCCGAAGCAGCGCGGCTGACCTGCATCAGCTGCTCTTCGGCCAAATACTCGACGAAGGCATTCGCCTTAAGCACGGCTTGCAGCTTGCCAAGCCGCTCCAGCTGCTTCGCCTGCTCGGCGCGCTGCGCCTCGAGCTCGCACCACCGCGCGTGCCGCGCCGCAAGCTCGCCTGCGGCCTGGGCCGCCTTGGCGCGCGACTCGAGCGCAGCCTCCGCGGCGGCCTTCGCGGCGCTCAGCAGCGCCTGCGTCTGCGCCCACGCGTCCGCGCTCAGCACGCGGCCCTGCAGCTTCGCTGCCAGCTGCGCCAGCTGGGCGCGCAGCGCCTGCTCGCGCTCGCGGTGCTCCGCCGCGAGCTGAGCCCACTGGCGGCGCTGCTCAGGCGCCAGCGCCGCAGCTTCTGCGGCTTCGCGCGATGCGAAGCCGTTCTCCGCGAGCGAGCTATGCAGCGCGCGCTCCGTCTGTGCCAGCTGCCGCGCGGCGGCGGCAGCGGCTTCGGCGGCGGCGCTGTAGCGCTGCGCCGCCAGGGACTGCTCGCGCTGCGCCGCAGCGTGCGCGAGCTTGGTTTGCTGCGCGGCGAGACGCAGCAGCTCAAGCGCGGAGGTCGCCTCCGCGATGAGCTGCGGCACAGCCGCGCCGGGCGCGCGCTGCGCCAGCTGCCGCGACTTGTCGGCGGCGAGCTGCGCGAGGCCCTGCAGACGCTCGTGCAGCTGCAGGGCGGTCCGATCTTGCTCCACTGCGGCACGTTGGAGCTCATCGATCTTCGCGATCAGCTCATCCAGAAAGGGGATGCTCTTCTCGATCCGCCCGCGAAGCTCCTCAGCCAGCCTTTCTTTGGCCAGCAATTGTTCCAACTGATTGTCTACCTCATCCCAAGAAAGCTCGGTATACCTAGCTTTCCACTGCTTCATTTGTTCGTTCATTGTTAATTGAACGGCTGTTAGTCTAGCTTCCGCTTCAGTCAATAAACTCGCAGCTGCTTGCTGCTGAGCGGCTGCTTGCACAATCTGTTGTTCATGTGCGTTATGCTCTTTTAATAAGGATTGAAACGACTGTTCGTGCTCATCGGCACGGACATTGATCGCGTCCCAGTCTTTTTCCATATCCATCCATTTCTGCTGTAAATCAGAGAACCCTGATCCTCCATGCGACTCAGTCAAAAGTAAGGGGCCGGCTTCTTCTAGACCTGCCGCTGCTTCCTGCCAAGCTTGAACTATTTCAGGCTCAGCCTGCGGATATCGTGATTGTTCCGACGCCAGTTCAACAGCCTGCTGCCTAACAGCTGCCGTTCTATGTAAACGCTGCTGATGGGTGTAATTGCGCTCCTTCACCCGTTGAAGCAGAGCTTCCCCTTGCTGCAGATGCAGCTCGGTGTCTTCTCCATTTGCCGTTCCTGCCGATGGCGTGAGTTTGGAAGGATGCTCGGTTGCTCCACATACAGGACAATGATCTCCGTCCGCTAACTCACAGGCCAATATAGCCGCCAGAGCATGACGTTCTTGCATTTTCCACCGCAACTTCATCTGTTCTAACTCATCTTGCAAGGCAGGAATAAAGGCATTGAAAGAGGCATTCTGCCGCTGCCCCACCAAGCTAATTTCATTTGATCGTTGAAGCCATACGTGCAGCCTATCCTTCATTGCTTTCTGCTTATCTGCTAGCTGCAATTGATTATGCTCAAATGCAGCATGGGAACGAACTCTCTCTTCGAACGCCTTTTGAGCGCCTTCCATCTGCAGCTGGAGCTGTTCAATCGCCTTTTTCTCCTGAAGTGCTTTATGTAACAGCTGAGTAGTCGCCGTATTGGTTTCCGTCTGCTTGAGTTGTTCCTTCAGTTCCATTTGTTTCAAAATAGCTTTTTGCTTCGTCTCATTGCTTTTCTTAATGTCCAATTGCAGCGCTGCTAGCGCTGTTTTCACTTCATTCTCTTGCTGCTGAGCAAGCTTCACCTGTTGCCCAACGTGATCCAGTTCCTGCTGAATAACAAGCGCTTGCTGCAACTGGTCTAACCGCAGTAAAAGAGGACCTTCCTTCAACGAAAGCTCTTGCTGAGCCTGTTCAAATTGCTCCGTTGCTTGCTGATACACAGCCTCCGTTGTTTGCTGGCTCACATTCGCAGCGACTAGCTTCGATTGTCCGGTTTGTACGTCTTTGGCAGCTATCTTATGCTGTTCCAGATAGGGTTTAACCTTCTCAGCTTTCTCCGCTTGTCCCAAAAGGAGCTCTTTCTCGCGAATTTGCGGCTCTTGCTCCTGCTGTTTTTGCGCCTCCGCTTCGAGCACGGTTTGTTCCTGCTGCCAGTGATAAATCTGCTTGTGCTCCTCGTAACACTTTTCCTGTTCATTCAAATGCAGACGACTTCTTACAGCTTCACTTTCAGCTTCTTGAAGTCTCTCGTTGGCTGCTTGCAGCGCTTGCTCCGAGGCATCGCCTAAGCCCATCTGTTCAGCCGCAAGCTGTTTCACTAGGCTATCCGTTTCTTTCACTTTGGAGCTTACCTTAGCGCTGAGCTGATCCCCATATTGTTCCAGGTGAAATAATCTTTGCAGCATTTGCCTGCGATCCTTGCCTGTCAAGGTCAGAAACTCTGCGAATTTCCCTTGCGGCAGCACGACGGCTCTCGTAAAATCCTGCATGGACAATCCAAGAATGTGCAGCACCTTCTGATTGACTTCACCTGCTTTGTCCGCAAGTACAAGGGTCTCCTTCTCTTGCATATGCAGCAGTCTGGCGATCGTACCGTTAATGGACATTTCGGTGCCCCGCTTGAATTGCCGCTCTACGCGATAACGTTCTGTGCCCGCTGCATTCGTGAGCTCAAAAGTGAAAGAAACGAACAGCGTCTGCTCCGCATGATTCATGATCGCTTGCGTGCCGCCGCTGGCCCGCTCGACTTTGCCGTACAAAGATAGCGTAATAGCATCGAGAATCGACGATTTCCCGCTCCCCGTCGGTCCAAAAATACCGAATACACCCGCTCCTACCAGCCGGTTAAAATCAATCGTTTGCAGCTCTCGATAGCTCTGGAGCCCGGACATTTGCAGCTCAATTGGACGCATATTCAGGTCCTCCTAGTGATACAAGATGTAAAACATACATTAAAATTTTACTGACAGGTGCAATTAAACCGATAATCATGCAAAAAGTACAGTAAAAGTGCCAATTTCGTTGATCAAAGGGGAAAAATTCATCATTTAGATGCACAAAATACATGATCGCTACCTAACCCAGCGAAATTTCGCGAATTTGCTGTATTTTTTACATGTAAATGTCTGAGGTTGGCCCAACGCTCCTTATTCCCCTGAAGCATCCGCCAAATCCTTTGCCTCCAGCAGCTCCAAGAACAGCCGGATCAACTCCGGCTCTGGCTGAGCGCCTCCGGTTTGCCGGGAATAGAAGCGCGTGAAATGCTCCTCCATAGACAGATCCGCCTTTGGCGCTGCAGTCCTGATAGCCTCCATCTCCGGATAAATCGGCCGAATATGAATGAAGCCGTCGTAAGCTTTGCGCAGGGATTGAATTTGTTCAATCGACATGGCTTCCGTCATGTTGATCTCCAAGTCGATCCATGCCGCAGCATCGCGTTTCTCTTCCAGCCATTGATGAACCTGCCCAACACCCTCTTTGGCCTTCCAGCTGACGAGCGGGCGACCCGAGGTCAGAAAAATCTCCTTCGGCTCGGCCGCCTGCCCAGGCTTCAGATCGAGCACAGTTACGGACTTGGCTTGTCCGGCTTCCGAGAAACTATAAGCAATTGGCGATCCGCAATAGCGTATAGGCGAAGCTGCTTTTACATTTTGCGGCCTGTGCAAATGACCAAGCGCCACGTACTGCGCCCCTGCTGTCAGCGCTGTTGTATCCACGGTATACGCTCCGCCCACTTGAATGGGCCGTTCCGACTCTGTTTCGAGCCCCCCCAGCACATAGAGGTGACTCATGATTAAATTAACAGTTCCGGCCTCAAAAGAAGCGGCCTGTTTACGAATAAGCGCTCCAACGCGTTCGGAATATTTGCTCCGCAGCGCCTCCTCCTCCGCAGCTTCCGATAGAAGCTCCTTAAGACGCGATTCCGATGGATAAGGAAGTGCAATAAGACGCGCCAGCTCCCCAGTTCGAGCGATTCCTATGGACTGGATTTCTGGCACAGGCATGCCGATCAATGTAATGCTTTGTTTCCCCGCAAGCGGTGCCGCTGCAGCGACCCGGTCCGGATGATCATGGTTGCCTGCGATGATGGCAACATGACGTTTCCCTCCATCTGCGAGACGCGCAATACTTTCATAGAAAAGCTGTTCCGCAGCTGCAGGAGGATTGACACTGTCATAGATGTCGCCTGCAATTAAGACCAAATCAATCTCTTGGTCTTGTATAATACCTACCAGCTCGTCCACAAATGCAGACTGCTCCTCCAGACGGCTTCGCCCTTCCAGCGTTCGGCCAAAATGCCAATCACCTGTGTGTAATATTCGCATGCTTCATCCTCCACCTTACATTTCGAGCAGCTTCGCTCCATCAAAGAAATACAGAAACTTGCTATTGACCGGACGCTTCCAAATATGTTCCACGGCACGCGTATACAGGGAAATTTGCCGCTCATACCGCAGCTTTAGCTCCATATCGCTGTTACCTTTTGCCGCATCTGTTTTATAATCAACCAAAACGAGGCCAAGTTCATCCTCAAACAAACAATCGATGACTCCTTGAATCAGTACCGTTTCACCGCTCGTGGAACGATCAGTTCCCGTGTAAACCTCATCGGCTTGCAGCCCATAGCTGAAGGGTACCTCGCGTTGTACATTCTTAGCCTGAAGCATCCGCTGTCCAACCTCTGTCTCGAAAAAGCGCAGCACAACCGGAATATCCACAACTTCACTTTGCTCCGTAGTCAACGTTTGCTTATTTAACATATCTTGAAGTGTCCCTCGAATACTCTCTTCTGTCGGTACTTCCAGCAGGGAAAGATTCTGCATGACAGCGTGGACAACCGTTCCTTTTTCCGCTGCTGACAGCTTCTTCTCTTCCATAAATTTAGGCCTGCGCCAAATCATGGATCTTCTGTTGCTGTTGCTGGAAGATGACATCGCCACTCCTGGAGCTGCGACTTCTGTTGCTGCCGGCATTTCCATCTCATCCGCGATTCGATTCAGCTCCGACAACCTCTTCATTTCGGAAACCGTCGTCTTCGCAAAAAGTTTAGGTGCTTCCGGGTACGAGTACGACCATGACAGCCGGTCATCTAACCATTCCTGCCACTCACCCGATGTCGTAACTGTCTCAATTCGGCCAATGCTGTCCATTCGATCTCCGTCAGGGGCCAAGTTATGCTCTTCCAACGTGTCATCCGTCAGCAAGCTTTCTGGCTTAATGACAGTCAGCTTCCATGCGGAAGGATCATCCAATAATCGCACCCCGGAAGAAGCTTCGCTAATGCCGAGACGTTCTCTCCAGAGACTGGCGTGAGGATGCCGAAGCAGGGCTGGACCCACCCAATCAAGATAGCTTTTGGCTTTCGCCAGCTCAAAATCAGGTAAATACCATTCTGATCTGGACAGATGCCTGCCCCATCCGCGCAAGAGCTTATCCAATGATTTGACAGTGCCAAGCAAATAAAGCTTCTCTCTAGCTCTTGTCAGTGCTACGTAGAGGACCCGCATTTCTTCCGCAAGCAGCTCCAGCTTCATCCTTCTTTTAATCGCAAGGGAAGGCAGGGTTGGATAGCTTACACGTAGTGCCGTGTCTACAAACCGCGGACCAAATCCAAGCTCTTTATGTAGAAGAAAGGAGTCGTTCAGATCCCGCTGGTTAAACATTTTGGCCATACCAGCCACGAAAACAACGGGGAATTCCAGCCCTTTACTTTTATGAATTGACATGATCCTTACAACGTCTTCTTGCTCTCCGAGCGCACGCGCAGTACCCAGATCCCCGCCGCTTTCTTTCATTCTTTCAATAAAACGAAGGAAGCGGAATAATCCGCGCAAGGATGTGCTTTCGTATTGTCTGGCACGATCGTACAAAGCTCTTAAGTTAGCCTGTCTTTGCACTCCCCCCGGCAAACCGCCGGCGAAATCGTAATAGCCCGTTTGTCTGTATATATGCCAGATTAAATCCGCCAAAGAGCCTTGTCTGGCCTCGGTCCGCCACGTTTCGAGCAGTTCCAGGAAGTAGTTCAGCTTGTGCAACAAAGCCTCATTCTCTTCGGTCTTCTCTTCGCTAGCAGCCTGCAGCACAGAGTCGTAGAAAGGCACTGATTTATCTGCAATGCGAATCTGCGCTAAATCTTCTGCCGTTAGCTGCACCACCGGCGACCTTAACACTGCTGCAAGCGGTACATCCTGATACGGATTATCGATGACTTTCAGAAGAGATAACATGACTTCCACTTCTGTCGCGGAAAAATACCCTGTACTTAGCTCTGCGTAGGCAGGTATGCCCATCTTTTTAAGTTCTTCAATGAGGATAGGCGACCACATCTGCGTGGCGCGCAGCAGAATGACGATATCCCGGTACGTGACGGGCCGATCACCACCGGTTCTTTTATCAAATACTTGAAAAGCTTCCTTCCCACTGGTACCCATCAGTCCCTGAATTTGACGGGCAATGGTTCGCGCTTCTAATTGTGCGGTCTCCAGCTCCTGCGCTTCCAAAACGGGATCAATTACAGCACCTTCGGGTAAAGCTTCGGCATTCATTTCCTCATTCTCTTCTGAATCAGTCGAATAGGCTTCGCTTGGGTCAGGCGCATCTGTTGCGCGATCGATGACCAGCATCTCTACCGAACAATCCGAGGCAGATGGCGGATAACCCGCTCCATATACAAGCTCAGCCCGCTCATCATAAGCGACTTCGCCGACGGTTTCATTCATCATTTGTTTGAAAATAAAATTGACCGCGTCCACGACTTCGATCCGGCTGCGGAAGTTGCGCGCCAAATCTATTCTGCCGCCTGCGGACGACGCTTCTTGCGGCTCCGCTTTGTTGGAGCGGTATGCTTTATATTTCTCAAGGAAAAGACCTGGCTCCGCAAGTCGGAACCGGTAAATACTTTGCTTCACATCGCCGACCATGAACCGATTGCCAGGGTTTGCGTTCGAGATCAATTCCACAATCGCTTCTTGTACGCGATTCGTATCCTGATATTCATCGAGCAGTACTTCAGCGAATTGCTTCCGATAAGCTTGAGCTGCCTCAGATGGGACCAATTCACCAGGAATGGAGCCTGGCGCGCTCAGAATTTGTAAGCAGTAATGTTCCAAATCTGCGAAATCGATCAAGCCTTTGGATTGTTTACCTGCCTGATAACGATGTCCGAAATCCGCAACCAAATCGACTAAAGTATGCAGAAGCGGCGCCATGTCGGCAATTTCCTGATGGAACTGCTCAGGAGTTCGGCCGAACAGCTCCTCTTGCATTTTGTTAATTTGCTCTTTGACTTTATTGCGCAGTTCTTTTACTTCTTCCTGCAGCGCTTTATCGTAGTCATCGCCTTTGCATGCTTTGAGTTTGCCAAACTCGACAGTTTGAAAACCAAGATACAGAACGGACCACGGATAGGTTGTCGTTTCTAGCAAGTTATTTACGAGCAGTAAGTCCTCTCGTAAGTTGTCCAAATAAGGAGCTGGTCCGCCGGGCGAATCGGCGATTTCTATCGCCTGCCGCAGCAAGTCGGCGGCTCCTTCCAGCTCCAAAGCCAGGTCGCGAATCAGACTTTGCTCCCAGATCGCATAGTCCGCCGGCGCCGACGCAGCGGCAACATAAGGCAGCGCCTCCTGTATAACGGCCGCTGCCTCATCCGGCACCTCCTGCGGCGCAGGCTCCGGCGCCCCGAACATCGAAGCCGTCGCTCTGAGCCAATGCTCCGGCCACGGATGACTGCGCGACACATCATACAGCTTCTGAATAAGCTGCATGATGGCATCGTCGTTCCGCTCCCCGCTGAACGAATCGACCAACCGCCAGAAGGCGCTGTTCTCTCCGCTTTGCGCGTAGTATTCCTCTAACATCTCGCCAAGCAGATCTTGGCGCATGAGCTCCGCTTCCGTCTCATTCGCTATCCGGAAGCCGGGATCAAGACGAATGAGGCTGAAGTAGCGCTGCACAACTTCTAAGCAAAAGGAATGCAGCGTTGTAATCGATGCGCGCCCCATCAGCGCGATCTGCTTACGCAAATGCTGCGAGTGCGGCTGCTTCATCAGCTCTTTCTCCAGCGCTTCGCGTATGCGATGTTTCATTTCCGAGGCAGCCGCTTTGGTAAAGGTTGCGACCAGTAATCGGTCTACATCGATGGGCTCCCACTCATCGGAAATTCGCCGGATAATCCGCTCCACAAGTACGGCGGTTTTACCTGATCCGGCCGCAGCGGCAACGAGCATATTTTGACCTTTGAGAGTAATGGCGTCCCATTGATCGTCTGTCCACGTACTGCCGGGAGGCTTGGGCTGTTGTTGTTTATTCACTTCGTTACACTCCTTTCCGTCTTCATCACGGACTAACATTATGCTCCAAATCGGACCAGAGCTGGTCTTTCCCCCGCTGTTTCAGAACGTGGATTTCATTCCCTTCAAACAACGGATCAAACTGACAAATCGATTTATAAGAGCAATGCAAGCAGGCTGTTTTCTTGCCTAGTCGGTAGGGAGCAATGTCCACATGACCATCGGTAATGCTCGTTCCAATTCCTTTTACCTGCTTACGCACATATTTCCTGAGAGTATCCCACTGTTCATCTGTCGCGACGGAGGAGCTTGAATAGAAGCTTCCGTCCTTCTTCAAAGCAACTGGAATTAATTGAGAATGCCCTGCGCTTTTTAAAAGATCACTATCCATCAAACCAGCAACTTCAGCATCTGCCGTGATTAAACCTTTCATTTTAAAACGTTTCCGAAGCTCTTTCTCTACGGCGGCAGGGTCCAGCGCATTTTTTTGCTGAAGCATCGGATTATGCACATGGAAATAAAGCACGCCTGCGGGCTTCGCCGCAATACCCAGCCAACGTTCCGCATGGGTAATGATGACATCCAAATAGGTGAGCATTTGCAGGGACAGTCCGTAATACACTTCTGACAACTGCAAAGAGGTTGAACTTGATTTGTAATCAATGACTCGCAGCAATACGCCTTGCTCGCCATCCGCCCGATCCACCCGGTCGATTCGTCCAATGATTTCCATGGTGCAGCCATTCTCTAAATCAAAGGTTAGGGGCGGCAGTTCTTTGCCTGGGCCGAAGTCAATTTCCAGACCTAACGGTTCAAACTGACCCTGCTTCGCATGTTCACCTAGCACAACAGCTGCTCTACCCACAACTTGCTTCAATTTTCTCGCTATATAGGCATATCTGCTGGAACTAAGCAAAATTTCCCCTTGCAGTCTTGGCGCAAGTTCATCCACTACCTGAGCGGAACGCTCCATGCACTCCTCTGCCGACAGAGACCCCCAATCAAGCTGATCCTGCTGCAGTCTTTGAACAAACTGGTTCAATGCCGCATGAAACAACTGCCCGATATCCGGGGCATCCAGCCGGTAGACTCGCCTTTCCTGCAGCCTTAGGCCGTGGGATACGAAGTGAGAGAAAGGACACGCCACATATTTCTCCATACGAGAGACACTCGCCCGCAGATTATGTCCATATAACAGCTTGCTTGTTTTGGAAGATATTTTGTTCTCTTTATTCGTATAGCGCAGCGCTTGAACCACGGATTGCATTTTCATCTGCCACTCAGGCTTATCTGCATACCAGTTGTAGGTCTCCCACCATAGATCCGCCATGCGGCCGCCAAGCATCCAGTGCTTCATGCGTACGGCCAAATAGGAGATCGCCTGGTTCGGGTGCGCCATATAGGCTGCCTGCTCTTCTTCCGGAGATTCAGCAGCCGGCTCAGCAAGCAAAAGCGGGGTCTCCGTCCCGGGAAATAGCTGACGCATTTGTTTAATCAGCTCGGATGGGAGGAGCGATTTGCCTTCTTCATCAGCTAGCGGATAGCTCATCCACAGTCTTTTACCCGGTACAGTTAACGACGTATAGACGATAAACTGCTCATCCAGCAGCTTGCGCCGACTTCCATCCGCCATCGGGAGACCAGACTCCATCAGAACACTCCGTTCCGCTTCTGTCAGGACCCCTTTTTCCGGCATTTGTGCAGGAATAACGCCATCATTAACACCCAATATGTAAGCATAACGAATACCGCTTGAGCGAGTCCGATCCATGCTTCCGATCAATAATTGATCCATCGAGGGAGGCACTAACCCTAGCTTCATGCTCTCCATGCCCGTCTCAACGAGACTGTTAAAAATCTCAAGGGACAGCTCATCGTCCCCCATCGTCTCTACTAACTGATCCAGCATCTCCATAACACTGTTCCACATTTGGCCATGCTCACGTGCTTTTTCCGGTTTGCCGTCTTGAACTGCTTGCTGACTCCATGTTTCCAATTTCTCTGGAGCCTGTACAGCAATCAACAGTTCATAAAGGGCTTCAACTTGCTCTTTAACGGAACTTGCTTGCTGTAGACGTTTGGCAAAAGCGAGAAGCGGCCTCACCACCCACTCTTTGCTTCTATTCAATGCAGCTAATTCAGCCGTTTGCTCCTCAACACCTTCATCAGCCTGCTCCAGGTTGGCCCGGAATTTGTAGCTCCATGGCTTGCCGTCCGTCCATCTGTAGCCTTGGATACCGAATGCAAGCACATAGTTCTCCAGCTTATCGAGCTCCGTTCTCTGGTCGGCAGCTTCACTCGGCAGCAACAAATCCGTTTTGACACAGCGGAATACGGCATCATAATGCCAATTATGCTGAACAACCTCCAGCGCTGAACGAATAAATTCAATGAGCGGGTGATGCAGCACCGTCCTTTTTTGGTCAAAAAAGTGCGGAATTTCATAATCAGTCAGTACAGCTTTTAATAAATCCTGATAGCCTTCCATATTTCGAACCATGACGGCAACTTCACGCCAACGTACGCCATGCTCACGAACCAAATGCAGCATATCCCTCACTGCGCCTTCTACCTCTGCACGGCGGTGGACAGCCTCTGCAATCACGAGCTGATCGCTTATATTCTCATTTGCTGCCGGTTTATAACGCTGAGCTCCACCGCCAATTCGGCGGTCAAAATTGCGCTCCAAATACCCGAGTACCGGGCTATCGTCATAACGTGGCGAACGGTCCGGCGCCAATAGATGAACCTCAGCTGACGGCAATCCGAGCTGCCAAATAAGCTCCTGCAGCCGAACCATCGTCGTCGCAGTAGGATGAAATAAATCCAACTCATCCGGCGCATCCCCGGCTTGCAGCTCCCGGTCGAGGCACAGCGTAATTGTCACCTGTTTACAGGTCGAAAATAACGCGCCAAGCACGGCAAACTCCTGCGGCGTAAAACCGTGAAAACCATCAATCCAAACCGATGCAGACCGCAAATAAACGGAATTCGGAATCTGCTGCGCGAGCAGCGTCAAATAGTCCTCGCCATCCAAATACTGCTGGGATAGTTCAGATTCAAATTGGCGATAAATCAACTGAATGTCATGCATTTTATCTCGCAGCAGACCGCTTTCCCCTAGTACGGAAGCCCGTTTCTGCTCATGCTCTTCGAGCTGCTTAGCCGTTACGCAATACCTTTTCATCTCCGTAAAAAGCTGGTTTAACCGATCTACAAAGCCCATTTGCTCAGCCGAGTGGCCAAATAAGCGGAGCTTTTCTTTCTGTTTATGTAAAATGCTTGTAAGCAGCAGTTTCTTACCCATATCATCAATCGGCAGTCTCGCTGTGCCGCCTTCTTCTTGCATGACACGCCATGCCAAGCGGTGAAAGCTTAACACCTGAGCGCGAATCATTCCCCGAATACCGGGATCTGACACAATGGCATGTTCGGCCTGAAAGGTCGCCTGCTCCGGCACTAATAACACAAGCGGATCACCCTCTGGCTCAGCCGCCAACTGCTGTTTCATTTCTATTAAACAACGTTCACTTTTTCCGCTGCCGGCTCTGCCGATCACGAAACGAATAGACATACAGGGCCTCCTTCAAGCTGATCTCAAAAGATATCAATCCTTTCTATTCTATCATACTTTTGGTAGAAAAGAGGCGTGGCAGATGATGGGCTTAAGTTGGCATGACAAAAAGCCTATCCTCGCTAACATGAACATTCATGATAGAGAAGATGGCCTTAAATTTACAATCATTAGCTGATTAGGAACGATTTCGAAGCGACATCGGCAGCTCGCCAATGTAGACCGACTGTGGCCGAAAAATACGATTACAGCTCGATTGCTCCAACAAATGAGCTGTCCATCCTACCATTCTGCTCAGCGTGAAGCTTGGCGTGAAAAGGGGTGACGGAAGCGCAATCGCCCGCATCACGGCTGCAGCATAAAATTCCACATTTACATACAATTTCCGTCCTGGCTTATATTCATTTAACAGCTCGACAGCTACCTTGTCTACGTGGATGGCCAAATCGAACCATGGATCTTCAGCTGCTAGTTCGGTCATGAGCTGCCGAAGCGCTTCCGCTCTAGGATCGTTAGTTTTGTAAATGCGGTGACCAAAGCCCATGAGCTTTCTGCCAGCCTTCAGCTCTTCACGCAGCCATGCCTCCGCATTCCCTTTGTCTCCAATCGCATCCAGCATATGAAGCACTTCCGATGGTGCTCCTCCATGCAGTGGCCCTTTCATTGCTCCTATGGAAGCACAGAGTGCAGAAGCAATATCTGATTGTGTAGATAACACAACGCGTCCGGCAAATGTGGAAGCGTTCATCCCGTGCTCCATAGCTAGAATCAAATAAGCTGTTAATACCTTCACATGTACCTGCTGCGGCACGGAACCTGTCAGCATGTACAAATAATTGGCAACATGATCTAACTGCGGATCAGGCTCAATTGGCTGTAACCCTTGCGATCGTCGGTAATGATAAGCAATGATTGTTGGCAGCATCAGGGTATTAGCGAGAATCCCCTCCAAATGCAGGGGCCATACAGCTTCCTGATGACTGATTGTACCTAGAACTGAAGTAGCTGTGCGAAGCACGCTCATCATTTCACTTTCTTTTGGCAGCAAATCCAGTACTGCCTTCAGCGCAGCAGGTATGTTGCGCTGTTCCGCCCATTGCTTTTTGGATGCGACGAGCGTCTCCTTGGATGGAAGTTCCCCATGCCACAGTAAGTAGGCAACTTCCTCAAAGCTGTTGTGCAGGGCAAGATCCTTCGCTTCGTATCCGCGATAAACCAGAACCCCGTTTTGTCCATCGACCAAGGATAATTCTGTTTCTGCTGCTACAATGCCGTCCAAACCAGTTACGGATGCCATATCGTCATTTTCCTTTCGATGTGAAGTGTGAAAGTGCTTTTCTTCATCATATTCGGAAATGGCATAGTCATCCAATTAGCGTTTTCTTTCGTTGTGATAAGTAAAATAATTCACCGTCGGTATAGTGATTATATTTGTTTATGCAGATAGTCGTGCCGTCGCTTGGTGTTATTGGATTGATCCACTGGGTGAAATCAGATTTCGTCCAATGAGACTACGTAAATCGTACAAAAAACGTCATTCTCATACTTTGGATACATGCAGCTTAGCCTCCTAATTTTCACATGAGAACTGTGGCGAAACTGTAGAATCTTTAGTGGCTTCACTAAAGAGAACTGGAGTCCGCTATTTGGAGAAAAACAGGCTGAATTCTCTCTAAGCGGAACTACAGGCCCTTAATTGTCCTTCAGAGCCCGTTCTTCCGATAAAATCAACAAAATAACGAACTGTAGTTCCCCAACTATAGGAAAATGTGCTTTTTCAAGCAAATAACGGACTATAGTTCCCTAAAAGTCTATCCTTATAAAAAAACGAGGCCACAATGGCCCCGCTCTTCTCTACTTATTTGCTTCTCACTTCAAAAATAGCAAATTTCAAGTAATGCCCCTCATCCACGCCGAGAATGCGCGGATGATCCATACCCGCTCCGCGGAACTCAACTAAACGCAAGAGCTTGCCTGCATCTGTCGCCGCCGCATGAATCGTCTCCAGGAAAAGCTCGGGATGCATGTGATACGAGCAGCTTGCCGTAACAAGGTACCCGCCTTCATTCACAAGCTTCATGCCGTGCAGGTTAATATCTTTGTAACCACGACATGCGCCTTCAACTGCGCTTTTGGTTTTTGCAAAAGCAGGAGGATCCAGAATGACGACATCCCAAGTCCTGCCGCCCTCAGCAACCGGCTTGGACGTATCGATCTTCTTCCCTTGAGCCGCGCTGCCGGCATTGGCACGCACTTTCCGTTCATCCAAGCCTCTAACTTGGGTCCGCAAGTATTCAAAGGCATCCGCGACAACGAATTCGACACGGTCTTGGAAGCCATTCAAACCAACATTCGTTCTCGCGCTCTCAATGGCATGCTCGGAAATGTCCAGGCAGGTCACTTTCTTAGCGCCGAATTTACACGCATTGAGGGTGAAGCTGCCGGTATGGGAGAAGCACTCCAGCACAGAAGCGCCATCCCAATAAGGGAATGTCACGACTTTGCCGTTTGCATTGACTGGCAGCGTCTGTACAGCTCCCTCATGCTCAACTTCTTGAAGCTCGATGCCGCTGCGATGGCCCCAGCCTGTCATCAACGGAGCAATGGCTGCCCGATTTTCTCGCTGATCGAAGAAATAGCCGGTTTTTTGGCCTTCCTCGATATCCACTCGGATGCGCAGGCCATTTTCAAGAATATCCACATGTTTGGGACATTCGCCGTACAATAAGCCTCTGGTTTGCTCCAAACCTTCCAACTCACGGATCGACACGTCGCTGCGCTCATAAATGCCTGTAGGCTTTACAACCTGTACCAATGCAGCAACAATCTGCTCACGGCAGCGATCCATCCCCAAAGTAAGAATCTGCACAACAAGCGTATCCTCGAACTTATCTACAATAAGCCCCGGTAAAAAGTCTGCCTCACCATAGACCAGCCGGTATGATTTCGCCTCTTTCACAAAGCGGCTGCGATGCTGCAAACACCGTGTGAACCGCTCGACAAAAAAGTCCGTCGTCATTGCTTCAAGCGGCTTATACGAGACAATTCGGACCGTGATTTGCGAAGCTTCATTGAAATAGCCCGTCGCCAAATACTGGCCAAGATGCGTTTGCACGGGAACAAGCTGACCCGGCACTACTTCCCCATCTACTCGCTCAATTTCACTTTTGTACACCCATGGGTGACCTTGCTCTAAACGAGCTTTACGTTTTTTATGTAAAAATACTGCTGCCATATATCAATTAGCCGTCCTTTGTGTGATACCGTTGTGTCTCTCTGGTGCTTGTCATGCTTGTCTGTACGGTCACATATATTGAGTGATAATGAAAAGTTCATTTGCGAGGGAGAATGCTACGATGATGAATACCATTATCCTACCCGTAGTTGCAGGGTTAATTTTATTTCTCTTCGGCATGAAGCTCATGGAAACATCGCTTCAAATGTGGGCAGGCCCCCGCCTCCAGCTGTGGCTGGAGCGGTTTACCCGAACGCCGGTGCGCGGCCTCATCACCGGCACCGTGCTCACGGCGGCGCTGCAAAGCAGCACCGCCATTACAGTCATCGCCATAGGCCTTGTCGGCGCTGGCGTCCTGACCTTCCCGAGAACGCTCGGCGTCATTCTCGGCACCAACATCGGCACTTGCCTCACCACCGAGCTGATCGGACTCAGCCTCGGGGGGATCGGCGTGCCGATCCTGCTTGTGAGCGCCGCCATCTGGATGGCGAGCTGGCTGGGAGGCCACTTGCCGCCATCTGCGGCGCGAGGGCAAGAACCGGCCGCTCCTGCCAGCGGCCGCGAGTGGCTGCGCAGCGTCCGCTACGGATCGCTGGCGGTGGCGGGCTTCTCGCTCGTGCTGCTCGGCATCGAGATCATGCAAACGATCGGGCCTGCGCTGCAGTCCCGCGGGCTCTTCGCTTGGTTTGTCACGGAAGCCAGGCAAAGCTTGCTGTGGGGCATCATCGCCGGCGCAGCCGTTACGGCTCTGGTGCACAGCAGCGCTGCTGTTATCGCGATGGCCATGGGCCTGGCCGCGATTCAAGGCATCCCCGTCGAGCTGGGCATTGCCATCACAATCGGTGCCAATGTAGGCACCTGTGTGACGGCACTGATCGCCGGGATGAGTTCCTCCCGCGCCGGGCGCTACGTCGCCTGGTCGCATATCCTGCTCAATGTTGGCGGAGCGATCCTCTTTTACCCCTTCATCCATCAGCTTGTCAGCCTTTCAGCACTGCTTGCGGATGATGCTTCGTCACAAATTGCTCGCTCGCAGACGATCTTCAATGTCGCCTGTTCGCTGATCGCCTTACCTTTTTGTTATCTTAGTATGTGGAAGCGCCTTGAGTTCCGTTCACAATAGCAACGCCTGAGCTAGTGCCCAAACGAGTTGCTCCAGCTTCAATCATCGCGATTGCCGCTTGCAGATCTCTGACGCCACCCGATGCTTTGACACCAATCGTATCAGATACGTTTGCGCGCATAAGACGTACATCTTCTACCGTAGCACCGCCAGGACCGAAGCCTGTGGATGTTTTTACAAAGTGAGCGCCCGCTTCTTCCGAAAGCTTGCAAGCCGCAATCTTTTGTTCATCGTTCAAAAAGCCTGTTTCCATAATCACTTTAACAATCGCTTTTCCTTTGACAGCATCAACGACCTGTTTAATGTCCGAACGAACGGCTTCATATTGACCTTCAAGCAACAGACCAATCGGAAGTACGGTATCGATTTCCGCCGCACCGTTTTCGACTGCCTTGGCAGCCTCAAATGCTTTTACTTCGCTCAAACTTGCGCCAAGCGGGAAACCTACAACGGCTGCAATTTTCACGCCGGTTCCTTCTAGCGCCTTGCTAGCCACGCCAACAAACTGAGAGTTCACACAAACACTGAAAAACTGGTGTTGAGCTGCTTCTTCACACAGTTTGTGGATAGCTGCCGTACTTGCATCTGGTTTCAAAAGCGTGTGGTCGATATATTTGGCAATTTCTTTCGCATTCAAAGTCATTTAGATGCACCTCATCATAAAATATGTTTTTTGGTTCAGATCCTACTGCTAATAGAGAAAACCTCTATCGCGGCCATATCAGGATGAGCGACCGCGCTTAGAGGTAGATGTTATCGACTTCAAATATGGCTACAGGTTTACAACGGTTGCTGCCTCTAAAACTCGTACCAATTGACCTTTGCTTTCATTGACGCCAGCTTCCGTAACCTTCACGCGGCAAACTTGGCCAATCATGTCTTCCGAACCTTGGAAAACAAGTTGTACATAATTATCCGAATAGCCCATGTACAAACCGCTGTCAGGCGCGCCTTTGTAAGCTCGTTCTGGAATTACTTCCAGCACTTGGCCGATAAACTGCTGTGCATAAGCAAGCTGCATTTTCTCAGAAAGATCGATCAGTTCGTGAACGCGCTTATTTTTGATCTCCTCATCCACTTGATCTTCCATCCGAGCAGCTGGCGTGCCGGTCCGCTTGGAATAAGGGAAGACGTGCATCTCAGAGAATTTCATGCGTTCCATGAATTCTACGCCATTACGGAACATTTCTTCGGTTTCACCCGGGAAGCCCACAATCACGTCCGTCGTAATCGCAACATCCGGCATAATTTCGTGCAGACGCTCAATTTTGCTTGCAAACTCAGCTGTCGTATATTTTCTGCGCATACGCGCCAATACACGATCATCTCCCGCCTGCAAAGGAATGTGAAGATGACGGCACATTTTGTCCGAGGATTTCAGAACTTCAATGACTTCGTCTGTAATTTGGCTAGCTTCGATCGAAGAAATACGAATACGTTTCAAGCCTTCGACTTTGTCCAAATCCCAAAGCAGCTTAGCCAAGCTGTAATCCTCAATATCTTCGCCATAACCGCCGGTGTGAATACCCGTCAGAACAATTTCCTGATATCCAGCAGCCACTAACTGCTCCGCTTGCGCGATAACGCTTTGAGGCTCACGACTACGCATTAGCCCGCGAGACCACGGAATGATACAAAACGTACAGAAGTTGTTGCAGCCCTCTTGAATTTTCAGAAAAGCTCTCGTCCGATCGGCAAAATCAGGCACATCCAGTTCTTCGAACTGACGTGTTTTCATGATGTTGCGAACCGCATTGATCGGTTGACGATCCGTTTCAAATTGCTTCACGATCGGAATAATTTTGTCGCGGTCCTGTGTACCGATAACCATATCGACACCCGGAATCGCCATAATTTCAGCCGGAGAAGTTTGCGCGTAACAGCCTGTTACGGCAACTATCGCCTCCGGATTGCGGCGAATCGCACGGCGAATCATTTGGCGACTCTTTTTATCCCCCGTATTCGTTACCGTACAGGTATTGATAACGTAAACGTCTGCCGTTTGCTCGAAATCAACCTGTTCGTATCCCTCATTTTTGAAAAGCTGCCAAATGGCCTCTGTATCATAGAAATTAACTTTACAACCTAATGTATGAAACGCTACCGTTGCCATAACGCTTATCCTCCCATCTCTCCGGTTTCATAGAAAAGACACGTAAGACCCACCATAGCAGCAGTCTCCGTGCGTAAAATACGAGCCCCTAGCGATACGGAACGGAAGCCAGCCTCTTCGGCCTGCTTAATTTCTTGCTCCGTAAATCCGCCTTCCGGCCCTACTGCAATAACGACTTTGCTTCCTTGTCCCAATTTACCCGCGGCGAGCGCTTCCTGGATGGATGGCTTCAATTGCTGCCCATCTTCCTTTTCATAACAGATCCACGCAGCATCCGCTTCTTTGACTTGCTGCAGCAGCTGCTTCCACGAATAAACGGCTTCTACCTGCGGCACACGATTTCGATGCGCTTGCTCTGCGGCTTCTTTGGCAATCTTCTGCCAACGTTCTGTTCGCTTCGCTTCCTTCTTGGCATCATACTGTACAATCGTACGCTCCGATAAAAAAGGAAGAAACCGGGCTGCCCCGATCTCGGTCCCTTTTTGAATGATCGTTTCCATCTTATCGCCTTTGGGCAGGCTCTGAGCAATCCAGACCTGAACCGCCGATTCAGCGTTCATTGGCAGCTCCTCCACGATCTCCGCGGTCACCAGCCCTTTATCTAACTGAGAAATCCGGACGAGCACTTCGCGATCCGAGCCATTGCTGCAAATGACCTCGTCTCCGATAGCTGCCCGCATCACCCGCATCAGATGATGTGCGTCGTCTCCCTCGATGGTGACGGTCTGATTGTTAAGGTGGAACTGCTCCGGCGGGAGAAAATAACGCTGCATAGTCAAAGCCTCTCTATCTTCGTTCATTTCCATGTAAATTGGATTCCATAGTGAATCTTCCACTCACCATCATACCTTTTTTGGATCAGAAAAGCTACAAAGGGATGAAACTGGCAGCTACACCCCAAGGATAAACGCGATTGGCTTGGCAAATAGCTCGATGATGTTATTCCCTAATCCTAAATAAGGATCTAATGTAACCTGGCGCAGCGGCCTGACGAATACAACAAGCAGGAAAATCACCGATGCCCACTGCTCAAACTTTTGCAAAGACTCCGTGTATCTCAAATCCACTAAATCTTGAATAATACGGTACCCGTCAAGCGGCGGAATTGGAATGAGGTTAAACAAGAACAAGGTCAAGTTCGTACTCACCATTAATCTTAAAAAGATTAGAATGGCACTGGAGCTTCCCGTCGACATGCCTTCGAGCCAGCCGTATTTTTGAAATAACACAAATACAAATAAACTGATAAATGCAAGAATCAAGTTACTTATCGGTCCTGCGGCGGTAACGATGATCCCCATTAAACGAGGTCTTTTGAAGTTCCCGCGGTTGACAGGCACCGGTTTCGCCCAACCGAACCCGGCAATGAGCAGCATGATGGTCCCAAAGAGATCCAAATGAACCATCGGATTCAACGAAACCCTGCCGAATTGATAAGCCGTAGAGTCTCCTAATTTATAAGCGCTATACGCATGTGCGAATTCATGAATCGTAAATGAAAGCACGAGGACCAGAATAACGAAAGGCAGCGTATTCCAGTCATAAAACAATAATCCTCCCATGGATGAACACCTACAGCTTTCTAGCTACGATTACAACCCAATTCGAATCATAGTTTTTCTCTACAATTGTGAATTTGGCAGCAACCAGCGCTTTTTCGACAAGCTCTTCCTTAGCGGTAATGATACCGGACGTTATGTAATAGCCACCTTGCTGCAGAACTTCATAAACATCATCAACGAAAGTAACAATAACTTCTGCCAAAATGTTGGCGACAACCAGCTGCACAGGAATTGTGACGCCAAGCTTGTCAGCGCCTTCTGTTTCGCTTTCTTTCAGGACGCCAAGCAAATCACTCAATTTCACCGTAATATTAGTCTCGAGTCCATTTTGTTTCGTATTATCCTCAGCACTAGTAACAGCAACAGGATCTAGATCTACAGCAAGGACATGCTTAGCCCCAAGCTTTGCAGCTGCAACGGATAAAATCCCGGAGCCCGTACCAACATCAATGACATCATCCCCAGGCTTAAGCACTTTCTCCAGTGTTTTCAAGCATAGTGACGTTGTCGCGTGTGTGCCTGTTCCGAAAGCCATACCGGGGTCAAGCTCCAAAATCAGTTCACCCGGTGAAGCCGTGTACTCTTCCCATGTCGGTTTAATCGTTAAACGGTCCGTGATGCGAATTGGTTTAAAATACTGCTTCCAGGCATGCGCCCAATCCTCATCATCCACTTCTTTTAATTCATACGTTGGATTGCCTGTATCAATATCGTAATCGCTTAGCTGTTCAACTGAAGCCTTTAAATTAGCCATAACTGGCTCCATGTCTGTCCCGTGATAGAAGTAGCCTTTGATCACAGCTCTTCCTTCCGGAATATCATTAAAAGGCGTTTCGTACAGCTGGCCAAATGACGTATCCCGCTCTTTGTTTAATGTCCCTGATTCTTCAATAGAGACGCCCCCAGCGCCTAATTCATGAACAAAGTTCGTAATCATTTCTATTGCTTCTTCTGTCGTATGTACAGTTAATTCCTGCCAAAGCATCGGTAGAGCTCCTCCTATCGGTTATCACCTTCGCGAAAATAAGCCCATCAGGGCTATTTTCACAAGGATCATTGTACTACACTTCGCTTCTTGGGTAAAATAACCGAAAATGTAAACGCTATTTTTTTGTTTTCTTAACAATCTCCTAATACATCCATGATACATTAAAAGAAAAGGTGGACATCAGTCATCAATGGCCAGTACCGCCCTCATACTATCCTAGAATGGAGTCTTTCCATGGTAAGAACTTTACTTATTTTTCTTATTATTATCGGGTTGGAACTGACAGCACCTTTTGCTAGTGCCACCCTGCTGGCTGACAACTACAGCCAAGTGACCGCTCACCGCGGCAGCTCCAAGAAAGCGCCTGAGAACACGCTGAGCGCCTTCCGCCAAGCCATTGCGGATAAAGCTGGATTCGCCGAACTAGACGTGCAAGAAACGTTAGACGGAGTCGTTATGCTCATGCATGATGACAGTGTCCAACGCACGACGGGAATCAATAAAAACATGTGGGAAGTCACCTCATCTGAGCTCAAAACCGTCAGCGCCGGCAGTTGGTTCAGTCCCAAATATACAAGTGACCGCGTCCCCACCCTCGATGAAGTGATCGAGCTGGCCAAGGACCGGATCAAGCTTAATATAGAGTTAAAAAACAATGGGCACGGGGTACAACTCGCTGAGAAGACGGTTGATATCATCGGCGCTCATGGGTTTGAGAAGCAATGCACCGTGACATCCTTTGATGCCGGCTTACTTCACACCGTTAAAAAAATGAATCCTCATATTAAAACAGGTCTCATTATTAGCCAGAAATCAGAAACACCTTCCCTTTGGGAAAGTCAAGATTACGATGTTGTTTCTGCGGCATACCCGCTAGTCAATGATGAATTCATGAATGAAGCGGCTTTACACAACAAAGAAGTTTATGCTTGGACAGTCAACGACAAAGCCGTGATGAAGCGTATGCTTGCACTCGGTGTCACAAGTATTATTACAGATGCTCCAGATCAGCTCATTCGCTTAATGAACGTCCATAATTAAGTTAACTATTCAAAAAACTACAAAAGCATCTATTACTCGCGTCATACACGGGTAACAGATGCTTTTGTCAGCTTATATGGAACCGCCGGCACTCTCAATCACACGGCATGCTTGATCATACACAGAGTCGTCAATAACAGCAGCTAGAATGATATCTAGGCCTACTGATTTCATATCCCCGTCGCTTAACATACTATCCGACATGGCAGATTCAAAACCGCGTCCAATATCATTATTGAACCGGTCCACCTGAACATCAGCTGCCCTGAGTGCTTTTAGCTTGGCTGCCGCACCTTCGGCTTGTTCAGGAGAATGAAAATAAGCAAGAATTGCTTTTTCCGCCATATTAACTCTCTTCCTGTCTATGATCCGCGGCTTTTGCCCGCTCGGCAGCCTCGAAATCGTCCCTATCGGCAACCTCAGCTGCAAATTCTACATCCTCGTTCTTGGCAACTGGCAAATGACTTTGCTTCTCTTGGTTTTCCTTCGCACTCATCGTTGAACCTCCTAAAAGCTATCATAGTAAAATCCAGTTTTTAGTTTGCCAAAACGAGTCTTTATTATGCGAAGCAAGCTAGGCTATTCCTTAATTTTTTCGAATGAGGCATCATAAAGCCGGAACATCGTCTTGTAGCCTGATTCGTCTAGTTTTACACCGACATCCAACTTACCCGTAATGAGCAGCGGTCCCGACGTATATCGAAGTTTGACATCATCCGGTACAAATACGATCATGATCTTATTCCAATAGGTTTCGTCCCCATTGTCAAAAGGGCATTCTGCTCCTGGTTTTGGAATCAGCAGAAACCAATGCTTGTCAAAGGAGAGGACCTCACCCATAAAGCCTTTAATCTGCACCGTTTTACCGCTCATATCCCAGAAGCGATCCGATGGTGTATCCTGCTTCTCATTGTCAAAAAACTGGTCCCAGTTTATTAAGTTAGAAGCTGTTGAAGCTGGCTTCACAGTTTTGCTTGGCTCAGCTCCTGCAGGCTGCGGGTTGGGCGACGGAGGAGCCTCCGTTTTCACAGCGTCAACTTTGGGAGGCGCGCTTTGCACGGCTTTTGGCGACTCCGATACTTTTGGAGAAGGAAGCGGTGTAGCCTGCGTTTCTTTAACGGTTGTCGTCTCAACTGCTTCTGCAGTAGGCTTTGGCGATGCGGACGGAACTACTTTGTCAGGCGCAGAAGAAGAAACTGGCTGTGTACTTTCAACAGGAAGAGGAGAGGGCACAGTGCTTTGAATCGTTGTCTGATCTATACTGCCGAACGATTGACCTGCCGTTTCTATTTTCTTTTGACCACATCCTGCAACGAGCATGACGACAACCAAAACAGATGTGAACAGCATTTTTCTCATTTTCATCACCTCAGACTTCATGACTTAAATAATTGCAATGGGTCTACACGATAGGCCTGCAGTGCCGGGCCGGCTGAAGCAAGAACGCCAATGCCTAATGTTCCTGCAATTAATAGCCATTCTCCCTGCATGAACTGCCAGGATTGCAGCTGCAGCCCTGTGTATTCAAATACAACTTCGCGGCTCAAATAACCGCCCAAATGGCCTGCAAGCATGCCGCAAACAAGACCAATCACCGTCAGTAACAGTCCTTCTCCGATCAGCGAGGACCAGATGAATCCTTTGGATTTTCCAATTAAGCGCAGTAAAGCTACGTCTTTCTTCCGTTCATTCACAGCTGCAACAAGCGAAAGAAGGATGGTGCCAGCGGCAAGTAAAATACAGATTATCGTTACAACCGTCAGCGCCCCAGTTCCTTTATCAATGACGTTCACAACATCAGCTACCGCTTTACTCGTATAAATCGCCTGAACATTGTTCATTTGTCCGTATTTCGTTTTGATCGATTGTGCGCCAAGCAGCGTCTTTGGCTTAATAAGAATCGAGGTGACTTCCCGATGCTCAGCATCCTGCCCCTCGTGCACAGCCCAAGCATAATCCAAAGTTGTAAAAACAGCTCTATCATCAGAAGTAAATAATGGCGGCAAGATGCCAACTACGGTATATGTAAAGTTGTGATGATGCTCCTCTTCAGCCGACTCATCTTCGTGATCTTCGCCTTCTTCTTCCTCCAGCCCTTTAATCAAGCCATGTGCGCCTTGGAATTTATCTCCGATATGCAGGCCTAGCGAGCTTGCAATGTGTGATCCAACAATGGTTTCGCCAAGCTTCCCATACATTCTCCCTTCAGCCATTTGCTTCTCAGTACCATAGCGGGAAGCGAAATAGCCAGGTTCTATCCCTACGATAGGAAATCCGTTATAGTTATCCCCCGTCGTCATCGCGTACGCGCGATCAACGGACTCATCCTTTTGAAGCTCGCCCAGCAGTGTAAACGGTACATTTCCTGTAGGAGCGCCTACATGATAATAAGTGTTCAAAGCAAGCTGTGACGCGCTGCCTTTGGCGCCGATCGTTACCTCGAAGGGACCATAACCCTTCTCAGCTCCCTGCTCCAGCCCTTCGCTGCAAAGTAGCAAAAAGACGACCAAAGCTGCCGTAATCGTTACCGATAAAATGGTAAGCAGTGAGAGTGTTTTTCGGTGAAGCATATTTCTCCAGACTAAAGCTACTAATCTCATACGGCACTTCTCCTTGATACCTCATTAATCTCCCCGATATGAACACGTTTCGGGTACATTTCTGCCAAATGCAAATCATGAGTAACGGTAACAAGCGTGAGCTTCTCAGTCTCACAAATGTTCAGCAATAGCGACATAACTTCGCCGGCCGTTTCCCAGTCTAAACTGCCTGTAGGCTCATCGGCCAGCACAAGCTGCGGCTTAGTCAGGATGGCACGAATAATGGCGGTTCTCTGCTGCTGCCCCCTCGACAGCTCATAAGGCATATGATGCTGGCGATCCTTCAAGCCGACTCTTTCAAACCATTCATCAAGCTGGTCTTTTGTCTGCTTCTTAGTCCAGGTATGCGGGACAATTAACTCCACGTTTTGTCTGGCCGTCAATGACGAAATTAAATGAAAATCTTGAAAAATGTAACCGACATGCTCCGCAC
This sequence comes from Paenibacillus sp. J22R160, assembly GCF_059692135.1. Taxonomy (NCBI): domain Bacteria; kingdom Bacillati; phylum Bacillota; class Bacilli; order Caryophanales; family Paenibacillaceae; genus Paenibacillus; species Paenibacillus sp. J22R160. The sequence goes on along the minus strand of NZ_JCAUAU010000002.1, from coordinate 14,726 downwards.
GGAAACGGTCTCTTTTACTTTGCGAAAACGTATGGAGCGATGAGCCGTTCACACGTATTTCACCTTCGTCAGGAACCATGACGCCGCTGAGCAAATGCAGCAAGGTGCTTTTTCCGCTCCCGCTTGGACCGAGCAAAGCAATCCGTTCTCCTTGTTCAATGCTCCACGAAGGAACGCTTAGTATCTTCAGCTGTTGCCCATGCATCGTGAATGACTTTGAAATATTATTCAACTCAATCATAGCTGTCCTCCAAATTCATAGGTCCAAGATAGGAAAAGAGGACAAGGGAAGCGTGATCCCCTGTCCTTTCTTTGCCATGGCTTTTAGTTTTTCACGATGCGCTCGTTGAATGAATCCCATGTCATTGTTTTGCCAGTCAGCTTATTGAATGCTTCCAGCGGCAGGTATAGCTTGCCATTGTCTACATTGCCAACAAGTGTGCTTGCACTGCCATTTTCTGTAATAGCACCAGTTTCAACAAGTACGGACAACTTTTGGCTGTCTTTGGAAAGTGTAACGGATTTCGTTGCCTCGTCCCAAACAACTTGAATGTCTAATGCTTCAGCAAGTGATTTCGCAGTAAACAATGTTTTGTTATCGCGAGTCACTTTGAACAATGGGTACAAGTACTTATCTTGCAATTCTTTTGTTGTTGCAGCTAAGTCAGCGCCAATTACTTTAGCACCGCTTTTTGCAATGTCCGTGTTATCGATGTCGCCTTTAACTAAAGAAGCGATTGGTCCGTATGCCCATACACCAACGTCTACGCCAGTATGTCCATGTCCCGTCCAGCCAATAGCCAAACGCTTGGATACAACAGCGTTGTAACCGCCAGCGCGTCCGTAAGAAGATCCGTCACCTTTCAAAATCAAGGCAATTTCCTCGTCAGACAAGTCTGTGAAACCAACGTTATCAGCAACGATTTTACGAACGTCGTCAGCTGTTTGAGCTGTTTTCAAGATAGCATCCAAATACTCGTATGAGTGCTTTTGCTTATTAAACAAATCTACGTTCAATTCGTACACATTGTTAATCCCCAAGGATAATCCGCCTGTTTCATGGTCAGCGGAGACAACAACGGATGTATTTCCGTCTTTTTTCGCGAAATCAACTAATGTTTTGAACGTTGCATCCAGCTCCAGCATTTCTTGAATGTTGGATGGCAGGTCGTTAGCGTGGCCCGCGTGATCGATACGTCCTTGCTCAACCAATAGCACGAAACCATCTTTATCTTGTGACAAAATATCAAGCGCTTTTTGCGTCATTTGCGGCAAGCTTGGTGTATTCGCATCGCGATCCAACACGTATGGAACTTCATTCATTGCGAAAAGTCCAAGAGCATGGTCAGCTGTAGCTGGAATTGCATCCAAGCCAGCTTTATCAAACGCTGTTTTGAAGCCTTTTGCTTCATAATCAGGAATGATATTTTTGTCAGTGCGCTTACCTTTTTCATCTTTTGTTACAAAGTTAGTTTTACCGCCACCGAAAATTACGTTAACTCCGCTAGCTAAGTATTGAGAAGCAATTGCGTTTTGGTTTCCGCGTTGGCGAACGTGGGATGCCCATACCGCTGGTGTTGCTCCAGTAATATTGTCTGTCGAAACAAGTCCAGTTGCTTTGCCTTGCTTCATTGCTGCTTCGATAATCGAACCATAAGGCTTAGCTACATCGCCGTTAGACACGCTGATTGCATTGTTGTAAGTTTTGTTACCTGTCGAGAAGGCAGTTGCTGCTGCTGCTGAGTCAGTTACAGCACCGGATTCCGACGTGTATGGACCTGGTTGCGAGTATGTAGTTGCTTTACCAACATAGTATCCGCCATCAAGCTCTAAGCGGTCTTTATTTAGGAACTTTTTGGAATAGTATCTTGCTGCTGTTACTTCAGCTGGACCCATTCCGTCACCGATAAGTACAATCAAATTTTTTGATTGCGCTTGCGTCGTTGGTTCAGTAGTTGGGGTTGTTTCAGCAGCTGATGCTACACCTGCTACGTTTAAGGCCAGTAAGGAAAGCGCTAGACCAGAACCCATGATTTGTTTTAAGCTTTTTTTCAAGGTGTATTCCCTCCAAATATTAAGTATCTCACATGATCTAGCATAACTTTCATAGATTAAGAGGAAGTCATCCTTACGTATTCGCTATGTAAAAAATTCCATATACTGTTTGCTGAATGTAAACACGCTAACAAAAAAACACTCCTCTTTGACACTTCAACAGATCAATGATCTGTGAAAACGTCAAGGGAGTGTTCTAGTTCCTATATGGGAAAATACGAATCTAGTCGCCTAAGAAGGCTCTTTTCATACGTTCGAAAATCGATTGATTCTGCTCATGCGTATGCTCACCCGTTTGCTTCCCGAATTGGCGCAGTAAATCCTTCTGATCATCGCTCAAATTCGTAGGTGTTACTACAATCACCTTCACGTGCTGGTCACCTTGACCGAAGCCGCGCAGGTGAGGAACCCCTTTTCCTTTTAGGCGGAAATAGGTATCGGTTTGAGTTCCTGCCGGAATTTTGAGCTTCACTTTCTCTGTCAGCGTCGGGATTTCGATCTCATCTCCTAGCGCCGCTTGCATAAAGGTTAATGGCACTTCGCAATAAACATCATTGCCTTCACGCTCAAAGAATTCATGAGACTTCACGCGAATAACAACATAAAGGTCACCAGACGGGCCTCCACGAGTTCCGCCTTCACCTTCGCCTGATACGCGAAGTTGTGCGCCGTCGTCCACGCCAGCTGGAATCTTGATGTGAATGGTACGTTGTTTCTTCACTTTTCCTGCACCATGACAGGTTCCGCATTTGTCTTTGATGATTTTACCAGAGCCATTACATTGTGTACATACGCGGCGATTCACAATGCGGCCGAACGCCGTATTTTGTACAACTTCCTGCTGACCGCTGCCGTGACAACCGCCGCAAGTTTCCGGCTTCGTTCCCGGCTTCGCGCCAGACCCATTACACGTATCGCAATTTTCAGTTCGCGGAATATGAATATCGGTTTCTTTGCCGAAAATTGCTTCCTTAAACTCAATTGTCATCGTGTATTGCAAGTCATTTCCGCGCTGCGGCGCATTCGGATTACGACGGTTTCCACCGCCCCCACCGCCAAAGAACATATCAAAAATATCACCAAAGCCGCCGCTGAAGTCTTGGCCTCCACCCATTCCTTGGTTCGGATCAACGTGACCAAAACGGTCATATTGCGCTTTCTTCTGATCGTCGCTCAGCACATCATAAGCATCTTTTGCTTCTTTGAATTTATCTTCCGCATCAGCAGCTTTATTCACGTCAGGGTGATACTGACGCGCCATTTTACGGTAAGCCTTTTTGATGTCTTCTTGCGAAGCATCCTTGCCGACCCCAAGCACCTCATAATAATCACGTTTACTCATTGTTCCACTCCCATGTTCAAGACTACAAACGGAAAGTCAAAGCCACGGGGAACCCCCTTGGCTTTGACTCACTCGTTTCTACACATCCAGCATTACTATAGGATATGTTTATTTTTTTGGTTCGTCAACAACTTCGTAGTCTGCGTCAACAACATTTTCTCTGCCTTTAGGAGCTTCGCCTGCGCTTCCGCCTGCTGCACCGTCGTCAGGACCTTGCCCCGCAGAAGCTTGCTCATACAGCTTCACAGAAAGCTGTTGGATCACTTCTGTAAGCTCTGCAGTTGCTGCTTTGATGGCTTCGAGATCGTTGCCAGCTAGAGCAGCTGTTACTTTCTCTTTGGCAGCATTTGCTTTATCGATCTCGCCTTGGTCTACTTTGTCGCCAAGATCTTTAATCGTTTTGTCAACGGAATATACGAGTTGGTCGGCTTCGTTGCGAGCTTCTACAAGCTCTTTACGAGCGCGGTCTTCCTCAGCGTGCGCTTCCGCGTCTTTCACCATTTGTTCAACTTCTGCATCGCTCAAGCCGCTAGAAGAAGTGATCGTGATTTTTTGGCTTTTGCCAGTTCCTTTATCCAAAGCGGACACATTCACGATACCATTGGCATCGATATCGAAGCTAACTTCGATTTGTGGAACGCCGCGCGGAGCCGGAGGAATATCACCAAGCATGAAACGGCCCAGTGTTTTGTTGCCGCTAGCCATGGAGCGCTCACCTTGAAGCACGTGAATCTCAACGCTAGTTTGATTATCTGCATAAGTGGAGTACACTTGTGATTTCGTTGTAGGGATCGTCGTGTTGCGATCGATCATTTTCGTGAACACGCCGCCTGCTGTTTCGATACCAAGGGAAAGCGGTGTTACGTCAAGAAGAACAACGTCTTTTACTTCACCAGTCAAAACACCAGCTTGAACAGCTGCTCCTAGAGCAACGACTTCGTCCGGGTTAACGCCTTTGTGAGGCTCTTTACCAGTCAACTTTTTGATTGCTTCTACAACCGCAGGAATACGCGTGGATCCACCGACAAGAACAACTTTGTCGATTTGGCTAGTGGAAAGCCCTGAATCTTGTAAAGCTTGACGAGTTGGTCCAAGCGTTCTTTCTACCAAGTGAGCGGAAAGCTCTTCGAATTTCGCGCGAGTAAGGTTAAGCTCCAAATGCTGTGGTACGCCGTCAGCTACTGTAATGAACGGTAGGGAAACCGTCGTTGTCAGTACGCCGGAAAGCTCTTTTTTCGCTTTTTCAGCAGCATCTTTCAAACGTTGAACAGCTGCTTTATCTTTGCTAAGGTCAATGCCTTGCTCTTTTTTGAATTCAGCTACGAGGTGATCGATGATAACTTGGTCGAAATCATCTCCGCCTAGCTTGTTATCACCACTTGTTGCTTTAACTTCGAAGAAGCCATCGCCGAGTTCAAGGATGGATACGTCAAACGTACCGCCCCCAAGGTCATAAACAAGAATCGTTTGATCTTCTGTTTTCTCCAAACCGTAAGCAAGCGCTGCAGCTGTTGGCTCATTGACGATACGAAGCACTTCAAGACCAGCAATTTTACCAGCATCTTTCGTAGCTTGACGTTGGCTGTCGTTGAAATAAGCCGGAACTGTGATAACAGCTTGTGTTACCGTTTGGCCCAGGTAAGCTTCTGCGTCAGCTTTCAGCTTTTGAAGAATAATAGCCGAAATTTCTTGTGGTGTGTAGTCTTTGCCATCGATGTGTTCTTTGTGGTTCGTACCGATGTGACGCTTGATGGAGCTGATTGTTTTGTCAGGGTTTGTGATCGCTTGACGCTTAGCTGTTTCACCAACAACGCGCTCGCCATCTTTCTTGAAACCTACAACGGACGGCGTCGTGCGGTTACCTTCCGGGTTAGGAATTACGACGGCTTCTCCGCCTTCCATAACAGCTACGCAAGAATTTGTAGTACCTAAGTCAATACCAATAACTTTACTCATGTTAAAGCTTCCTCCTTTTGTTCCTAGGGAACATTTGAATAGATTTAGATTGAAATATTTTTATTTTAAAAAGATAAGATCTACACGCTAACTTTCACCATTGCTGGTCGGATGACTTTGTCTTTAAGAATGTAGCCCTTTTGAAGCTCCTCAACGACAATGCCTTCCTCGTGCTCGTCAGATTCAACCTGCATAACGGCTTGGTGGAATTCCGGGTTGAACGGCTGTCCAACGGCCTCGATCGGCTTAAGCCCTTCGGCTGTAAGCAGTTGATCCATCCCGCGATACGTCATATCCAATCCTTTTGCCAATGCGTCGAAATCTTTCGTCTCTTTGCTTGACGCTAACGCGCGATCGAAGTTGTCTACAATCGGCAAAAGCTGCTCAATCAATTTAAGTGAAGCATATTTAGCAAAATCTTCCTTCTCCGCTCTAGCGCGGCGGCGGAAGTTGTCGAAGTCCGCTTGAACGCGCAATAAACGTTGGTAGTTTTCTTCGGCTTGCACACGCACCTTCTCTAGTTCACTCGCTTCCGCAGAAGCATCCGCTTGAGTGTCTTGAGCTGCCGCATCTTCTTGGTTTTCAGCGGTTTGCTCGTTGTCGGCTGCGTATGTAGTGTTCACGTCTTGCTCATCTGTTTTGTTATCAGTACTCAATTGTCCTTCACCTCCTCAACATAATACAACAAAATTCCATTATCGTCAGTTTGCCCAGCTTTACTCTTCTTCAAAAGGCTGCTTCATCTTAATAACTGTATGAATACGCAGTACAGCAGCAGCAACCTCTCCTGCAGCCTGCAACGCGTGAATTTTCACATCTGCAGGGTCGACAATGCCGGCTTCGACGAAGTCGGTGACCTGCCCGGTGTCGCAATCGATTCCGAGGCTGTCGGTTTCCAGCGCGATCTGCGCCGCTTTCAGCTCTTCAACCTTCTCAAGCGGATTGTAACCCGCGTTGACGACGATCTGAGCCAGCGGCTTGCGCAGTGCTCCCGCGACAGCGGCCACACCGAAGCCCTCCATGCCCTTCATCGTCTCGCGAACGCGCTCAAGATCATGAGCGACCGCCATCTCCGCGGCTCCGCCTCCGGGCAAGTAACCGCCGCGCACGGCGGCTTGCACGGCCGACGCGGCGTCCTTGGCGATGCGCGAGCGCTCATGCGCCGCTTCGCGCGTCGCCGCGCCGACGATCACGGTCACGTGCTGCTCACCGTGACCACCGGCTACGCGCACGCGCCCCAGGCGCTCGTCGTATGCAGCGTAGCCCGCGCGGCCTAGCGCCGCGTCAAGCTCCGGCGCGCTCTTGCACAGCGCAGTGCGACGTAGCGGCCGAGCGCCGGTGTGCTCGCTCAGGTGCTGCAAGTCCCTGCGGGACAAGCGCTGCAGCACGATGATGCCATGGTCGGAGCAGAACTGCTCCGCCTCGGGGTCAACCCCGCGGTCGGAAGCGATGAGCCCGACCCCAAGCTCCAGCAGCGACGCAAGGTTGCTGCGGAAGAGCTCTCTCAGCTGCATGTAGCGCTGGAAGCCTGCCTCGGTGACCAGCGATTCCTCGCTGACCGCCTCAGGCTCCAAAGCATCATGCAGGACAAGAATGCGGGCATCTCGCCGCTCTTGGTCGAGATGAAGGTTCATCGGCTTCTGGTTCAGCAGAATGCCGGTCCAGACCTCGCTGCTCGCCTCTTCATGGGCGATCACGCTGTCTGCGAAGCGATAGCCGTCTTCGCGAAGCTTCGCCTCGCCGACCGCTTCGGCAGCTTGAGCGATGAGCCTCGCAATATCCGTCTGCTCTCGGCCTGCCGTGATCGCGATGCGCTTCAACGCTTCATCGCTTAGCCCCGTGATCGCGCGGCTTCGGCGCTCCAGGCTTTCTACCGCCAGCTCGATGCCTTGCAGCATCCCGCTGACGACCTTGGCAACCGGTACGCCGCGCGTTACTTGCGCGACACCTTCTTGCACGAGCGCACCGGCAAGAACTGTCGCTGTCGTTGTTCCGTCGCCAATTTGCCGCTGTTGGCTCCGCGCAACCTGAATCATCAATCTGGCAGCGGGATGGGAGACGTCCATTTTTTCTAAAATGGTAACGCCGTCGTTGGTGATGATCACTTCACCCTGTCCACCAACCAACATAGTGTCAAGTCCCTTAGGACCCAGTGTGCCCTCAACCGCAGAACAAATAGCCCTAACGGCTGATGCATTATTAACTAATGTAGAGTAACGCTCTTCGCCCTCGCTGAGTCCCGTCTTGATACCGCTCATTTGCCGTACCAACGTCCCAGCACATCTTCCATTTGCTTCGATAAATGATTCATTAAACTAATGACCCTGCCGTATTCCATTCGCGTTGGCCCCAAAATGCCTATGGTACCCAGAGGCTGACCGCCTATCGAATAGGAGGCCGTAATTAAACTGCAATTATTAATGGCTTCAATACTATTTTCAGCACCGATTTTGATCTCCATGCCTTCATTTGACGGAGTAAACAATTTGATAAGTGTAGGTGCTTCTTCCAATAGATCAAAAATACTTTTCACCTTGTCAACATCTTTAAACTCAGGCTGTGTCAGCATATTGGTCATACCGCTAAGAAACACGCGATCCTTCTCATCGCTTTGAAGCACACTTTCCACAACGGAAAGAAGCTCCTGATAACCATTCACATATTTGCCCAGCTCGCTGGCAACTTCATTATACAGTCGAGATTTAAACTGAATTAACGGTACATTCTTCAATTTGGCATTCAGTATATTGACGACCTTCTCAATGTCGGACATCCGAATACCTTCAGGAATTGTAATCGTTTTGTTCTCTACATGGCCTGTATTCATGACAATGATGGCGACAGCGGACGTCTCTGTAAGAGGGATGATCTGCAAATGCTTCAGTGTCGTACTGAATACCTCTGGCCCAAGCACAATCGACGTATAATTCGTCAGAGAGGACAGCACACCAGCGACATGCTGGATGACTCCTTCCATCTCTTGAATGCGCTGCGCAAAAGTGCCCTTCATTGAATTCAAATCATTCTCATGCAAAGTTCCATGCTGGAGCAAATGATCGACATAGTAACGATAACCTTTGTGTGAGGGTATACGGCCTGCGGACGTATGGGGCTGCTCCAAGTAACCCATCTCTTCGAGATCGGACATTTCGTTACGAATCGTAGCCGGACTAAACCCGACATTGCCTCGTTTCGAAATACTTCTTGAACCAATTGGCTCTGCTGAACGAACATAATCATCTATGATAGCACTTAAAATCATGCGTTGCCGATCCGTCAACATCAAGTACCCCTCCTCTTCACAATCGCTCTATGATCACTTTCGTTAGCACTCGTATTTAGTGAGTGCTAAATCCTAATACAAAAATAACAGACCCTAAGGTCTGTTGTCAAGTCAATCCAATCGTTTGAGTACGGCGATTTCATCGCAGCAATACTGTTTTTTGCAATGCATGCAATCTTTCCAAACCTTCTCCGGAAAAATCTCTTTTGGCACAAGCGTAAAACCATTTTTCTGAAAAAAAGCAACTTCGTACGTTAGGGCCATTACTTTCACAATGCCTTGGCTTCTTGCTTCTTCGACCAAGAAATCAACCAACTTGCCGCCGATTCCTTGTCCTTTGAAGCCTGGGGTCATACCTAGTGAGCGAATCTCAACAAGATCTGGCCCAAGCCTTGTAAGGGAGCCGCAGCCTATTAATATACCATCGTGCTCAGCAACAACGAAAGAGTCAATTTGCTCCTCCAGCATTTCCTTCGTACGCGGTAACATAATGCCCTGCTTCGCATAGCCTTGTATAATTTCATAAAGCTTATCGATATCGATTATCGATGCTTTCCTAACGGACACTGTCGTTGATGAATTCACTGTCATCCCACCAATCATAACAAAAATGCACAAAACCCACGCTAGCGTCGTCACAGCCGAACCGCTGAAACGCTTGTGGATTCATGTATAAATATACAACATACCGTATATTTGCACAAGGGATTTTTTGCCCGATTCCTAGTAAAGCCCGAGAGTAACCTATGTTAAGAATGAAGCAAACACTTCATTGCCCAGCAATATGCCATGTTTGGACAATCGATACCCGTCCGGCGTTTGTTCCAGCAATTTTTTCTGTTCCCAGCCTTTAATTGTTTCTCCGAAATGCGCTTCGATCGTGTCTCCAAACTGATCTTGGAAATCGACATTCCGAACGCCTTCCAACAGACGCAGGCCGACCATCATGAAATCCTCCATAGCCTCTTGCCGCGTCACTTCAAATTGCTCTGTTATCGGCAAGCCAACTTTTGTAGCATCGATGTAAGGCTGAATCCCTTTCACATTGACATGGCGCTGTCTATTCATATAGCCATGCGCACCTGCCCCAAGCCCGTAGTAGGAGCGATTACGCCAATACATCGTATTGTGCCTGCTTTCTCGCCCCGGCTTCGCAAAATTGCTAATCTCATATTGCTTGTATCCTGCTGCTTCCAAACGCTTCATGATGAGCTCATACATATCGACTTCTTCATCTTCACTTGGCAGCGGCAGCTGATTTTTGTTAAACAGCGTATGAAACAGCGTGTTCTCTTCCACTTTTAAACTGTAAATGGAATAATGCTGAAGATCCAGCGACAAGGCTTCATCCAAGGTCGCTTGCATGATCTCGACAGTTTGTTTGGGCAAGCCAAACATTAAATCGATGGACAAGTTGTTAAACCCAAGCTTTTTAGCATTTTCAATACTTCTATGCACGTCATCTGTATTATGAATGCGGCCGATCGCCGAAAGCAGATCATTGTTAAAAGACTGCACGCCAAAGCTAATGCGGTTAACGCCGCCTTCTTTCATAACTGCAAGCTTATCTTCATCCGTCGTTCCCGGGTTGGCTTCCATCGAAAATTCGACTTCTGCCGGATCAGCCGGAAAATAGGTGCGGACCATCCGCAAGAAACGTTCCATTTGATCAGGCAGCAAAACAGTCGGTGTCCCTCCACCTACGAAGATGGTTTCTACCTTAGCTGGCGGATTATTTTTTACGGTAAGCTCCATTTCACGTTCCAGCGCATCTAAATATTCCATGACGGGCTGGCCCTTGAGCACATAGGAGTTAAAATCGCAATAATGACATTTATTTGTGCAAAACGGGATATGAATGTACACAGCAGTTGGAGCTGCATAAGAAACTAACATAGGGGTATTTCCTTTCTATCCTGGACAGACGATTTCGTCGTCCTTTTGGACGGGCACGTTTGTCTAGGTTATCAACTGATAAGAAGCCAAGGGGCAGAGTAATCTGCCACCCCAGCTTCTTATTCATTGCAAACTATTCGTCTATTTTGAGTACGGCCATGAATGCCTCTTGCGGTACTTCAACGCTGCCGACCTGCTTCATACGCTTTTTACCTTCTTTTTGTTTATCGAGCAATTTCCGCTTACGCGAAATGTCACCGCCGTAACACTTGGCAAGGACGTTTTTACGCATCGCTTTAACGGTTTCACGGGCTACGATCTTCTGTCCGATTGCCGCTTGAATCGGCACCTCGAACATTTGGCGAGGAATCAAGTCCTTCAATTTGTCGCAAATAATTTTGCCGCGGTGATACGCGGTATCACGGTGAACAATGAAGGAGAGCGCATCGACCTGCTCGGAATTGAGCAAAATGTCCATTTTCACGAGGCTCGACTTCTTGTATCCAGATAACTCGTAATCAAAGGACGCGTAACCTTTAGTTCTGGACTTCAACATATCGAAGAAGTCATATACGATTTCGGACAATGGAATATCGTAAGTCAATGTGACACGATTAGTATCTAAATACTCCATGTTCAAGTATTCGCCGCGCTTGCCTTGGCACAGCTCCATGATGGTACCTACATAATCATTCGGTACAATGACGGAAGCTTTCACGTAAGGCTCTTCAACGAAATCGATACGCTGCGGATCTGGATAATTCGATGGATTATCAATGTCCATCACATCGCCATTCGTTAATGTGATGCGGTAGATAACGCTTGGCGCCGTCGTAATGAGCGGAATGTTAAACTCTCGTTCAATACGTTCCTGAATGATCTCCATGTGCAGCAGTCCCAAGAATCCACAACGGAAGCCGAAGCCTAGCGCTGTCGATGTTTCAGGCTCGAAACGAAGTGAAGCGTCATTGAGCTCTAATTTCTGCAAAGCTTCTCGTAAGTCATTGTAATCTGTTGTTTCAATCGGATACAATCCGCAGAATACCATCGGGTTGATCCGTCGGTAACCTGGCAGCGCTTCTGGCGCTTGACGATCTGCCTCGGTTACGGTGTCCCCGACACGTGTATCTCCCACATTTTTGATGCCGGCAACGATAAATCCAACATCTCCGACTTCGAGCGATGGAACCGAGGACATTCTTGGCTTGAAAGCTCCAACCTCTATCACTTCGAAGACTTTGTTGGTTGCCATCATCTTGATTTTGGAACCCGCTTTGATCGAACCATCCACAACACGCACATACACGATAACACCTTTGTAAGCGTCATAGTGGGAGTCGAAAATCAACGCTTTGAGCGGATTGTCTGGATTGCCCTGTGGAGCAGGCACCTTTTGACAAACTTGCTCGATGATTTCCTTGATGCCAATACCTGCTTTCGCAGAAGCGAGTACTGCTTCACTAGCATCAAGCCCGATCACGTCCTCGATTTCTTTCTTCACTTTGTCAGGATCTGCGCTAGGCAAATCGATTTTATTAATAACAGGTAGTATCTCTAAATTATTTTCCAGTGCCAGGTAAACGTTAGCCAGCGTTTGAGCTTCAATTCCCTGCGCAGCATCTACCACCAGTAAAGCCCCTTCACAAGCCGCAAGGCTTCGGGATACTTCATAGGTAAAGTCGACGTGTCCTGGTGTATCAATCAGATTGAGGATATAATCTATGCCGTCATCCGCGCGGTAACTCAGCCTTACCGCCTGCAGCTTGATTGTAATCCCGCGTTCCCGCTCCAGATCCATTTGGTCAAGCACCTGTTCCTGCATCTCACGGGACGACAGAGCACCTGTATATTCCAAAATGCGGTCAGCAAGTGTTGATTTGCCGTGATCGATATGAGCGATGATAGAAAAGTTTCGAATTCTTGATTGTCTTTCGCGAATGTCAGTCATGCTAACGTAATAACCCCCACAACATGCAAATAATTTTCATTATAGCAGTTGTGGGAAGTTGCAGCAATGTACACCCTTATCCTTTGCCCAATATAGCGTCAAATATCGACACGAACAGTCTAATGCCATGATGCGATGCGATCTGCAGCAAGTCTCCGAGTTTGTTGCCCACATGATTCAGAGAATTATCGTGATCGGCTACGGGATCTGCATTCTTGTCGGTCTCAGGCTTCGCTGTTGCACCTGCATTTGTTTTTGCTCCCGACTCACCTTTGGGAGCAGCCGATGGGGTTGGCTTCCCGGCATTCGCGGCTGTCGAAGTTGTCGTAGCAGCTGCAGCAGCCCCTTTCCCAGCTGACTTCACTGGCTCTTGAGAGGCGGCTTTAGCAGAAGGCTGAGGACCTTGTATTCGTTCCATCCCGCTGGATGCTAAGCTGACACCGAATAAAATGCAGAACAGCAGCAGCAATCCGAACAAGCTCACCTTGATATAAAAGTTCCTCAGCTTCATGATAAAGCCTCCTTTAAAATTCTTTAAAATTAAGATTGCTTAGGGCTCGCAGCAGGAGCATCTACTTTCTTCGCATTCAAAATCACTTCCGAGATAGCTTCGGCCAGCCAATCCGTTGTACGGTAGCACTCCTCCAGCGAATTGTAGGGACCGCCTACCTCAATCAATATATTGTTTGGCGAAAAGTTCTGATTGTATAAGCCATTGCCTTCACTAGCTTCCTTCGCATGAATCCCTTTGGAGATGCCAGGATGTTTAGCTTCCAATACTTGATGAATTTTATTGGCAAATTCCTCATTCTTTTTCCAATTAGGATTCTTTCCCCCGATTATGAAATACACCTGTGCGTAATCCTTACCATCGATTGTAGCGGTAGTTTTATTACGGGCAGCGGAGTCGCGATGAAGATCGAAATAATACTGTAAGTCCGGATGCTGGACGACTGCTTCCTGCAAAGTCTTTAAAGAATATTTATAAGAGTATGGATATTCGAAGTTTTTAACCGTACTTGGATAAATGGTTTGTGAATGCACGGCTCCAATTCCGTCTTTTTCAAGATTCTGCGCTAGGCGTTGACCTACTGAAATGATATTGACTTTATCGCTGTAAGCTTTATCCGGATCCGTAACGCCCCTCAGCTCAGGCAGGAAAGATTCATTGCTATGGGTTTGGTAAATGAAAGCTACATTGTCACCTGCTGATTTAGGCGGTTGACCTGTTTGACTGACAACTGGCGTTGTAGTTCCAGTTGGTGTAGGTTCAGGCGTTGGGCTCGGAGGATTTATGGCCTCTGCTTCCAAATCCGAGGAAGTGGGGTTGTAATCAACCGGATCACTTGGGTTCGCTTCGCTTCCTTTGACCAGGACTGTTGATTTGTTGGCATCCATGCCTGGAACCTCACTGGCCACCAAACTCTTCGGATCGCTTGGATTAATGTCCGTCAGGAACTGGAAAGCAAAATGGAAGACATTATGCTGAGAGAACGTAAATTTCTTCTGGTCTTTATTTAGATGAGGCACTTCCATGCCGAGCATATCGATAAAAAACTGATTCGTGACAGACGCGGCTAAACTTTTCATCGACGAAACCGGCGAGGTCGTTATGGCTCTATTCTGCAGATAGCCACCTACGCCAATGAGAACAAAAATGGCTAAAGTTGATGCGCTGAGAATAAAGAACGTTTTTCCGACGGAACTGGCGCTCTGAAACGTTTTTCGAACTTGGCTGAGATTGAGTGTGGCTGAAGTCCATTTCATAGTCTGATTCCTCCTAAACTATCTTAATTCAATCTATGAAACGGGCCTCTTCGATAGAACCCGAAACGATAGAATTTTTTGATAGTCTAGAAAATAGGGAATGAAAAAAGCGTCAGCGATTGAGTCGCTGACACCTTTTAGGTGATCCTGCTATGACATAAAGGTGATTTGAGTAAAAGCAGCACATTCGCAGAAATTAGCAGGAGAAATCGGCGATACTTAAAAGTAATCCATTCTGCAACTCGCTCAGATCAGCGTGATCGCTCCATTGCTGAGTTGCCCAGTACCGCGAAGACGCTCCATTAAGCCTCATCTGCCGAAATAACTGGAAAATCTACCGTTAATCGGAGCTTCTCAGTGGCGGGGAAGACGGTGTAAAATTGTTTGTGTACCAAGATTTGGAGCCTAGCCAGGCAGCAAAAAAGTAGGGTATTCTCGGGATTGCGACACCACCAAGAAAGGAACCCTACTCATGCCTA